>NZ_JAUTBA010000001.1:4359303-4982061 GCF_030818895.1 Sphingobacterium zeae
ATGCATTGGTCCCCAAACGGGCTTTTCGGGATTATGCTGAAAAAAAAGATGATAATTACCGTTCAAATAGACCAGCCCATTGGGGTCGTTCATCCAGCCCTGCTGTGGAGTAAAATGGTAAAGTGGGCGATATTTTTCTTCAGCATCCCGTTGTTTTTGCTGTCCCATCTGGGCCAGACTTGTACCGACAATACTTAGCAAGAACATCGTAAGTCCGTATTTTTTTAATCTCATCATTTTTCTTTTGTTTACGTTTATAATCCGATTATTGTTCGCTTCAATAAGCAAATATCTTATAAATTATCAGGAAGATTTTTCAACTTTCAACCCATTCACTGTAACAGTTCCCTGATCCACAAAAATAGTCCATGGATTTTGATCCATTTTATAGATCCGGTTGGTAAAAGCAACACGATCATTCACATACACGACACAGATAGACTTTTCAATACTAATTTTCAGATTAAAAATCCGATTGGTCGGTACGGTGAGTGGTGTAAAATTGAGTGCTGTTTTACTTCCGCCACCATTTCGAGCCTCCTTATTCATAAACAGGGCCGGCATATTCCAACGATTGGATGAAGTCAGGTCAAAAGCAATGCTATACACTTCGGTCGGATCATCACATGCTCCAAATGAAAAACCAAATTGATTGGATTGCGAAGCATCAATAGTCATTGTCATTTTTACGGTCGACGTATTTCGGTTAAACAGCGCATAGCTTCTTCCCCCTGATTGAGCTGACAAACGATAGGTTTTATTCGACTCAGAAACTTGACCAACGCTGCTCAGTTTTTCAAAGGCGACTTCTTTATTGAATTTGCTGTTTAGGGCCTCCGGAATTTTAGGATACAACTGTCCTGACGTTCCCTGAACCAACTGATGGGAAATTAGATTTCCAGCCCAGGGCAGTTCGTTGTTATTATTGACGGTTTGTCCCGTTGAACACCAACCCGAAAGATAACGTGTTGTACCATCGCTAGCCGTCTTGCCAGCATAGAGATAAAGTCCATCAAAGGTTTCATGATGTCCTTCGGCATCCCGACAGATCATCCAGGGACCATCCGGAGAATCCGCAATACGATAAAATGTCTTGCGATGTTCATCCCGGTTGATCCGCGAAAACAACAGATACCACTTATTGCCCATTTTAAATAGATCCGGGCATTCCAATAGTTCAGCATCTGTTTCGATGCCATATTTTTCCACTGTCCCTGTCGTCGCAACGAGCGGTTCAATCATCGACCAACTGCTTAAATCGGTTGACTGATAACGTGCAAGGATTCCTTTTCCGTCTTTTCGCGTCGTGACTAGCATCACGTAGGCATTACGGCCTTCATCCCAATAAACGTGCGGATCCCGAAAATTATTTCGATCATAGCCCACCGCAGCCTGCAGTGCCATAGCTGGTTGCTTGGTCCAATTCATTAAATCAGTGGAGGTAGCCAACATGATCTTTTCTGCTGGAGTAAAAACACTGTTATGACCTGTATAGAAACAGTAATACACTGTTCCTTTTTTGATAAAACTTCCTGTTCCGATCCATTCATCCTGACTCCCCACAGCGCCCGACGACAATACTTCGGTATAGCCCTCAAATGTTCCAAAGTCACTTGTTCGCGTGCTATAAATCGGGTGCCTGTTGGGGTTCTCATAGAGATAAAACAAGTAGAACTTTTTATCGCTGGCATTGTAATAAGGCATGGGATCGCCCACAAACCCCTGCTGAGGCCTATAGAATCGTTGATATGGGCCAGCCTCCTGCCCCGAAATACAAGCCGTAGAACTGTCCACAGGTTGTATTGTTATGGGCTTATCTACCACTGTCGAACGCTCGTCGCTATTCTTGCAACTTGTCAACAAGCTGAGCAAGAATACTGTCGGAAGCAAATACATTTTTGGTCTCATGATTTAAATCTTTCTATTAATCCCTTATAATCTATCATCGCTTGTTTTATTTGTATTCGATCATTCTTTAGGTAATGCTTTCAATTCGTCCCAGTACATCCGTTGGGTAGGAAATGCCACGGGCTGTCCATTAGGATGCTCATGCGGCATCACAAGTATATTGTTGATGAAAGCCTTTCTTCCAGCAGGAATCTGAAAAACCAACTCTTGCCACTCCCCAACATGTTCCTTTGCGTAATTAGCCCGCAACCAATCTTTTTGCTGTTCACCATCCGATTGAATCTCCAATTGTACATCTCCCGCTACATCCTTCAATATCATAATGGAAAAACGGCCATATTCTGCCGGATTGATCGTCACTTTATTTGCATTCCACAGCGCACCACCATGCCAGCCTTCGCCCGTTTTATTATCCCGGACAAAAGACGCACAGAACGGTGTTGCATTAATTCCCGTAGTTTTCGGGTTGGGATAAGGTGAATCTACGGCGCTCACCCCTAACCCGTCGAAATGTGGAACGCTTGTTTCGCCATTATAAATCATCAGGATCTGTTTGGGTTCCGTGCCCAAAATCGCTGTTACCGTGTACTGGAACGTCTGCCCCATATACGCAAGGCTGTATTTTATCGGAGAACTTAAATCCACGGGGCCACTCTGATTGGGCGTTATGCTCGCGCCAGCTGTAAATTCTATCGCAGGTGATAAGTTCTTCAGGTCTGTCCCCAGGGGTAGGTAAATTTTAATGCTTTTATTTTTCTGATCGATGATCCCAGCTTTTTCTCCGATATGGAATGCCGTTATTTCCGCTTTGATTTCTTTGACGGTTACTTGATAGGTGTTGAATAGATTGCCATTAAACACGCGATAAGTAATTGGTGTTGTACCAGAAAATGAAAAGTTCTGGGCGATACCTGAAGCTGGAGAAACCTTGGCATTATTGGGCAATTCAATCGTCGGAGCCACCGCTGAAAGATCTGTGCCTTCAGGAACCATGACAAGAATGGTACCTTTTGCCGGATCTATTTTTCCAACGGTATTACCGACCTTGAATGAAAGTACATCTACATCTGCGTTCAAATTGAGTGTGCTACCGGCATCACGTTTGCAGGCAGCAATAAGCCAGATAAGCAGGATAGTAATCCCCACTTTTATATAATTGTTTAATGTGTTCATTGGAATAATTGGTTATGCTAATCGTTCAACAATAAATGCTTATTTAATAGCCTGGATTTTGTTTGTACAGATATTTACTTAATCTGATCTGTGCTTCAGGAATCGGCAAGTATTCGTTCCTATCTGCAGTAAAATGTGCCGAAGAATAATAAGATCGACGTGACTTTTCCGCATCATAATAGGCATTCATGGCCTGGTCTGCAATTCCCCAGCGTACCAAATCAAAGAATCTTCCGTTTTCCATCGCAAGCTCCAATCGTCTTTCCCAACGTAACGCCTTCCGGGCATTTTCTTCGTTCCATACAATATTATCTCCATTTTTGTACGTTTCGATCAGGGTTTTATCATTTGCATAGCCCGTAAGTGCAGTGCTATTTTTTGCCCGCGTACGTACTTGGTTTATCAATGGCAGTGCTTCAGCCGAACGATGCAGCTCGATAAGCGCCTCTGCCCGCATCAACAGCACATCGGCAAAGCGCAATACAATTCGATTTTTTGTATTGGCATAGAACGGTACCATCGGGACAAAGCAATCGCAATCGGGATCTACATTCTCTTTCAATGAGGCGTAAACCGAATATTCTGCCGGGTTACGGTTCCAGCTTTCTTCATACGTTCTTTTGCTACTATACTTGTACGGTAAGCCCGGAATTGCAACCGTATGAAATAACCGTGGATCGTACTTTTCTGAGGTATTAAAGCTATTCAACGCATTGTAGTTATCCAGTGGTAGACCTTTACCCGTTGTGCGAAACGCGTTGACAAGGCTTTGACTCGGTTTATTGAAATCACAACAGCCTACGCCCATAGGTACTGATAGCACATCAGAAAAATTAACACGCCCAAATTTTGTGCCGTCATCTTTTGAAAACTGAACTGAAAACAGGGCTTCGGTCCCATTTTCATATTTGCCCGGCAAGAAATTAAAAGCAAAGTCGGTTTCCAGCGTATGATTGGATGAAAGTACAACATCCGTATTTTGTACAACCTTTTCCAAATCTCCGGCATCGATGCCCGTCACCACATTACGTTCGGCATTGTCCTGACGGTATCCCTTATAGAGATAGGTTTTGGCAAGATATGCCGCAGCAGCAACACGGTTGGCACGCCCGACCTCCGTTTGTACAGCCGGGAGATGATCTACAGCATACTGAAAATCATCCACAATCTTTTGCCATAGCGCATCGTTGCTCAAGGCCCTATTCGATACGGTTTCATAGCTGTCTACCGCGACATTTTCATCAATATAAGGCACATATTTGAAAAGGATCTTTAGCATAAAGTAAAAATGACCGCGTAGAAAGCGTGCTTCACCCAGCTTTTCTTCCTTCCCATCGAAATTATCCATCTCCTGTATGGTCTTGATCGTGGTATTGGCACGCGAAATCGCCACGTACAACTGAAACCACAATTTATCCAACTCTGCAAAATTGGTTGTAATGTTATTGGAGACCTCCAGGAAATGAAAGGTCTGGATATCCTGTGGTCCCGATCCGCCTTTATAAGCATCGTCCGACCGAACCGTACCATAGGGCCATAAGCTAAAAGGGACGTCATAATGATCGTTACCCAATGCCGCATAGGTAGCTGTCAATAATCGTTCGGGCTCCTTAACCTGATCGGAGCTCAGTACACCATTGGGTGTTTGATCTAAAAATTTGGTGCATCCTGGAAGTAGTCCAGCAAGAACCATGAATATCGCTATTTTAGTGGTTATTTTTTTCATCCGTATAAATTATTTAGAAGTGTATCGCCTTATTTCGCTCCCATTTTAAAATCCAATATTTACCCCAGCTGTCCACGTGGTTGGAATTGGATAACCCCAACCTACATTTTCAGGATCCACACCGGTGAAATTTTTTGATTTAACGGTAAATAGATTCTGACCAGTTACATAAACCCTTAATCGGCTCATACGCAGGTGTGCGGCGGTTGCTGTTGGCAAAGTGTAGCCCAGGGACAAATTCCGGAGCTTCATATAAGATCCATTCTCGATAAAGTAATTTGACAGACGGCCCTCGTCGTTGTTATTTGTTGTTTGTAAGGCCGGGATCGTTGACGTTGGATTTTGTGGTGTCCAGGCATTGAGCAGACGTACACCTTTATTGGAATTGACGTCGTCCACACTCCAGAAGTCCGTTTGCTTTTTCAGCCAGTTTTCAACATCTATTCCCTGTACCCCCTGAAAGTACGCAGATAGGTCAAAGCTTTTATATTTTAGCACAATGTTCAAACTATAAGAAAAATCAGGATGAGGACTACCAATCCATGTACGGTCCATATCGGTGATCTGCTTGTCCGCATCATAGACGTTGACGTAACGTAAACGCCCTATCCCCTTACCGGTCTGATTGACGTGCGCGTCCACTTCGTCCTGATTCTGAAAAATACCGTCGGTGACATAGCCATAGAATGATCCCAGCGGCCGGCCGATAATATTATCCCCTTGACGACCTCCATAGGAGTTTTCTACCGCTTCGGGCAAATGTGTCACCTTGTTTTTATAGGTCGAGAACACAGCCATTACATCATAATCCAATCCAAAGGTTGTTTTATTACGATATCCGGCCGATACGTCCAAACCTTTATTTTCCATGGAGGCACCATTCGCCCAACGGTAACCGCCCTCTCCGACCACACCGATATAGGCTGGATTGATCAACATATCTTTGGTTGCTTTAACATACCAGTCAATCGAACCATAGAGACTTTGATTAAACAATGAAAAGTCCAAGCCTATATTCGTCTGCGTGGTAGTTTCCCATTTCAGATCATTATTTTCCGTTTGGATTTTGCGGTATCCCGATGGTAACTTTCCCGTTCCTGCACCCGATAGATCGTATGCTGTACCGTCCACGATATTCCATGTTGGATCAGCAACACCATATTCGGGGACGAACAGGGCATAGGTAGCCAGATTACCAATACCCTGGTTGCCTGTCTGCCCCCATCCCACACGTAACTTGAGGTCAGAAATATAATTTTTTGTACTTGCCATAAAGCGTTCAGAAGAGATCCGCCAGCCTGCCGTTACTGCTGGAAAAGTGGCAAAGCGGTTATTTTTACCGAAGCGGGAAGAGCCATCGTGGCGTACGGTGAAAGAAGCCAGATAACGGTCATCATAGGAATAATTGGCCTTTCCAAAATAGGATAGCAGCGAGAAGCCTGTAGAGCCACCTCCAACTGCCGCTGTACCCGTACTCACACCTGGCCACATATACTCTGATGTCTCTATGGCAAATGCACCATCACCAGCGGTATAGGCGTTAAAATTAATATCATTCTGACGGTTCATTTCGATACCAGCAAGCACATCTATTGTATGTTTGTCGATTGCCTTCCGATAAGTCGCTGTATTGGACCAAGTCCACTTCATCCCATGAGACTGCTCCATATTAACGCCACTGCGGCTGCTGTTCATAAATCCCGAACGATAGGATACTTCCAGGTTACGTTTGTAAAAATTACTGTAATCCAGGCCATAACTGGTTCGAACATGCAGATCTTTTATCAGCTGTAGATCGGCATAGGCATTCCCAAACAAACGCCAATAATTGTATTTATTATTTCGATTGTCGTAAAGTACACGCATGGGATTATGACGGTCGTTCATTCCTAATGCTGGTCCCCCCCAGCCCATTCCATCTACCGTATGCACGGGGATAATCGGTAAAGCTTTCAACGAAAGGTCAAGTACATCGCCGGGGACCTGCACTTCACCCGTGTTGTTTACTGTAAAATTCTCTCCAACAACCAGTTTTCCATCAAACAGTTTATAGTCAGCATTCATCCGGGCGGATATTCGCTGGAAATCCGTGTAACGGAGTGTGCCATTGTTGTGCAAATAACCTAAGGAGAAAAAGGAGCTGGATTTTTCTGTTCCGGAGCTCAATGTCGCATTGTATGACTGCTGCAGTCCTGGTTTCGAAACTTCCTTAAACCAATCGGTATCTGAAGCATACATGGTGTGCTCACGATCAATATACTTGGAAACAAAAACAGTATTGAGCTGAGGCACGCCATTCGCATCGTTATTCCATTCAAACTGATAACCAATATTGTTTCCATTTGGATTGCCACCGCTGTTGATCGTTGCCTGCCATAGGGCACGACCATATTGTTGTGCGTCGAGCACTTTCATGCGATTATTAAAATGCGTACTGGTGGCGTAGGCGTCTACTGTAAGTTTAGGGGCACCTAGCTTTCCTTTTTTCGTAGTGATGACAATAACACCATTGGCTGCACGCGAGCCATAGATACTCGCCGAAGAAGCGTCCTTTAAAACCTGAATGCTTTCGATATCATTTGAATTGAGTTCGTGCATTCCGCCCTGCGTGGGGGTTCCATCAATGACATACAAGGGATCCTGACTACTATTGATCGAACTGATTCCGCGCATACGCACTGTTGCCGCTCCACTTGGACTACCATCCGAAGTTACAGTCATACCGGCTACCCTTCCTTGCAGGGATTTCATTGGGTTATTTTCCGGAGACTTCATCATCTCAGCAACATTAACAACACTCACTGCACCCGTCAAATCCTTCTTCCGTTCGGTTTGATATCCTGTAACGACCACTTCATCGAGCCCTTTTTCGGTAGGTGCAAGCTGAATATCGAGGAATTTTCTTCCTGCTACAGCAATCGTCTGGGAGGCATAGCCGACATAGCTTATTTCCAATGTACCCTGATTGCCCGAAGTCTGAAGGACAAATTCTCCCTTTTCATTTGTCTTGGTGGCTATTGTGGTTCCCTTCACCACTAAAGATGCCCCTACTATAGGTGCTGCTGTCCCACTATCCGTAATTCTTCCCCGGACTTCAGTCTGTTGCGCAAATGCGACAACAGAAAAAAGTGCCAAAGACGGGAGCAGCATTGCTTTCTGACTTGTAAACATAATTGGTTATAAGTAAATGGTTAATTATTTAGATTGATTATTTGTTTATGATAGCGGGTAAACTGCTTCGTAAAGAAGCGGTTTACCTACTGTTGCTTCTGAGCTCCATTGAAGATCGGATGCAACCATTGGAATCGATTGATGACCTCATCGTTATATTCAGGACAAGCCCCCCGGCTCTGTGTCACAAATCCACTTAAGGTGGCCGCAAATTCCAGTACTTCCTCCAGCTGAACACCTTCCTGCATCTGAAACCTTTTGGTCAGGAAAGCCGCCAAAAACGAATCACCGCTTCCGATTGTATCTTCTACCTGAACTTTCAAGGCCGGGAAATGATAACTGATATTATCTTTTTTATAATGATACACGGCTCCATCTGCACCATAGGTTACAATTGCCTCCTGAATTGCAAAACGGGCCATGATCAAGTCTACACGCTGCTGATCGGTATAGGCTTCCGTAGCGCCATTCCAGTCGGAAATAACATGCAGTTCTTCGGCATTCATTTTCACAAAATCAGCATATGCCAACAACTTATGTATTTTTTCAGGACCAAAATAAGGTGTACGCAGGTTGACATCCATCACCCGAAAGCGGGCTTTTTCAAGCAATAACAGCAAACTTTGGAAGCTTACTTCATCCCGACAGGCTAGACTTCCATATACCAAAAAATCCACCGTTGCAACTGCTTCCAGAACCACACTATCCACTGCGATTCTGTCCCAAGCTACCGGATAAACGATATCGTAATGCACATCGCGTTTAGCATCGATCGAAACCTCTACGGTTGAGGTAGGCAATAACTCATCGTACTGGAAAAAATCGGTCGGAATGCCCAGATCCTCACATACCTTACGTAGTTCATAACCATTTTCATCACGCCCTATGCGTGTTAGCATACGCGTCGTAACGCCCAGTTTATTGAGGTGATAAGCCACATTCAACGGCGCACCGCCCAATTTTTTACCTGTAGGAAGATTGTCCCAAAGTACCTCTCCAAAACAAATACCCTGTATTGATTTTTCTCCGTTTTTCATATTTCTTCTTTTTCACAAAGCTTCGGCCGAGCGCCAAAAGCCATGCAACGAATTGATTATTATATTTCCCTTTAAGTTCAATGTTGACAATAGATACACACGACTTGCTATCATAATGTCATTGATTAAATAGCTTTCGATAGGCGCCAGTCGCGCCATGGCTACTCCGACGCCTATTCGTTTAGTCCAGCTAAAGACTAATGTAGATTGATGGTATGCCCAAGGTCTTCCAGTGACTTCCCTTTTGTCTCCGGCATAAACTTAAGCACATAGATAAGCTGTAAAACCATAAATAGGGCAAAGATCAAGAAGGTACCGCCCCCGCCGAGCATTTCCGTCAATGCAGGAAAACAAAAGGTAATAATTGCCGCCATCACCCAGTGTGTCAAGCTGCCGAATGTCTGTCCTTTAGCACGGACATCATTCGGAAAAATTTCCGAAATAAACACCCAAATCACAGCGCCTTGCGAGAATGCGAAAAAGGCAATAAAACTCATCAGATAGATGGTGATCGCAAAACCCGTCGTTTGACTGGTATAAAAAGCATGGGAAACGAGTGCCAAAGAAACAATCAGTCCAATCGAGCCCACCAACATTAATTTTCTTCTACCGACCTTATCGATGAAATTGATCGCCAGCAACGTAAAGATAAAATTGACAACCCCGATCCCAACTGTTGAAAGCAATGAACTCTGTGAGCCCAAACCGGCCATTTCAAATACACGGGGGGCATAATAGATGATTGCGTTAATACCTGAAACCTGATTGAATAGCGCAAAACAAAAGGCCAATAAAATAGGTTTGACATTTTCGCGAACGAAGAGTTTGCCCTCCCCTGCTGTATTGTTTTTGGACTCCTGAATTTTTGAAATCTCCAGCTCGTAACCATCCGAGTTGATTTTTTTCATAATTCGTTTTGCTTCAGCTAAATTACCCCTGTGCAGCAGTAACCATCTTGGACTTTCCGGAATAAGGAAGATCAGACCGAAGAATAATAACGACGGAAAACACTGTACGCCTAACATCCAACGCCAGGACTCCTCCCCTACCTGACCGATAAAGTAATTGGACAGATAGGCAATCAGAATCCCCAATACGACGTTGAACTGGAAAAGTCCGACCAATTTTCCACGCGATGCCGCCGGAGATATTTCCGATATATAGATTGGTGCAGTTACCGAAGAGACGCCAACGCCTATACCACCCAAAAAGCGGAATAAAATAAATATCGTCCAGTCATTCGCCAATGCGCTGCCTATTGCTGAGATAAAGTAAAGAGCTGCAACCGCAAATAAAGTATTCTTACGCCCCAACTTATCTGAAGGCAGTGCACCCAGCGCTGCTCCAACAACTGTTCCGATCAATGCAATGGCCATGGTCAATCCATGCTGAAACTCACTTAAATGCCAGTGTTCCTGCACGGCCTTTTCTGCTCCTGAAATAACCGCTGTATCAAATCCAAATAAAAATCCGCCTAAAGCCACTACAAAGGACCAAGCTAGTACCGTGTTTTTGTTCATGTTATGATCTATAATTGATTAATCCAAATTTAACCCTGGTTTCATCTTAACTTAAATTTGAACTTCGCAAAAACATTTATTTATGTAACATTTTTTAAAAAACATTAAAACACTAAAAATCTGAAACTTACACTAGTATTACTTTTTAAAACTTTCACTTTTTAAACAGAAAATTTAGAAAATGATACATTTTTGAAAGTTTCCATATCAGTGTAAAGAATACACTAACAAAGACGAGGTTACCCTAAAAAAACTAAATAATGTATATTCGGATATTGAAGGGAAAAAAATCATGGGAAAATATTTCATTTATGGTGGCATATTGATCCTGCTTCTTTTTTGTGGATGTCAACCAATGGTCCAGAAGAAAAAGCGGATTATTGCTTTTTCACAGTGTATCGGAAATGATGCCTGGCGACAAACCATGCTCGAAGAAATGAAAAGGGAACTTTCCTTCAATCCGGATATTGACTTTCTTTATCGAGATGCCCATGGCGACAATAATGTCCAGATTAATCAAATTCGGGAATTAGTCAAACAGGATATCGATCTTCTGATTGTATCGCCAAATGAGGCCGAGCCCCTTACCCCTATAGTAGATTCGGTATTTCAACGCAATATACCCGTCATCGTAACTGACCGTAAGACATCCTCAGGCCAATATAATGCCTATGTGGGGGCAGACAATCTTGCTATCGGAAAACTGGCGGGCCAGTATAGCCGCACCATTTTACAAAACAATGGTTCGATCGGCCTGGTTACTGGATTATCGGGTACATCCGCCTCCATAGAACGTGAAAAAGGCTTTATGCAGCAAATTGGAGATGCTAAAGGGATTCGAACGAGCGGAATCATTCACGGCGGATGGGAAAAAAACAAAGCTTATTTGGAAACGCGTAAGCATATAGACCAAATGATCCAGAGTGATATCATCTTCACCTTCAATGATCAGATGGCCATGGGGGTAAAAAAAGCATTGAACGAAGCCCAGATCAAAAAGGACATTAAGATAATCGGTGTTGATGCCCTTCCTGGTCCCGGAAATGGCCTTGAACAGATCATACAGGGCAAAATGTTCGCTTCCATACTCTACCCCACTGGCGGAGCCGAAGCCATTCGAACGGCCTTGGCTATCATCAACCACCAAAACTACCGCCGCGAGAATATACTCGCAACCTCTGTCATCGATAAAACCAACGCGGAGTTGCTTGCCCTGCAGTCGGATAAAATAAAGCAACAGCAGCTCGATATAGACAAAAGACAGGAATTCATTACGGAACAGAATAAGATTTACCAAAGTCAAAAGTCGGTTCTTAATGTACTGGTCGTTAGCTTGGTGCTTGCTGTTGTCTTTGGTGGCATTTCTATTATCGTGATCAGGAGCAACTGGGAAAAGAACAAACATCTGGAAATCCAAAATAGTGAGATCCTTGCGCAACAAAAACAGATCGTCGAGATGAACAGCCAGATCCAGCAAGCGGCAGAAATCAAGAATAATTTCTTCACCAACATCTCACATGAATTTAAAACACCACTGACCCTTATTATAGCGCCTATCGAGGACCTTGAATTACGAAAAGACCTGCCAGAAGAAGTCAAAGAACAGTTGTCGCGCGTCAAGCGGAATGCAAAAAAACTACAGCGTTTGGTTACCGACCTCATTGATATCCACCGAATCAGTAAATCAAAAATTAGGTTACATGCGTCTATCGTTTATATCGATCCATTCATCCAGCAGGTAATAGGTAGTTTCAAACCGCTATTTAAGAAAAACAGAATCTCGGTCAGTTATATCAACAAAACGAGTTTGAAAGAGGTTTGGATGGACGAATACCTCATGGAACAGGTCCTATCCAACTTATTATCCAATGCGATCAAACATACTTCAGCCAGCGGCAGAATTGAAATTATACTAGAAGAAAACAATTTCAAGGACTATTTTTATCTACGCGTATTGGATAATGGTCTGGGAATTGCGCCGGTTGATATTGAGCATATTTTTGATCCTTTTTACCAAGGAGCCGGCAGCCGTAACGGATCCGGAATCGGACTTGCATACAGCAAACAGATCGTCGAACTGCATCATGGCCAGATCACCGTGAGCAGCAAGCCCGGCCATGGATCGATCTTCACCCTCCGCATGCCAATTGGGAACGGTCATTATGAACCTGCTGAACTGGCCGGTTTCGACAGTGGAGAAAAACCATTGTTTCAGGAACAAGATCTACTGGACACGACAGCAAAGGTGGTAGACAACAATCTTTCTTTTCGATCCAACAAATCGAAGAGCATTATGATCGTCGAAGATAATGATGAAATCAGAGACTATCTCCGCTCGTTATTGGAACAGGATTACAACCTGTTTCTGGCGAAGGATGCCCAGCAAGCCACTAGTATGATGAAGACACATTTTCCAGACCTGGTGATCACCGATATTATGCTTCCTGATGGAAGCGGACTGGATATTTTGAAAGACATCAAAGCCTTTTATCAGACCGCACATATTCCCGTCATCTTACTGAGTGCACTTGCCAACGAGGAGACCATGCTTGAGGGGAGCAAATTAATGGCCGATGACTATATTACTAAGCCATTCAATGCCGAACTGCTGCGGATACGTATTTCAAATATTCTTCAATCGCGTCATCAGCTTAAAGAAAAATATAGCAGCAACGTCGAACAGTTTGAGCGTACTCAAGCCGAACAGGTCAACGATAGCGACAGAAGATTCCTAAACAATCTCTCCGCCATTGTCGAATCCAAGTTATCGGATCAGCGGTTAAGCGTCGACGGGATTGCCAACGACCTCCATCTCTCACGCGTTCAGCTCTATCGTAAGGTGAAACAGCTGCTCGACTGCAGTGTCAATGAGTATATTGTGGAACGAAGATTAAAGAAAGCCAAAAGCATGATGGCTGAGGGTCTAACCATCAACGAAATATTTAGTAGTGTCGGCTTTTCATCAGCATCTTACTTCGCGTCGGCCTTCAAAAAGAAATATGGTCAGTCCCCAAGTGCTTTCAAAAAAGAACTCGACAAAAAATAGCCTGTCACTGGATAGATGAATACAGCAACGATCCAGTTGCTTATTCACACAATGAACGACTTTGGCTTTCAGTCCAAAAGTTTCGCATCATTGTTTAACATATTGGCTACTCGCCTAAAGCAAGCAAGGTGGTTAAGTGCATATCACACTTAACTACCTTGCTTGTTTATTTTTTGGTTTGTTGGTTTGCTTGCTTCTAAAATATAGCTTTAGAAAAAAACCGTGTTACTCTGCTGTTCCCCAATTTCGATTTGCTTTATCCCCCATCACAAACTCCAACGTGCCACCTTTCAGCAAATCGGCATGGGTCAGCTTTGGAACGTTCAACTCCTTTCCATTCAATTTCGCCGACTGAATGTATTTGTTTCTTGCCGATGCATTCTTGCCGATAATAACAAAAGACTTACCATTAGGAAGCTGTATGCTCACCTTCTGGAAAAATGGAGATCCGATGCTGTAGGACGTCAAACCCGGGGTAACCGGATAGAAGCCCATTTGTGAAAAGACCACAAAAGCAGACATTCCACCACCGTCTTCATCTCCCGGCACCCCCATTAAATCGTTTCTAAACCATTCCCCGATCAGCTTGCGTATCCTTTTCTGTGTCATCCAAGGTTGTCCCGCATAGTTATATAGATAAGGAATATGCAAAGCCGGCTCGTTTGCCATCGAAAATTGTCCGACATTTCCCGTGTGGTCTGGAAGCTGTGCATAAAAGTCAAACTTTGAACGCCCCAAAGGCTGCTGGAACATCTCATCAAGGTACTTGACAAAAGATTCGTTCCCACCCATCAGTTTGATCAGATCGGGAATATTATGCTGCACATCCCAGCGGTAGATCCAGGCATTGTTTTCACCGTAATATTCCCGTGCTCCCTGTCCGCCAGAAAACACATAATCAAAAGGCATGATAAAATTTCCCTTGTCATCTTTGGGATGGAAAAATTTGGTCTGTTCGTTGAAAAGATTTCTATAATTGAAAGATTGCTTCATAAAGAGATCATAATCAGCCTGAATACCCAATTCTTGAGCAAGCTGTGCCAAGCACCATAAATCGTAAGAGGTACCCAAGGTTACTGCGACCGGTTGTCTCCGTTCAAAACCGTTTACTTCTGGTATCGTTTCTTTCTCTCCTGGGTACAATGCTGGAATATAGCCTTTCTCCTTAAAAAATTCGTCTAATTTTCCTGCCGGTTTACCCGACCATGGAGCCAAAGTCTTTTCTGTAATTGCACCTTTTGCCGCCAGATAAGCTTTCTTGATATCAAAATTGCGCACTCCCTTGCGGTAAGCATCCAATAAAGTTGCTACGCCATGATTGGAATTCATACGCCTACTATCGCCCGTGATCTCAGGAAAAGTGGGCAACCAAGGCTGTTCCATTTGCTCGGACATCCGGACAAAAGAATTGAGGATCATGGATTCTGTGTTGGGATCCAAGAGTACCCGTAATGGGTGATGTGCCCGGTAAGAGTCCCAGATCCAGTCATCTGTAAAGAAAGGTTTACCTTCGTCCTGATGTACCTTTCCGTCGAACGCGCTGTAATAGCGACCATCTTCAGAAATATTGACAGGTCTTTCGTAGCTACGGTATAACGATGTGTAAAATACGTGCTTATTGGATTCATTTCCGTCTTCCACAGCAATTTTACCTAAGGCGTCGTTCCATATTTTACGCCCTTTATCAGCAAGCTTTTCCCGATCAAAACCGCTGATCTCACGCTTTAAATTCGCTTTGGCTTGTGCGACATCAATAAATGAAACACCATATTTCATGCGCAAGCTAGTGCCTGCCTGACTGAACTCCAATATCATACACGAATTCTTACCAGCAGCTTCAGTGGCATTTTCCAGTTGTTGGCCTTGCAGTCGCTTCACAGCAACAGGTTTGGATTCTGGAACGGCATAAATATAGACATACGTGCCATTTCCAATATCCTGTACCCCAGAAAGTCCCTCGCCATCCCATTGAAGTTTTCCCTGCTGCGAGTTGAACTGAAGATATTTTTTCGAGGTGTTGGGAAATTTAAAGGTATACACCCCCGACTGATGCGACAACGCATAGTCTACCTGAATATTCTCTTGATCCAATAACACGGAATACGCATACGGATGAATTTCCTCCTGATCGTAACTATACAATTGTACCGGTTTCAAAGCGCTTGGCAATTTTACCATTGGGCTAAGGTTGAAAGCCGATCTTCCACGATGGCTGGTAACGATAAGCGGCAGACCAAACAGACGATCTGAAGTATAGTCTCCCCGCTCAGGATAAACGCGCAAAAGGCTGTTTGGCAAGTGAACCGTTGGGTAGGTTGGTACCAATAAATGACTGATGTTCCCCATGTATGGATTGACATAGTCCACATAGTCTTTCGTCATTTTACCTTGGGAAAAACCTTTTAGCATACTGAACGAAAGAAAAGAACAGCAACAGATTGTGCGTAACAAGGTATTGGTTTTACGTTTGATATTTTTTGTTAACATTTTAAACAATTGAATATTTGATGGTTTGAGAGCAAAACAGTGTTCCGCCCTTAAAGTTAATTGTTTCTGACCATATATCGTCTTCGTGCCCATCGATTATTTGCGGCCTATCGACAAACGAGTGTGTTCACCTTTAAATTGTCATGACATCTTAAATTCGAAAGGTGGATATCAAAACAGAATTTTTATTGTAATCTATTGAAAAAACTATGTAATATTCAGCCAACCGATACAGATAAATGCTTATTTAATAATTTATTCGAAAAATTGAATGTGGATTTTATTTTAGTTTTATTCAACCTAATTTTGATAGCAATACAAACTAAAGACCAATTTGTTATGAATTTAAACCCTCCTAAGCATGTCAGTTGCTTTAACCATCATTGTTGATGTTATTGATAAAAACTTAAAAAGGCAGCTCTTTGTGTTAAAAAAATCTGATCGCGAAAGTATATTAAAGGCTTTAAAGCGCTCCAACTAATGGTCAATAAATTGATTATAACTAAGTAAAAAATACCGATACACCTTGTCCTTATTTAATTAAATGAGTATAATTGAAAAAAGTAAATTCCTTTAAAAGGTATATAGCTTGGAGGAAATCCGCTTCACACTTCAAATATCATGAAAAACGATAAATATGCATCTCACAACGACGAAAGCTTATTAATTGGGCTCAGAGGAGGCGATTTAGCGGCTTTCAACATTTTATATGATAAGTATTGGTCAGTACTTTTAGATGAATCATATAAACGGCTTGAGGACCTAGCTTCCTGTGAGGAAATTGTACAAGACATATTTATCGACCTTTGGAAACACGGCTCTAAGAGAGACATCAACAATGTGGAAGCATACCTTTTTACCTGCATGAAATACAAAGTTTTCGAAACATATAAAAAAAATAGACGAACAACAGCACTTATTGAAGAAAATTCCTCATACTACCAAAGACAAGACAATACAGCGGGAGACCTGTACGACGAAAAGGATCTAAAATCTTTGATTGAACAATGGGTAGCCAATCTTCCGCAAAAAAGAAAAGAAATCTTTAAAATGCGGTATCTGGACGGACTCACCACAAAAGAAATCAGCGATATAACGGAGACATCCCAAAATACAGTCCAAAATCATCTTGGTGTGTCAATACACAAACTGAAAAAACTCATTATCCAGCATTTTCTGACTCTTCTTTTAATTTTATTCAACTGTAAATAAGTTATTTACAAATAAAGCAAGATTTGCACTAGTACATAATGCCCCCTCAGGGACACTATTGTAGTGAACATTGTACTCATCCTATGCAATATCCTAACCAAGAGCTTGAAAAGCTCATTGACAAATACTTAAAGGGCGAAGCCAATTCGCAAGAGATCGACACCGTAGAGCGTTTTTTCGATTCATTCTCATCACGGTCGAGTTTACTCAAAACACTTCCTGAAGAAGTGCAGCACGCCTTAAAAAATCGTATCCATAGCGGTATTATGACAAGATTATCGCTTAGAAAGAAACGCTCTTTCAGTTTATCTCAAATTGCCGCAGCCGCTGCCGTCTTGTGTATTGCATTTGCTGGCGTATATTTATACAAAACAAAAGCGCCCAACAATCAAGAGATCATCTTATCGAATGGACAACAGCGTCAAATTGTACTACAAGACGGGACAAAAGTTACACTCAATGCCTCGAGCAAAATAATATATCCTGCTTCATTCAAAGACTCAAGCTCACGCGAAGTGACTTTAATCGGGGAAGCATTTTTTGATGTCACAAAAGATCCCGCTAAACCTTTCCTTATTCATACACCGAGAATGGAAATCAGTGTCTTGGGGACTGCCTTCAATGTGCGTGATTATGCAGAAGAAAATGATGCCGAAACAGCTTTAGTGCGTGGTAAGGTATCGATCTGGAAAACAGGAGCCAACGCTCAGAAATTCATCTTAAAGCCCAAACAAAAATTTGTTATCACAAAAACAGCTGAATCTAAAGAGGTATCGCCCTCCAGCGTCCATAAATCTGCAGCGACTCCTATGTCCGTAGCTATACAGCCATTCGTTATCGCTGAAAATGATGGTTCTGCTCTAGAAACTGAATGGTTATTAAATCGTATAACAATCCAAGAGGAGAGATTACTTGATATCGCATTGAAACTGGAACGCATGTACGGGGTGGAGATCAAAATTACAAATCAAGCGACTGCCAGCAAACGCTACTCAGCGATATTCGAAAACGAACAACTCGAAAATATTCTTAAAGCATTACAAACTGTCAACTACTTTCAAATTAAAAAAACGGGGAAAAATCAATTCGAATTATTTTAAAAATATCAACCTATATAACTCACATGATCAAAACAAAACCCAAATTTAGAAAAGAGTCGCGATTAGCGCTACTGCTCGTTTGCCTAAGCACCTTGCACGTACAAAGCTTTGCCTATTCGCAAACTGAAAAAATCGATGTTTCCATCCAGGGCGGAAAGCTGGAAGATGTTTTTCAAACAATCAACGTGAAGAGCAAATACAAAATGTTCTTTAGCAAATCGATCTTACCTGACGCCAAGGTCAATATTGTCGGGAAGAAAATCAGTGTGAAAGATATTCTTTCCCAATCGCTTGCCGGAAGCAACTTAACATGGGAACTATTGGACAACAATATTATCGCTGTAAAGGAAAAACAACAAAATCAACGACAAATAGCAGGACAAGTAGTCAATGAAAATGGAACGCCACTAGCAGGTGTCTCTGTGATCATTAAAGACTGGCAAAAAGCAGATTATCGCAATATGCAATCGAGTACAGCGACCGATGTTAATGGACATTGGGGACTGCGTATTCCGAATGACGATGTTATTATTACTTTTTCTTTTATAGGGTATCAAAAGGTCGAAATTCCGGCAAAACAGCTTATTGCGAGTCCTACACCGATCAAACTTAAGCCTGAAGAAGGTAGTTTGGAAGAAGTCGTTGTGATTGGCTATGGCACAACAACACGCAGACTGAATACCGGCTCGGTTGCCTCAATCACAGCGAAAGATATTACCTCGCAACCGGTAAGTAATCCACTCGCTGCCCTATCCGGAAGATTGTCCGGGGTATTAATCGCTCAAAACAACGGTGTACCCGGAAGTGCCGTTCAGATCCAGATCAGAAATCAGGCCTCGTTAAGCGGTACGACCTCTGGATCCATTCCGCTGTACGTTATTGATGGGGTTCCATTTACCAACTTTAACGGCGGACAACCTGCTACGGACAACCTCAATTCCTTTGGAATATCAGCTTCTTCGGGGGGATTAAGTCCGTTCAGTATGATTAACCCCGCGGATATCGAGCGAATCGATGTGCTGAAAGATGCCGATGCCACCGCGATCTACGGTAGTCGGGGCGCCAATGGTGTGGTCTTGATTACGACAAAAAAGGGTTCTGCAGGCCGCACCCGTATTGGTGTCAACTTCAATACTGGATTTACTGAGGTCAACCGCTTTATCCCCATGTTAAATCTAGAACAATATCTGACCTTAAGAAAAGAGGCTTTCGCCAATGCAGGCGTGACACCTACTGCAGACAATGCCCCCGATCTTATGTTATGGGATCAAAACAAATCGACGGATTGGCAGAAAATGCTGATTGGAAACAAAGGCCATATCACCGACGTTCAAGCGAATATGTCCGGCGGAAACGAGTCCACACGCTTTTTCTTCAACTCCGGATATAGACGCGAAAGTACCGTATTTTATGGTGACAGTAAAAATAGCCGCTTTACCTCCCGCCTAAATCTGGATCACACCTCTTCTGACAAAAAGTTTAATGCCGCTTTATCGGTTAGCTATGCCAATGATAATTCCGATATGCCTTCGTCGGATGTGACATCACTCTACAATCTGGCCCCCAATTATCCTATTTATGGCGACAATGGAAAATACTACTGGTTACCATCAACGACATTTATTGATAATCCGATCGCCCTGCTCGAACGGAAGTACTTTGGCAATACCAATAACCTGATCTCCAATGCCAACTTAAGTTATAAAATCATACCTGGATTAACGGCAAAAGCAAATTTTGGTTATACCATCACCCAATTGAACCAAAATAATCAACGCCCAATCACGTCCTTAAATAATACCGTCACTAACCCGCTTGGTGCTTCCAGCTTTTCCAATACAAAGGCCGAGAATTGGATTATTGAGCCGACACTGGATTATGTAAAAAATATGGGTGAAGGTAAATTGACGGCATTGATCGGAACAAGCTTTCAACAGAACTCGTCCCGCTCACAGACCACCAATGGTTCCAATTATTCAAACGATGCACTGTTAGGCTCGCTTGGAGCCGCAGGACAATTTACAGCAAGTAACAACCTGGTTTATTATAAATACAATGCAGTATTCGGAAAAGTAAATTACGACTGGAAAGAGAAATATTTGTTTAACGGAACTTTCAGAAGGGACGGTTCATCTCGCTTCGGCCCTAAAAATAGATTCGGAAATTTCGGCGCAATTGGATTAGGTTGGGTTTTTGGAAAAGAGGACTTTGTGCAGGATAACCTGCAATTTTTAAGCTTTGGTAAGTTGAGGGCAAGTTATGGAACAACTGGTAACGACCAGATTTCAAATTACCTGTACCTCCCGCTATACTCATCAGTAACGCCCTACCTTAATAATCCTTCCATGAACATGGGAACGCTTCCGAATGAATACATTAAATGGGAAACGACGAAAAAATTGGAGTTTGCAATCGATCTGGGTTTCTTAAAAGATCGAATTTTATTCACAGGAAACTTTTTCAGGAATCGCTCTTCCGACCAAATCACCGATTTAGTTTTGAGTACCCAAACAGGTTACAATAGTTACAAAGAAAACCTGCCAGCTTTGATCCAAAATACAGGTTTGGAATTGGAACTGAATACCACCAATGTAACCAATGAAAATTTCACATGGAAAACATCGGCAAACTTTACATTTTATAAAAACAAACTGGTCGAATTTCCTGGAATTGAAAACACCTTCTATGCAAGTAGTTTCTTGGTGGGTGAGCCGCTCAATATGATCCGTTTGTACCACTATCAAGGTGTCGATCCGGCAACAGGAAGAGCTTTATACGAAGATCGCAATGGTGATGGAGCAATTACAGGTGATGACCGCTATGTTGCTGACTTAGGTACGCCATTCTATGGTGGATTTAACAATACCTTTTCTTACAAAGGCTTTGAACTTGGCGTATTCTTTCAATTTAATCACCGGTTAGGCTTAACCAAAATTCTCAATTCAAGACCTGGGGCTTTGGCCAACCAAAACGATTATTGGCTGGACCGATGGACACCAACGAATACCAATACAACTATCCCGGGCGCTATTCTCCCAGCAACTCAAGGAGCTTCAGCGGATGGAGCTGCTTTAAGCAATTCTTATAATCTGTATACCAACTCCGACGCAGTCTATGGTGACGCTTCTTATATTAAATTAAGATCGGTCAATCTATCGTACAACTTACCGAAAAGCTGGACTTCCAAACTGAAGATGTCCAATTGCAATGTCTTTATGCAAGGTCAAAACCTCTTTACCTGGGCCAAGAACAAATATGTTCTGGATACCGAAACAACCGTTCAAGGCGGTCCTCCGGGTTTAGGAACTGGAACGATTGCTCAAGTACTGCCACCATTGCGTACGATTGTATTTGGATTTAACTGTCAATTTTAAAACTAGAAATCATGAAATTAAACATCAATAACAATATATTATTATTCGCCATCACCAGTGCAACGCTGCTTGTTAGCTCCTGTTCAAAATTTGTGGAGTTGGGTGCTCCTCCAAATCAGGTGCTAGCCGGTGATGCGTTCGCTACGGATGCTTCTGCAAATAGCGTGATCAGAGGGTTGTATACCACAACATTAAGCATTAATCTTCCTGGAACGTCAACTTTCTATACTGGGGTAGCAGCCGACGACCTTCAGTACAATTCGGCCGACCCCAATACCTCCGAATTCGCGAGTAATAATCTGCTGAATACAAATTATAATGTTGCCAACTTTTGGTACAATACCTATCAGCTTATCAAAAATGCGAATAACGCGATATCCGGTCTCGAAGCATCCACCTCCCTTACCCCAAGTGTAAAGGATCAACTCCTGGGAGAAGCAAAATTTTTTAGAGCTTATGCCTATTTCTATCTCGTCAATCTGTATGGTGACGTGCCATTACAATTGCGCGATGACCTGCATGCATTTGAAGACGCTGTACTTCCGCGGACGCCCGCACAGCAAGTGTATGATCAGATTATTGCAGATCTTAAAGATGCGGAGAGCAAAATGGCACCAACTTATGATGCTACTGCCAGTCCAAGAGGGCGTGCCAATAAGGCTGCCGCCAGCGCTTTACTGGCCAGAGTATATCTTTACCAAAAAGATTATCAAAATGCTGAATCTTATGCAACTAAAGTTCTGCAGTCAACCGATTACGGTATGCCCACACCTGATAAAAACTTTGTAAACTCGAGCAATGAGGTTATTCTTCAACTTGGCAATCAGACTGGAGTAACCACATTCGGTGCTAATTATATAACGACAGCTACAGTGACTCCGGGATACACCCTGCCAGATGCCGTATACAACAGTTTTGAAACCTTGCCAACACCTGATTTAAGAAAAATCAATTGGACAAGTTCAAAGACGGTATCCAATAAAACCTATTATGCCATAACCAAATATAAAGCGTCCTCAGGCGCAGGATCCGAATACCACGTTATGCTACGTTTAGCTGAACAATATCTTATCCGTGCAGAAGCTAGGGCCAAGCTCGGAAAATTAACAGAAGCACGGACGGATGTAGATGCCGTACGCAGTCGTGCGGGCCTTGCGGGACTTAACACAAGCTTAAACCAATCCCAGTTATTGTCTGCTATAGAGACCGAACGTCTCCATGAATTTTTTGGTGAGTTTGGCCATCGCTGGCTCGATCTCAAGCGCACCGACCGCGCTAACGCCGTATTGGCCCCAATCAAATCAAACTGGCAAACGACGGATGTCTTATTTCCGATTCCACAAGCGCAGATTTTAATCAATAGAAACTTGACACAGAATCCAGGATACGAAAATTAAGGAACTTGTAAATCATATATATAATGAAAAGAAAAATCTTGACGGCTGCTTTCGCGTTTGCGCTAACAGCAGCATTTGCTCAACAACCTGCAAAAAACAAATACCAATACTATCTACCTATTATAGAAAAAGGAACGATGGAGCAAAAGGATTCGCTCGCGAATGTATTAATGAGCGAGCTAAAGACTTATAAGTCTGAAGAAGACTACCGCACGACGATCAATATTCTGCGCGCTTTAGGCAAAGAAGATCTGCAAACATCGGTCGAGCAATTGGCAAAGAAAAAATACCCAAAAGGATCACTAACCCGCGATGCCTTTATAACCAATGTTTTTTACACTGCCAGTACGCCATTGGCAAAAGAGAAAGCGTATAATGAGCTTATAAAAAAGTGGCCGGTTAAGAATTTCAGTGAAGAGCCCCTCACCTATGATTACGTAGTGGCTACTTTGGCACAGAGTTTTGCCAACGACGGAAATGCACAAAAAGCTGTGCATTATTTAGGCGAGCTCAAAGAACGATTCTGGCGCGGAAACGGCTATATCCCCGTGGGACAAATTTTGTTGAGTGCGGGCGACACGGCAACTGCGGCACCGCTCTTAAAAACTGCAATGGATGATAGCTATTATTATTTAACGCTCCCAGAGAATGAAAAAGATAATAAAGCCCGCTTTGCGGGCATGGGCTATGCGAGCTCCATGTCCGCTTATGTCAATATCCTCGTTGCACAGAAAAAATATGCCGAAGCGCTCAATTATATAGAGAATGCTTTAAAAGTCGCTCCAGAACAAGCGGATGGTCTTGCAATGGTCTATTACAAATCACTAATGGGTACTGGAAGAAAGCTAGAGGCCTATAATATTCTGACCAAATTATATGCTAAAGGGCAGTTCGCTGTCGAAAATGATCTTAAGAAATTGTACACCGAATTGAACGGTTCTGATCAAGGCTACGAACGTTTTAATGCTTCCCTAAAAACGGAATTAACGCAGAACATCCGCAATCATATCAAGGAAATGGCAGTCTTTAAACCCGCACCTGATTTTGAGCTGCTCAATCTGAAAGGTGAGAAAGTCTCCTTGAGTAGCTTAAAAGGGAAAGTGGTGGTATTAGATTTTTGGGCAACCTGGTGTCAACCCTGTGTCCGCTCATTTCCAGGAATGAAAGCTGCACAAGAATCGTATGCAAATGATAAAGATGTTCAATTTCTCTTCATGAATACCTGGGAACGCGATAAGAATTACAAAGAAAATGTGGTCTCCTTTATAACTAAAAATAATTATCCGTTTGAAGTGCTTTACGATGATCAAAAAGATCCGCAAACAGGAGAAGTCATGGCGGCGAAATTTGGTGTTAAAGGTATTCCGGCAAAATTTATCATCGACAAAGAAGGCAATATTCGTTACTTTTTGACAGGATCTACACCAAACGTAGACTATATCAAATTAGAAATGAAAGAGCTTATTGAGGCGGCTAAGAAACCTTATAAGGGCTAAAAATAAGTCTGCCTCCAGTGCGGGGGCAGACTTATTTTACAATCAACATTGTGGTGCTATCCCCCGGTATGTGAGCCATACAACACATAAAATTGAGCTATCGGCAAAAAAACAGCCTTCTTTTGAATCTTATCTTTGTTGCCATACAAACATGTAGATGACAATAAGAAAAAACAGCAATAAGTGGCTTCGATTTTTGAAAAGAATAATCTTAGGACTGGCCGTTTTCATCGCTTTCATCGGATTATACATTATGATGCATCCACAATTTGGCAAAAGGCCTTCGGGCGAAAGACTGCAGCGCATACAGCTATCTAAGCAATTTAAAAACGGAAAATTCCGTAATACGAGTCCAACGCCCATGCTCTCACAGCCCTGGACTGTAGCGCTATATGATTATTTGTTTAAGCGTTCCAAAGAAACAAGTCCCCAATATAATATACCCACCGTACATGTCGACTGGAAGAAACTACTCGAGCAGTCTAATGGACTTGTTTGGTTTGGCCACTCTTCCTACTTGCTACATGTAGATGGCAAAAACATTCTCGTAGACCCTGTATTTAGCGGCAGCGCCTCTCCAATTCCCGGCAGTGTAAAAGCTTTTAAAGGTACGGATGTATCTACTGTATCGGACCTACCAGCGATTGACTTCCTATTTATATCGCACGACCATTACGATCATATGGACTACAAAACACTAAAGGCATTACAGCCCCGTGTTGGAAAGGTCATTGTTGGTCTTGGTGTTGGTGCTCACCTTGAATATTGGGGCTATCGCCCTGAACAGATCATCGAAAGGGATTGGTGGGATGAGGTTGACCTAGGCGACGGTTTTCAGGTAACAGTCGCTCCAGCACGACATTTCTCAGGCCGTGGCATCTTTACGGCCAATACATTATGGGCCTCCTATGCGCTCCAAACGCCCACAAAGAAACTCTATTTGGGAGGGGACAGCGGGTACGATAGCCACTTCAAAGAAATCGGAAACCAATTGGGACCTTTTGACTTGGCTATCTTGGAAAATGGCCAATATGACCTCAGCTGGAAACATATCCACATG
The DNA here is from genome assembly GCF_030818895.1 of Sphingobacterium zeae. Lineage (NCBI taxonomy): Bacteria > Pseudomonadati > Bacteroidota > Sphingobacteriia > Sphingobacteriales > Sphingobacteriaceae > Sphingobacterium > Sphingobacterium zeae. Next base: position 4,385,011 of record NZ_JAUTBA010000001.1, read on the forward strand.
ATGCCAGAAGAGGTTGTTCAAGCAGCACATGACCTCAAAGCTTCCGTACTATTTCCTGTTCATTCCGCTAAGTTTGTTCTGGCCAATCATGCGTGGTACGAACCCTTGGAGCGCATTTCCATAGAAGCAACAAAACAACAGCTATCCTTGCTAACTCCAATGATCGGTCAGGTGATCAGCATTGATCAGGCGCAGGCGGGGCCCAGCTATTGGTGGAAAAAATAGCGCTAAGCGACTGAATTGATGGTGGCTGGCGTTATCCCAAACTTTTCCTTAAAAGAAGCATAAAAATGAGAAAGGTTTTCAAAACCGAGATCAAGATAAAAATCAGCGGGCTTTTGACGCTTGCTTTCAATTAGATAATAGGCCTCGGAAAGACGCTTTTCCTGTAGCCATTTTCGAGGTGAAGTCTGAAATATCTTTTCAAAATCACGTTTAAAACTCGCTAAGCTACGCCCGGTCAGCTTGGCAAAGTTTTCAAGAGGTACATTGTACCTGTAATTTTTGACCATAAACTGTTCAAGATCTATCTTATGAGGCTCCGAAAAGTCAAACAGGAGCTCCTTAAGCTGCGGATAACTCTCCAATAGTAAAGTAATTAATTCATAGATCTTGATCTGCTCCATCTGAGGGCTCACCCGGTCGGCTGCCTCTGCATAGGGTGTCAGTGATTCAAAATAACTTTTGATAAACAGGTTGCTTTCGAGTACACTATTAGACTCGCCCGCATACTTTCTATCCGAACTTAGATAATGATCCATCGCATACTGCTTCAGCCGATTGGCTTTCAAAACTACCGAAACAGATTTATAGATATCATCTTTAGCGGGATACTTAAAAGCTTTGGCCAATTGGTTTTTGCGGGCGACAACGATCTGTCCTTCAGTAGCGATCATTTTTCCTTTCTGATGGTCAAGATGCGTTTCTCCGGAAATCTGAAAAAAAACGACGTGTTCGGGAATGAACTGTTCATGACCAAATACTTTCTCAAAATAACAGGGGAATACAAAAAAGCATTCCCAAAATCATTATCTGCTATACTCATTTTTACTGCTTTAAATTGGCCATATAAACGGGTTCATACACATCCAATAGGAGCCCAAGCCTAAAGGTAGCAAATATCCAACACGTTTTAAAGAATACAATTGCCGAGCAGCTCAATTTTCATATCCTATAAAGCTCAAGCCTAAAAATAACCTCGATATTTAACCAATTCAAACTACATCCAAAGAGATTGAGCCACTGGCAATACCTGCTGCAGCTATTTCTTTGCTGCAAGCCGCTTGCGTATAATACTAACAAATTCCGGCGAAACACCTAAATAGGATGCAATGTAATACTGTGGCACTCGTTGGGATATCGTAGGATAAAGCGCGATAAATTCGAGGTATCGATCCGCTGCAGGTTTGGCCATCGTATGGATCAACCTATTCTGCAAAACAGCGAGCCGGCGCTGAACCAGCATACGAAATACACGTTCAAATTTTGGAATAATCTCTAATAATCTCTCTTTAGTATCGGGTGTCAGCATTAAAAATTCGCTGTCTTCCAATGTTTCCATATAGAGACTGGAAGGTGTATGATAATGAAAGGATGCAATATCGCTGATCCACCAGTCTTCCACCGCAAAGGCTAAGGTTACTTCAAAGCCATTTTCATCCAGGTAGTAGATCCGCACACAGCCTTTCTGCACGTAACCTTCAAACTGACAGATTTCTCCCTCATTCAATAACATGGTCTTCTTGGGGATCTTTTTTGTTGTGAGTATACCCGTGAACTGCGCGATCTCGTCCGTGGTCAACGTAATGCACTTCGATACATTTTTTAGAATATTTTCGTATATCATTGTATTGTTTTTTCGTGTAAAAGGCAGTCAGACATGTTCACGTAATCAGACATCTTCATGTAATATATAACCTGCACCATAGATACTTTCGATGTGGAGTTTACGATCTATTTGCAACAACTTGCGAAGCCGGGAGATAAAAACTTCCAAACTTTTACCGTTAAAGAAGTCTGTATTGCCCCAAAACTTTAAGAGTAAATCTTTTTTGCTGACCAACATATTTTTATTCAAAATCAAATAATGCAGCAATTCTGCTTCCCTTACAGTGAGTTTTTGCACCATTTTCATGCCTTCTTCCAGCGTAAACCGCTCCATATTGAGCCTCAAACTGCCAATCTCCAATTCTAGCTGTAAAGCCGGATCTTTTTCGGAAACAGATGCTACTTTCAATAGATTGCGGATCTTAAGCAATATTTCATCCATATCGAAAGGTTTGGCGATATAATCAACGGCGCCTAAAGAAAGCCCCTTTAATCGGGAGTAGCGCTCGTGGAGTGCTGTCAAAAAGAAAATAGGTTGTCCCGGATGGCTAGCAATTATCCGTTGCGCAAGATCAAAACCGTTACCATCGGGCAGCTGTACATCGATAATCAGGAGTTTGACAGAAGCGCGTTGAAAATTTTCCCAGCCACCTTCAGCGGTACTTTCCCAAAGTACCGTAAATCCTTTGTAGCGCAGATAGCGCGAAAAAACCTCCCCCAGATCAGGTTCGTCTTCGATCAAAAGAATATCAATCTTGTCTTTTGCCATTGGATGCTGCATTGCCCATGTAAATATAAAAAATCGTACCCGCACTTGCCCGCTCTTCCATATGAATTGCCCATCCCAAACGGTCCAAACAGGATTTGATGTAATATAGTCCCAATCCAAGCCCCGGTTTATTTCCTGATAATCTTCCCCGATAAAATGCTGTAAATACTTTAGCCCGTTCATCAGGACTGATACCAGAACCATTATCTGCTACTTTAAGACAGTATTGGTCTTCCGTAAACTGCCAGGTAAACCGAATGTACTTTTCATCACCGTCATTAAATTTGATGGCATTGGATATGAGGTTATCTAAGATCGAAAAATAATAATCTTCGTCTAGCGTCATTTCAATGTCAGACATTAACGCTTCGTATCGGATTTTGATCTCATCTTGATACCGCAAGCGAAGCTCATCCAGCAGCTGTTCTGTGAGCCGGTTCAGCGGAAGCTGAACGATCTTTGGCTGTCGCTCCTGTAAGGCAACAGATCCCATAACCTGTTCAAAATAAGCTTTGAGCCGTTTGGCTTGCCTTTCTACGATGCGCCCAAGTTGTGCCACCTCCTTATCGTCTTTCCCTGTTTCACGATCGATCAAACTGTGTGCACTGATCAGGATTGTCGTCAGCGGGGTATTGAATTCATGGCGCATATGGTTCAGAAAACTTGTTTTGAGATCGGCAAGCTTGCGCTGGCTGATCCAATTGCTATAAGTCCGGTAACTAAGCAGCACAATGACCGCAATACAGGTCAAAGACAGCAAAAACACGGGTGCCATCTGTTGTACAATCCGCCAGCCCCGATTCTCATAATCTACATATAGGCTATAGGTAAACCGATAGGGACTTGGACTTTTATCACTTACAGATAATTCAAATACCCGATTATTAACCCCCGTATTTTCTAGCCGACCAGCTATGGCGCCAGCAGGATCATCACGTACCGTATCATAAAACACCTTCCAAACCTTAGCTGTGGAATCGTAAACTTCCAATTTATCAAAATGAAACAGATAAACAAGATCTTTATCAAGTTGCTGTTGCTGTACGATCTGCTGAAAGATACTATCCAGTGATTGCTCTTGCCGCAAGCGTTTGAGAAAAGGTTCCATACATTGCTGAGCAAATTTAGCGGAATCAAATGTTCCAGTAGGCATCTTGCTAGACCAGAGCGAAAGACAGGGCACCAATGAAGTCTGAAATATCGTATTACCACCCGGGAATATCTTATCATCCATTACTGCAGCACCATAGGCATTCTGGATTTGTCCGAGCTGTCCGATCTGGTAATTTCGATCTTCAAGCTTATAGGTATTGAAGATCAGAAAACCGATCAGTAGGGTCAAGATCAGGAAGCTCATACCAAATGCCCAGGGATATATATTTCTATTGGCGCTGTTCATGGTTTAAAAATAACATCTATTTATTGATTCATGGTACCATTAGGCTTTTATTAGGCTTTCATTAGGTTTCTATTAAACACAAGATACTTCTTCGTGCCTTATCTTTACGGTCTAACAAATTAGCAAATTATGTCCAAAATTTTTCAGACACTACTCTGTCTATGTTGCCTCCTGCTGGGCCACAGCCTGTTTGCGCAAACCAGTCTTCAAAAAAAAATACTTGAGCAGAGTCAGCTCGATTTTGTCAATCTAGGATTTGGCATGTTTATCCATTACGGGATGCCAACTTTTATGGAACAGGACTGGTCCGACCCCAATGCTGCTCTTGAATTGTTTAAATCACCCAAACTCAACGCAGATCAATGGGCCAAAGCGGCCAAATCGGCAAATATGAGTTATGGCTGCCTGACAACCAAGCATCACAGTGGTTTCCCGATCTGGAACACCAAAACTACAGATTATAATGTCATGAATACACCTTTACATCGTGACGTTGTTAAGGAGTTTACTGAAGCCTTTCGCAAAAATGGTCTTCGGGTAATGTTGTATTACTCGATACTGGATATGCACCAAGGTATACGGCCGCACACCATTACCAAAGCCCATATCCAGCTGATCAAAGATCAGCTGACCGAATTGCTCACCCAATATGGAGAAATCGATGCCTTGGTGATTGATGGCTGGGATGCACCTTGGTCGCGCATTTCGTACGATGATGTTCCTTTCGATGACATCTATTATCTTGTCAAATCATTACAGCCCAAATGCCTATTGATGGACCTCAATTCAGCAAAATACCCTGGTGATGCCCTCTTTTACACAGATATCAAATCTTACGAACAGGGAGCGGGGCAATTTATTTCCAAAGAACACAACAAACTTCCTGCTATGGCCTGTCTTCCCTTACAGCAAAATTGGTTCTGGAAAACCTCATTCCCAAATACTGCCGTCAAGGATGTCAATGAGCTGGTTGAGAAATTCATTATCCCCTACAACAACGCCTATTGCAACTTTATGCTCAATGTAGCCCCGAACAGTGATGGTCTCATGGATCAGAATGCACTCGAAGCCTTGAAAAAAATCGGCACATTGTACAAAAATAGGCCCAACTACAGTACTTTACCCAGCTACCAAGCTCCTATTGTCGACCACAATATAGCCAAACAAGTACCTTCATACAGCAGCTGGAGTGACGATATGAATATCATGGATTTTGCCAACGATGATAACTTTGGTAGTGCCTGGGTCTCCAATCCGGCAATTAAAGGTGAAGTCTGGTATGAATTGGATTTTGAACGTAGTAAACCTTTCAATAGTGTGGTTATTACTGAAGGAAAAGACAATCCTTCACAGTATAACTTATCCTATCTGAAAGATGGAAAATGGCAACCTATCGCAGCCAAAGCCGTGCAGCAAGGGCGTATCAAGATGTTTCGCTTTGACCAAGTATTGGGACAAAAACTACGTTTCAGCATCAAACCTGAAAAAGGCCATGCGGTCGTAAACGAAATCGGCGTATATCAAGAGCGCCGATAGCAACAGCAAAACCCGATAATACTGATTTATATCGCTTTAATATTTTCACCGAACTCATTCGGCAAACGCTAATGATAAAGCCCCATGCAATGCTGCAAGGGGCTTTATCATTAGCGAACGGATCAAATAATGCTTATTTACTCCAACCCGGATTCTGAGTCAGATTTCCGTTCAGCACAATCGCTGCTGACGGAATTGGGTAAAGGTATTGCTTGTTGTTGTCATCCCAAGTACGCTTCACCGCCTTAAACCATTCCAGGTGATTGTCTGAAGTCATAGTCTGGAAATTGGTACTTTTACCACCGATAGCCACCTTGGCCACTCCTGCTGGGACAGTGATCGAAGGAGCAGATTTACTACCGTCATAAAAGACAACATCAGGTGTACCGTTATGATCGATATCGATCAATTTATCCAGCGCTGGAATATAGATACCTGTCCAAGGCAAATTAGCCATTAGCGGTCCAAGCTTCCAGCGTTTCAAATCGTTGAAACGGAATCCTTCCAGTGCCAGTTCCACCTGTCTTTCCCGGCGGATTTCCAAAAGCACAGGATTGTTTACTTCAGGGAAGAATGTATTTTTCAAGTAGGTATCCACTTTGGTCGGCAGTGTATTCGTTCCACTTGTTATTCCAGCCCTTGAACGTAATGCTCCAATAGTTTTCGACCAATCCGCCTCATTGAAAGTACCTAGTTCCTGTTTCGCTTCAGCATAGTTTAATAATATTTCCGCATAACGCATTAAAGGAACTGCATTGGTATTGTAACCGCCATTGTCGTAATAGGGATCGTCTAAAGTATACTTGATCGGTTGATACCCCGTATAGGTAAAACTTGCAAAATTTGGGGGAGCAGGCTGTCCATTACGGGAATATCCTGGCGTCCGGATCAACTGCGACAAGCGCAGGTCGCGATTTTGACATTCCTCATAGAACTCCTCCGTCTGAAAGTTGGGTCTATCCGTATAAGGAGTACCATCAACATTCAAAAAACTATTGATAAAAGGCCTTACCAAACTTAAACGTGGACCGTAGGTCGCTGATGTCCACCACCAGTTGGCGTCGTTCAAAAGCGCAAGATCTTTACTGAAAGTTACGGCCAACATGACCTCTTTTGTCACTGGCGTATTACTGGTAAACAACTGTCGCTGTGATGTTTTAGGATCTGCGGAGATATTAAGTCCATAAGGCCCATTTTCCATTAAAATCTTGCCAGCGTCGACTGCCATCTGGAAGAATACTTCCGGCTGTGTAGCCAGATTGAGTTTATGATATTTACGGAATGTACCCTCAAATAGTGCAATTCTTGTTTTAAGACCAAGTGCTGTCCATTTATTAACCGTACTGCCATCGCCTCCCGTATTGGTGATATTGGCATAGGCAAAGTCCAGATCTTCCATGATATGCTTCATGACCGCCTCGCGCGAATCCCGTGGTGCCTTGAGGATATCTGTTTCATCCACCGCCAGCGGATGATCTACCCAAGGCACATCGCCAAAACGCACCACTTTTTCATAATAAAACCAAGCTCTGAAAAAGCGGGCTAAGCCGATATAGTTGTTTTTGATGGCATCGCTCAATTTGGGACTGTTGCACTTAGCAATCAATTGATTGATATTGCGTAAAGTCGTCCACGACCAGCCCGAACTGATTTCCGCGCTATACGCACCACCGACCATAAAATCATTCAGGCTGTTTACAGCCGAATAATCAGCCATTGCATCGCCCTTATACGCGTCACTTCCTGAAGTGATATTCCGATAGAAGGAGTTACTGTAATTTTTTAATCCACTTTCACTCCCGAAGATATCGTCCTCGGTAGCTCCTGCCTTCGGCAGCTCATTCAGTTCGCAAGAACTGAACAAAAGTGCAACCACAGGTATATAAAATAATCTTTTCATGTTGATATAAAACTATAAGCCAATAGATAAGTTAAAACTGATGCTCTTCATGATCGGATAATTAAATCCGTCGCCGGACCCTGTTCCGATTTCAGGATCCGATTTGCCCAAGTTGCCGACATCGAGATCCTTCGTCTTTTTGTAAAGCGGCGACCAGGTCCATAGGTTTTCACCCGATAGGCCTGCACGAAGACTACTGATTTTTAATCGGTTTGTCACAGACTTAGGAAAGCTATACCCGATCTGTAAGTTTTTCATCCGAATATAGGCCACATTTTGTAGATATCTGGTTTGGGGGGTGATTTTAATAGACTCGTTATAACCCGCATAACGTGGGAAATAGCCATTCGGATTATCTGCTGTCCAATAATTATTGAGATGCCATTCCGGTAAATTGTTATAAGGTCTATTGTACTGTCCCCAGAAAATCGACTCATTGCTCGGGTACCAGTTCTGCTTACCTACTCCTTGGAAAAATGAAGAAAAGTAGATACCCTTCCAGTCCAAATTGAGATTAAAGCTATAAATATACCGTGGATCTGCATTACCGATGACCGTCCTATCACCATGGCTGTAGATCGTATTGTTTCCATAATCAATCACACCGTCGCCATTGAGATCCGTAAAACGGACATCCCCCGGATAGATCGTCCCATTGTTGGACGATTTGATCAGTTTTTGTTTTGCTGCTCCGTCAATCTCCGCCTGGTTCTGGAATAATCCCTGGGTTACATAACCCCAGATCTCACCAATCCGCTGTCCTTCGTAATAGGAACCGTCTTTAATTAAACCTTCCCTATTCTCGTAACGGTCTATGTTAGATTTATAATCTGCGAGCGTTCCTCGGACAGACCAGTTAAACGGACTGCCATTAACGTCGAATCGATCCTTGTAAGTCAAGCTCAGTTCAAAACCTTTGGTAGTCATATCCGCATAGTTCCCTTTTGGTGACTCCGCTCCAAAAATATCCGGCATTGCGACACCAAGGGTATACATATTGAGGGTCTTACGCTGATAGATATCTCCGGTAAAGGTCAATTTCCCATTTAATGAAGATACATCAAGACCTACATTGGCCGTACGTGCAGTTTCCCAGGTTAAGTTATCGGGAATAACTTTAGGCACCGAGGTATAGGAAGGCTTCTGACCATTTATCACCCGGTCCATAATCTTGATTTCATAGATATCCAGATAGGAATAGGGATCCACATTACCATTACCCAAAGAACCATAGGAGGCCCTTAGCTTCAGATCAGACAGCGCCTTTTTATCCACCTGGAAGAAAGGTTCTTCCGATATACGCCAGCCTACGGATGCAGACGGGAACAATCCCCATCGTTGGTTGGTCGGGAATTTGGACGAACCATCATAGCGGCCATTAAATTCAAAAAGATAACGGTCTTTGAAGATGTAATTGGCACGCATAAATACACCGACATTGCGGTATTTATTATATCCCGCGGTTGCTGTGGTATTCTGCCCTACGGCCAGGTTGATATTTTCTACGTCGTCATTAAGCAGACCGGTCTTGGTGATATACGTTGAATGATAAGTCCGCTGCTCATAATTATAGCCGAGCAAACCTTTAAAGTAATGGTCACCTATTGTACGTTCATATTCACTGTAAAGATTTCCGAACAAGTAACGGTAACGTTGGTCTACCTGATAAATGTTATCATTCATGCTTGTTTCCAACCGCAGCATTTTTCCCTCCTGCGTACTATACGGGACAGGCACACGAACCCTTACTGAACTAAAATCACGATTTCTGAAAGTCAGATCCCCCTTTACGCGGAACGTATTGTTTAAAAACTTAGTCTCGAAAGAAGTAGTGTTGCGGAGATCCTGATTGGCCGTATTCGTACCATTCTTACCGTAGATAAAATCCCCTACGGTGTAGGCTGCAGAAAAGCTCAAAGATCCATCAGGGTTAAAGATCGGCGAAGAAGGGTGCCCTTCATCGGCAATATTGCGCCAGATATTTCCACCTTCACCAGCAGTCGATGGGTCTCTATATTTGGCATAATTAAAATCGATGTTGTTGCTGATCCGCAACCAGTCGGTCACCTGAAGTCCCGCTTTTGCACGCGTATTATAGGTTTTATATTTATCGCTATTGTAGCGGTACATACCATTATAATCGTAAGCACGACCAGAAATGTAGTAATCCATTTTTTCGGAATTACCGCTGATGGAGAGGTTATGATCCTGGACAAAGGTATTGTCCTTGATCAACGTACCGTAATAATCCTCATTACCGTAGTAAACATAATTACCCTTATCATCTACCGTCACCTGCTCCGTAATTCCCTGTTCTTTTCTTCTCTTAAATTCTTCCAGCCAATCTGTTGTAAAGATCTGTGTTTTGTTGAGCTTGCTCGGAATCGAGGAATAATTGTTCCAGGCATTATAGGCGGTAAAGAAATGCGAAGCATATTCGTAGCCATCCGTCACAAATTTGGGTAGAGCGATCGGTTTCTGAAAAGAACCACTTCCTGAATAGTTAATAGACGTTTTTCCGGACTTTGCACGTTTCGTTGTGACAAGTACAACACCAAACGTTCCCCGCGAACCATAGATTGCCGATGAAGCGGCATCCTTCAGTGTGGTTACACTTTCAATATCATTGGGATTGATCGCTGAAAGATCACCCTCAACACCATCGATAAGGACTAGTGCGCTTCCCCCCTGACCAATGGAAGTTGTACCACGGATATTGAAACTTGGCGCCCGATTGGGTTTACCATCTGCCGGGGTTACATTTAAGTTGGGAATGACCCCTTGGAGCATCTGGCTTGCGTTGCCCAGCACGCGTCCCTCAAAAGCTTCTGCCCCCACCTGGTCTACAGCACCGGTCAGATTCACTTTTTTCTGCGTACCATAACCGACCACCACGACTTCTTCCAGCGCAGTGTCTTTGGATTCCATGGTGACGTCAATCTGTCCACCTGTCACACCGACGATTTTTTCACTGTAGCCTATGCCTGTCAATTTGAGTTTTTGCCCTACACTGGCTTCGATCACAAACTGACCTGCACCATTTGTTGAGGTGGTTTTTTGGGTAGTTAAATTGGTGATAGTAACTCCGGACAACACGATTCCATCTTTGCCTTTGACCACCCCTCTTACGGTCATCTGAACTGCAACATCTTGCGCTTCTTTAGCCAATTTGACATGATTACGCGCTACGTTAGCCCATGTGGGATAAGATAGACCCAATGCCATACTGATTAGTAATGTCTTCTGCATTTTTAGTCTGGTTTAGAATTTTGCACCAAAGTTGGTACTTTGACTTGGTTTATAATTTACGTTAATGTTAATAAATATTTAATTAATATCACCAATATCAACTGCTAAACAGATTATGCAGAGAAATATTTCACATAAATTTAGTTTTTAGGTAATACAAACGAAAAAGAACTGCCCATTTGCGAGCAGTTCTTACTGTTTATATCCATACCTTTCGGCCAGGAAAGTATATTGATTTAATTTTCTTGAATAAAAGCCAGGATATCTTTATTGATGGTTTCTGCTTCTGTCGTAGGCATTCCATGTGGAAAACCCGGATAGGTTATTAAAGTACCATTTTTTACAAGCTGTGCAGCCCTTTTACCTGTTACATCGATCGGTACGATCTGGTCATCCTCACCATGCAGGACAAGTACAGGAATTTCTAAGTTTTTCATTTCCTCAGTAAAGTCGGTTTCAGAAAACGCTTTGACACAATCATATTGAGCATTTATACCTCCCATCATTCCTTGTCGCCACCAGTTGTCCATTACGCCTTGTTTTACATCCGCCCCGTCCCGGTTATAGCCATAAAAAGCAAGGGTAAAGTCCTGAAAATATTGTTGCCTATGTTTGGCAGTATTCGCTCTTATTTCATCGAAGACTTCCATAGGTACACCGTCGGGGTTTGACGCACTCTTGGCCATCGTAGGTGTAACCGAACTGATCAAAACAGCTTTTGAAACACGCTTTGTACCATAATTGGTGAGGTAGCGAACAACTTCTCCTCCGCCCGTCGAATGGCCGATATGGATCGCATCCTTTAGATCTAACGCTTCCACCAATTGTGCAACGTCCGATGCGTAAGTATCCATCTCGTGACCACCTGCCGTCTGTGTCGAACGCCCGTGTCCACGGCGATCATGCGCAATCACACGGTATCCGTTATGGAGGAAAAACATCAGCTGCGCATCCCAATCGTCACTGGATAAAGGCCAACCATGATGAAATACAATGGGTTGTCCTGTACCCCAGTCTTTATAATAAATTTCTGTTCCGTCTTTAATTTTTAATACTGCCATAATGCGTAATTTATTTATGTTCTTGTTTATATAATCTCTTACTGTTCCCGTAGCACCTGTACCAGATCTTCCGCTCCGCCGTCAAATTTTTGGCCATTAACAAAAAAGGTTGGCGTCCCATTCACCCCACTCATCATACCACTTTCAAAATCTCCTTCCACGCGGTCTACTATTGACTCGTCGTTTAGATCCGATCTGAATTTGTCCATGTCTAAATCCAGCTGCTGGGCCATATCCAGTAGCCATTGGTCATTGAGTGAATTTTGATTTTCGAAAATAGCATCATGCATTTCCCAGAATTTACCCTGGAGCGCCGCTGCTTCGGCCGCCAGTGCCGCAGATTTGGCATAAGGATGCATTTCTGATAAGGGAAAATTGCGAAAGACAAACCGGATCTGACTTCCGAGTTCGGCCATCATCTCTTTTATAACGGGGTGAGCTTTTCCACAATGTGGACATTGATAGTCGCCGTATTCGACAATGGTGAGATCTGCCTGACCGTTGCCTAGTATATGATCAGCCTCGCTGACGTTTGGTTTTAATGACATAATTAATTCGTTTTAAGATTTTCCAACGCCTCGATTATACCGTCAGCACCTGGGTTGACAGCGGTTGGCGACAAGTAGCTCCAGGCAATGACACCTTCTTTATCGATTACAAAGAGCGCGCGTTTGCACTCACCCTCTTCTTCGTCGTAAACACCATACTGCTTAGCGACCTCACCTTTGCCTTCAAAATCAGCTAAGAGCGGAAAATGCAGCTTACGCGACTCTGCAAATGCCATATGGCACCATTTACTGTCGACCGAAATACCCATGATCTCGGCATCATACTTCTTAAAATACTTAAGCATTTCATTGTACAGCGCCATTTGATCGCTACAGACCGGACTCCAGTCTGCCGGATAAAATGCCAGTATTACATTACGTCCTTTAAATTCCGATAATTTAATTTTTTGATCCGGTGTTGCATACAAGGTAAAATCGGGTGCAACATCATTCTTTTGTAACATATCAATTTTCTTAGAATTCAACCATTTTTTAAGATACCGGCGTCTAGATAGTATTGGTATCACTCCTAAATAAAGCACGCTAAAGCAAAAATTGTTTTAAAGAAAAAAAAACACCTTATCCCCGATCTGGCTACAACATTCGTTGATCTGCCTACATCTGTCGTACGGCGATTCACCACCTTTGTACTATTCTTTTATTTAGAAATAGAAACACATGAAATCACAAAAAGTATGGTTTGTCACTGGTGCCTCAAAGGGATTAGGTCTCAGTTTAGTTAAAGAGCTGCTTGCTCAGGATTACCTTGTCGTTGCCACATCGCGGACAAAAAGGTCACTGGAAAATGAAATTGGTGAAGTAGAAAATTTTCTACCGCTAGAAGTAGACATTACGGATGACAAAGATGTCGCCCGCGCAGTACTTTCGGCCATTGATTATTTCGGAAGAATTGATGTGCTCGTCAATAACGCTGGCTATGGTCAGACCGGCGCACTTGAAGAACTGAGCGAATCAGAAACACGCCGCAACTTCGAGGTTAATGTTTTTGGCTCACTAAATGTCATCCGCCACATTGCTCCTCATATGCGCGGTCAACAATCGGGACACATGTTCAATATAGCCTCGATCGGCGGTCTGGTTGGTAATTACCCGGCATTCGGTGTGTACTGTTCCACGAAATTCGCAGTAGCCGGTTTTAGCGAAGCCCTGGCGACCGAAATGGAACCTTTTGGTGTACATACAACTGTAGTTTACCCAGGATACTTCAGAACCGACTTTCTATCCGAAGGTTCCCTACAAACCGCAGCCAATCCAATTGCATCGTACATTACCGCCCGCGAAAGCGAAGCCACACACCAACACGAGATCAATGGAAATCAGGTAAACGATCCACAGAAAGCTGCAACGCTATTGATCGAGGTGAGCAAACTGCAAGAACCTCCTGTCCATTTGCTGATGGGTCAGGATGCTTATGAACTGGCAAAAAATAAAATCAACATGTTGACAGCGGAAATTGAAAAGTGGAAAAGCTATACCATATCAACCGGTTTTGACAAATCAGCCGAATAAAACATCGCATTTTGTGTATAAAAAGGAAGCTAGCTGCCAATAAAAAAGAAAATAAGTAAATTTACACGTATGGAGAATACATTTCGCTTTCATTCCTTGTCGGAATTTCACGGCTTTTGCGGTCTGCCCAAACCAGAGCATCCGTTAATCAGCTTAGTGGACTATAGCCAGGTACATTACCCTGTAAATGACAACAAATTGAATTGGATACAACATTTTTATTCGATCGGTTTAAAGCGAAATGTAAATGCCCGATTTAACTATGGTCAGCAGCACTATGATTTTGACTCGGGCGTTCTTTCCTTTGTATCACCCTTACAATTTTTAAAGGTGGAAATTAATCAGGAAGTAGTGGCGCAACCCAGTGGATGGATCCTGTTGATCCATCCCGATTTCCTCTGGAACAGCGAATTGGCAAAACATATTCACCAGTATGATTTTTTCCAATATCAAGTCAATGAAGCGCTTTTTCTTTCCGACAAGGAAGAGTCCGTAATCGTCGACATTCTACAGAATATTGAAAAAGAATATCAATCTAACATGGACAAATTCAGCCGCGAACTGATTCTAAAACAGGTTGAGCGTCTGCTTATTTATGCAGAGCGATTTTATGAACGGCAATTTATGACTCGAAAGCGATCCACGCAGGAGCTGGTTACCAAATTTGAGCAGTTGCTCACAGCACAGTTCAAACAGGATATGCTACAACAACATGGGGTTCCAACGGTTGGCTTTCTGGCGCAACAGCTTAATTTATCGCCCAATTACCTCAGCAGCCTGTTGCGTATCTATACACAGCAAAACACCTAACAGCACATTCAACATAAGATGATTGAGTACGCCAAATTGCGGCTAAGCACAAGTACACATACTATTAGCGAAATTGCTTATGAGTTAGGCTTTGAGCATCCCCAATCATTCAGTAAGATATTCAAAAAAAACACCCAACAAAGCCCTGTGGAGTTTAGGCAATACTTTCAATAAATTACAGTAATTTAATCTGCATAATAGCCGGCTACGCCAATGCCTATCGTCCAGAAGAATTTTGATTTTTCAAGGTCCTCCAATAGCATATCTGCATTATCTTCGTATTCGCCGTCGGCTTTTATTTCCTCAATCTCCTCCTGAACATCCTCTTCAGTCACCTGTCGCCATACACCAACCGAGCTATTCAAAAATGTATAGCAATATCCTGCTTCAGCATCGTCCACCTCACCTTGGTTTTTATCCGTTAAGATCGTTACAAGTTCAGTTGCTTCCACCTCAAATGGATTGACATCATACATGCTGATCACTGTTTTTTCTGGTTTGGGTCCATTGATGCTTTCGATAAATTCAAGCTGTCCTTCATTGTTAAAATCCAGCCGAAGTTCGAGCTCATCATAATAATATTGGTCGTCCAGCGCATCTGAAGGAGTACCAAGTACACTTTGAACTTCAGCACGAGTTGCACCAAGATCAACCTGACCAATACCTTCTATTTGAATTCCCACAAGTGGAATAAGTTGGATCTTTTTCATGTGTATTCAGTAATTTAAAACAGTGTACCTGCATGATTAACAATTTAAAACATGCTATCGTTTTATCTGAAGGAAATATACCTACAGCTTTATGGTGAAATAAATTAAATGATCCTATATACCTTTTTTTATAAAAGGTAATATAGGAATTTAAACGAATAGGTAATACCTTTGGACCGACAAAATACCGTCTCACTATACAAATTAGATTTTGATGAAATCGAAAAAAGTAAATACCTGCGACCACTCCTGCCTTATGTGCCGTTATGTCTTACAAGACTGGCTCGGACAGATCGACCTTCATCGGAAGAATATCAAATTAAAAAAAGGTGAACAGTTTATCACCGAAGGAGAATCCGTTCGGGGAATTTATTTCATCCAGTCTGGACTCGTCAAAGTTCATCGCAATCTCGGGGATAAAGAAACCATTGTACGATTTGCAAAAAAAGGAGATATCGTCGGTCATCGTGGGGTCAGTACCGAACAAACTGTGTACCCTATTTCTGCAACAACCCTGGAAGTGTCACAGCTCTGCTTCGTGGAAATGCCGTTCTTCCTGTCCACACTACGCATAAATCCTGAGCTGAGTTACCGGTTGATGTTGTTTTTTGCCGACGAACTACATCTTTCTGAACAAAAGATGACCCAACTGACCCAACTTCCTGTTAAAAATCGCCTTGCCTGGAGCCTATTGTTACTTCACCGTATTTTCAGCGAGGAACATAAGGATGGATATATTGGGTTATCCCTAAGCAAAAAAGACTTAGCTTCCTACGTAGGCACTACGTACGAGACCGTATATCGTACACTGAGCGAACTTATCGAATTAGGAGCCATCATGATGGACAAAAAAGATATTTTTATTAAAAACCTCCAGCTTCTACAGGATCTATCTGAAGAAAAATAGGGGAGCGAAACCGTCCATGACGGCTAACGACTCCCCAAATCATATATTCCCTTAAAAATACATCACCTTAAAATTTATACCCCATACCGACTCCCAACCTCCATTTACCATCAGCAGCACTCGTTTTTGCGGTATAGAATGCTGGCAACTGAATGGCAATATGTCGGAATACAGCTGTTAAACCAAATCCCAGAGAGGGCGTAATCCAGGAGTTCTTTGGCTTCCCCGGATCAACCTTATCTTCTTTCAGCTTTAAGCTAGGCAATAAACCGACCAATAGGCAGCTCTTGGGTGCGAATGTATATTTCAACGCTGGCCCCGTACAATTGATGTAGGCACCATGGTCGGCATATCCTGCCACAACAATTCCTTCAAATAGACTGCCTTTTACTATTTTTTCCTGACCATACATCTGACTGCTAATCATTAACAGCAAGCATACCGTCAACAGTTTTTTCATCTGATCCATAAAATTTAAGTTTGCGAAGTCGACACTTTCTCTTTTTGATGATACGTGTAATAAATGGCCATCCCAGTAAAGAGCAATCCACCGACAATGTTCCCAGCCGTAACAATCAGCTGATTGCACAGCCACCAGTCGGAAATCGTTACTTTTGCTCCAAACATCATTCCTGCGGGAATCACAAACATATTGACCACAGCATGCTCATAACCTAAAGCAAAGAATATAAAGATCGGAATACCTGCCGCCAATATCTTTCCAAGCGTAGACTTCGATGTCATGGACATCACCACACCCATACACACCATCCAATTACATAGAATGGCTTTGACAAAAGCCGAAAACAAACCCGCAGCACCATGGGCGCTGTATCCAAGTGTTTTCTTTTCACTGATTAGCATCAGACTATGTTCGATGTTTCCAAGCTGGCTCAATTGACCAGTCTCCGTGCTCGCAGCCCAAAACAAAATCGCAAAGAGTACACTACCCAGTAAATTACCTAGAAAAACCCAGAAAAGATTTGAGACCATCGCTTTAAAATTGATCTTTCCTTCAAACCACGCCAATGGTACCAAGGAAAAACTTCCCGTCACCAGTTCGAGACCGAGGATGACAATAATCACAAATCCTACTGGAAAAACAAATGCACCAACTAAACCCAACCCGGTCTGGGAAGTAGCCAATAGGGCAAGAGTAACTGAAATTGCCAGTAAGGCACCTGACAGCGCTCCCCGTATCAAGAGGTCTTTGATCGGAAGCGAAGATTTGTAGATAGCGGTGTTCATCATCGCACTTGCTACCTCTTTGGGGCTGATATAATCCATCGTATTTTGTTTAATAAGATTTTCGATTAACTTTTTTTTACCTAAGCGGTCATTCCGATAAACACACTCCCGTTCTCCACCTTTACCGGATAGGTCTTTATTGCGCATTCTTCTCCCGAAAGACATTCACCTGTATCTAAGGCAAAGGTTTTTTTATGAAACGGACAAGCGACTTTAGGCGTTTCTCCCAAAGACCCCAGCATTCCGCGACTTAAAATCATCTGCCGCTTGTGCGGGCATTCATTCTGTGTAGCATACCACTCGTTGCGACGGGCGAAATAGAATAGTGCGACCTGCTCGTTGTTTAATTTAAGACAGACTCCACCGTTTTCAATGGCATCTTCTATCCGGCAAGCCTTCAGCCATTGCATGTCAATTTTCGTACTCATATGATTTCATTAAAAAGTTTAGCGATTCGCTATTTAATAAGTCCTAATGTTCCAATCGGCGGCTTTCTTCTGTCCGCGAAAACTTTCAAAGCGAACAGTATCGTCCTTCTCATCAGGTGCATTTACAAAATGAACAAAGCGTTTTCGAATTTCAGGATCTTCGACAGCTGCTTTCCATTCGCAGCGATAACTGTCGACGAGTAGCTGCATATCCTGCTCCCACGTATCACCCATCCCCAGACTATCCCCTACCACAACATTCCTGAGATAATCTATTCCGCCTTCCATTTTGTTGAGCCAGGTAGCCGTTCGTGTCAGCGGGTCTGCAGTGCGGATATAGAACATCAGAAAACGGTCTATATAACGAATACACGTTTCGCTATCAATATCCGATGCCAATAATAACGCGTGCTGCGGCTTACTACCGCCATTGCCGCAAACATAGAGGTTCCATCCTTTTTCGGTCGCAATGATTCCAAAATCCTTACTCTGAGCCTCGGCACACTCACGTATACAGCCGCTAACGGCTGATTTAATCTTATGTGGCGCGCGGAGCCCACGGTAACGTTCCTCTATCCTTATCGCAAAAGAAACGCTGTCGTGCAGCCCAAACCTACACCAGGTACTTCCAACGCAGCTTTTAACGGTCCGAAGCGCCTTACCATAAGCATGTCCACTCTCAAAACCTGCAGTAATGAGCTCTTCCCAGATAAAGGGCAAATCATTGAGATGTGCACCAAATAGGTCGATGCGCTGTCCACCAGTAATTTTTGTATACAGATTGTATTTCTTAGCCACCTCCCCGATTACAATCAGTTTATCGGGGGTAATTTCACCTCCTGGAATACGCGGAACAACTGAATACGTCCCGCCCTTCTGTAAGTTGGCCAGGTAACGGTCATTGCTGTCCTGAGCCACATCATTGCCCTTTCCCAAAATCATTTCATTCCAGAGACTGGCAAGCAAGGAAGAGATTAAAGGTTTACAGACTTCGCATCCATGCCCATGTCCCAGTGCATCCAACACCCGATCGTAACTTTTCAGTTCGTGGATCTTGATCAGGTCATAAAGTTCCTGGCGACTCAGGTCGAAATGCTCGCAGATGGTACTCCGAATATATTTTCCTTGCTGTTTCATGGTGTAGTTGACCAGGTCTTTGACCATAGGCACACAACCTCCACATCCCGACCCCGCTCTGGTACATTTCTTCACTGCATCCGCATTTTCACAATCTCTTGTGGCCACCGCGTTGCAGATTGCGGCTTTGGTGACACCTTCGCAACTGCAGATCAATGCATCATCCGGAAGAGCTTCCAGACCAGAAGAAGGCGCTTTACTGTCACGCTGTTGCCCAAAAAGGAGAAGTTCGGGGTGTTCTGCCAACGGCAAACTATTATTAACCGTCTGAAGCAACATGTTATAACTTGCAGCTTCTCCGACGAGTATCCCGCCTAGTAGGCGCGTGCCATCTGTACTGATATTCAATCGCTTATAAATCCCCTTATTGCGATCCTCCAGTACGATCGTATGCGCATAAGGTTCGCTGATAAAAGGATCTCCGAAACTCGCTACATCAACTCCCATCAATTTTAGCTTGGTACTCATATCAAACCCCTTAAAGGATTTGATATCACCTACGATATGAGCCGCCGCAATTTCAGCCATCTCATAACCCGGTGCAACCAGTCCATAGACCATATCTTCCACCAAGGCACATTCGCCGATTGCATAAATCGCAGGATCCGAGGTCTGCATCTGTGCGTTAACTCGTATTCCGCCACGCTCGCCGACCGCAAGGCCTATTTTCTTGGCAAGCTCATCACGGGGACGTATACCAGCAGATATTACCAATAGATCTGTCTCCAGCGAGGTCCCGTCGTTAAAAGCGATTCCAGTGAGATGATGATCACCCAACAGCTGGCTTGTGGATTTTTGCAAGAAGCAAGTCAAACCCAATGCTGCTAACTTATGCTGCAAAAGTTTACTGGCATTATCGTCAATCTGACGGGGCATCAGACGCGGGGCAAATTCAATCACAGCCGTTTCTTTAAGACCAAGGTCTACCAATGCTTTAGCCGCTTCCAGTCCTAAAAGTCCCCCGCCCATAACTGCACCTGTCTTGACTTTAGCCGCATATGCTTTAATCAATTCCAGGTCTTCAATTGTACGGTAGAGAAATACACCTTCTTTGTCGATACCAGGTATTGGAGGAACAAAAGGTGCAGAACCTGTTGCAAAAACTAAATAATCATACTTCACGGTAATCCCCTTTAGAGATGCAACTTCTTTTTCTATAACATTTATACCGACAATGGGATCACCTAGATGGATTTCTATATTATTTTCAGTGTACCACTCATTTTTCAACAAAAAAAGTTCAGTAACTGAAGAATATTTAAAATAATCAGTCAAATGCACACGATCATAGGCTCGAATTTGCTCTTCCGAGAACACAACGATATCTAAATCATTCGATTTCTGCTTTAATTTTTCACAAATCTTATTACCGACCATCCCATTTCCGACAATAACAACCTTTTTCTTATCCATGATCCTTTTTTTATTATATAAAAATCAATTTCTAGTTTCAACAAGACTAATTTATGGAATAAAAAATTAAAAAATCAAAATAAATATGATTTTTATAACACTTTTTCATAAAAAACACACTAAAAATACATTAAAACATGATTTTTATCATATTTTTTATTATTTTTATAGATATAAACGATTGAAAAATAAATAAAATGGAGAATTTAAAGCAAAAAACCCTATTTATAGTAGGTTCCGGACCTGGAGATCCAGAATTATTGACAATAAAAGCTTATAAAGCGATAAAAAATGCTCAAGTACTCTTATATGACAACTTAATTAATAGGGAAATCCTACAAATAGCAGACAAAAACTGTAAAATACACTATGTTGGAAAACATCCTTATGGAAAATACGTCCCACAGCAGGATATAAATGAACTTATCTTATATTATTGTAGCAAATTCGAACGAGTGGTACGACTTAAGGGCGGAGATCCCTATCTTTTTGGACGTGGTTTTGAAGAATGGCTTACCGTACAACACCGATCTATTAACATCAGCTACATTCCGGGCATCAGCAGCATGCAAGGCGCTGGACTCAACGACATTCCGCTAACACACCGTGGTGTAAGTGAAGGGGTATGGGCATTGACGGGTATGAAAAAAGATGGAACACTTTCTGCCGATCTGCCGCTCGCCGTTCAAAGCAGATCGACCGTAGTCATTTATATGGGAATGCGTAAACTCGACGAAATCGCACGCACCTACGTACTATACGGAAAAGGGGAAACACCAGCTGCCATTATACAGCATGCGAGTTTGCCACAGCAAAAACAAGTATGCTGCAAAGTCAAAGATCTTGTCATGATAAGCAAAGTACATAATATGGGGCATCCGGCGATAATCGTCATCGGAGCGGTTGTAGACTTGCAGCATACATTGGCGGTAGCTGCCGAGCAACGGCACATCATCTAGCGCTATTGCTCTGTCAATTTCAGCACGTCATAACTTTACAAAAATAACGATGTCACATACCAGCAGATATATAATATATTTTAATCTTTATAATATACAGCTATAACGCTTTCTTTACAATAGGGTTGATCCAGTAATCTTCATGATCAGTATGGGAGAAATATTCCATCGGCGTTACGTGGCAATCTATGGTTTCATTGAGACCATTTTCTGTATACATAAACACTTCTTCTGAAGGAAGTACCATGCCGTTGATAATAGCGCCATAGTCCAGACAATGGAGATCGGATAGCAGCACATTGACATAATTTGACACTACCCATTGTTCCATTTCTTCCTTAGTCACCCGTTTTACGCGATCAGCCAAAAACTTGACTTCCTCCATGTCTTTTTCGACACTATCGACAAAAAATAGTTTCAAAAAGGCGTTATATTTATCAAATTCTTTATTTCGGATCGCTTCATTACGAAGAAACAACTTCTCGCCCATCTGCCCGTACTGATCGACATATTTTTTCAGCTCCATCTGCGCAAGCTCGCCGTCCGACCATTTCGCAAGTTCAGAAAGTGCATATACATCGGTACCATGGCCATCGCACTCATTGAGATACGCCCAGATATCACCTTCCACAACTTTAGGTTTACGATGATCCAGTACATTGTAGCCTTGCGCGATCCATGCTTCTATTTGTTCTCTTCTCATAGCTGTTGTTTTAAAATTAAACAACAGCGAAACTGTAATCGTTTTCCTTTTTTCTAACTGAGATTTCTGGATTTCAATTCTGCGTCCACAGCTTTTTCATTTTTACCAAGATATTTATAGGCAATTACAGCCAATAGCAGTGGAAAAATCGTCGGCCAGGTAATTCCGGCAACGAAGAGGCTATATCCAGCGATACCCACACAAAATCCAATGATCGAAGCATTGATTACTTTAGTGGATTTGGATTTCTTTTTGAGAACCAACAACTCTTCATTGGTCAATTCATTTAATTTCTTTTCTTCCATGTGGTTTATTCGATCTTCTTAGGTTAGTCACGCGATCTCTTTGATGCGAATATAATTATTTTAACGGACAACTTTTACCTAAATTTTGTCAGTAAAAATGCAAAAATTTCAGTTTTCATGAAAAAATTTCAGCTTTTTCACACTGGTATTTTTTTTGCGATTATTCAGATACAGTCGGCCGGCTGATAATTTTAATAAGTTGTTTTCACTTAATTAAAAGGAGGTTTATCATGAAATTAGCAAAAAGAAACTGGAACAATTTATCGATGTTCTCGCCCATGTTTGATGATTTTAACCGTGAACTTTTAAACTGGGGCAACAAAAACTACTCGCCTACCAGCACCACGGTCCCCGCAGTAAACATCAAGGAAAATGGCGACAACTTTGAAGTTGAAGTGGCAGCACCAGGAATGGCCAAAGAAGATTTTAAGATTACGCTTGATGGCAATCTTCTAACCATTTCCTCCGCCAAGGAAGAACAGCATGAAGAACAAAAAGACCATTATACGCGTCGGGAATTCAGCTATCAATCTTTCCAACGGAGTTTCGAGCTGCAAAAAGATGTGGTAGATCAGGATAACATCGAGGCGCATTATGAAAATGGTATGCTCAAACTGACAATTCCCAAAAAAGAGGAAGCCAAACAAAAGGAACCTCGAACAATTTACATATCCTAAGTCCTATAATACTAAACTAGTATGCTGTTGGTCTCCAGAACGGAGACCAACTTCTTTGTTTTTCAAACGTACCGAAATCATGAAAAGATTGAATAGTTATAGCATCGAAGTGCATATTCCCTGTAAGGATGGTTATCTTAAGCTTGCTACTTTTGACCTGGGCAACTGCCCCAAAATTGTAGATGAACTCTTCAATGAATTGCTCGGTTCGACGGAACATACACCGAACAGATTGTTGCGCATCGACCTTTTACTCCATGAAGAAGCGGATATACAAATTCCAGTCCGATCCATCAATTGTACCTTGGATGAACTTGCAGACAACACCAAGGCAATCACCAAAAAGGCCTTCAGAGCCTTGAATCTAGAATAGGATTGAGAGAATCCAACATATTTTTTACAATAAATTTGAAGGAAAACTTGATTTTCTTCCAATCGATTTATAATTTGGCGACGGTTTTTTCCTCAAGAAATCACAGGAATCCGAACCGGCATTTTTTGAAAGCTATTATTCTATCTTAAAACATAAATTTTAGTTATTGGATCATGTTTACAAAATTACTAATTACAAACCAACGCCCACGTCTATCTTTCAGGCCTTTTTTTGCTGCACTTGTGGTGTTTGCAAACAGTTTTTATCTCTCAGCGCAGGTTGCTGCTCCCAGCAAATCAAGCTTCGAAGCAAGGTTGCTCAATATCGAAGCTCCCAGTAATGAACCATTCCGCTACAGCACGACGCTAACCAACGCAAGTAGCCAGACCCTTATCTATAACTTAGATGCACAGCTACCGCAAGGTTGGCAGATCAGCTATCGCGTAGACGGATCGCTCGTAACCTCTATTCAGATGCAACCGGGCAAAACGCAAGAAATCGGCATCGAAATTAGTTGCCCAATTACCGCTAAACCCGATAAATATAAAATTCCGCTCAAAGCAACCTCACCGATAGATAATTTCCAACTGGAATTGGAAGCTGTAGTAAAAGGGTCTTATGCGCTGGAGATGACTACGCCTACCGGCAGGCTCAGTGACGAAGTCGTATCAGGCAGTAACAAAGAAATTGTTCTGCAACTTAAAAACACAGGAACACTTCCCCTCAACACCTTGGAACTGGGATCACAACTGCCCACCCGCTGGGAAGCCACATTCACCCCAGCTACAATCAAGCAACTTGAAGCGGGGAAATCCGTTGATGTCAAAGTAAATCTTAAAGTTCCGGACAAAACAATCGCCGGTGATTATGCTGCTAAATTCGATGTCAAGTCTGCCAACAGTACTACAGATCTTTCGTTTCGCATTATTGTTAAAACTTCGCTACTTTCTGGCTGGATCGGATTATTGGTCATCTTTGCGGCAATAGGACTGATATATTACCTCATCCGAAAATATGGAAGAAGATAAATCCTGATTTGATAATCCCAAAGACTCTCAACATGAAGGATCCTATTATTCAACTGTCAAGTTTGACAAAGAGCTATGGCAAAACGAAAGCAGTGGACGCTTTGGACCTAAAGATTTATCCGGGTGAAATCTTTGGACTTCTTGGGCCCAACGGAGCAGGTAAAACGACAAGTATCTTAATGATGCTCGGACTTACCGAGCCGAGCTCTGGCAAAGCCTACGTTTGCGGACATGATGCCACAAGAAATCCTATCGCTGTCAAAAGAAAGGTAGGCTACCTACCCGACAATGTGGGTTTTTATCCCGAAATGACCGCTTTGGAAAACTTAAGTTTTATTGCGGAACTCAATGGGCTACCAAGAGCTCAAGCGCGCATCAAGTCGCAAGAGATGCTCCAAACAGTGGGATTGGCAAACGAAATGCACAAAAAAACCGCAGCCTTTTCGCGCGGAATGAAACAGCGGCTCGGCCTGGCTGAAGTGCTCATCAAAGCACCCGCCGTTGCTATCCTCGACGAACCGACTCTGGGTATTGACCCCAAAGGTGTGGACGAATTTTTGGAACTGATCAAACAGCTCAGCAAAGAGCAGAACCTTACCGTACTGCTCTCCTCGCACCATCTACATCAAGTACAACGCGTCTGCGATCGAGTAGGTATCTTTGTCGGCGGTAAACTGCTGGTCGAAGGTTCCATCGACAGCCTAGCCAACAACCTCCAGCAACAAGAAGGCGTCAGTACAGTTATCATGCTCGAAAATAGTGGCGACAGTAAACGTTTTGAGACGGCGCTCCAAGAACTCCCCGGGCTTCGGACTCTTTCTTTAGAAGGCGACAGTATTAAGCTGAAATCAGAAAAAGACAACACCGCCGATGCCGTCCGCATCCTGGTACAGCATGGCGCTGCAATTGTCTCCGTACAGCGCAATGATTATGCGCTTGACCAAATCTATCATACGTATTTCGAAAATAGTAAATTATAAAAATGATGAATGTATTGATCAATAAGGAGGTTGCCACACATATCCGCAGCTGGCGCTTTATCGTGCTGATCCTGCTGATTGTACTGACATTTGGCGCATCCCTGTATGTTTCATCTTCAGGACTTAAAGAAGCTGTCGGTAATATGAAAGATCCCGACCAGTCATTCCTTTACCTCAAGCTGCTTACAACGACGGATAACTCGATCCCTCCATTCCATGTATTTCTGAATTTTTTGGCTCCCTTATTGGGTATAGCCCTGGGCTTTGACGCCATTAACTCCGAGTATAACAGTGGAACTTTAACACGACTTGTGGCACAGCCCATCTACCGCGACAGCCTTTTAATTTCCAAGTTTTTTGCTCCGCTGATTGTTGTGAGCACCTTGTTTACCGCACTCGTCTTGCTCATGATCGGGGGAGGATTAATCGGCACAGGTGTGCGGATAGAACCACAGGAACTCCTGCGCATCTTAGGATTCACCCTGATCAGCATACTATATGTTGCCTTTTGGCTCAGTCTGTCGATATTGCTTTCCATTCGTTTTAGGCAGCCAGCAACTTCAGCGTTGACAGCCATCGGCATCTGGCTGTTTTTTACGGTATTTTTTCCGATTTTGGTCAACTTGGCCATACGCCCATTTTTACCCAATCCCAATTACATTTCAGAGCAGGAATACCTGAGTTACAACGAACTCATCCTTAACCTGCTCCGCCTATCGCCCAGCCAGCTTTACACCGATGCCACTACGACCTTATTGATGCCATCGGTACGCAGCCTCGGCCCCATTGCCATGGAACAGATGGTTGGCGCCATTCCGGCACCACTTTCCTTTCGCGAAAGTTTCCTGATGGTATGGCCGCAGATCAGTGGGCTTACAGCAGCCATGATGATCTGCTTTGCTTGGTCCTATTTCATCTTTATGCGAAGAGAAATTCGGAACTAGGAAAGTTAATAATCGATTAAATATGTTTAAAAGCAGGATCTAGGCAGGTCAAATCGTCGTGCAATAGATTACAAAAATTAAAGGTTGCCTGGAGGAGCTCCAGCAACCTTTATGCATTTAAGCTGCTCCCCTGCGCAGAGGATCCGCCATAAATAATGATCTGCTATAGACTGTTCGAATTTATGTATCGCTTGTGCTTTTTAATGCCCATGCTACCAGCACCGGCTGAAAAAATAAGCGTGCCAGGCGTTTACCGTCCGTATCCAAACCAAATCCATCACGGCGATCGGTATATTGCGCAATATTTCCAGGAAATACAGCCGTAAAAAAAGCAGCAGCAATTTTTCCAACCTTCGACCGCTGTTTAGCAGGCGCCAGTATGAGTGCTGCCCCCAGGGCAATTTCAGCGTAACCAGAATATACAACGGTGTCGTCTTTGGAGATCGGCACCCAATCTGGCACTTGAGCCCGAAATTCTTTACGAGAAAATGTCAGGTGTCCAATTCCCGCCACAACTAAAAATGCACCTAAACCATACCGTGCAATTTTCTGCATTTGCGATTTATCCTTCATCTTTTAAATTTTTATAGAGTACAGCTATCTTAATGGAATTGTTTTTCCATGCTGAAAAAAGAAGTATTCAGTCGAAGAAAAAAGCGGACTATCCGTTATAAGGAAATCCGCTTTAATAGATAGACATAGGGAAATCTGCCACATTGGGCAGCGTCTCCTATAGACCGAATCGATGTCAAGCAATAAACACTTCCCGTTACTCAATCGTTTTCAAAGAAATAAATTAAATGCAGTCGGCACCTCTTTAAAACCAAAAACAGCCTATCTGTATAGGAATACAAATCGATCATCATCTTAACACCTAAACTCTTACCGCTAATGGAAGGGTTTAAATAAGTTCATCGTAATTCCTATTGATGTCAATTCATTACTGGATCACACCACCCAGTGTTGGGTCTACCCCTACCCTAGCATTACTTAGGCCGTTTTTAAATGCATCTATCGCATCCTGTCCGTTGGTAAAGCGCCAGTCTGTTTCCTTGTTGATATTAAACCATACAAAACTTTTTATTTTTGGAAACTGCGTTTCCAGCTGGACAAACATATCGTTGATCCATGCGGCTTTATCACCGCCTGTCGATGAGCAGCCCATTTCAGCAATAAAAATAGGTTTGTTGGGGAAAGCAGTAGTTAGCTTGTTATAAAGTGGACCAAAAACCTGTGCAAAGGACTGCCAGGTAGACCAGCTCTGAGAGGTCCCAAAATTGTATCCGTCCATACCGATCAAATCCACATAGTCATCACCCGGATAGTAGGATTCTACCGATTGCGGATTTTTATTGCCATTGGCATTATTAGGTGCCCAGGCCCAACGTGCATTTGTACCGCCTGCCGCACGCACCTTATCGTGCACATAGCGAAAGGCTTTGATATAAGTAGCTACGGGTACCACTTGATCATTCTGCATGCTCCAGGGATACCAGTCCCCATTAAATTCGTGCGCAAATCGCAGTACGACCGGCTTACCAAATTTGGCCAATGCTTCCCCATAGCGTTTGATGTCGTTATCGTATTTTCCGGACATCAATTCATCGAGGCCCATCATGGGTTCCCAGGTTACGTGTGGTACATAGCCCGCTGCGGAAGCTTCCTGGCAAAATGCCGAAGGAAACTCGCGACTACCATCCGCAGTCCAGCCATTAAACATCATGGCCATACTCGGGTTCTTACCAAAGCCGTTGTAGAAAGACATCGGCGTCCCCGAATCATCAAAGAATCCCCAGTAAAGCAAGCTAGCATCAGCTTTTTGATTGACTTCGAGCGCAACAACACTCGATTTACCACCAAAAGTTAGAGCAAAAGATGCTGTCCCCGCCTGTGCCGGGACACCACTTATTTTATATAGCAATGAGCCATATCCTTTTTCCAAACGCCCCTGCTGCAAGGTCGCTGTCAAGCCCAAGACACCGGTTGAGGCGATGGACGCTCCATTTTCAAAGGCTGCTCCATTACCACCAGCATACGGAAGATACACCTCTGCCTCGTACGTAGTTCCTGCAACGGCAGCTTTTGACACTTGCATAAATGCCGCATCCAGCGATTGAATCTCAGCAGATCCGTTAATAATTTCGGCATTGTTTTTTGAGCAGCAGCACAAGTAAAAACAAAGTGTTAAGAGCAATAAATAAGATTTTTTAGCCATCATTATGATATCAGTTTTATGCGTTAATTTTTATTTTACAAATAGAATGTCATCAAAATAGATTGTTTCATCCTGCGGAACATTCCAGTTATTCAATCGCCATCCGAATTTTCGGAAGGTCGTTCCTTTACTCCACATCGGTTTAGCGGCACCTTTGCCGATTGGAATTTTATAATAGGTCCACTCTTTTGTGACGATAATCCCCACTCCGGCAAAATCATTTCCATAGCCATCCGGCATTCCGTCGCCCATTAAAGCCATTTGTATCCCTTCATTCCCAGCACCGGAAGTCGTTCCTTTCGCCCAGAACGTAATGTAGTTATAACCTTTATCTTCAAAACCAACCGTATTGACCAGTCCGCCGGGCGAGTAATTATTTGCTGCATATTTAATTGCCAACGAAGAGGTTCCCCGTTTAAAGACGCTGGTGGATATTGATTGACTAGATCCGTAATCGTCGCCATCTTTATTGGCTCCGATATTGGCACCATAAGTATCTGTAAACACCTGCAGGGCAAGATTTAAATTGACCAATTCAAATGCACTCTTTGTTGTTCCAAATGGTGTCACTAAATCGATCGTTGAGCGCGGGATGCCACCCATCTCAGGCACTTTCACCTGTAGACTATTTGCAGACTGTGCAAGGATAGGAATTGCCGTTTCGCTGTTGGAAAACTTCAAAGCGGTCACTTTGTCGAGATTCTGTCCAGCGATGGTGATGGTAGCGCCCGGCGTTACATTGATCTCCGATGTTGTATTTGCAGACGGAAACAGGCCTGCAATATTGATATCCACCACAGTAGTTGCTCGTTTTTGATCCAAGGTATAACGGCTTGGATTGGCAATCTGTACCGCTACAACCAAATGTTTACCAAAATTATCCGGGTCTGTAATAACACTGTTGTCCACTTCCAGATAAAAGGTTGCAGACCCATTCTCCGGCACATCCAGTCGATTGGGCAAGCGGTAGTTTTTGGTCGGAAGTGCCTTGTAATCCGCGCCAAGGGTCCCCTGCTTTAACAACTGCTCTACGGTATCTGTATTCGCTTTAACGTCAACGCTAAAAGCGCCTTTCGCTGTCCCGGATACGGATGCACCTAATAGGATCTTTGTTTTGTTGGATTGTTCATCGACGGTATAGTTCATTCCCGTTGGACTGATCCCATTGGATGATCCCGGGACGGGATAGATCGCGTTTGATCCCATGGAAAAATTAACGCTCTGTGGCATGTAAATGAGCGAATCGCCATATTCCTTTGCCGAATCATCCTTTTGACAGGCCGCCAGAGTCAAGGCCATAGCCCAGACACTGAATATCCTGTACATGTTGTTCTTATAATTGAGTAGATTCATCTGTTCACTCCTCTTTTTGTTTTTTCAACTAGTTAATAAACTCCCATAACCTTGCTTGCTTGCTTGCTTGCTTGCTTGCTTGCTTGCTTGCTTGCTTGCTTGCTTGCTTGCTTGCTTGCTTGCTTGCTTGCTTGCTTGCTTTTCTATTACCAGCCTGGATTTTGGACTAGTGTCCCGCCGCTGATATGGATTTCCGCTTGCGGAAAAGGATAGAAGTTCATCTTTGGCGCTATGAAAACCCTATTTTGAACTTGTCTCGTTTCGTATTGCAGCGTACCAGAAGTTGTTTTTGTTACGGTAACACCATAGATCGGTTTATTCAATACGGTGGCGGCATCGCCCCAACGGATCAAATCCCAATAGCGGTGATTTTCAAAGGCTAGCTCCACTTGACGTTCGTGTTTGATCGCTGTACGCAACTCCGCTTTGCCGCTGGCCTGCACCGCTGGCATATCGACCCCCGGACGGGCTCTTAACTTATTAATTGCCTCCCGGGCAGTAAGCCCCCAGCCATTGGCTTGATCGGGGCCATAAGCTTCATTCATTGCCTCCGCATAGATCAGCAGCAGATCGCCGTAGCGGAACAGTGGCCAGTTGTGCGGATTGGTTGCGTTATTGACCAGATTGACATTGTCATTAACAAATTTCTTCAGGTAATACCCCGTTCTACTCGCGTTGGCACGTCTCCTATCATCCGTTCCGCCGGCTGTCTGATCGATCGTACGGTTGTTCCACTCACTTCCATTCACCACGACCGTATAGCCGAGACGTGGATCCCGATTATCATAAGGCTTACTCGCTGAATAGTTGTCCAGCTTTTCGTAGGCCGACACCAGATTCTCGCTCGGTGTAACTCCACTCAATCCGCCGGGTGTGGCAATCGGATAATTTGCACGCTCGAGATCGTTGCTGGCCGTGTAGCGGATCGCCATAATGGTTTCGGCACTATTTAGCGTATTGTTGCCAAGAAAATAATTTCTATAATTGTTGTCGAGCGCATTTTTTCCACCTGCATCATCCATGCGATCGGCAAATTGCAATGCCTCCGCAGCAGCTTTTGCAGCACGTTGCCATTTGGCAATATCATTACCCGGATTATGCAGCGGACTGGCGGCATAGAGCAGCACACGCGCTTTCAGCATAAGCGCAGCACCCTGATTAAAGCGGCCATCCAGATTTGTAAATTGTGAGGTTTTCCAGTTTGGCTGCAGGTCTTTTACGTGGCTATCGACAGATGTCACGATATATTCGACGACCTCCTGAAACGAAGAAGCAGCAATAGCTGGCTTCTCATTCACGCTAAACGTTTTGGTCAATAAAGGCACGCCGCCATAGCGCTTGATCAGCTCAAAATAATAGTATGCCCGAAGCACGTGTGCTTCAGCTATTGACCAGCCCATGGAGGCTACATCGTTCAGGTACTTAGTACGCGATTCTTGCGTGATGGTATCGCGGTTGACAGCAAGTAAAGCTTTGTAGTCACCCCCTTTTTTGTCGATGTATTCCAAAAAATAATTTGCGGCATAGATGCCCGAATAATACATATTGTAACGATCGTCGGGATTATTAAACGCGCCCCAGTTGCCATTATTAAACAAGTAAACGTCTCCTATAGTATTGGTCTGCTGGGCTTCATCGGTAGCCGCAGCAAAGAGATTTCCGTCCAGCGCCGCAAATTCGTTTCGCTGGGACAGATAAGCATAGGGTGTATTGGCCAGCTGCATCAGACTTGCGTAGTTGCCATCGATATTATGCTCGGTGGGCTGCGTGTCGAGACGCGTATCCAAAAACGACTTCCCACAGCCCGAGAGACTAAGCACTGCTATCGCAATTGCTATTTTGGTGGTTATATGATCACGTAAATACATGGGATAAACAATTAAAAGGTAAATGAAATTCCTAGATTATAAGATTTCAGCGCCGGATAGCCCGCAGGTGTCTCCGGGTCCATTTGGTATTTCCGGTAGAATGAAGACCAGACAAATGGATTAACAGCGGTCAGGAACACCCTGAACTTCTGCATGTGCAATTTCTCCGATACAGCGGATGGTAAGGTATACCCGACCTGCAGCGACCTCAACTTGAGGAAGTCTCCATTTTTCATCCAAAAGGTTGAATTGGTATAGTTGTTCGCATTGCTCTGCGTCGTTAACCGCGGAAACGTTGCGCTGTTGCGGGTATCAATGCCTTCCGTTGGATAATAAGCCCAAGCATTTCCGGCAATGGGATAAATTGTCGTGTTTCCCACAAAAGGGACCACCTGATTGTAAGCGGCGCCCAATAAATTAATATCCATACCTGCTGCTCCTTGAAATAAAGCCGATAG
This sequence comes from Sphingobacterium zeae, assembly GCF_030818895.1. NCBI lineage: Bacteria > Pseudomonadati > Bacteroidota > Sphingobacteriia > Sphingobacteriales > Sphingobacteriaceae > Sphingobacterium > Sphingobacterium zeae. The sequence goes on from NZ_JAUTBA010000001.1 coordinate 4,417,346, forward strand.
ATCAATGCCTTTGTACGCTAGGCCCAGGTTGAATGCATAATACCATTTAGGATAGGCCGGTTTGCCAATAGCTGTCACATCGCTTTGGTCGACAAAGCCATTCTGGTCCAGATCTTTGTATTTCAGATCCCCCGGTTGCACCGGACCAAAGCTTGGTTTGGCGAGTCCATCTTTCAGGCTGCCATCGGCGTTAAAATCCTCAAATTGGTAGAAGCCGTCCGCCACCAGCCCCATAGGTGTACCGATAGCACGCCCAGTTGTATTGGAGAAGGCATTTTTATTGGGTATCTCGGCCTGATAAACGATCTTGTTTTTCGCATAGGTCGCCATCATACCTAGGTTCAGCTGCAGCGCCCCGATCTGCTCCTGATAACTCAGCCCCAGTTCAATCCCTTCATTGTTCACCTTACCAATATTCTGAAGCGGCAACATATCTGCGCCGGTATAGCCCAGGTAGCCCGCTATGAGGTTGTTTCGTGTAATGATGCCCGATCTGCGATCGCTAAACCAAGTCGCCTGAAAATCAAGATTTTTAAGTAGCCGCATATCCAGTCCCAGTTCGTATTTCATGCTTTGCTCAGCGGTAATATCTGGCGTAGCCAGACGGCCTAATCCCAGTCCACCATTAAAAGACAGACTATTGTTGCCCGTTACACTGCCAGGGAGGAAACGATAATACTGCTGATAGAGGTATCTACCCTGCAGTGTCTGGTCGTTGCCGGTCTTTCCCGCGGCGATGCGCAGCTTGGCATAGTTGATCACCGGATTATCTTTGAGGAAATCCTCTTCCGATAGTACCCAGCTTAAAGATGCTGCAGGATACAATTTCCAGCGGTTTCCCGGTGCATAAGCATCCGATCCGCTGTATCCCCAGCCGAGTTCGGCGAAGTATTTCTCCTGATAAGCATAAGATGCCCTTCCAGAAATCTGCTGATAGTGGTAAGCAATTTTTGACGCATCCTCATTGGCATCGGGGATCATATCGCTTGCATAGTAATTGACCACGGCGTTAATATGATGTTTACCGAACTGCCTTTTATATCCAGCCGAAAGGTTGGACTGCCGCCAGGTCAACTGCCCATAAGGGGTGTTGGTTCCGAAAACTATCGGTGTATTCTGATCGGCGGTCGCCTGTTTACCTTCGTAATAACGGGCATAGGTAGCGGTTTTATTCTGGATCACACGCGACCAGGTGTTAAAAGAAACCGCCTGTTCAAGGTACAAGCCTTCTGTCAGGAAGCTCAGATCTTCGCGCAGGCTAAAGTTTCCCTGTAATGTACGGTCATGCGAAGCATACATACCCAAGGCATTCAGTTCCGCAACCGGATTATTTGGATAAAGTGCATTACCCGACCATTGTCCTGTCAGCGCATCGCGCACGGGATAGATATTATTGGGGTAAGTCGTCAGCCGCTTCCAAAAATTCTGCGCATTGTCGTACGTGTTGTTGCTAAAGGGCTGGCTATAACTTTCGATACGCCCGCCCAGATCAATCTTTCCAGTAAAGATTTTAAAGAACTTCAGGTCCACATTCGAGCGTAGATTATACCTTTTGAGGCCTGTATTGCGGCTTGCTTCAGCGCCACCCGGGATATTAAAGAGTCCCGTTTGATCCATATAATCCAGGTAGAGGTTATATTTAGCCACCTCCTTCATGCCGCCCTGCATATTGACATAGGTATTGGTGTAGCGGCCGTTATTTCGCAGCGACTCGTTGAGCCAGTCCACATTGGTACCGGATCCATCTTTGTACTGCTGTAGGGCTTGATCGCTGTAGACCGGAGACCATTGAAAGCGGTTGCCATTGAGCGCATAGGCATCGTTACTGATGGCCTGATTGTATAGATTGGCGTACTGATAAGCGTCGTAAGGCTTCCTGATCTTGACAGCCTGCTGAATGCCAGATATTACCTGCGCATCAATGCGAAACGTATCGGTATTGGCCCGTTTTGTCGTCACCCACAACACGCCATTGGCGCCTTTCATGCCAAATGTGGCTAGACTCACCGGATCTTTCAAGATGGTCACACTTGCGATCTCACCGGCGGCAAGGTATTGAAAATAGAACGATATATCCACCTGAAATCCATCCACGTAACAGACCAGGACAGCCTGATCGTACGTTGCTCTTCCCCGCATTAGGAGTGTTGCCTGATCGTATCCCGGCTGTCCATTGGTTTGGCCTACCATCAATCCATTCAGATGTCCATATAAGGTATTGGTTAAGTTTGCCACAGGTATCTTTTCCAGTTCCTGTCCACGTACTGTAGCATAATTTTTTACTTTTTGGCTGTCGGTAGAATCCGGAGCAATCCATTCGCCCGGTTGCTGCGCCATCAAGGATGTGCTTCCCGACCAAACGGCAAAAAGTAAGGCGGTAGCCTTTTTTATCATTGAATAGGTATTCATAGTTTAAAGTCTTCTAATAGGGTCAGTCTTATCAATTAATAGCCCGGATTCTGGATCAGATAACCTTTGTTTACCTCACCTTGTGGGAAAGGATTTAACAATTGCCTCGGATGCCAAAACCCATTATAACGTACCGCATTTCCAAAATTGGTATTTCCCGAAGGCAAAGCGTCACCACCGTTATTAAAAACCAGAAAACGGATCGGTCCACCGATGATACCCTTGTCGATCTGGCTATCCTTCCAATGTTTCAGGTCGTTAAACCGGTATTTTTCCTGGATAAACTCAATCGCCCATTCCCGTTGGATGATTTTGCGCAGTTTATCTTTATTGGTTTCAGTAACAGCCGGTAGTCCTGCACGCTGATGGATTACATTAAGGCGGCTGAGGGCTGCAACAGGTTGCCCCATTTCGTTATATGCTTCTGCCGAACTTAAATAATATGCCGCCAGACGGAAAATCGGAAAGTCGAACCATTCACGACGCCCTGCTTTATAGTAAAACTTGGTCGGCTGTCCGGCACCGAAATGGTTGACGTCCTTATAATGCTCGTTCATGTGCCAGATGGGATCGCCGGGGTTGTTGTCGGCCTGCATTTCCCAACCGTTGAAATCAGCGCGCATGCGTGGTTCCATCTCCTTAAACTTGGTAAGGTATTCCGAAAACGGAGCCGTCTGACCTACCCCTGGCCAGCTCTGCTCTGTGCCGTCTGCCTTGTAGTAGTTTTCCAGCATACTGCTCGACAACACGGCTCCATTGGCCTGATAATGAAAATTGACAACATTAAAAATATTGTATGGACCAGCACCACCAGACGATGGCACCTGTTGTTTGAACGCTAAGATTACTTCCCGGTTGCTTGGTGTGGAAGTAGCTGTACCGTAGTCAGCCAGCGGATTTCCCGTATTGATAATACGCAATCCCCCCGCCCCTTCGGCTTCTTTGATCAGGGCTTCACTGGCTTCGAGCGCAACATTCCAACGTTGTGGATCATTGTTCCCAAAACAGATCAGCGCATTGTTTGCCCCCAACTGTAGATAAGGTGTTGCATTATTGAATAATGGACGCGCCGCATAGAGCAAAGCTTTTGCTTTAATTGCCAATGCTGCCGACTTGGTCATCCTGCCCAGTGAATTATCTGCCCAGCGCGAAGGTAAGATGGCCGCAGACTGATCACACCAGCTTACAATACTGTCCAATACATTTTTTATCGGCGCGCGCTGGATGGCCAGTTCTTCCAGATTGTTTAAGGAAGTCAGTGGAAAACTTTTGGAGATTATCGGTACCCCACCATACATGATAAACATTTGCGTATAGCGGTAAGCGACCAGCGCCTGCATTTCGGCCTGTACGATTTTCTTATCCGAGTCGCTCATATCAGGCACCCGGCCGATATTTTCCTTGACGAGGTACGCTTTGCGGATCGCCTGAAAGTTGTCGGTGTAACCGTCGTTGCCGTAACCACCATTGGATCCCATGTCCTGGCTATTTGAATTGGGGGTAAAGCCACCGCCAAGAATAGATACCGCCGCCACACTGCCGGGGATCTGCACCCAAAAAGCCTGACTGCCCGCCAGCTGATCATCGGTGCTCGGTGAATAATAGCCGTTCCAGTTCAGACCCTGGCGCAAAGAGGCAAAATAGGCACCTGCAATGGCATTATAAGCGTTGGCGGACTGGTTAAAAATTGTATCCACCGTCGGATTACCCCCGGGAGGGACCTGCAAAAAATCTTTTTGGCAAGATATACTGCTTCCCAAGATCACCATGGACATGGAAGCAAACAAAGCCTTTTGCCAATAGCGTTGTATTATATCGATCATATCTGTAAGTTTTAAAATGAAATGTTCACACCCAGGTTGTATGTTCTCACAAGCGGGAATATATAGCCGTTGCTATTCTGACTAGTCGACTCGGGATCTATCCCTTTCACGAGCTTGGTCCAGGTGACGAGGTTATTACCACTGGCATACACCCGCACGGCGCTTAGCCCGACACGCTGCAAGAGTTTGCTGTCGCGGACGGTATAGCCTACAGAAGCATTTTTTAAGCGCAAAAAGTCTGTTGAGCGCAGCCAGAATGTACTCCTTATTTTCGAGGCTTGGGATACACCGTCAATAGCATTTAGTGCCGGGTAAAGGATCTCCTGTCCACTTTCATATTTTTCCTGCGTCCATCTGCCACTATTAACTTCCTCTACGATACGATTGCCGCCGTAGTAGGTGTTACTGATATCATAAGAGCCTTTTGCGGTACCGATAAATAGTGTATTTAAGTCCCAGCCCTTGTAGGTCACACCCAAACGGAAGTTGTACGAGATCAGCGGAAAAGAAGGATAGCCAATTGGGATCATATCGTTGTTATCGATAATACCATCGCCATTGATGTCCTTATAGCGTAGGTCGCCAACATCCACCAGATTGCTAAAGCTATTGTAAGGACGGTTGGCCAGTTCGGCAGCATTGTTGTAAAACCCATCCGCGACCAATCCCTTTGGCTGGCCGATCATGTATCCCGTTTGGTTCATCCAAGGATATGGGAAAGCCGCTTCGGCCATGTAATCTATTTTATTGCGTGCATAGGAGAAATTTCCTTTTAAGAAGTAGGTAAAGTCTTCGCTTAACTTATCGTCCCAGCCCAATTCAAACTCCCAGCCGCTATTGCTTACCCGACCTAAGTTGGATACCGGTATGCGATCAACCCCTAAATTGGCAGGAATAATGCTCGGCTGAACAAGGATGTCGGAACGTTTTTCATTAAAATAAGTCCCTGAGAAGGATAATTTATCACTGAAAAATTTCAGATCAAGCTGTACGTTGCTCTTTTTTGCCCGCTCCCAGATCAGCAGCGGATTTCCGACCGAAGATTCAATAGCCCCCGGAATGTGTGGGTTTGTTGCCGACCCATCTGTGCTTCCAAAATAATAGCCATTGTTTTGATCTGCCAAATTCCACGAGTTCGGCAGGTAAAGGTAACGTCTGGCAGTGGTCTGATCGTTACCGACCTCACCATAGGAGGCTCTGATCTTGGCAAAGCTCAAAAAGCTGTTGTCTTGCAAGAAAGACTCTTTGGAGATAATCCAGCCCGCAGAGAAAGCGGGAAAGAAGCCAAAACGCTTACCGGGAGCAAACTGTTCGGTCCCATTGTAGGCCATATTCACCTCGGCCAAATAGCGTTCGGCATAGTTATAGGTAGCACGCCCAACTAAGCTCATTAAACCCGAAGGTGTATTAAAAGCTAGGTTGTTATCAATGTATTTTTGGGCATTCGCCAAGACGAGACCCGATACATTATGCTTTCCAAAGTCGCGGTTGTAGTCTACGCCAGCTTCATAATACATTTTTCTAAAACTGGAATTGAATAGGTAGTCGGTGAGACTATTGTCGGTACTGACCATGCCCCCGATGTAGACGATTTCTGTCGGGTTTTGTGGATTTCGGTAAGCCGAATAAGTCGGCACGCCTGGCGTCACGGTATATCCTTTTGCATAATTATCGTCGTAAGCCACCGTGAAATGGGATTTAAGACCACGCGTCAGATAGTCCATTTTATGCTTCAGCACCGTCTGCGCACTGAGGTTGGTTCCCTGTGTGACGCCGTAGCCGCGCGTTACAAGATTGAGCGGATTAATGACCTGGCTTGGAAAACCACCATTTCCTCCTCTCACCGTCCCGATGGGGTTCGTTGGGCTACCGTCGGCTCCGAGAAAGTTTAGTACGATGCGGCCATCAACGATTCCGGGCGAAATAAAAGGCCCATGTTTGAGGTCGAGCAATATCGCCTGATAACGCGATGCCAGGTCAGATCCCTGCACGTTACTAAAATTATCCGACTTGGGGTTGGCAATTTTGTTCTTTAGGAATTGGCCGCTGATGTTGACACTGATATCCAGATTTTTGACCACCTCAATATCGAAATTATTACGGAAAGTGTATCTAGAGAATTTTGGATCCACATCTGCTCCGGCTATTTTTGTATAGTTCAGAATACTCGTCTGATCAAAATATCCGATCGAACTGGCATATTTAAATCGTTCGCTGCCTCCCGAAACATTTAAGTTGTATTGATTTTGACGTCCCGTGCCATTGAAGAGTTCTTTGTACCAATCGTGACTGGTGTAATACAGTGCCGGACTGTTTTGCAGCTGCTGCTTCTGTTGCTCGTTGAGTGGCATGGCTGCAATTTCTGCAGCTGTATAATCGCGGTTGTTTTTAAACTTCCAAAGCTCATCTTCCGAAAACAACATATTATTATACGAACCGTTTCCTGAAGCATCCAGTTTTCGGATCGATTCATTTCTGCTGGAAGCAAAGTCATGCGAATTGGTCATGCCCATGAGCGATGTTGCGCGCGTAAACCCCGTGTTGGCCGAGAAACTAAAAGCAGGTCTTCCCGAGCGGCCCCGCTTAGTGGTAACGATAATCACGCCATTAGCGCCACGGATACCGTATACCGCTGTCGCCGAGGCATCCTTTAAGATACTGACGTTCTCAATATCGTTGGCATCAATGGCGTTCAACATGGTAAATGGATTTTCCGCAGGCTGCTGCACACCGTCGATAACGACAAGCGGATTGGACCCATTTAAGGTCGATATTCCGCGGATGCGCAAAGTCGTTGCATTCTGCCCTGGTTCGCCGCTGTTCTGTATCCCAGTGATACCCGGCGCCATACCGACCAGCATATTACTGACATTGGCTACCGGCGTTTGTACCAGATCTTTACCTGCTACCACACTGACAGAACCTGTCACGGTCGGTTGCTTCTGTTTACCATAGCCGACAACCACCACCTGCTCCATCTGAATATTATCTTTATACAATTGGATGTTGATGGCCTTCAGCTCGCCTACGACCCTACGTTGCGGCAAGTAACCGACGAACGTATAGATAAGTGTATCGGTGGGAAGTGCTTTTATCGAATAATCCCCCGTGACATTAGTCAGTGTCACATTATTCGAATTTTTGACGCTGACATTAACGCCAGTCAGCGGACGCCGCTGCTCATCCACCACATTTCCAGAAATGCGGGTTTGCGCATGAGCCATGCAGGTGATGGACGCCATAAATATCCCTAAAAAGGCTACCTTTTTAGAAAAATGTACTGTCGAGCGTTCAAGACAAGTCGAATGACTGTCAGTGGACAAACAAATCATATTTATCAGTTCGTTTATAATTTTGAAATTATTTCCCTTACGGTAACCTGAGTGGTCAATCAATAAATTGGTTACAGCATTGCATCAAAATTAGGATATTGGCTATGCTTGAGGGATGAATTTTCGCAGAATATAGGGGGAAAAATGTTTCACTTCTCCCCTTTTAAAGCTTCTGGCGGTGTTTTTCCTGATAGGCAGATGGTGTAATCCCGCATTCTTCACGAAAAACTTTGGTGAAATATTTGGGATCAGTAAAGCCCACTTGGTAGGCAATTTCAGCGATAGACCACTGTCCGGTCTCGAGCATATGCTGCGCCCGTTGCAAACGGATGCTCCGGATAAATTCCACTGGTGTTTTGCCGGTCAAGTCAAAAATCCGCCGGTACAAGGTCGCTCTGCCCAAGGCAAATGCCTCACCAAGTCCCTGCACGGAGAGGTTCGAATTGCCCATGTTAGCCTCCACGTAGGCCAGCACTTTTGTGATCCACTCATTATCGAGTGAAGCCGTGTCCAGCTCACTGGGGGCTACTGAAACCTGCTTTTGATAGGTTTCCTTAAAGCGATCCTGCTGAGCGAGTAGATTTTTCATTTTTGAAACCAGCATTTCCATGCGGAACGGCTTGGTGATGTAATCGTTGGCTCCCATTTCGAGGGCCTGGAGCTGCCGCTGCTCGGAATTGACGACAGTCAGCAGGATAAAAGGAATAAAAGCCGTCCGTTTGTCTGTCTTAATCTTCTGGCAGAGCTCCGCACCATTCATTTCGGGCATATTGAGATCGCTGACGATCAGATCGGGATGCTCTGCAAGGGCCTTCTGCCAGCCTTCCTTTCCGTTGGAGGCCACAATAACCTGAAAATACGGCTGGAGAAATTCCTTCATGTAACTGCGGTAGTCGTCGTTGTCTTCCACCAACAGTACGGTTTTTTGCATCGAAAGAGCGGAGCCTATGTCTTCCGCTAGTACATCATCGGACACTGCTTCATTCCGATCCTGGATATCTTGCAACGGCAATTGCAGCACAAATGTACTTCCCTGTCCGACTTCGCTTTCAGCATGCAGGGTACCCTTATGCAGCTTGGCAAACTCCCGGCTGATGGCCAGTCCAATACCACTTCCCTGGTTGATCATATGTTTGGGCAGTTCGTTCTGAAAAAAACGTTCAAAGATCTTTTCCAACCTATCGGCAGCAATACCTATCCCCGTATCGCTGACGCGGATTTCGAGTCGATCACCAGACTGCGTATCAACGGAGAGCGTCACACGCCCCCCCTGGGGTGTAAATTTGAAGGCATTGGTCAACAGGTTGAAGAGTATGCGCTCCATTTTATCCGGATCCAGGGCTGCCCAAACATCCTCGCCCAAGGTTTCGAAGGCGAACTGCACCTGACGTTTTTCAGCCAGATCGAGAAATGAATCGTAGACCTCTTTACAAAGCCCAAAAATCCGGAGGTTCTTTTTATGCAGATGCAACTCACCAAGCTCCAGTTTCCGGAAATCCAGCAGCTGATCAACGAAATTGAGCAGGCGCCGAGCATTTCGGTGGATCAATTTGAATTGCCGTTGCTCATTTTCGGAATAAGGCTGATCCAACAATTTTTCTACTGGTGTCAGGATCAAGGACAGCGGAGTTTTAAGCTCATGGCTAACATTGGTAAAAAAGTGGATCTTCATCGCATCCAGCTCCTGCCTACGCAGCTGCTCCTGTTCCTGCTGTTCTTGCTTAAATTTCAGGCGGGTACGGCTGATGATCCGATAACGCCCCCATACCAGTCCCAGTACGATGACCAAGCCATAAAAACCATATGCCCAGGCACTCGCCCAAAAAGGAGGCCTAATCTCAATATCCAGCTTGGCGTATACTGGATCGGCAGCACCACTTTCTTCGGCACGCACCACGAGCGTATATTTTCCGGGTGCTAATCCCGTAAAACTTATTTTTCGGCTGTTCCCATCCACACTTACCCACTGGTCATGTAGCCCCTGCATCCGGTAGCTGTAGTTTATTTTTCCGGCATTGACAAAATTGAGTGCTGCAAATTGGATAGCAAACGCATTCTGATTGTATTTTAAAGCCAGTTTATGGGTGGAGGATATACTCTCCGACAGAATCAGGTTGCCATCATATTGCTCCCCCACGCGCACACTGTTATTGAACAGCTGCAAGTCAGTAAACAGCAACGGATAACGATGCCCCCGGATAGGGTCATTGGGCGGAAAGAACAGGTTAAACCCATTGCTGCCGCCAAAAATCAATTCACCCGCTTTTGTCACAAATGCAGCGTCGTCATTGAACACATTGCCCTGCAATCCATCCGTTTCGTCGTAATTCCGAAAGGATAATTTTAGTCCACCGTTTACATACTGCGGTGAGATCCTGGACAGGCCGTTGGGCGTACTTGCCCAGATGGTGTGCTGATGGTCCATGATCAGGCGCAAGATGGTCTGGTGGGGCAAGCCATCGGCTTTGTGGTATTTGAAAAACTTCTTCTGCTGCGGATCGTAAATCGACAGGCCGTCCCGCGTGGCTATCCAAATGAATCCCTTTGCATCCTCGATGACATCCAGTACCGTGGTATTACACAAGCTATTTGCTGCACCTTGCTGATAGCTAAAATGCTGCAACAATTTTCGATTCCGATCATACAGTTCAATACCGGCCGAACCACCTACCCACAGGTTTCCATTCCGGTCCTCCATGATGGCATTGACCGAAAAGTTAAAGGGATGATTGTAGCGGTAATCCACAAAACTATTCGTTGTCCGGTCTAGAAGCTGCAGTCCCTTGTTTAATGTCCCCACCCATAAGCGTCGTTCGCGATCTTCAAATATCTCCCAAACGTTATCTTCCGATAAACTTCCCGCACGCTTGCTATCGTGCCGATAGTAGGTAAAACGCTGGCCGTCGTAACTATTCAGGCCGCCGAAATAAGTACCGATCCACAGCTTATTGTCGCGGTCTACATATAAGCTCGCAATAATATTGCTTGAAGGGCCGCTTCCGTTATCCGTTTGCAGATATTTTGTAAACGTTTTCGCTGCCCGATCGTAATAGAGTAAACCCCGCCCATTGGTACCGATCCATAGATTGCCGCGTCTATCCTCGGCAAAACAATTCACATCGTCAAAAGGTAAACTCTTTAGGTTATTCGGATCGTGACGGTATTGCGGAAACGAAGACTTTGTCTCGCTGTAAGAATTAATTCCCGCTTTGAAGGTCCCCATCCAGATTGTTCCTGACGCATCCTTTAACAACGACTGTATCGCATTTCCCGGCAAAATTTCTTTTGTACCAAAATCATTCGAGATATAACTAATGGTTCTCTTTTGTTTATTAACGAGGTTAATTCCACCGTGATCTGTAGCAATCCATATGTTGCCCCTATCGTCCTGCACGATGCCGTTAACGATATCGTTATTGAGTTGAAGCTGACCGACTTTTCGATCCAGTGTCAGCCATCTGTTATCTGCGGCAGAAAGCCAATAAACTGCATTCGCCTTACCGGGCACATAGATCCAGGCATCATCCTGTGCATCTATAAAAAGTTGATAGCCTTGCTCGCCATTACTTGCAGGCACATGAAGCCTTCTGACCAATTGATTATCCGAATCCCGTCGTACGTCGACTGTTCCATCTGCATACACTATCCAGCTCTGCTGTCTGGAATCAAATGCAAGTGATGACACCGCATTGCTGTAAAGCGGTCGGCTGCTGTTTTGCGAATTTAAGAGCTGCGACTTTTTCTCCCGGATGAGGTATTTATAAATCCCTTCGCCCGGATAGATAAACCAGAAATTCCCACGGCTATCGGTAACGATTGTCTTGAACCACTCGTGCGGCAAACCGAGCTGGGCGAGCCAACGTTTTGGCCTGGATTCAAATTGTTCGTTGGCTGCATTGTATCTGTTCCAGCCCTTTGGTGTATAGATCCATAGCGAATGGAGCGGTCCTTTGACTATTTTATCGATATAATTATCGTTGATACTGGTGCTATCCTGCTCGTTGTGTAGAAAAACTTTAAAGTCATAGCCGTCGAAGCGATTCAATCCTGAAGCCGTACCAAACCATATGAAACCATTTTGGTCTTCGGCCATAGCAATCACCCGACCATTGGAAAGACCGTTTTTGATGCCCCTATTGTTAAAGAAATAGCTTTTTCCCTGCGCATCCGCTTTTGTGCACAGCATAATTATCGCCAGCGAAAACAAAAGGCGACAGTAAACCATCAAAAAAAAGGATCTTTGTTTCAATTCAGCCAATACTTTTAATAGGGGGAAACGCTAATTAATTATTTTCCACATTAGGATTGTCAAAGATACGTTTATTCCATTACATCGTATAAATTAAACTTTTTTTGGACAACGTGAATGGCTTTACTTCGGAAAGTCCGTTAACCGGCTACCTGTTGTGGATGTAACTGTTGGCCAACAACACTATTTATTAAGAATAAACCGACTTAAATTTTATACCCGAATGCGTATAAATAGTACTAAATACAAATAAATATACCCGATTGGGTATACAAAGAGATTGCAAATAATAGCATAAAACAAAATTTTCACCCAAAAGAACGGATCGAATGTTAGAAAAAAAAGAGCGAATCATAAACCAGCGCCATGCGGATATAAATTGGTCGAATAATTGCTTTATTGAGCTATGCATATTTGCATAAAACACAAAGTCGATCCAACATGAAAAAATATATTATCGTATTCAGCTTATCCTTACTTACGCTAAGCGTTTCAGCACAAAAGAAAAAGAAAAAAGAAGTACCGCCGCCAGCGGTAAACCCCATTCCCGAAGCACAAAGAGTAATCGAACAGGCGGGTACTTCGGAAAGTATGGAAGCCGGCATGATAACCATGCCCATGCGGGCGGCCAATCAGGTGCGCATCAAAAAGACAGATGGGCAAGAACTGACGTTGGAGAACTTCGAAGAACTGTTGAACACCGATCTTTCGCAGATCCAAACCTTATCGCTGAGTTCTTCCATCTCAGGAAAGAAGCTCGACAGCGGCATCCTACAAAAGGTGGTTGATGAAGGCGGCCAGTTGGAAGAATTGGAAATCAACAACCTGACTATCACTCGCTTTCCTGAGATCAAAACTGTCCACCCCACGCTGAAAAGAATCACATTAAGCAAAAATGAGCTCAGCACATTGCCGGAAAACATTTCAAACCTCACAGCACTGGAAGAGTTCGACTGCAACAACCCCTTGACGACTTTGCCTGCATCCTTTGCACAACTCAAGAATTTAAAACAATTGGGGTTAAATGGTAATCTATTTACCGCTTTTCCCAAAGAAATTTTTAGTCTTGGCAAACTGAACTTCCTATCCCTTTCTGGCCATTATAAAAGTGAAACTAAGCTGAACGATCTGCCCGATTTATTTGAGCAGTTGCCCGAATTAAAACAAATCGGTATCGAAAACGCGGGGTTGACTACGCTACCAAAATCTATTGCTACCCTTAAAAATTTAGAGAAGGCCAATTTTTCATTCAACCAGTTTACCAGCTTCCCTGCAGCCCTACAAAACAATCCCAAACTGGTCTATGTACCATTTACGAATAATCCCCTTCAATGGGAACCATTCTTGGCTTCTGTAAAAAAAATCAAGTGGAGCGGTCTTTTCTTCTTGAACGATACAGGATTGACAAAGAAGCAGTATGAGCAGGTACAGCAGATCCTAAGCAAAACCGATGTTTATTATGATGAAATGAATGACTAAGTTCAATCCTAGCAAAGGAAGCAAACTCTATACAGATAGTTAGACAACCTCACTATCAACCACTTCAATAACAAAAGCAAAGAACGTTGATATTTACGAGGGATTCATAGAAGCTTGCTGTACAAATTTGGGTTTCACCCCAAAATGCTTTTTGAAGCTTGCTGAGAAATGGGCAGGATTGCTATAGCCTAAAAAGCGTGAAATTTCATTTATTGGCCGATCGCCCTTTGCAAGCAAGCGCTTCGCTTTTTGCATTCTACTCGCTGTGACATAGCCATAAATAGTGGTCCCGTAGCAAAGTTTGAAATATTTCTTTAAATAGTTTTCATTCGTTCCCAATTCGGCAGACAACTGTGCTAACGATGGTGGATCTGTTAATCTGCTCTCTACTATTTCTTTTGCTTTAATCATTAGTTTTTTCATTTCAGGGCTGAGGTTATTATCAATTGGAAGCGCAATGCCTTTAACCTTCTGCTGATCAAATGTCCGCGCCAATAGCTCCAGAACCTTACCAAAACAATACAGTGATTTCCATTCTTTGTCCATCTCCGTATCGAGTAGTTCAGCAATAATTTCCTTCTGTTGCGCACTGATCAATCTGGACTCGTCAAAGAGAATGCCCGTCTGTGACTTTTCCGTAAGACTACGCAACTTAAGCCGAAAAGAGCTATCTACGGGCAAATAGGATTCGAATAAAGAAATCGGTATATTGATTTCAAAAAAGCTTTCTGCCGGGCGGCGATGCCATAAGCCAATAATCTGAGGTGCTGCAAACAGGTAACTTTGAACATGCCCCGGTGAACAGCTGCCTAATAGTTCACCATCTACGTAGTACTGCCGGTCACTATTTAACGCGAAAAAAACATGAATATACGGTGCAGCATTATCAATACAGAGATAGCCATCACTTGTAGATGTCAGTTCCGAATGCATCATATGCATACCCTGCGGCAGGACAATCTCGGAGACATTCATCCGTGATGAATACTGTTTCATCGTCTTTTGGCGAAATTGGAAAGACTGATTGCTAAATGTGCGGATATCAAACACGTAATGAGGCGGCGTGTCGGCCATTTCGCGCGCAACTTGCTCAACCAAAGACCATGATTCCTGCAGATGTGCATTATTGAGAAGTACTTTTTCTAAACCATCCATAGCCAGGGTAAACTTTAAAATTCCCGAATTGCATATTTTTTCTCCGCCAAATATAAGTTTAATCATCGAATTTTGTCTGCTTATTAAGATTAAATTTAAATAAGATGCGAAAAATACCTATGCTTGTCGCAGCCATATGGAGTTTACAACTCCCCCTTAGCCATGCGCAAGAAAAACAGTTATTCAACGGAACAGTTTTGGATGAATACAATACTCCCCTTGCTGGTGCTACAATTACGGTACTTAAAACCAACCAGCATACCGCAACGGACCATCACGGACAATTTATATTGCCTACCTTAAGCAAAGGAACCTATGATATCCGAATTAATGCCATCGGTTACAAAACGATCAAACAGAAAATATTGATTGATCCGGCACATCCCTTTACCATGACATTTCCCATGTTCCGTGCAGAGGAAGCGCTGCAAACGGTGGAAATTTACGGGCGCAAAGAAAAGTCCTATCGAAACACGCAGTCCTTTATCGGCAGTAAGACCGAAACCAAATTACGCGACCTCCCGCAGTCAGTTTCGTATGCGACTAAAGAGCTCATTGCCGACCAAGGGTTGATGCGTGTAGGCGAAATTGTTAAAAATTTCAGTGGTGTCAATCAGTTTACCTTTTACGACGATATTACGATCCGGGGCTTTCGGATCAATGGTGGGTCCAACACCCAGCTTGTCAACGGGATGCGTACCACAACAGGATTCTGGAAACAGCCGCTGGCCAATTACCTGGAACGGGTAGAAGTATTGAAAGGCCCATCGTCAGCCCTATTTGGGAATGCGAGCCCCGGCGGTGTCGTCAATCGTGTCACAAAAAAGCCGTTAGACGAGGCACGCAAATCGCTGCAGTTCTCGGTGGGAAGCTTCAACAACCTCCGTGCCCTGGCGGACTTCACAGGGCCTATGACATCCGATAAAACGTTGCTTTACCGCCTCAACATCGGTTATGAAAACGCACAAAGTTTTCGGGATCTGCAGTTTGACAAAAACTTGGTGCTGGCACCATCGTTTTCCTTTATTCCCTCAGAAAACACCCGTATCAATTTTGATATGGTCTATAACGATTCCAAGTCGAGACTCGACCGGGGACAATCTGTCTTTGCCAACGGTGATCTGTATTCAACGCCTATTAGCCAATCCATGAGTACGGCCAATGATTTTCTGAACGAACAAACCTATATGGTCACTGCCTCATTGAATCACCGTTTCACTGATAAATTGAGTTTCAATGCATCTTACATGAAAACAGGCTACGCCGAGGATCTTTCAGAACACCGCTCGGCCAATGCATATGCTGTAGATGGCAAAGGAGCCAATATTGAGAACATGGTGGCGAGGCAGGTTTTCATCCGAAACAAAAAACGATTTGTCGATAACATCACCGCTTTCTTCAATTACAACGTCAATACAGGTGTGCTATCCCACAAACTCATTGCCGGCTATGACTACGCGCAGGAGGTATTACCTGTGGGCGGTTCGCAGCTGACAGCGAGCGGTTACAGAAATAAAGATAATACAGGCAGCATTGCTAAATTTGATCCTAAAATGATCAATAATTATTTACTTGACAAAAATGGCAATCCGGTGCCCAATGTATCTAGCTTTGATCTCAGCAACCCGCTAATAAGTCAAGAGTTGCAGGACGAAAGCAAATATTTTTTTGCACCGGCATCCACTGCCACTACATCAGTTGCTCCTACCTACTATCATCTGAATGCATTGTATGTGCAGGATCAGCTCACTCTGGGACCGCTTCAATTATTGCTGGGATTACGGTATGAGAATTACAAGGATATTGCCAATTATAAAACAGATCAGGCCGAGAATGTACACCAAGATGTCCTTCTGCCACGCTTTGGCGCAGTATATACCATCAATCCGCAGATTAATCTATACGGAACCTACGTCAAAGGCTATAACCCACAAACGGCTTCGGCACTGGCAAATCCAAATGCAGGCGGGCCATTCGATCCGCTCGAAAATGATATGACGGAGTTTGGATTAAAAACCGCCTGGTTGGATGGAAAATTACAGGCGAGCACAGCCATATATCAGATCAACCAGAAGAACACGCTTTACCCTGCGCCTACCGCCGCAAATGCCGAATTGATGGAACAAATCGGAAAGGAAAGATCCAAAGGGATCGAGTTTGACATTCAGGGTCAGATCCTTCCGTATTGGAGTATTATCGCTTCTTATGCTTACAACGACGCCAGAATTACCAAAGGCGGGAATAACGAAGAACTGAACAAACAAAAGCCCAATGCGCCTCGGAATACCGCGAATATCTGGACCAGATTTTCTATTCCCTCCGGCAAAGCCAAAGGCTTGGGAATCGGCGTCGGCGCCAACTACGTAGACAAGCGAAACCTTTCCATTAAACAATACCAGTCGGTACCCTCATACAGTTTATTGAATGCTGCTTTGTACTATTCCATTGGTAAGGTGCAGCTGCAGGCCAACTTTAATAATATCACCAATAAAACCCATTGGGTAGGTGGTTACGATTACATCCGTCTATTCCCAGGTGCACCACGTAATTTCCTATTGACACTCGGCTATACCTTTTAAGGATGACTTTAAAAAAGACGATCTTGTTTTTACACCGCTGGATAGGATTATTGTCCGGTCTGGTGGTTTTTATTGTGAGCATTACAGGCGCTATTTATGTATTTGAGAAGGAACTATTTGCCCTTTTTCATCCAAGTTATGTGACGGTAACGGCACACAAAGGCGAGAAAACACTTCCCCTTTCCATCTTGAAGGCAAATGCACAGCGGGTCACCGATCATCCCATTACCCTTATCCGTGTGCCTGCTAGAGATGATCAGCGACAAATTTATCTATTTGAAGCCCTTAAGCGTCGTCCAAAGAACGATATCGTCGGCGTATTCATCAACAAAGAAATCCGCTATTGGGACCGTATTTTTGTAGACCCCTACAGCGGAAAGGTTTTAGGTAAAATAGATGTCGAAACTAATTTCTTCTGGATTGTCAGGCAGATCCATCAATTCTTATATCTGAGGCGCGATGTGGGCAGCACCATCGTAGGTACCAGCGTCTTGCTGTTTATCATTACGTTACTCTCGGGTATTTTCCTTTGGTGGCCCAAAAACCGTAAAGTCGCTGTTAAACGCCTCAAGATTAATTTTAGTGCTAAATGGAAACGCCTAAACTACGATCTTCACCAAGTACTTGGCTTTTACGCTTTCTTCGTTGCTATCGTCATTGCGGCAACGGGTTTAGTTTGGTCCTTCAAATGGTGGGAAACCAGTATTTACTGGTTGCTGGATGGTAAGCGGCCCAATAAGAAACACGAAGAGCCAAAAGCTCCAGAAAATACAATAGATGCCGCCAGTGAGGCCTCGCTAGATCTGATATGGTCTGATGTTGTGAAAAGTTATGGCGCGCATGAAGGTGCTTTGGTCAATATCCCACAAAATGCTTCAGTAGCCAATGTTACTGTCTATAAAAAAGGAAATACTTGGTGGTCGGCTTCTGATACCTATACCTATGATCTTCGTAGTGAAAAGTGCTCTTTCCAGCGGCTGCAAAATGATAAAACATTGGGTATGAAGTGGCGCGATTCCAACTATGATATCCATGTCGGAAAAATTGCCGGGCGTACAGGCATGTGGATCGCATTTGTGACCAGCTTAATCTGTGCCTCCCTGCCGGTAACAGGCTTTTATATCTGGTATGGTAGAAAGTTTAAGAAGAAGAAGAAACAGCGTAGTTAAGATGACACCTTCTATCGAGGCTGCCAAAAGGCTCGCTAAGATTTTGGATATTACGGAGGGTTACTTACTGTGCGAAAACGAACCGTCCGACCTTTTTAAAGACCTCGCTATGCTCAAAACGGTTTCAGGATATTGCAACACTCCCCGAAAAGGATAAGGAATTAGCTGCTCGTTACCGTTGACCACTTTATTAAAGCAAGCAAGATTTCTTTGATGTAAAACAAAAACGCCAAGCTGTAAGCCTGGCGTTTAAGAGTTATTAAATATTAGGTAATGTTTCAGGCTTTAGCCATAGAGATATAAATTCCTTATCATCGTCAATAACGACAACGCAATTATTCATAAACTCAACAGCATTACCTTTCTTTTCTGGATTACCAATACATAGGCACCCACTTTGAACATTAATAAACATTGGCAAATCATCTTTGCTTACCCTGTAAGAAAACCCCTCCTCTGAATTACCTGCAACTTTCAATTCATACCTCCTTAAAAAGTAGCATCAATACTTCCTTTTTCAGTTGACATAATCTCTCGAACAGTTAAAGGTAAATTCATATAAGGCCTTGATGTTTCCAGCTGATTTTGTAAAAGTATATTCAGCGGCCTGCACTCCCATCATAGCAGCATTACGAAATAAGCATATTTAATACAGACAGTTTGCTGTCTAACCTCTTCCTTAACTCATTCTCGCTAATATTAAAATTATCATTGGGATCATAAAATTCTTCAGGGTTATACTCATCAATGTTCAAAAAAATTTCATCCATGATATGGTTGACTTCAGCATCAAATGATGAAGTCAACCAATAAGTATCCTCTCTTCTAATTTGAAGAAAATGCTCAACAAAAACAGAAGCCGTAATTTTATTAGACAGAAAAATGCTAATAAGATAAATGTACCTCTGTAAATTTATTTTATCTAAAAGTTTTATACCTGTTACCATAGAAATCCCTTTGTTAAAACACCTTCAACTTGCACAGGACTTAAAGCAGCTCCGCTAATAAATTGTCCTGAAGGAGAAGCAATAAGATTTAATCCAGTTTATGGATTTAAATAAAAGGTTACAGGATTGTTTGAATTCCCATATGCCCCTTGAATTATTTGCGTTCCTGATCCATTAATATGTTGATTTAATGCCGAGCTAAATTTTGCTGCATTTACCTTGTTATAATTACCCACTACACCAAAGTCGCTTGCATGCTTAAACTTGGTTTGCAGTTGCTTTGAAGTATTTAAAAGAACGTTACTATTCCCTACCCCCTTAGCGGCAACTAATTCCCTTGCACCAAAAAAACCACTGTTCGCAGCGTTTGTATTCGCTACAAAGAACAACAGTATTGTATGAGGTACGGCCACTTTTTCATGGCTGCTAAGTACCATTAATGGAGTAATTAACCTGGCATAAATGATCGCTAAAGCTAATACAAACAAGATCATTAAGAATAGCCAACTTTTAGTTTGCTTCATTATTTAGTAAAAAAAGGATATGTTTGATAAGTATTTGATTCCTTTTCGGTAAATATATTACGTTTTATATTATAGTCATCTAAAAATTTGGTTGTTCTTTTATAATTTTTTACAGGTAGATGCAAATAAGATTAAGTTCGAGACTTTGAATCATGTATCAGAGATAAAGTTTTCGAGCCCAATTTATAGAAACTTACGTTAAAACTACCCATCATTTGAATCTGCATATTGTAACCTTCCGGTCCAGATTCATTCTCTAAGATTGGTATAAAATTAACAGCAATCCCTTTTTTAAATTCGCCGTTTAGATTGAATTTTCTCAAGGCATTTTGATAAAGACGATCTTCTTTAATACTCAAGTTTGAGGGGTGATTACCTTCAAAATAACTATATTCTGGCCCAGTTCCGTTAAACCATTCGTTATAAATAGTCAACCAATTAACCTCTTTCCCTCTTTGCACTCCTGACAGCATCTGCCGACCACTTTTTATAACGTTCCAATTTCCTTCATTATCTCTAATATGAGTTATCTGACTCAAAAAAAATCAGTATGAAAAAAATCGACTCCTATATCGTCGCCCTTCGTCGATGTCTAGTAAAGAAACTAAAATAGAAAAGCCATTATATTCACTTGAACAGCAACAAAATCACTTATTTCTTGCTGCTTAAATTTTAAAAACCGCAGGTTACCCCCTTCAGAATCTATTGTTTGCGCAGTTAAAGATAGAAGCTTTTAATAAAACAAATGAGAAGGGCTTATGAACATTAAAATTCGTAAGCCCTTTTTTAATGGATAGTTTTTCAGCTCCTTCCGATGAACGGGGCTTGATTTTACTTACTATATTCTATCTCCTTTAGATGTTCTATCGCCCTGATGGCATTGGGCTTTCCTTTTGATTGCCGCATAAATGTTTCAACGACTTGGTTTAAAGTATCAAAATCCCCTTTTGCTTTTAAGAGAGTAGTTAGATATTTAAACCTTCCTATTTCCGTAGTCCCCGCATAGCTATCATTCATCCAACTGTTTATTAATCCTTCATCAGATAAGCGTTTATTTATTTCAGGCATTACAATATTTTAAACAGCTTCCATTACATTAGAAGTGAGGCTACTCAAATTGTCTGATGCATTGAAATACCACCAATAATCAGGACTACGTGGCATAAACTCTCCAACTCTTGCACCCCAATGACATTGTTCAATTCCCGGTTTTGCTGAACTATTATAGCCATATTGTAATTGTCCCAAAACATCGGAATAGACACCAAAATTTATTGTAAATTTGATTATATCTTTCTCACTTTCCCTGCTTTTTTGTAAGTTTATAACTCCATAATTCTTACCCACTTTCAAGTAAAAGCTATTTCCCTTTTTACTGAATCCCATTGTTTTCAATATAGGGGTTAATACTTTACTTAATTCTTTAAATACAGCCATTTTATTTTACCATTTTTTAGGTTTTCTAACTATACAGGATAACCATTTTCATTAAGCCAAGCATCTTTCAATTTTTGCAAAGAATGGTAACGAGAACTGCCTACCTTAGCTTCTATTCCCCCAAGTTAACCCCATTATGCCAAACATCTAAATCCATATAACGCCCACCAAATGACGTACTTTTGAAAACTTCTGCATATACCGTACGTCCCTCAGCTCTCAGAGCGTCTGCCAATTGATCTCTAAACAAATTACCTGAAGCAATCTTACCCCGTAATCGTACTGTTTGTACTATTTGTCTATTCATGTTTTTCCGTAATTTATTTCATGTCACAATTTTCTCTAACAAATTCAACCTGGTCAATTAAATCGATTATTTCTGAATTGAAAACTTTAAAATACGGTAATAATATAAATCTATCTTTAGACAAAAATTCAATAGTATGCGTAGACGTGTTAATACCATTTGATATGGAAAGAATGGAATCTTTTTCAATTCGATATTTAAATGCCACTTTCTTATTATAAGGAAGATATTCTATCAAGCCAGAATCTCGTCTGAAAGTAAATATCATAGAGATATCCTCTACTTTTCCACGCCATTGACCAACTAATCTGATATTTTTGGAAACTTGATTAGGTATTGAAGAACAAAACAAAACCCCGATTAGAAACACGAATATTATACCTTGCAATTTATATTTTGACATATTAATTTACTTTGGAATTCTCTTAACGAATAATGCAAGCCGCACTATAGTATGTAGCATTTTCGCTAATCTTTATTTATATAGCGAATTGTTGTACAATACTAGGGTGATCAAACCGAATTAGAATATTTATTTAGATAGTTCCATGCGATAAATCCGTCATCCATTTTGTTCGTTGCGCTAATAATACGTTTAGCAACTGTATCCCAACCTACGTTAACAACACTATCAATATCATCATATCCTGGCTGAAATACCACTATCCATTTACTTGTATTTTCAATAAGTAGAGATAAAAGAGCATTCAACTCATCTCTATAACCAGCATCTTGTATATCATTAATTTCTTGTTTTAAACCTTCTTTAATAGTAAAGCATTCCCAAATTTCTGTATTAAATTCATTTGGCAAATAGTTTAATACAAAAGTTGGCACATCTGATTTCATAATTTTAAATGATTTATACAACGCCTCCTCAGGACCTTGAGGGTATGCAACCTCTCCCCATTCAAAAAAAGGTTGTTGAATGCTTAAATTTTGAACATCACTTTCTTTTTTTGAAATGATAATTTCGAATCCTATATCCATGATTTTAAGTTTTAGCACATTCCCAGCGAAACGTCACTATTTCCGCTCTTTCAACTTATTCCTCCTATAAATCAATAATTCTGAGCATACATATATAGTAAATACAAATATCAGTATGATTTGAGCACAATCATTCAGAAAAGCCAATTTATCCATCATATTTAGGTTTACTTTTAAGTTCAAATAAATTTTTGATCATCTTAACCGAAAAATAAATAATCAAAATTATATGAAGCAACAGGCTCGCAGGCGTCAATTCAAATGCATATCCAGATTCATACCTCACCACGGTATTCATTTCTGGATTATGGGCCCCAATTCCACCAAAGGGTATAGCTACTTTATAGTTATAGTCTCTCAAGCGAAT
Source organism: Sphingobacterium zeae (assembly GCF_030818895.1). Classification (NCBI taxonomy): domain Bacteria; kingdom Pseudomonadati; phylum Bacteroidota; class Sphingobacteriia; order Sphingobacteriales; family Sphingobacteriaceae; genus Sphingobacterium; species Sphingobacterium zeae. The sequence goes on from NZ_JAUTBA010000001.1 coordinate 4,440,113, forward strand.
CAGAGAATCGTAAGATCTAGCATAATGCAATGAATCATAGCTTTCAATTTGTTTTTCGTCCATATATAGAAATGGCTTCAGTTCTTAAATTATTTAATAAAATTATTTGTACTATCCGGCTTTATTGATAATGGTCTAAAATTGAACGTATCTCGTCTTGCTTCAAGCTTACCCGTTTTGATGTATTTTCGTGAAGTTATGATAAACTTTCTTTCATTTACTACCTGTCCTTTATCAACATAGGTTTGATATTTTTCAGCATAGATTGGGGTTAAGTATCGTTCTATTGTAATATGATTTCCATCAACAATATATAATCCCCAAATATATCCCGTCTTTTTGTCATTAATGTAACTTTTCGAAAAAGTTTCATCAATATTCTTAAAACCGTCTTTGATATCAGGGTTCCCGCCTTGATAGACTATTCCGTTTTTATACAGGAAAATGACATCAAAAAAAACGCTATCTAATTTTGAATAATAATACCCATTTAATAAAAGTCTTTCACTATCATTTTCTTTCAGTTGCAATGTCGGCAGTTGCCGACGAACAGAACAGGAAACTATTAAAAAGAAAAATATATAAAAATAAATTGTTCTTACCATACCGTAAATGGATTAAGTGTGCGATTCAAGTAATTTATTGATAAATTAAAATGATTTAAACAATACTCATCAATACAAGCCTCAGCATATCTGAATTCAAAAGTATTTTGTCAGGTATAGTATCAAAGCCCACATTCTCCTCAACTTCTGAAAAACCTATTCGATGAAGTTCAAATTCAAAAACGTATAATTTTTTATCATTCCAAACATCTAACATTATTGAATCAGATAATTTTTTTTTTATACTCATATTACAAAACCACCCGAAGTAAATACGAAAGCTTCTCTAACAGCGTTGGGTGTTGCATCATTAATTTCAATCAATGTATCACTATTTTATCTCTGATACTACATCCGAAAAATCTTTCCACTCCAAATGCGAATAAAAATCCCTGACCACACCTATTTTACTGAAAACAGAGTTAAAACATCCTTCATTTAATACCGCTTGGAGAGCTGCATAAATTTCCCGACGAGAGAGCTCTTTTACAATAAGCATATCTGTAGACCAAAAATAAATTTCACGATTTTTCTCCATCAGTTTATCGATATTAGTCAACGTAAACAATGTTCCAAAATAAACCTCATCATTCTCTAAAATAATGTTGACATCAAGGTTATCATCATATACATCGATAACTTGATAAGGAGCTGGAAATCGAACTTTAAATTTCATAACCTTAAGTATAGTTCTTATTTTTTTTTCAACAATTCGGCCCTTGCATTCCTAAAAGGAGAATGCTCAACAAAATTTTATGATCAATTTTTTCAATGCTAAATTTCGCGTTATGGCGATCCATCTTGAAAAAGTCCAAATCTGTTAGCAGATATACACCTTCATTCAAATTTTCAGGAGACGGAAACCACTCATAAGAATAGACATCCCTGCCCTTACAAACAAAAATAAATCGGGCACCAACATCTGTATAGCTCCTCAATTCAAAACCTAAAATTTCATTTATTTCATCTAAAGAATACTTTCCACTAAAATAATAGACGGTGTCCCAATTAAAATCAAAGGCTTTATCCATATCCAGAACGCATCCATTATTTGTCTTACATTGCTGAAATTCTCGCATTACCGTATTATCAAATTTAGGATCTTGGTAACAACCCAGCATAAGAAAGACCAACATAAATACATAATATTGGAACTTTTGTTTGATCATCCCAACATACTCCTGATCGCAAGCCCATTCGTTCTTACTCATATTTTACGTCGACTTCATAATACATGGATGGTGGACTTGGTGTTTTTTTTATGGCCTTATATTTATGTTTATCCAAAAATGCTGAATTTCCGGATAAATAGATCCGGTCGATCTTCTCAAAATAATTGTAATAGTCAATCAGCGATCTGATTTTATCCCCTAAATCCTTATCCCGAAACTTAACGATGCCGTTTTCGCTTTTATAAAAAAAATCGTTATCATTATTAATCAATAAGATATCGTCTTTAGAAGTAATCAGGTAAATTTTATAGTCTCCATAAGGGTACATTTTATTGTCTTCGCGGTTAACAGTATCTCCCTGAGTTCGATATTCATTTACTATCGTTTTATACAACTTGTTCCATTCGACACTATCTAACAGTTTATCATGGGCCTTTGCAACAGCATCGTAATCAAATATATTTTGTTGAAATGTTGAAAAGCTAAATTTGTCATCTTGGATAAGTCCATCTTCAAAGATAACTTTAATATAAGGACTGTCTGTCGTAAATGCGCGGTCCATCTTTTGATTTTCAACAACAGGTCCATTGCAGCTTGATATAAGCAACAGGCAACTTATCATGCTGGCGAACAACCAATGTAGAATCTGTTTCGTTTTTTTCATTTCTGATTGCCCATTTTTAAACATATTTTCATAATGCTATGTTACGGAAGTTTATTTCTTACGATGTTTATTGTCCTAACTTTCCATAATTATGCTTGGATTAATGCCTTTCCAAATTCCATCCAATCGGTTTATCTTCCAGATCTGTGATGTCAAGCCCATTGATTAATGTAAAAAGTGGCTCTTCAGGAAAATTATTTATACGCAATAGAATGAGCTTGTCGTATTCTTCATTGTAATAGTAATACCCAATTTCTGGATGTTTTTTCCAAAAAATAGTTGACGAAATTAATTCTTCATTGTTCATAAGACCTTTATTTAGTAAACCTTGGTCATCGCGTTACCGGTATGTTTGTACCGCAATCCCAGATTATCCAATACCCTATTTTTGAAGTTTCCTATAGCAATTTTTCTATCACGGATCTCCGCTTTATTTTCAGGTTTGTTGTTAACAAGTATTCTTTCTCCCGATTGTTTATTTTCCACAGAAAGAAGCAATAATTCGGTTGGAGAATCCGCTGGAACCGGAATTAATACCCAGTAGATATCATTATTTTTCTCATCATTGACATAACCTTTGTAAAAATACGGACTGTTCACACTAATTTTAAATAATGAATCCTGGAGAGTCATGTTATTATAAGCCATAGTCTCTCAAGCGAATCAGAGAATCGTAAGATCTAGCATAATGCAATGAATCATAGTTTTCAATTTGTTTTTCGTCCATATATAGAAATGGCTTCAGTTCTTAAATTATTTAATAAAATTATTTGTACTATCCGGCTTTATTGATAATGGTCTAAAATTGAACGTATCTCGCCTTGCTTCAAGCTTACCCGTTTTGATGTATTTTCGTGAAGTTATGATAAATTGTCCTTCATTTACTACGTATCCTTCATCAACATAAGTTTGATAGGATTCACCAAAAGCAGGTACTTTATAACGTTCAATTATGATATGATTTTGATTTATAGTATAGATGCTCCATATATATGGGATTTTTCTATCATATGAATTATTGAAGTTATCTGTTGCTAAAAAATTGCTATCAACACTATTTATACCAGCACTTACTTCTGAACTGCCCCCGTCGAGGACAATACCATTTTGGTAAAGAACTATCGAATTATAAAGATTATTATCTTTTTTAACATAAAAATAGCCACTAAGCTTTATTTTTCCACTCGTGTTATTTTTCAAAATCAATGTTGGCGCTTGTCGATAAACAGAACATCCCACTGCTAGGAAAACACTACCTATTAATAAATACTTTACCATACCGTAAAAGGATTAAGTGTGCATTTCAGTTAATTTATCAATAAATTTCGAGCTTTAGAAACGCTACTTACCAGTTGCGCTCTTACAAGGTAGGCAACTCCTTTATTCCATTTTGACTACCATCTACAAGATGTATCTCTTGTCTTCGTTTGATGCCAAATCTCGTTCCACTTGCAATACTTTCCTGAGTAGACAGTTAGACCCCAATAAACACTTTCATAATTGAAAAATTCTAGGTAATTTAAACTGCATATATCGGTAAGCAGGAACAAGCGCTAGAAACATGAAAAACTTCGAAAGAATCGGAAACGAATACAAAATGAAACCCCAGCTAGGAACCTATGTGCCGTTGATCGGCATTTTTTCCATTATAATGATAGTGGGATTCGTAAAACTTCCCGAATCCTCTTTTAAATGGTGGATGCTCGGTATTTTGGTCATCCTAATAATTTCCCTGCTGCGATCATACTTTATCATCGATATGGACAAAAGGGAAATGCGTGTACGTAAAGGTCTTGTAGGAAAGGAAGTAACTGTGCCGCTCGATCGCCTAGAGGGGTTTACCATCCACAAACTCAAACAATACGGTCTCATTACTATCAATGTGTCCCTCATAGCACGTTATCTCCACGAGAATGGTAAAGAAAAAAGGGTACAGCTTGCACAGAGTTACTTTACAAAGCCCATTCAGCGGATCTGTAATGAGATCGACGAAATTATCGGGGCGGGTGACGGCCGGTAATATTCAAGATCGCTGCCATCACATCATCCCTTAAATTTCGGGCGATCGGAATTTTATATTCCCCCACGTGTAACTGATTCCCTTCTATGATTGCTATTTTACTCTTATTGACCAGGTAGGATCGGTGGCAAGCAATAAAGTGCTGTGCTGGCAGCATGCTTATCATTTGCTGTAGGCTGCAATAGGTCACTTCACGTGTACCTGAGGTATGCACAACCACGTAGTTACCCATACTCTGTACAAACAAGATATCCTGAATAAAAATCTTTTTTAATTGTTTGTCCACCTTCAGAAAGATATGCGCCTCCTGTGGATTTGCCAACACCCCTGCCGAAGGAGCAGTGTTGCAGAGTACATCGAATGCCCGATTGGCCGCCTTAAAGAAGCGTTCAAAAGGTACAGGCTTTAACAGATAATCGACTACTTCCAATTCGTACCCGCGCAAAGCATACTTTTCGTAGGCCGACACCACGATAATCTTCGGCGGATTGCTTAAGCTCGCTATATAATCCAAACCCGAAATCTCGGGCATCTCAATATCAAGAAAGATCAGATCAAGGGGATGCAAACGCAGATATTGGCTCAATTCAATCGCATCTTCGCATTCCACAACGAGCTTCAAAAAATCTATTTTTGCTATATAAGATGCAATTCCCTTACGCGCAAAAGGCTCGTCGTCTAAGATAGCACATTTGATTTCCATCATCATCACTTATAAATCTAGTATTAATTCTGCCAAAAAACACGTTCCATCGGCACGCGTTTGTAAGGTATGCCGCTGCGGATAGCGCAGTGCCAACCTCTTTTTCAGATTGGAAAGTCCAGCCCCCGACTCCGTTCGCTCAGTCCGCGGAATTGCTGACGCATCGGCAGCTGCCCCAGACAAACTGTTTGAAATACTGAAATAGATTTTAGTTCCTTCACGCTTGAGGCAAATCGCAATCTCGTATGCTCCTCGCACATATTTAAAGGCATTCTCTATTAAAGGCTGAAATAGTAGAGGATAGATACGGACACCTGTCCAATCCTTTTCAATGTCGGTATGCACATGCAATCTTGCCGTCAGCCGCTGCTGCTGAAACGCTATATACGATGTCAGAAATGCAAGTTCCTGCTCCATGGAGACCTCCTCATCCATCGTGTAAATCTGGTAGCGCAACAGTTCCGAAAGCTGCTCAACACTTTTTTTTGCTGTTGTATTGGATTCGTCAATCTGAAAATAAACGGTATTGAGTGCATTGAACAGGAAATGCGGATGATATTGACTTTTCAGCAACTGCAATTCGGTATCTAACTTATCCGCTTTGATCTGTTCAACGTAGATGCGATTTTCGGCCATATTCCTGTCGCTGCGCTCGTTCCGCAGAAACATATAGTACAGCAGAAAGAGCGGCACATAAATCGCATTGACCAAGATATAATCAATATAACCGTCACCCATATATACCCAACCGAGGCGCTCCGACACATATACGGTTGGATTCAATAGACCCATTATCTGTACGACGGCAACCATATACTCTACCGCTACATTGGTTTTAACGGTAGGCTTCGCAGCAAATATTCTGCCCAGCCGCCGCCGCCACAGGAAGGTGATCACATAACAAAAAATCACCGAGATGAGCAGCCCGACCGAATGGATCTTAACACCGCCAGACCAAAACTCATTTTTCTTCGTTAAATCCGTCACCACACGAAGAATATTGAAAGAAGCGATTCCCCAAAGCGCCGGGCCTAGATAAGGTATGGGATTTACACTTAGTTTTGCAATGCTCGCTCTCATGATATCAATAATTAATCCGGTTACCTTCTTCTAAACGGTCGTTGCCAGGCACGCTCTTTAGATTATCTTTCTTTCCGCGGTGTAATCGGTAGGAAAGATTGATCCCCACGGATCTGCTATCGTACAACTCCCGGTATTTGCCTTCCATAGCGTCACTGCTAAAGGTTATTTGAGGCCTGTTTGTTCGGAAAAGGTCATTGCCATAAATATACAAAGTTAATTTATCTTGCAAGAAGGTTTTGCGTACTCCGGTATTCATCGACCAGAGGGAAGCAATAGTAGCCTGCCCCTCGGCAGTAGCGCCATTCCAGAAACCGTTGAGGTCTACACTGAGTTTAAAAGGCAGACTGATAGTATGCTGGACTTGCAAAGAAGGGACAAGCCGCCTATTTTGCTGCACATCGTTTCCTGTAAGCCATTCAAAACTACTGTACATCAGGTTTCCATTCAGCTGGATGGTCCACTTTTTGAGGGGAGAAATATTGGCCGCATTGAACCGCAGCCCCACCGCCGATGCATGTTTCAGGTTCATCGGCATCACAATAGTCCGCCCGTGTTCGTCCAGGTTGTAGCTCTTGCTGATCGCATTTTGCCGCTGGCTATAGCGGAGCTGCAGTGAATACGAATTTTTAAACAACCAGGTAAGCTCCATATTGTTGGCAAATTCGGGTTTCAACGCCGGATTTCCTTTCTCATACAAATAAGGGTCGTTTACCTCAACGAATGGGCTCAAGTCTTTAAAATTGGGCCGGTTGACCCGCCTATGGTAATTGACCGAAAGCTTTTGCGCTGCATCCAGTGCATAAGTGAGGGTAAGGTTGGGGAAGAAGTTGCTATAGGATCTTTGTACGGTAAAAGCTGTATCCAGTTCATGTGCCGTGGTGCTCTTAAAAGCAGTATCCTCAAAACGTAGCCCCAGATCGATCTGAAAAACGTCCGACGGGTTGTACCGCGTTTGCATAAAAAGTGCTTTTAGCTGCTCCTCATGGCCGAACGCATTGCTTAGCTCGGGACGCACTTGCCAATGCTTATCAGCTGCCTGTTGAAATAATGAACGGGTATTCATGTCCACCTGCGTCAATTTTCCTCCAAAGGAAGCCGCCACATTTGGTCGGATGTCAAGCAGGTATTTCGATTGTATGGTTGTAATCGTAACCTTCCCCCCCGTCTCACCGCGCAGCTCCTGCTGGGAGGCCATCGCTGATCCGTCAGCACCAAATTTATCCAACAGTTGATCTTGAGTTTCCGCTTGCCTAAACTGTTGCCGGTCAACATAATTCTCCCATTTGGAACCGGTACCGAGCTGGAGCGTTACATGTGCGCCTGTGCTTAAATTCTTAAAAGTATGCTTTAAGATATTCGCGGTTGCTATGCTGGAATCTAGCTGTGAAGAGCTGTAAAAAAAATGAGAACGGACAGCTTCCTGTTTGGTCCGCTCATGATTGTTGATCAGCACATAACCCCCTATTTTCACGTTGTCATTGGGCGTATAGTCGAGCGTGCCGTTGTAATAATGATTGTGGTACTTTCTTTTTCTTACGGCATCCATATCCAATCGTAAGGCATTGCTGCCCATATCCGTCCCAGGGCTGATATACCGGGTGGAATTGACAGCAATCAATTCGGTACCTTCCCCATACGAATACGTATGTGACGTTGTCCACTTGGACGCATTGGCGGTCACGGCGATATTTTGATAAGTCCGGCTATATTTCCCCTGTTCGGCATTGCTTGCTACCGACACAGTTAGGCCATTGGCCTTACGAATGGCTTGTTTGAGATTGATAAACCGGGCTTCACCGTTGGCATCCAGGGTAGCATCTGGCTGTGTAATAAGTTCGACCACATCAAGCGATGAAGCGGGCATGGAGGCTAGAAAATTGATCAGATTTTCGCCATTCATAAAATTTGTCTTTCCATCCACCAGCAACTGAATGCCGGCTTGCCCGTTTAAACTGATCGTACCGTTTGCTAAAATACTCACGCCGGGCATCCTGCGCAGCAGCTCCAGCGCGCTCCCCGAAGAACCTGCACTCCCTTTGGTGACCTGATAAGTCAGCTTGCCGGGAGCAATTTTAAGGGGATTTACCCGCCCCGACACTTCAATCTCGCTCAGCCGTATTGACTTAAGGGTAGTTGTATCCTGTAAACAAAAATTGGTCTCTCCATACGCCGCACAGCAAGCAAAGAGCGCTGCGGCAAACTGCAGATAAATAAATTTTGTGGTCATTATTCGTATTTCTTGATTTGATACGAATGTATTGACCGAATTGCGGTTACCTAAATAATTTATTCGAACGGTAAGATCTGCGTGATGAACGGTAAAAAGCCACGACGAGCGGCGCTCGCTTTTGAGTGGTATTACTAGCTTGCGCCCAAATTGCTACACCTTTAATTTCCTGTTGCGGGAGCCATCTCCATGGTATACTTATCGATTCCTTGACTAAAGCCGTCGGGCACAATATCAACAATGGAAAAGCCATTTTTTTCATAAAAGCCCGCCGTATGCTGAGACGTTTCAATTTTTAGCATTTTGTCGGGATACCTTTTCTTTAAAAGAGCTATTCTAAACGCTGTCAATAGCTTACCAATCCCTCTCTTATGATATAAAACACTGACCATACCCCAGGCCAATCCAGCCTCATTATTTCTGTTATCAAAAAATATCCCACCACAGGCAACAGGCCGGCCATCAATTAAAACGACGTAATAATCAGCCGGAATGACCGCATCCAAAAACTTTTCAAAAAGTTCCAGTTCGTCCGCAGCAAAAAATTTAGGCAGGTTACTGTTGAAGATTGCAAGACAATCTTCTCTGAAGTCCGGTGTGTATTGAACGATTTGCATGAGTTCCTTTTAGCTATGCGAATGTAACAAATAAACGCCTGAATTGCTAGGTTCAGGCGTTTTCGTTATTGGCTTTTATTTCCAGTTTTTGATAATTTCGCTTATCTTTTCAAAGGAGGTTTCTCCGCCGCCGGTACTTCGGTATACGATGGTTCCGTTAGGATCCACGAGGATCTTTGTTGGAAATCCAGTGACATTCAGACGCAGTACATAATTGTTGCTTCCTTTGTCGTTCAATATATGCGCCCAGTTGAGGTTGTGCTGTTCGATGGCTTTTCGCCAGCTGTCATTTTTATCGGACGCAATGCCCAGCACACGCAGTTGATCGGGGTAGCTGTCTCTCAATTTTTTCAGATCAGGGACATCGGCCATACATGGGCCACACCATGAGCCCCAAAAATCGATGAGGTAAAATTTCCCCTTCCAGCTGTTGGAGTCAAACACCTGTCCGTCATATGTATTCCTGGTGTTTATCTGGAATATGGACTTGCCTACATCATATTTACTTCCCGCCACACGGTTCTTTAAGATCGTATAGAACGGGGAGCTTTGGTACGCCTTCGCTACAGTAGGTAATAGAGCCTCCACCGTGTCGATCGTCACAATCTCCCTGATCAGCATATCTTCCAGGTAATACAGGCCAGCTATTGAGGAAATATTTTTCTTTAAAAAGTCCTTCAAGTATTTTTCGGCTTCGGAATCGATCTGCTCTTGTTCGGCTTCAAGACGCTTTTTGAGCGCTTCTTCTACTGTATCTTTTGCCAGTTTCAGTTCAATGTTTGCCGATTTATTCAACAAGGGGTGATAGCCCTTATTGAGTTTACTGATGACATCATTTTCTTTATCCCCACTCGGATATACTTCAGCAAAATCGGACAGCTTTCCTTTCAGTAATATTTTACCGCCCGGCATGGCGACAAACCAGATGGATTGGCTTTTGACAGGAATGTACCCTCGGTCGACACGCTTATAAAGCGATTCGGTCGGAAGCGTTAGGCGTATGATCAGCGGTACGGAAGTGGTATCCTGATAGTATATCTGTCCATTTTTAGTGCTGCCCTTTTTAAAGACGACATCTGAGAACCCATTCCAGATGGTCATGTTGTAGGTACTGTCCTTCAAGTCGGCAATTTTGGAAGTGACTGTAAAGGTTTTGCGCTGTCCGAAGCTATATAGGCAGCTCGCTATCAACAGGCTTATTGTGATTACTATATTTTTGAATTTCATGACGTAATGTATAATCGTATTTCATGTTTTAATAAGGATTCTGCTGGATCTGTCCCTTGCTGGCATCGATCTCCACACCGTTGATCGGTACGACCAAATGCTTACTTTCGAGCGTATAAATTTGGGGTGTAGAGAGGTCAACTCCTGTTCTATTGACTTGGTAAAAGTCTCTCTTTACGGTAATATTATCCGCAGCGTAGTCGTTGACACTAAATCGGCGTATATCGTACCATCGCATCACAAAAGGAAGTTCACGGCGTCTTTCAGCCAGCACCTGTTTAATCGCTTCATCCTTGTTAGCTGCCGTAAGTGCACTATAGGTGGACATCCGTTTTTGACGTAGGGTATTGACCGCCAATAAGGCATTCTGAACATCTCCCTGACGGGCCAGCACCTCGGCTTTATTAAGAAGCATCTCGGCTCTCGTCGGACCTGAAACTAAGATGCTACCGTCGGTAAACATGGTGTACCGATACGCAGCTGGTGTCACGACATTGAAACGCCGGCCGCCATTCGGAATCATCAGATGCTTGTAACGGAGATCGTTGGTCTGATCGTACAGCGCTACCAGTGCGCTACTGGGCAAATACCATTGTTCACCGGTATATTGATAACGGCTGTAGTAGAGCTCGCTCCAATAGAGATATTTCGCGGCATTCCAGTCGTTTAATTGACTGTACCGGAGCGTTGCCGCTGGATTGCTGTAGGAGACACTTCTGCCCGGAAGTATGGTATTATAGTCCACTAAACTTACGGTAGCCGACTCCAGTGCCTTGTTTGATTCGGCTAAGCTCTTATCGTAGTCACCCGTAAATAAATAGTACCGGCTCATGAAAGCTGAAATAGCTTTCTGGCTTACCCGCCAGGTCTTTCTAGGATCGACATCGACTTCAGCCACTTTCTTTGCTGCTTCGATATCTGCCAGAATGAAATCGTAAGTTTCCTGAAGTGTAGCCCGTTTCAGCGATTCTTCGTAATCTACGGTACGCTTTAACGGCAGTCCTAAACTATTCATATTCGCCGCAGCATAAGGCGCACAATAATTATTGACCAGGATCCAATAAGACATCGCGCGGATAAAATGGGCATCCGCTTTAACCCTTCGGCGACTGGCTTCATCACCGCTAACCAGGTCGATGTTTTTTAAAATGACATTTGCGGTGAAAATCTTTTTGAATTCTCCAGTCCACAGCTCGTCAGTAGCGAGGTTTTCAATACCCGCTGTAGATGACACATAACGCTGAAGACTATTGACTGTAAAAGCCGTGACGTTATTTTTGTACAGCTCCTTGCTGATCTCCGTATCGTCGGTCGAATAGGTAGCCGTAAAGTTAGTTTCTTTCGAAAACTCGGTAGCATTATTGACCAAAGCTTCTAACTGCTCCACGGTTTTGATACTAGCCTGTTTCTTGGGCTCTTCGGATAGGTATTTTTTGCAGCTTGCGGTCGTCAGTATGGCAGCGGCAAACCCGATATATAGGAACACTCTCATGTTTTTCTGTTATTAAAATTGAAAATTAATACCGAATGTATAGCTCTGTGCAGGTCGCATCGTACCTGGTAGCCAATCGGGATTGTACCCTTTCGCATTGGCATGCCAGATCAGGCCAAGGTCACGCGCCTGTACAAATAGATTGACATGGTTTAATCGGATGGCTTCTGTCCACCGGTTAGACAACTTGTATCCCAAACTAAGTTCTTTTAACTCGATATAGGACGACTTTTCCACCTGGCTGCTTAGCGCCTCACTGTAGCGATCCCAAAGGTAGAGGTTAGGCTCATCAGGAAGTGCAAATCCTGGAATATTAGGATTCCCCGCCAGCACTTCATTCACATATTTGTTGACAAAAGTCTTATCAGACCCTACGAGTGCTGCATAGTTAAATACAGGATTACGGTATACACCACCCATCTTGCCCAATAGGATACACATGATGTTAAAATTACCGAGTTGTAACGTATTGGTCCAGCCGAGTGTATGTGGTGGTACGCTAGTACCCATGTAATGTAGGAATGGAAGTCCCAAACCTCGATTGTACAGGGACACATCATTGAAACTCTGCTGACTATTGTTCGGTCCGGCGACATGCGGTACTCCATTGATCATACCGACGTAGTCAAAAGCATAAATAGAACCTACGGGGCGGCCTTCAACAAAAGCCCCATTGATCATTTGGTAAGTATACAATGAGGGGTTATAGAGCTGGTCTATATTATTTGCGTTAAAAGCATAATTGATATTCGTCTGATAAAGTATGTTTTTGCTTACTTCGACACGCGTACCCAGTGCAATTTCGAACCCTTTATTGGTGATTTCGGCATTATTGAATTTTTGGATTTGTGTTCCAGTTGCTGTAGGCAATGCGATCTGCCCAATGATTCCAGAGCCCTTTTTGCGGTATAGATCCAACGAACCAAATAGCAGGCCCTTATATAGGGAGAAGTCGGCTCCAAGGTTGGTTGACGCTGTCTTTTCCCAACGTAGGCTAGGATTACCATTATCAGCAATGGTTGCGGTAATGGTGCCTGTTGATGTATTTAGACTGCCACCTACATTGAGTAATGTCGCTGTGGAGGTCGAATTTTCCATATTCCCATTTTTACCATAGGTCAGGCGCATTTCAAGTCGGTCTATACCTTCTTGCGAAGTCATAAATTTTTCCTTCGCGACATTCCATTTAGCTCCTATTGACCATAATGGTGACCACCGTAGTTTGGGATCGTCTGTGATGAAATTCGAGGCATCACTTCGTATACTTCCAGACACCGTATAGCGGCTCAGGTAGGTGTAAGCTGCATTTCCGTAAAGTGACACAAATTTGTTTTTTTGCCACTTAAACGTTGTATTACCGCCTGGAATCGTGGTCGGGTAACCTTCAAAATCGGTAAATTGGTCTACCGAACTACCATAACCGTAAGGTGGTGTAGTCGCCTGAAGCTTGTCTTTGTAATAGCCGTACACGGTCGGATTGATGGTTCCGTTAGTCAAGTATTGCGACACTTCAATACCGGCAATGGCCGAGATCTGATGATCGGCACCGAACGTCCGGTCGAAGTTCAATTGGTTCCTAAAGACAAAACTTTGTATATCCTCCGCCCCCAATTCCTCGTCATTGGAGCCATCTTCATATTGTCTAATGCCACGTCTCAAAATTCCGCCTTTGGGGATATAAGCTTTACCTACGGTCTTTGTATCATCGTCATACTGCGTTTTTCTATTCACCAGACTGCGTACATAGAAGGTACTTTCATCATACATACGCTGCCGGTCTATCTTATTGCGCTCGTATTGGAATTTGGTATCGAAGGTAAGCCCTGGAATGATCTTGAGGGTAAGGCCCGTCTGTATACGGGCATTGATACGCTCGTCAGTAAACTCTCGGCCACGCACTTCGCGCAATAAGTTGTACGACCAGTCGGCATAAGTGAATTTTTCAGTCGGAATCAGACTAAGCTGTTCACGGTTGTAGGTTTTTAGATTGACCCCATAACTACCATCTTCGTTCAAGAGCAGTTCATAAGGCGATAATTGCGCGATCTCCTCAAGGGTAGCCCCTCCGTATTGCTGTTTTTTATACTGTAGGTTGGCGCCTAAGTTAAACTGCAAAAACGAGGTTATCTTAAAATCATTGTTGAAATTCAAATTAAAACGGTCATAACCGTTTTTCTGAAAGGCACCTTTGTTTTTTTCATAGAGAACAGAGGTGTAGTTCCGTACACGCTGATTGCCGGCTTGCAGATTGATATTGTATTGATTCAGTAGGGCATTTTGCGTGAGCAAATCCCGAAGCTGCCCGCGATTATCAATTTTGCTCAATCGGTCTAGTTCGGCGTTCATGTCGGCTGTAGACATTTTACCGTATTGATTGGCATATAATGCTTCCTGCGCTAATGTCAATGAGTTCGCTATGTCACCAAACGAATTCGCATAGGGATAAAAGGCCCAGTTGTTTTCATACGCCTTACGTTCGTAGGCAACATGATCGGCCGAATTGGCTTGTGTAAGGATGTAATTTAGGTCTGGTCTTCGCGCTATCCTGGAAAATGCACTCCCCTGGATGATAAGTTTATTGTCGGTTTTAGCTTTTTTGGTGACAATAACAATAACGCCATTGGCGGCACGTGCTCCCCAGATGGATGCCGCAGCGGCGTCTTTCAGTACAGTGACAGATTCGACGTCATTGGGATTGATATCCGAGAAGTTGCTACTCGATATGGGGAAACCATCCACCACGACCAGTGGTTTACTATCGGCATATAGGGTGCTATTGCCCCGGATCAGAAAGTCTACACTACCGTCTTCATTTTCCTTGGCTTGCATACCCGCTACCGTACCTTGCAGTGCACTGGAAAGGTTGGATGCAGGACGCCTGGCCAATACCGATTGCCCGACCTGGCTGAAGGCCCCTGTAGCACGCTCTTTCGAAATCGTCTGATAACCTGTACTCACCGTGATATCGACACCTTCCAGTGTTGACAAACTTGCCGTAAGCTGGATTAGCCCCATGGATTCTTTGGCTTTGAGCGTGAGGGGTTCATAACCCACGTAAGAAACCAAAATCATTGCCTCTTTATCGGATACCCGTAGGCTGAATGAGCCGTCTTTATCCGTTTTTGTCATCACCTCGCTGTGGATTACGCGCACAGAGGCATCCGATAGACTTTCACCCCGCTCATTGACCACTCTGCCGCTGATGACGATTTGCTGATTAGCGGTCATCACCTCAGTCTTTGGCTTTAATGCGATAATATCGGTATCAATTCGATACGTAATGTTGGTATTTTTGAAGAGCTGATTTAGGACGTCAACCAGCGGCGCGTCTTTTACGGTGAGGCTGAGACCATTGACTTTTTTGATTAGTGCAGCATCGCCAATAAAATCGTAACCACTTTGTTGACGGATTTTATTGATAATAAGTTCTAAAGAAGCATTTTTTTCCTTTAGCGTTATTTTTTGAGCAAAGCCACTTGCATATACCTGACACAGGCCAAATGTCAGCAGCACAAGAATAAGTTTCATCACGACGAGCGTTTTATAGAGGATATAGACAGGAGTCCCCCTCCATTTTTCAAGGTAAAAATTCATACATTTGAGTAATTTGGGTTAGATGCTATTGTTAGTTGTTGGAATTAATGATTGGGACCCAAAAATTGACCGGATGTGTTCGCAGCACATTCGGTTTTTTTTGTGACGCAATTTTTAGTTTTTCACTAGGGCGGGTGTTTCATGATGTTGGTTTTTCGATAGGTTTAGTTATTATTCTGTTGATCTAGGGGGTGACGGTGATTTTTCGTCCCGTTCGTTTAAATTTAACATCAGCGGCGGCCTCCAATGCACGCAGTACGGCGGAGAGGTTGCGCGATCGGGATACGGCACCAATATACGTCTTATTGGACGGTGTCTTTTCATAGGTAAATTCCACATCGTACCAGCGCGCTATCTTATTGAGGATGCTGCCTAAGGTTTCATTATCGAAATTAAAGTAGCCATTCTTCCAGGCTACCGCATGCTCGGTATTGCTCTGGGCGAGCTGGATCTGTTTCGTATCTTCCTTAACGATACTTTGTTGACCAGGCTTTAGCAAAACCGACTTGCTGTCATCAACATTATTTACTTTGACAGCACCTTCTAAAAGTGTAGTTACGGTGGCTTCGGATGTGTAAGCAGATAGATTGAAATGTGTACCCAGCACCTCTATGGTTTGCTGTTGACTGCGTACTTTAAAGGGTTGTTTTTTATTGTGGGCGACTTCAAAATAGGCTTCACCAGCCAATTCTACCACGCGCTCCTTGCCTTCAAATCTGGATGGAAATTTTAAGGAGGAATAGGCATTAAGCCATACCTTTGTACCGTCTGCCAGTACGATATTGTATGTTCCCGTCTTGGGGGTTTGTAGGGTATGAACTGTGGGCGCTTCGGATAAGGAAGAAGTAGGGTCACCCTGAAGCAATTCTGCACCGTCAGCATACCTGATCTGTGCCCCTACGATGATGGTATTCCGGCGCTCACTTAACTGGATAGCGCTCCCATCACCGCTCAACAAAACAGCTTTATGACCTCCCGGCTGAATATCAGCCTGCTGCCAAACCGGGTGCGCTATAGGTTCCTTAGTAGACTCTCTACTAAAGAAATAGCTGACGCCCAATACGAAGATTAAAGACGCTGCAACTGCACTTATTTTAAACAGCTGATTCTTCCTTCTTATCCGTTTGACATTATCGTAGATATTGACCTCAATTCTGCTCTTCACCTCGTCTTGTATACGCTTTATATCCGCTACATTGGCCGTATATTGGCTTTCCTTAAGCTGTTGAAGATGCCAGGTTTCAACCCAGGATTTCTCTTCTTCAGAACAGGTGCCCAAACGGTAACGTTCAAGAATTTCTTTTGCGTTTTTACGCTCCATGATAACAAAGGTTAATACGTTGTTTTGTTATAGGTAGGTTAACGCGGAGAAAAGTAGTAGATGAAATTTAAAAAAAAGTAAAAAACAGCAAGGTTAATTTTGAACGCATGATTTTCAAGGCATTACTCACCTGCTTGCGAACCGTGTTTAGTGAAACATTGCGTTGTTTTGCAATTTCTTCATAGCTTTTTTCTTCCTGACGGCTCAGGATAAATATTTCCCGCATCTGAGGTGGAAGATTCATGATTTCTTTTTCGATCTGCTGTTGCAATTCTTTTTCGAGGAGGTAGTTGTCGGTCGAGTATTCGCCCTGATCCAAAAAATATTGTAGTGAATCGGCATAGCCCTTTCTCACTTTCTGCTTGTCCATGTAGTCAAATAGCTGGAACCGCACAGCCGCATAGATGTAAGAAGAAAAACTTCTATTTATTGCTAACGGAGTCTTTGACCAGAGGGACACAAATACGTCCTGAAGAAGATCCTTTACCACCTCTTCATCGGCTATGATTTTGCGGGCATAAATAAATAACAGCGGAAAATATCGCTCATATAGCACGCCAAACGCTTGTTCATCTTTTTCTAAAACAAGCGCAATCAACTCTTTATCCGATAAATCTGCGTAGCAATACATCTGTTATTCAGAACCTGAAATCAAACTTACATTAAAATTGACAAATTACAAATTCTCCCATTATGAATTCATTGGCTGCGAAAAAAGCCACATCTCCCGACGTGGCTTAAACTAAACATAAACATATGAACCACCACCTGATCTCGTGGTTTTAACATACTCTTAATTGATAGTCACATTAAATGTGAAGGTGGCCTGCACGGTTTTCGTACCCTCGTAGGTATATACCATGGCCTGCTTAACGGTATATTTCTTTCCTGCCGCCAGCACCGCCGGATATTGTCCGATCGAGAACGTTAGCGTACTGGCATTAAATTCCGAAAACAAACCCGCCGTGGCCCCCCATGTGGTGACAGCGCCGGCAGGCGTAAACCAATGTCCGTAGCCCGTAGCCGTCATGTTGGGATTTAAGCTTCCATTTGGCTCTACCGCATAGAATTTAATTTTGCCGCTGCTCATCAAACCCGCCAGGTCTGCCGAAGCTATGCCAAAGGCCTCCCCTAGCTGGGCGGCGTTGACACTTACTTGTGTACCCGAATAGTTCTTCGCATCGGCAGCAAAGCTGACATCATAACTGAGTGCGATATCTTTGGGCTGACTGCTCACCGCATTGTATCCGGTAGCGTTTGTACCCTGAATGTTGATTTCGTAAGGCCATTGCTCATCGTTGCTGTCGTTATCATCCCAGGCATGCGGCTGGTAAACCGATGGAGCGCCCGTGACGACAAACCAGAGTTTGCTGCAATTGGCCGGAACAGTAAAGGTTGCTGTATTCTCTGTACCCTCCATCCGATCACCGTATACCCGCGTACCATCTTTCAGCAAGGCCACATAGCCGTAGCGCCATCCTGCACGACTGGCATCCACCGCGTTGAACCCGGCAGCGTTTGGCAAGCCTTTAAAAGCTACCGAAACCTTTGTTCCCACGGCAGGTACGTCCAGCGGAATCACATTATACCCCGTCGTACCCGGACAGCGATCGTAAGTGACGCGAAGACTTCCATTGGACTGCCGCGTAAATTTGGTTGTCAGCTTACCGATATAATTTTTTCCATAATCCCGGATGCTGTTCAGGTCCCAGGTCACAAAGCGGGTGGCCGCGTCGTAGATCTCATTGTTGAACTGCTTCACATCGATACCCGTGATACGCATGTAAGCCTGCACGGGATCTTCGGGTTTTAACGCCTCGCGCCAGATACGGCCGATCATATCGATGCCATGTTTGCTGGTCCAATACCAATGAATAAAATAGCTGGCATAGCGATATTTCTCGTGGTGAATATGGCGAAAGTAATTTTCTGTATAGACGGTAAAATCGTGGCCTGAGAACGCTTGATCCGGATAGGTCTGATAGGCCTGCCATTGCGCGGTCTGCTCCCAAAACCCATTCCCGCTCGTTCCGCCATAGCCGTAACGAAAGCCATGGCCGCCTTTCAGATCAGCAAATACCTGGTACTGAAAACTGTGCCCGATCTCGTGCGCAATGACGGAACCCACCGGCTTACAGGTGGCCGGATTGATCCACAATGCCCCGATCAGATCGTCGTAACCGCCGCCATAGGCCATCCATTCGGTCGTGTAATGTACAAAAATCATCATCTTGTACTTATCCAGATTGGATCGGTTGACCTTGCGTTCTGCAAACTTCAGGATATTGACATTTAATGCGTAGAATTGCTCAGCTTTGGCCAAAAGATCATCAATATCCACCCGATATTCTTCCGGTACAGCGCTCGCATTGGGATCATTCTTTCCATAACTCGGTTCCCAAAAGACGATAAAATGCTCCGACTGGCGGCTGCGCGAGTAGGACCATTTACTGCCCTTATCGTTATAGTCCATCCCCGCAAATTCTTTGGGCTTATAGATCATCAACGAATCTGTCCCTACGGGCGTGGGCGGGGTGGTCGTCTCCTCTTCGACAGGAGGTTCTACCTCTTTTTTGCTGCATCCCAGCGAAACTAACACCAATGCTGAGACCAGTGTCAGCAGCAGTCTATTCAATTTTATACTTTTCATCATTTGAACTATTTATAGGTAGAGATCAACTGTGTGTGATGGTCAAAAAACGGAAGCGCACGGTATAGGTACCGCTTCTGTAGTATTTGATGGTCGATACGGGATTGAGGTTACGCCCCAAGCTGTTCGCCGTACCCACAATACGATAATAAGAAATGGGATCGCCCGACCAAAATTGCGTGCCCACATAGGTACCATTCATGATGGGATATACCAAGCCCGAAACATTCGGGTAGCGATACACCAGGCCCGTCTCAGTAACTTCCTCCGGATAGTAAGGCGACCAATTTTTAAATGTAGGCCGGTCGCCACGCTTGATGACCTCCCCTTTTTTGGGGTTGAATGGCTTGCCGTTTTTATCTTCCCATACGTAGATGATTTTGTTTTCCCCTTCTGGCTGGTGCTCTACGCTGATCTCATAGTCTGTATAGGGTAAAAAATTGGCCTCGGCACCGTAGTCCGAACTTGTGCACGACTTAAATAAAATATCCTCCTTTTTAGCACCGATGATATTAAAATCGAGGATACTCTTAAATTTTTTCTGTCCGGCAACATTGCTCACCTCCACATCGATCGTGTACTGCCCCGGGGTCACAAATTGGGTTGCCTGTGTAAATCCTACCCGGCCTCCCGTCGCGTTGAGCATCATCGGTGGATATTTAGCCTTCCCAATTTTCGCATTTAATTGATCGAGGGTGGTATCCCGCCAGGTAACCTCGGCAAGGTAGGTGGATATCTCATGCTCTTTAGTAAACTCTGTGGTCACCTCACCCGTCTCCTTGTTTCGTACCGCCAGCAGATTCACGGTCAGCGGCGTGGTGCTTCCATTGGCCACAATGGCATCCGTGTATACCACAGCCCCCTGGTTGACCTGCAGGTTTTCCACATTATAACGCAAATTTTCATTTAAATAACCGACTTGGTCACTCTTGCAGGAATTCAATACCAACACCGATAATCCCGCTATGCCTATGATAAAACTTCGTTTTTTCATCTGTTTTATTTTTTCATTTGTGACAGAACCACCCGGTTGATTCCGAAGCAATGCGGAATCAACCTAGCTGGGTTCATAATTTATTTGATCTTAATGTTGAATACAAAAACAGCATTCAAATCGCCTTTAGTTTTGGACTTGTACACCAGCGATTGGCGGACCGTGTAGGTACTTCCCACTGTTGTTTGTCCCGGATACTGCAAAATATTAAAGGTCATTGTTGCGGTTGCCAGTTCCGATACAATGCGCGCATCTTTGCCCCACGAGCAGGTTTTGCCACTGGCGTCAAACCAGTGCCCCGGTGCGTTGGCCGTACTGTTTGCATTTAGTGTACCATCGGGCTGCACGGCGTAGTAGGTGATATCTTTACCTATCAGCGCAGGTATTGCCCCACTTTCCACACCATAAAAACGCGCTAAGCGCGGAAGCAGCACATTCACTGTGGTACCTGTGTAGCCCGCTGCATCATATTTGATGCTCAAGTCGTAATTAAAGGTAAGCGTAGAACCCGCTTCCACAATTTTAGGCCCTGTGAGGATACGTGGCGTAAAATCACCGACAAACGTATGGGTGTTGGCCAATATATTCAGCGTGGTGCCCGAGGCTGTTTTTATGCCTGTTGTCTGACAGTATACCCGCATATCGGCCATGTCATCTTCTTTTACGGTAACGATACCGTCGGGACTGATCTGATCCGCTTCACCCCGTATTTTGACGTAGTATAAATTATAGACGGGCCCCGAAGACCAAAGGGGTTTGGGTTGCTTCTGCCTATGGTAGACAAATCCACTTATATTGGATGCATTCTTGATTGCCGTATACGCGGTGCTGGCCGTTGCCAGATCGTAAGGCGCATCGTTGTAGATGTATGCCCTGACGGAATCTATTGGAATCTCGCTTAGAAACTGGTCAAAAGAATATTGCGCATTTTCATCCACAAACTTTACCGAGTCTGCCTTTTGCTTAAAATAGCGATTGACCGAATAATCCGAGGGCGCCCAAAACGTTTTGGCTTTGTTAATTTCATCCTTCAGTTTAAAATGGTCGATCACCAGCAACAAGGTATCGAACATCCCAGCGGGATGAGCGGCCAGGTAGTCGTAAGTAGACAGATTGACTTCAGCTTTATGGAGACCGTCGTCTGTCAGATAAGCCGCTTTCTTGCAACCGATCACTGTCAGTCCAAAAGCCAGCAGCAACGCTAATCGATATAAGGTTTTCATTTTTTTCAAGTTTAGTGGTTTACATATTGACAGTGCTCCAGTATGGTGTCTGAATGAGTGCAGGATTGGCCGACAATAACGAAGGGTCAAAAGGCCAAAAGTATTTCTTCGCATTAAACTGCGCCTGGTTCATTTTACTCTCCGGAAATTTATAGATGTTAAAATTCTTGTATAACCGCACCAGATCGTAATAGCGATGGCCTTCCAAAAACAGTTCGCGCGCTCGTTCACTAAAGATGGCCTCTTTAAGCGGTTCTTCGTTTTTATAGACCTGCAGTCCTGCTTGCGTCCGGATCTCATTCAAGATACTTTCAGCAGCACTGTTTTTGCCCGTTGCGGCCAGTCCCTCCGCCATCAGCAGCTTGATGTCTGAATACCGAAAGATGATGATGTTATTTTTAAATATGGCATTGTAATTTGAGGTATTACCCGAGTACTTTACATTTGCATATTTTGTACACAATGCATAGTTACCGCTATAAGCCACATCGAATACACTTTTAAAGCGCTTGTCGTTACTGTCTTTAAAAAGCGTTTTCAGGTAATCCTGACTGATTCTTAACATCGGATCTGTAAAATTCCGAAAATAAGGTCCCGCCAGTGAATAGTACCCTATCCCCCTATTAGTCCCTTCGTTTTCACCATTCTGGGCGATCTCGAAGATACCTTCATTGGATTTTCCCTGATAGATACCGCGGTAGTTGAGGCTGTCCCGTCCCACAAACGAATATTCGCCACTTTCCAGTACCGATTTAGCCGCCGCTATGCAATCGGCGTATTCGCCTCTCCAGGCACTCAGGTGCGCCTGTAGGGCAAGTGCTGCACCCGTATTTGCACGCGTTGCAAAATCATTTTGGTCGATATTGCTCCATTTCAATAACGTTAGTGCCTTGGTTAAATCTGCCTGACTCTGATCCAGCACATCGCTCTCTTTTCGGGCAGGCAGATTGACCGCATCGATCGGCGCTACAGATTCGGTTATGATGGGCACCGTACCCCATACCCGCGCCATATAGAAATAAGCAAATGCGCGCACAAAATAAGCTTCGCCGATGTAATAATCGCGTACCGACACGTCGTTAAAAACATTTTCATCCATCTTGGGCAGCCTTTGGATCACGCGGTTGGCCTGGTCTATGACCTGATAAAAGATATCATAGCGCCGCAGCTGATACACGGGCCGCCAAGTTTCCAACGCCGGTACGGATATATTGAGCTGCATATTTACAAGCGGATTAATATCGACATCGGTCGAAGAAGATATTTCGTCCGACAGTAGATCGCCATATACATAATAGGCCATCCCATTACCCTGATTTAGGGCCTTCCGCAGCAGCGCATACATGGCATTGGTTGCACTATTGGCATCTTCCTGCGTTTTCCAGAAGTTCTCATCTGTTGCCGAACTCACAGGCTCAATGTCCAGAAACTTGGAGCAGCCCGAAGCGAGATACATGAAAGCACTCAGCACTAAAAACAATATTTTTCTTTTCATCTCTAATTAATTTTAAGCCACCGTTATGCGATGGAACTGACACGATTAAAAGGTAACATCCAGGCCTATAGTCCATTTCTTAGGGATCGGATATCCGTTACCCGTTGAATAACCGTTGGCTTCCACCGCTTCAGGATCTGGCACCGTCGACCAAGACTTAACAGCCACATTATCCACCACCCCGTACACGCGGAGCATTTTCAATTTAAGCTTCTTTATGATGGCCTGTGGGAACATATAGCTCAGCTGAATATTTTTGAGGCGTACAAAACTGGCATTTTCCACAAATGTGCTGTTGGCGATGTGCCAATTGTCGACCGTATTGTGAAACAGCGATGGGTATTTGGTCTGATCCCCATCTTTCATCCAGAAGTCGCTGGGGTTAAAATCGCCAGCAATGGCCGAATTGGTACCCCAGGTCGAATACAGGTTGGATGAACCCGCATCCTGCAATTTGTCCGACATATAACCGTTCCATAATGAGCGTCCAAACACAAAGCTCACCAGTGTGGATAAGCTAAAATTCTTGTAAGAAAACTGGTTGATAAATCCGCCTACGAGGTCAGGATTCGGATTTCCCATATCAATTTTGTCGTTGTGGTCGATGGTGTAATCTCCATTCACATCCCGGCGGCGCGGATCGCCGGCCTGATATAAATCCTTCCTAAAATGCGTGAGTCTTTTTCCTGTCAAAGGATCTACAGGTACATCTGCAGTGGTCGCATATACTCCATCCACATCCCATACTTTAAACGGGAAAATAGGCTGACCTACGTTCAGTGCACGTTGCATCCATACCGGTCCCACTTGTATTTCCTGCCCACCGCCAGGGAGGCTGGTGACATAGTTTTTATTGTAAGCAATATTGAAATTGGTGGTCCACTGGAACTCCGACGACGGAGCCATATTGCGTGAGATAAGCGTCATTTCTACCCCACTGTTTCTCACACTGATAAAATTGTTGGAAACCGTGCTGTATCCTGAGGTCAATGGCATGTTCAGATCGTAAACCAGCTGTTTGGAGTCGCGCACATAAAAATCGGCAGTCACGGTAACGCGATCGTGCAGGAGGTTCATATCAAAACCGGCGTTAAATTGCGGCGAGCGCTCCCATCGGATCGTCGGCGAGGTTGCTGCCGCGCCATAATTAGGCGCTACAGTAGGCTTGCCATTATAGGAGAGTACCGAACCACCAATACCATTTTCCAATACCGAGCCAGCGTATGAGGCATCAAAAGTCAGCCCGGTATAGCGCGCGTAGTATGAGCCCGGGTCACGTCCGGTAACGCCATAGCTACCCCTAATTTTGAAAAAGGATATGGCATTTTTCACCCCCTGGAAAAAGGGCTCTTGCGAAAGCACCCAGCCGGCAGATATTGACGGAAAAATACCCCAGCGGTTGTCCTTGCTGTAACGCGACGAAGCATCCATCCGGTAACTGGCAGAAAGCAGGTACTTGTCTTTGTAATCGTACCCAAAACGACCGAATACCGATACACGCGAGCGCTCATTGATGGAAGTGGTGGCATAAAGATCGGGTCCAGAAGGGATACCCGTTACGGTTTTTACATAATTCCCATTGTCGTTATAGCCATACATATAGTTTGCATTGGACGTATTGCGTTCAATACCGGTACCCAACACGGCACTAAAATTATGCGTATCGCGAATGCTCTTGATGTAGTTAAAATAGGTTTCCCATTCCCAGCGTTTATTTTGGTTCACCCAATTCTGAACAAAGTTTCTATTGCCTGTCAGCAGTTTGGGACGAAAAAGGTCGCGCGTATTGTTGTTGACATTGAACGAAAACTGCGAGCGCAGGGTCAAGCCATTGATCAGAAACTTTTTAA
The DNA here is from genome assembly GCF_030818895.1 of Sphingobacterium zeae. NCBI lineage: Bacteria > Pseudomonadati > Bacteroidota > Sphingobacteriia > Sphingobacteriales > Sphingobacteriaceae > Sphingobacterium > Sphingobacterium zeae. Next base: position 4,465,050 of record NZ_JAUTBA010000001.1, read on the forward strand.
GCGTTCCGGCAAAGTTACCATTCAGGCTGAACGAGTTATCGCGGTCCATCATGCCATCGTAGCGCCCCGTATAGATCTGTTCGTCCACGTCGGTTATCTGATAGAAAGACGAAGGAAAGCCCCAGGTACTAAATGGGTATTTTGTATCGTCCCCCGAGCCATGTTTTGCTTTTGTAAAACCTGCGAACAAGTTGGTCTCAAACTGAAAATTGTCTGTCGGATTGGCCTGCAACATGAGGCGCGGCGTCAGGTTTTCATTTTCATAGCCCATCATTACACCCTGCTCATAGTAGCGCTGTGCCGAGAAACGGTATAAAAACTTTTCCATGGTGGCACCGATACTCATATTGACATTGTTGATGTTGGCCGACTGCAGAAAAAGCCCTTGCCAATCCGTATTATTGTTAAATGCAGGGTTTAAACTATCTGTCAACATCGGACTGATCGAGCCGTTATAATACCAGTCGTAGGCCCCACCCTGATAAAGCAGATTCATCTTCAGCCGACGCTCTGCTGCGCCCACGGTGATGGGCTTCATGGCCGGACGGCTCGAAACCCCGTTGTATGCCGAGATCCTGATTTCGGGTTTACCCACTGCCGGACGTTTGGTTTTGATGATGATGACTCCATTTGCGGCACGGGCACCATAGATGGCCGATGCCGAGGCATCTTTTAAGATATCGACCGATTCGATATCGTTGGGATTGATAGCCTGCAACGGGCTTGCATTTCCGTAAGCCGCCTGTATATCGCTCACATCGTAAATAATATTGTCGATGACATACAAGGGGGCCTGCAGCTGATTATCGGCCAAGCCGAGGTTGCTCGTTCCGCGGATATTGACGATGTTATTGGTACCCGGTTCGCCCGATGTACTCAATACTGTCAGACCCGCCACACGTCCCTGCAACATGGCGTCGAAGGTGGCGTAAGGCGTATTTTCAAAATCCTTACCCTTCACGGTAGTGATGGCCCCCGTCGTTTTGCGCCGCTGCACATCCTGATAGCCCATTACAACGACCTCATCGAGCCCCGTCCCATCTTCTTTCATGGTAATCTGAATGGTGTTGTCGCCATCACGCAGCTGTTTTTCTTGCCGCACATAGCCGAGGGAACTAAAAATCAAGGTTGGATTTGCCGATTTCAGTTTTAAGGTAAATTTTCCATCAGCACTCGTTTTGGTCGCATTGCTGACGCCTTTCTCTAAAACACTGAGATCAGGCAGAGGGGTGCCTTTTTCGTCTTTAACGATCCCCGTGACCGTTCTCTGTTGTTGCGCATACAGCTGTTGACATAGCAACAGCAGCAACATCAAAATACCCGTTAGGCATTTTTTTGGAAGATTTTCATACATAGTCATAATTTCGTTAAGCAGATGTTCAGTTTAGCATACTGGCAATCACACATTAGATCCCTGGGACAAACGCGATCCTTTTCGCAAAAAGGATAGTAGCAGCATGTTAAAAATTGATTAGTTCTTCTTTCTGTAACAAAAATAGTACTTCGAAATAGTGGATTTCGGTCAGATCTTACCCACTCATTCTAACATTTTAACAAAAGAAAAAGCTGGGATCCAAGGGGGTATAATTGCGTCAGACGGGGTATAAAAACAGCGAATCCGTCTAGCTAAGCGATGGATAGATACCTTCGTTAGCTAGACGGATAGGGTTGCAATTAGCAAAGCGACTCGTCAATAAGGCCGCTGCTGAAAAAGATAGAATCAAATTGTCAGAAGCGACTATAAAGTCGGCTAATCGTATAAGTAATTTCTGTAGTTGCGCACATATATCTTCGGCGATATGCCCAATATACTGCGAAACACACGATTAAAATTGGTGATGCTATTGAAGCCCGAATCGTAGGCAATCAGCGAGATCGAATCGTGCCTACCCAGCCCCAGCAATTTACAGGCTTCGCGGATACGCAGTTCATTCAGGTAGGCGATGAATGTTTTTCCGGTGCAATTTTTAAAATAGCGGCAAAAGGCGTGTGGCGTCAGGTTTGCTTTTTCGGCGATTTCATCCAAACTGATATCCTCTTTAAAGTGCTCTTCCAAAAATTGACATAGTTTCTCTATGCGGAACGGTTTGGAGATCTCTCTTTTGGGCAATTGTACACCCGAAAGCGGTTCCAGTTCGGTGAATACTTTGCTGAGCGTTTTTAATAAATAAAAGAAATTGACGAGCTGATCCAAAAAATCAGACTTTTGCAGGACTTCGATGTATTGAGATACCTCTGCATGAAGTTTGGGTGGAACCCTAAATCCGCGCTGGCATTTATGCACAAAATCGAGCAGGTTTCGGAGTTCGGGCATTGTCGCCATGGTAGACAATGCACCTTTGGTGCTAAAGAATAAAGAGATCGAGCGCACATGGTCGCCTGCAAAAAAACTTTTAAAAACATGGGCCTGATTTGTTCCCAATAGAAAAATGTCTCCCGGCTGAAATTCATGTACATTATCGTCCACCAGTAGCTGGCCGATACCTTCCTTTATCCAGATTAATTGGTATTCTTCATGACGATGCATGTATGGATAAAACTTATCCAGCACATCTTCTTGAATATAGATAGATTTGTCCTGAGGGGCAGGAACTTTAAATTGAACTGGCTTCATAACAAGTTAGATTAGTTAAATGTCAATATGACATTAAATATAAACAAGCCATTTCACTGTTGCAATACCTGAACCAAAGATGTTAAAATACGGTGATAATTGGTTACAATCTGCACACAATAAAAATCACTATCGGCTTGCTACCCAGCCCCGAGCTCTTCGGCCAGCAATTGTAAGCTTTGGTTAGCTTCTTCAAATCGTTTCAGTTCAACCGCATAGGATTCAGTAACCGTTTCGAGCAAGGCAGTTCCTTCCCTAATGTCAAGGTACGCCATCACCGTATCTCCACCCCACATCCAGTCAAAAATAAGGGCATAACCATCCAAAACATGGCCTTCCAGCTGTTTTAAGAGAGCTAGCATCGGCAAGATTTCATGATAGTTTTCACTGAAGTTCAGCACGGCAAATGTCCAATGTTGCCTCTCCTCATCATAATGCTCCTTCGCACCATAAAATGGGTCTTTGAGCAGATCATCGAAGACTTCACGAATACACGAATGTGAATAACTTGGGATATTTTCCAAAGCAGTTTTGCTGTACATCTGCCGGCTCTCCCACCATTGCGACCAATTATCATCTTTTTTTGGAGAAATCGGTTTTGAAGCAAAAAATGCATTCAATTTGGATTTTTCAATGTGAATGCTCACGTAAAGGCTATCCAATTCCATACAATCATTCTACGACATTGTTAACTTTTTTAAACCCTACCGCCCAGCGAGTTTTATCTTTCCATCATCGCCAAAATCCGCGCTATCCACTACCCTTTTAAGATTGAGCTGCTTTATAGACAAGCCTTCCTGCAGGGGTATACCCGTAGTGTTTACCTTAAATAAGGGATAAGATAGTGGCTTTTCAGCCCATTCCAACACATAATGGTAGCCATCTACAATCTTCTGCTGATCGTCGGTTTTGAGGATTAAGATATTATGAAAAGTTTGCTCCGGTTTGGCAGGATCACTATTCGGTGATATACCCCGAGCTTTATAGGTGGCGATAAACTTATAATAGTGGTACTTCCCATTGACCGGATTAAATATTAATTCCCGACTATTATTTTCCGCAACCAGATCCGAAAAAGACTGCTCAAAATTGTCCAGTAATTTGTAATTAAAATCGGTATTGAGCTTATTGGCGACCATGACGTACGTCTTTGCATCTTTACCGGCGCTATTCCCCTGCGTTTGACTTTGTGCGTGCAGCGAATAGCCACTGAAACAGGATAACAATACAATTATTAAATACTTCATACGCTAAAATATTAAATTTTGGGCAGTATTTGCCCAACTGATGATTAAATAGACATTTCTTCAACAATAGATACGTTCAGTATAAACCTTCTTCATTCGGCCGACATCTCAAACCAACGCTTAAAATCAGCAGCATCATACCGGCTAACCATTACATCCTCTTGCTGGGCATAATTATCTTTTAAGTCGATCGTCAGCACCCCATTGGCTAAAGGCTTGTATCCTTTTATAATAGTTCGATTGACGATATAACGCCGGTACATCAGATAGTATTGATCGTGATCAAGTACTTTCATCAGGTTGTCGAGACTATAGTTGTGGGTATACTCGCGGCTTCCGTTTAAAGTAAGCAGCCTTTTGTCATCTGCCGAACTTTTGATAAGCGCAATCCCATGCAGCGGCACGTAATTATCTTCGTAACCATACTTTACTTTGAGACAGGAATCAAGACTAACCGCATCCGAAATATCGTCTACCCGTTCTGCCTCCGCTTTCAGCTGCTGCTCTTCGTAGGTAACAATGATTTCCCGAAGGACTGTTTTTTCCATTTGCGCTTCTAAGTATTGATCTTTTACAAATCGGGCAAACCGCATCACATATATCACCATAAAGAGCAGATTCAAGATGAACATAAACAAAAACAGAAAACCAAACTGGTTGGACATGTAGCGCATAGCGACCCGCCAACCTTTTTCGTTTAATGGTAAAAACAGCAGTATGGCGAAAGTTACCGTGAGCAACGAAGGCAATACCCACCCGTAGAGAACCTGCCTGATCAGCCTGGGCTTAAAATCCGTCAGCCAAGAAAGTTTCCTATCCATGTACTTATTGAACATATGCATACCGCTAAGCACCGCCATCGCGATCGATGCGGAAAGAAGCCAGTACAGATAAAATTTCGGTGCAGAATACCGCGCATCGAAAACAAGAAACGCGCCCGGCGAACAGAAAAAATTACCCAATAGAATCGCCAAAAGTAGCTGGAGTCTAATCGGTAAGTAGTTGACATGGATCTCGGAATGAAAGGTTTCGATAAGCTTTTTAGTCTGCATAAAAATTGTGGAATTGATTAAGGCAACCTAAAATAACTAATTTATCAAATAAAAAAACAAAACAGCCTTACAGTATTTCGTCACAACTGAAGAAATACTGCCTTATTTCACTGTAAGAGCGCAGTGCGAACTACCGTTCATCCTATAATTTCATTTTTATAACATCCTAGAAAACCCTCTGTAGACAGTTCTAAAGCAAGATTTAGACATTTGTTCTATACCATTCATTCCGATGCCAACATTTTACCTTGACTTCGAGGAAAGACCTTGTTAATTTTATAATAGCATAATTCATTATTGGATGAACAATTACAGCAATGCCATTTGGTGCAGACCGAATGACGATGTACCTTAAAAAAATAAGTTATGATCCGATCGTTGAACCAACTGGAAGATGCCATTCTTGCTTATGGCATACTGCAGGATAGCCCAAATGGGAATTATATACCAAGTGACGAAGCGATCGTCATCGCCTGCGATGCGCTGATACGCGATTCGGAACAGCTCTATATCAGTCACGCGAAATCGCGCATGGCCAAAGAATCTTTTCGCCGCTATTACACCAAATTCAGGCTGTTATTTGACAAGCTTTACCTGTACAAGGCCCAGCAGCCGGATGATACCATTAAAAAACTGCACGAGAGTATTAGCCAGAGCATTGAGCGCTTTAAAGAGCATATGAATCCTTCGGAAGAACTGCCCATATACGACCAACAGCTGCTCAAATCGAACAGCCTCACAAAACTTGCTCAATTATCGGCGCACTTACAGGCCAAGCAGCTCGACGAAAAATACCTTTTAGAAATCCAATATGGTCTAAATAGCCTGTTTGACGAGCATAAGCCGCCCAAGCTCCTGTACTACCATGTCGAATGGTTGGCAACTTTCCTTTCGGCACTAGAAAGCCTTGCCCATGATAAACGTGTCAAGCATTACGCCAAACGTTTTATTGAGTTACTGATCCGCTACAACTTTAACTATCTCGGCTTATGCAACCGGTGGCATGAACAGCTCGAAGCGCAGATCGATACGCTCCCCCGTTCGGAAAAGCTGTCTATACTGCTGCTTATGGAAAAAGAAATTACCCATTATCATCCCCTGCCGATGCTTTATTACGACATTGAGCAACCCCATCTCAAAACAATGATGAATGAATACATTTGGGCCGAACTGGATTATCTTGAAAAAATGTCGAAACTGGCATCGGTAAACAATGATTCACGCCCTGAGATTCCCGCATCTTCCAATGGGATCCATACGACGCTGACGGGCGAGGGTCTTACCTGCCTATTCCACTATTGCAGTAAAGTGGGCCTGTTTAAAAATAAGCATAAAAGTGATGCAGCCATTGGCGTAGCGCAGCATACCGTTACCGATCGCGGCAACCGCATCACGGCCAATCAGCTGGCCAAATTCAACAAATTTGAGCATATACTCAGTCTCTATATGATCGAAGATAAGCTTAAAGAAATGCTGCATTGTATAAAAAACGACATTGAAGAAGTGGAGCGAAGAAAATAATGGCCTTTTCAAAAAAACTTGGGGGATTCCACTTTATCCCCCTCCAGTGGCGGCAGCTCCTGCACAGCCTATTGCCCCCAAAAACAGCACGCTGCATCCTTTGCATACGCTTCTCCCGCTGCTCTCGGTTATACTAGCAGTAACACCGCCATATCCCCAATTATATCATTAACCATTGCTCTAGCTGCTTTAAAAGCAGTTTGCTTGGCGAAATCCTTCTATATAAGATTGCTCTTTGTTGTCGTTTCTTTGCTTTCAGACTTACACAGTATACACCATGAAAGCGAAAAAGATTACCTATCAGATCATCGTCATTACACTGATGGCACTTTGGATCCCGATCAGTCTGGACAAGTTTATCGACTATGAACTGTTCAAGTCTGCGATGATACAACAGCCGTTTAGCGACCGTCTGGGAATTTTACTTGCCAATACCTTACCTACGATTGAGCTTACGGTGGGCCTACTGTTTATCGTACCCAAGATGAGAGTATGGGCATTTGGACTCTCCGCATTGCTGATGGTGGTTTTTGTTGGCTATGTAAGCCTAGCGGTCTTAAACGTATGGGGCAAAATCCCCTGCGGATGCGGCCTTGTATTCCATCACGTGGGCTGGATGGCGCATCTGTGGCTTAATATCGGATTTTTACTGATCAGCCTAATCGGCTTGCACCTGGAGTTATCCGCGTTTAGAAATTACGGTTCAAAAAATAGCAATAATAGCCATAGTGGAGGTCATCATCCCATACCTATAGCGATAAATTCAGAAGCTCAACATATCGTGAAATTGAAAACCAGTGCTAGGTTAAAAAAAGAATAGTGTACCCGATTAACAGCGGAACTTGGATTCGAGGCTAATCCAGGTGAAGGGCGCGTCTGCCAAAAGACACTTATGGTGTTCCAGCGCTACTGTCGATGGCTACGTACAGAAAACCGACGCAGCGAAGGGACAAAAAAGAAGTTTAAAAAATTAAAGTAAAAAAACTCAAAAATTAAAGACATGAGAAAATCAGTTAATTTTATTAAAAAACACGGTTTGGCCGTATTTGCCATGACACTTTTATTAGGTTATGGAGGTTTTAGTTATGCAAAATCGATGTTTGCGACCAATTGGTATTTAATTCAGAATCAAGGACCAAATCCCGATGACGACACCATTGGTGCTGTAACGATGGATCCAAGCCAAGGCGGGGACTGTGAAAAAAAGACACACCCCGAGCGTTGTGCCATCCAGTTGCAAAATAACAATAACTTTAATCTAGACGGAGTGCAGGTTTCAGCTGCTAAAGCCCTTCCCGGTGTATCCGAATTAGATCGCACAAACTACAAACCATAATTTTTAAAAAAAACAGCCCCATATCTAACGATATGGGGCTATTTTTTTAGCGTGGAAATTGAGTAACTCTTGAATTAATAATAACGTTATTGGGTACCAAAAATGTATATTTCAAGTCCTTTGCTTTTAAGGTATACCCTTTACCTGCTAAGGTACGTTGAAGTTCAATATTTCGGTTCTCTATAAAATTAAAGCGCCTTAGATCGATCCATCGGAGCCCTCTTATCAGTAGCTGTTTACGCCGTTCCAGCAATACCAAATCCAACGCCGCGCTTTGGCCCAAATCGCTGTATCTTTCATAGGTACCTGGCGCAAAACGTGTTTCCAACAACTCATTTAACTTATCCAAACCCAACTGTACCTGCCCTACTCTGATCAAGCATTCCGCATAAATCAAATACATTTCGTCGAGCGCCAAGCCCGTAAACACCCCTCCGAATCCCAAATATGAACCTTTAAAAGAATACATTCCATCCTGCTCCAATTTAAAAAACAAACTTCTTCGCAGATCGTTCTCTGCATATAATGTCATCAGCTCCATATTTATTCTACCTTTGGCAGGCACTATAGATTCGGTTGAATAGCCCTGGTCATTAAAAATAATCTCTGTATTTCCAATTCCATCACTAGGAAAAGTATAACGCTTGGAGGTTGAAAAATCCTCATACCTTAATAATTTCTCCTTACCTCCAAAAACATCTTTCACTACTGCCAACGCTTGATTATACTCACCCATGGAAAGATAAATACGAGCCAACAATGCATTAGCTGTACGTTTTGATGGTTGATAAAAATCAGTAAATTCAGTACTCAACAATTGTTGTGCAGCCAGCAGATCGTCAAGGATACTGGCGTAAGTTTCAGCCACAGAACTACGTATTGATACTTCCTGTGGGTCGGCAGACTTGCGTAAGGGCAAACCATAAGCCTTATGTTCCTCATCCCCTATGGGAGCTGCGAACTCGCTAGCCAGCTGGAAGTTGGCATTAGCCCGATGGAACAAAGCCTTTCCTTTAACCTGATCGTACACGTTTGCATTAGCGGCAGTACGCTCAATTTTAGCAAGCCCTTCCAAGATAATATTAGCTGATAGAATGCGCTTGTATCCATAGTTCCAATCCGGACATTCCGTCCCGATAAATCTATCATCTTCCCAGCGATAAGCATTTTTTTCACCAAAAGTCGTGAGCAGATCCCAAGCACTTTCACTTAAGGTAAATTCTTCTCCCGCCGCTGTACGCATAGCAGCGCTACTATTACCACTAAAAAGAGTTTCATCACCTAAGAGTAAGTTGAAATCATTCAAAGATTTGGGGATTACCTGCTTGCGGTCTCTTTTTATATCCAGAAAATCGGGATTGCAAGCACTATTCAAGGCAACGAGCAATCCTAGTATAATTATTTTTTTCATTTTTTTACCATTCTAATTGAAAACCTACTGTATACGTTCGGGGTGCTGGATATGCTGCTGCTGCCGCATCTGGATCCACTCCGACCTTATTGGCCCTATAGAGGATGCCAACATTACGTACATAGCCGAAAATATTTAATCTCGCCTTTTTGGCCATTGGCAGTTGATAAGATAACCGCACATCCGACAGACGAATAAAATCACCTTTTTCAATCATCAATTCCGAATTTGCATATAACGCATCTCGATACAGATCTACGGCAGCAGGTATTGCCGGAACAGTGGTAATCAGTTCGTCACCCGGTGTTTGCCATCGGTTCAAGTAGTCCTGATGTCCGATTCCACTGTAAAAAAGTTTAAAATAGTCGATTGTGTTACGACGAAAATAAAAGCCATTTTTCCACTCCAGATTGGCGCTTAGTTCGAAATTTTTGTACGCGACCTGATGGCGCATAGATCCCTGATAAGGCGGGAAATTTGGACCTATAAATATAATATCATCCAAAGTCGCATTTGTTGCATACTTCATATAATTCTGATCACCATCAGGGGTTATAAGCTGGCCATTTTCAGCACTGATACCGTTAAACTTCCAAGCATACAGCGCATCGCGGCTATAGCCAACACGGGGTTGTGCATTGCTTACCATTTGTGCCATCGTTATAGCATCATTCGCCATATACTTGGTCACTTTGTTTTTCGTCATGCTCCAGAGAAGATTGATATCCCACCTGACTACACCCTGCAACGCTTTTACAGCGAAGGTGAGGTCAACGCCATTTGTACGGAGGTTAGCATAATTGATCCTATTATCAATATAGTAACTCGTTCCTTCGGGTGATATACCCGTACTGGGATCGAGATAATTCGGCCCGATCAGGTCTTTGCCCGACTTAACGTAGTATTCTACCGACCCTGACACCCGTTGCTGGAGCACAGAAAAATCGAGACCAACATTCAAGGTAGTCAGTTTCTCCCACCTCAGATTAGGGTTTCCGGCACTTGTCAGCTTTGCATATGGTAAACCTGTCGTCAGGTTGGCACTACTGATCCGCATGGAGGGATATGCACTGATCGTATTATTCACATTTCCACTATAACCATAGGTGGTACGTAGGGTAAGTTTATCCAACCAGATCGCATGATCTTTCAATAGGGGCAACAACTGTTCGGACAGGCCAAGTGACCACAGCGGTACACCCCGCTGGTTAGTCTTCACGCCAAAAAGGTTCGAGGCATCCCAGCGGATACTTCCGCTAATACCATGCGTGCTGTTGAGCAGATAGGTCGCATTGGCAAAATAAGAGATAAAGCGATCCACGGTAAAACGTTCTTCAAACGGGGTTGCCGGGATCAAGCTTGCCCCATTAGGCCGCATTGCATACTGTTTGCTGTAATCGATGTTTGTCAGGTATGTTCCATTATCGGCATGATAGCCGTATAGACGGTACCCGATATCCCGGCTTAGTGTATTTTGGCTGATCTCTGCGCCAGCTAGCGCGACCAATTGATGATCCATACTCCATTGCCGCGTATAGTCTAACTGAATCCTTCCATTATGCCCAATAATCTCGCTGTTTTGCCCATCCTTGATTCCACCGAGCGGGACCACTCGTGTGCCATCTGCCTGTGTAAACTGGTTGATCAGATTGCGAACAAAATAACTATCAGCATCATAAAGATTCTGCTGCTTTACGGCCTGATGCTGGTAACGGTACTTTAAATTAACAGAAAAGCCACTTCCCATTCTATAATTCAAACCTGTACCGAGGGTAAGCTGTTTTGAAAAGGAACTAATATCGCGCCTATTGCGGTCTACAAGTGGGTTAAATGTCCAATCCAGTAGTCCATTACTTTCGGCGCCGTCGCGATAGGCGTGGTTAAACTGATAATTTAGGCTTGCGGGCGTGCCGTCTGTATTTTGTAAAAAAACATAAGGAGACAACCCTGAGCCCGAAGCTGTGAGCTGCTGTAGTCTATAACCATTCTGCTGTTCCTTATCTGCTGCGTAACGCAAGTACGTATTAACTGTCAATCGATTACCAATTTTTAAATCGTGATCGATGTTGAAGGTCAGTCTCTGGTCGCTATTGCCAATGATCGATTGTGGATTACGGTCGTAGCTGCCTGAAATAAAGTAGCTGCTCTGTTGGGCGCCTCCCCTAGCCTGTATCGCATAGCGCTGGCTTAGCGCATTTCGGTACAATAATTTTTTGGCTTCCTGGCGTATGTCCTGCTGCTGCATATGCGCTTTGATCGTTTCAAAATCTGCTATTGCAATGTCATTAGCATCGCGTTTAAATAACAGTCCGACATAATCGGGGATATAAAGAGATTCCATGTTGTAATAGTTTCCCTTGCCATACAGGTATTCTTCTACCTCCATCATATCCTTAGCAGGTAGAAACTGCCTACTGTAGAAAAGGTCAGGCTTTTGTGTCAGCTGCCAATTATTTTGGAAAGACAAGCTGAGCGGCGCACCGAGCCTTCCTTTTTTGCTCGTCAGGACGATCACGCCATTCCCCGCCTTAGCTCCCCATATGGCCGCAGCCGCGGCATCTTTCAATACAGTAACACTTTCAATATCATTTGGATTGATTGCATTGATATCGCCCTCATAGGGAAAATTATCTAATATCACCAAAGGTTCGGTCGAAGATTGAATGGAACTTATTCCCCGCACGCGAAGTGCGTTGGGGAATTTATTTTCACCCACACTCAGACTGCGGTCAAACTGCAGACCACTGGTGACGCCTTCCAAGCGGTCCAGGATATTGCCGGCAGGATTACGCGTGAGCGTTTTCCGATCTACGGTCGCAAAAGATCCCGTCAGCATATTCTTATTCAGCGTATAGTAACCTGTATTGACAATAACCTCGTCCAATTGATTTTCGGCGTATCGCAACTGTATCGTTCCTAGATCCCGCGTCTTTCCTAGCGCTATCGACATTGGAGCGTAGCCCACCATCGTAATCCTGATCTGTTCACTTTTCTTTTTGTCGAAAGAGAAATAACCGGACGAATCTGTTTTGAACTGTCTTTGATCAGGAAAAGTTGCGATGGTCGCTCCCGGTAGACTTGCACCATGACGACCTATCAGACGACCAAAATATGTCTGTGCCAGCACAACCTGTGGTGCCACGACAAGAAATAAAATAATATAAATATATCGCATGGCACCTCCCTAATTATTAATAACTAAAACAGGCACGGGCTTTTTCTCTATTTCCACTTTCAGTCCATAGGTATCCAAAAAGGCTTTCAATTCTTGGGGCGTTAGTTTGGACTTGGTAAAATACCATCGCGGCAATTCATATGCATACGGAAAATCCTTTGGTAGCCCTATGCGGTTAAAAGCATTATCCACATCGATGTGATATCCATCTGTTTTGTTCAGCAACGCAGCTATGACAAGCGAGAGCTTATGTTCATTATCTTTTTCCTTGGACGGGTCATATTGTAGGTATTCGTCACCTGCACGTTTCTCGAGCGGACGGCTAAACAGCCTCTTGGTTTCCGAAATGGATTTGCTCGCGCTGATGACCGGATAGTTTATTGGCGGGGTCAGTCCGATGTGCACATCCCAGCCTTTCGACTTTTTCAGATACTCGGCCCAATAGTGCTGCAGCAGAGCGAATCCCTTTTCCTTTCCCAAGGATTTTGGGATACGCATTTCATAACTGAACAAGTTTCTTTGAGACCAAGCCTCGTATAGCGAATCTTTAGCATAAGCGGACAATCCTTTCAATTCTTTGGGATCCAATGCCAAATATTTTCTATCACTATCTTTAAGATTATTTTTGATCGCGCCATTATCTATATTGTAAAATCGGAAGATCCTATTTTTAAAAATATCATAGAGCAAGTAATCAACTGTTAAGTTTATGCCATAGAAGACGAGACTGTCTTTAGTCTCCGAAACACCACTTATTTCAATCGCGTATTCTTCAACATACGCTCCGATTTTGAAATATTTTTTAGTGTAAACAACTTCTGTGGGAGCATTATCTTGAACAAAGAGAGATCGACTTACATCTGGCAATTTTACATTCAATGCATTATACATTTTGGGCATCCCACCATCCAACACATTCTTTAAATTCTCAACGGTGGCGTATTTTGCATAAGGCTTCGCAATTACCCGCCCGTCTTTGATCCATACCATATGTGGAATAGAACGCTTGGGAAAATACTTCATCAAAAAAGTATCCGCATAGATTGTCTGGTGGTTCCATTTAAATCGGTCCATCAAATGCTGAAATTTATTTATAGGTTCGTAATTAACAGGTACAATAGTAATTTTGGTTGTATCCAGATCGGGCAGGATTTCATGCAGATGCATAAGCGAACCCAGGCAGGGTCTACACCAGCTAGCCCAAAAATCAAGAATAATCAGCTTATCCCGATCGGCCTCCAGATTGCGCGTAAATGTTTTCTGACTGACCCAATCGACAAAGCGGTTCTGATACGCAAAGAATTCATCAGGTATACGATCACCGATATATAATGATTTGGCATTTGGGACAACCATTGGCCCATCGGCCCCGCTGTCCTTGCGGGGCGTCTGAGCGGATAAACTAAACATAGAAACTAAACATAAAAACAAGCAAGTCAAAATGATGCGATAGGCACGCTTATAATCTGCAACAGATAAAAAGCATTTTAAAGCCCGCTGAGCAACTGGACCTATTAATCCAAGCAAAGTATCAAGTTGTAATATAAGGGAGGCACACATCGCCTTAAAAGACCTTAAAACATACCGTTTAGGTTCAACTGTATTGGATGACACAGTATCTACTACTAATTTTTCAACCAATACCTGCTCAATAGGTAACCAATTCCCACCTTTCTCCCAGCATTGCTCGAATTTTCTTCGGGTGGGCTTCGGGTCTCCTTCGGATAAAATACGAGTAACGGTAAAGCAAAACCCGAGGCCGACCGCATGAAAGGCTGGAGTTGGGGCGAAGTTGGTCAGGCAAAAGTCCCTAGAAGATGATACCTCTCCCCCTGGTCGGCTGGCCTTCGGCTCAGCTTTGGGATTTCTTTGGGACATGTTCGAGACATGGTCGGGGGCTCTTCGACTCGGCTTCGGCAGGGCTTCGACAGCGCTTCGGGTAGGAGTCGAAGCGCAGTCGAACAACAGTCGAAGCGTTCCCGAAGAAGAGTCGACGTTGGTACGAAGCAGTGTCGAACGATCCTCAAGCAAAACCCGAAGGCTGCCCGAGGAAACGGCTGTTTTTATTCGATTCTGAATTTCACTAGTATAGCGCTTTTTTAGTCTAACATTCTTACGCAACAGTTGCGTAAATCGCGCTATAGCTGCACTTGAGCAGTGCTTCACAGGTACTTTAAATATATAGATTATACAGCCCATTACAAAGGCTAAGAATTTCAGGATATTCATTATTTAGTTTATTAGTGGTTTTGAGAAAGCTTATAAAAAAAATCGAAGATTTCCTTGCTACTTTCGAGCTCGCAAGCAATAAATCTGTTGCTTCGGAGAAATGAAATTTCTACCTCCGATAGATTGATCTTTTTGTAATGAATCAGAAAATAAGCCATTACCATGCGAAACAATGCAACGGAGAAATTCTGTACATCAGTTGTACTGATAGTAGGATTAACTCCCCTTTCTCGATCGAAATAAACAGTCAGCAATTCTACTAGATGATTGCGACAAGTGTCCATATCATACTTAGTCCAAAAATCTTTGATACATGCTACTGGATCATACTCCAGATGATGGATTTCGTACATGGCCAGGTCAAAGGCGACGAGTTTTTTAAAAAGCTCTTTCATTTTTTTAGGCTTTTGAGGGCGTGTATCGGCATATATTCTTCGGAAAAAAAGGATAAAACGATCCCCTATCGAACCCAAAGTCTCAATACAGCTGATACACTGTTAAAAATTTAATTAACTAAACCTCAGAATGCCGTTTTACTCTTTTCGTTACTGGTTATATAATATGATCGTCACGGACATCCACAATGATAGGAAGAACCGACCCTTTATTGTGTTACGACAAAATTTTGAATAGAAATTTGTCTTCGAAGAAAAGTTTTCCTAAATTTATGTTGCAAAACAATTATCTAGTACTAGCCATCTTCTTGCCTTTTATTCTCTATTTAAATATTGAAGTAATGGGTCGGTGGCAGACACGTTTAAGGGAAGTATGGCAATTCTGTTGAACAGAGATGCCCAGTCATTTTGTTGCTCCTCTCCTTTTACGTGCTGAATATCTTAACACAACCTTTAATCCGGCGCTCGGATTAAATTTTTGAAATGTTGCTTGGCGGAATACCGAGTATTTCGATCCTTGATCTGATACTGGTGAGTTAGAATTTTAACTGGTGTCGTTCTCATAATATAGTTTTTTATCGATGAGACATCAACACTAGGAGGTATTAAAAGGCAAAGCCTTACTGTACTCACTCCTAGTGCTTGATAAACGACCACCACTAAAAGTTTTCCAGTAAGGCATGCCCCTCCCTAAAGGAAGAATACAAATATAGCATTTTCCTTTGAAAGGGCAGTTCTTACCGTCCCGAAGGTGGTCGTTAGTCAAGCTTCGAGTCTCGTAATATAATTAATCGCGAAATCGATCGCGTCAATATTGTTCAACTATTGAATACAAATATACTCAATAGTTTCTTTATTACAAAATATTAAATCAAAGAAACTAAAAATAATGAATCATAACATTGATAATTATATAAAAGATAAACTACAAAAATTAGGCTGGGAGGATAAAAATCTGGTCGAAAAAACAGGCCTGTCTAAAGGTCAAATTAGTAAGCTTAAAAATGGTCACGTGGAGCGTTTAACCGCAGAAGTATTTTACAAAATATATAAAGCTTTCGGTGATTCCTGTGCAAAAGCTACAAAAGTCGTTTACCCTGATTTGAATTTCAAACTAGATAAATATGTACCGAAAGCACGTAATGAATTTGGGCAATTTATGAGTCAATTTGAGACAGTCAAGAATTCTCCAGAGGAAATAGCAACGAAAACTGGAATTGACGAGAATAGAGTAAAAGATCTATATTTCCGGAAAGCTGCTCTCGAAGCCTATGAATTTTTATTAATTGAAAAGGCTGTAGGTAAAAAACAGGGAGAATTGTTTGAAGAGTTTTTCGGCAAATAAGACATATTCTTAATGGATGAAGTTAACAAAAGCAAAATTAATCGCTAAAGTCAAGGCTCCTTTAGAAAAACTAGGATATATATTTTTTAAAGACCCCATTTCCAGTGCGCAGGGATTTTTTTCAAAGAAGTTAGATAATGGTCTCTACTTGACCCTAGGTTTAACCATTTCCAGATATATGGAGAGCAATTTTACTGGATCTTTTTATTATTCCAAAACAACCCGATGGGCAGCGGTTTGGGATGATATCCCGGAAGAAAGTTACGTACGCCCAGGCTTCTTGATGTCAACAGAAGAGCGGAAAGTTTATTTTGACAATGAAAATGAAAAATTGTGCGATTATTGGTGGGATGGTTTTGATAATTCCTCGGTCGCTTCTTTTATCGAAGTCATCAAACTCACCGAATCGAGATTGTATGAAGACCGATTGTTGACAAAAAGGATTGAAGATAGCCGCAGTGTATCTCAATTAAAAAATTACGCTGATGAAGTAAAGAAATTGGTCGCCGACATTGAAAAACTGAATTCCACATACTCTTATTTACCAGATAAAGAAGTAAACGGATTACCTATGCGGTGGTTTAAAACTAGCGAGTATGTCTTAAAAAAACAGAATGGTATACTCAATAAGAATACGGTTAAAAATTTGGCATCTGATGCTTTTATTCAAAGTACAATTGACAACCTTTCAAACATAGGAATAGGAAAATAATCAGCTATTTTCTCATATCCCTTATTGTAGCATTATGATTGTACCGTTTTCCATCTTTTTGGCCACTCCTGACCTCAGTAACACTATGAATTTTATGATTAGCTACTTTTTCGGAAAGCACCAATTTCCGAAAAACTTTTCTAAAAGTCCTATTCCATCTTCTTTTATCTTGCTTTTCAGACTCTGAAGTGGTAATCCCGAATATTTTAGTTTTTCGTACCGATCGAGACATAAATTTACCGTTTGACACAAATATACCATACTTTAACCTACTAACTATTACGAGACATCATAAAAACGAATAGCAGAATCTCTAAAGAAGTGCAATGGCAATACAACTTTCCATCAGCTCAAAGGCGAAGATACTGGTATCTAGTATCTCTATGAGATTAATTTTGAGATTTATAAGTGGTCTTTGAAGTGGAAAGACCTAATACTTACACACGTAGCATATAAGTTGAAAATAATTTAGTTTAGTATAGTGTTTTAAATTGCACAGTTTGTTAACTTTATAGAAATACAGAAATTTAGTAAAGGCCATATAAATGAGATATCAAAATAACTGATATCGAAAAGTAACGATTTAACTTTTAAACTACAATAACCATGGGGATGATCCAAAGCTATCTACGTGTTGATAATGACACGCTTAATGCTTTTATTGAAGACAGTAGCCGCCTAGAAGACATTATTTATAGTGATGACATTACCAATAATGAAAACTTCCTTGACTTGGATAAAGCATGGGAAGGTGTGTTTTTTATAATCACAGGTCAAAGTTTGGCAGAGGCTGTTGAAGAAGAAGCTCCGCTTCTAGGTATACTTATGGGACCTTTGGAAATTGACCCCGATCAAGATATTGGCTATGGTCCTGCAACATATACAACCGCAGAACAAACTAGAGTTATTTATAACACGATAATAGAACTTACAAAAGAAGAACTCTCCGCCAACTATGATCCTAATAGGATGGAAGAAGAAGGTGTTTACCCTCATATTTGGCAGGATGATGAAGATGCATTGGAATATCTTCTGGATTATTTTGACGACCTCAAAGACTTCTATAAAAAAGCAGCGGAGAACGGAGAAGCTGTAGTTACCTTTTTGGGATAAACTCATTGCTGATTAAAAAAAAATAAGAAATATCCTTTTTAAGATGAGCCTTCAAATTTAGACTAACGATCATGAAACATCTAATATTTACAATACTTTTCTTACTAATATACTCAATAAGTTACGGCCAAACCACAGTTAAAGAATCAAAAGCATCGAATGGAGTACCCATTATGTTTGTTGATAGTGTACGAATTAGCCAAGCAGACCTGCAAAAATACAAATCTGATGATATAGCCACGGTTACTGTCTATAAAGACAGTACCAAATTTAAACATCTAGACAGTAATGCGATTGGAGCCATCTATATTGAAACAAATCAATTCAGCAGAAAACGCTTCCTTAATTACTTCAAATCTAAATCATCGGAGTTCAAGAATCTATTGGCGTCCAAGCAAAGCGATGACAGCTTTCAGTATGTTCTTAATGGAGAAGTTCTGAGTAAAAATTATGAGGGTAAGCTATCCGCTATTGATGACAAAAATTTTAAATCCATAACAATTATTCGTAAGAATGAATTTGTGAAGAAATATGGAGAAACAGATAAGGCTTTGGGGATAGTGATCGTCTCGGACGTTCCTGAAAACACCTCTGCAGTGAAAAAGTAGCTTGAGCTCAAGACGAAATAAACTTTTCTACTTAAGTAGACACAAATTCAAAACAATTTACAGATAACAGCATAATGGCATCTAAACAATTTAATTCTGCTTTTCAAAACATCTTAAAGTATTGTGAAAATTCTAAACTGTATTTAGGAGAAGGAAATCCTAATGCAAAAATTCTTATAATAGGTAAAGAAATAGGCAGAGCCCATGAAAAAGAACAAATTCTTTCCGTTGAGAACTCAAATGTAGAGAACGATTCTAATTTACGATTTTGGCGTGAACGTTTTGAAAAAGAGTACTTGAATGGCTATCTAAATGAGATTACAGAGCGGTTTAAAAATAAACCAAACTCAACTTGGATCAGCTATCAGAAAATTGTTGATTCAATTATCAGTACTGAATCAAATGAGAAAAAGCACGATTTTCTAAATCATACTTATATTACTGAACTGAGTCAAATACACCTCCCCTACAGCCGTCAAACCACTAATTATGAGCTAATTAATGCAAGACGAGAGAGTATAGATCAACGTAAGAAAATGTTCAAACAGGATTTCTATCAAAATTTCCCAATTGTTGTCATGACTTGTGGACATTATCCTACTAGGGATTTTGACTTTGACATCGAAGATACATTTAATGTAAGATGGGATCAGAAGACTATAACATTATCCAAAGGAAACTACTACAACCTCCATTATGGAAAAACCAAATTAGGGGAAGAGAAAATCTTGATCCATACCAGGCAAGCTAGTTTAGGTGTAACAAATGAATTGTTGACAACAATTGGAAATTTATGTAGAAGATTTTATAAAAGTTCTATTGAAATATCGAACTGAAGCTATTAAATAGACGAAGCTAACAAAAAAACTAAACAATAAAGTCGAGACATCTTTAGAAAAATTAGGATATATATTTTTTAAAGAAGCCATTTCTAGTGCGCAGGGATTTTTTTCAAAGAAGTTAGAGAATGTTTTCTACTTGATGTTAGGTTTAACCATTTCCATATATGAAGAGCAATTTTGTTGGATCTTTTTATTATTCCAAAACAACCCGATGGGCAGCTAGTTGGGATGACATCCCGGAAGAACGTTATATACGACCAGGCTCTACAATGTCAACAGAGGAACTAAAAATTTATTTTGACACTGAAAATAAGATACTAAGTGATTATTGGTGGCATGCTTTTGATGATTAATCAGTCGCTTCTTTTATTGAGGTCATCAAGCTCACCTAATCGAGATTATATGAAGACCGATTTTTAACAAAAAAGATTGAAGATAGCCACAGTACATATTCCGGAGTAAATTGACCTCATGATTCCGGCACTTTGCACTGGTGTATATGCGCAATTCCATTGAGTTATCGCATGCCATTCCGGCAGATGTTGCCCCCCCTAATAAGATTTAGATGGATTTATTCCGGATCATACTGACCCCTCAAAAATAATATGGGGTCTAATTCCGGAGCATCTTGACCCCCTTGGTTATTTTGATTTATTTGGGATAAGATTTTTAAGAGTTATTCCAATGGCCGGTAAATCAAGACCCATGAGTCAGATAAAACAATTGATAAGATTGAAACAGCAAGGCTATGCCATAAAAGCGATAGCACGTTGTTTATCACTGAGTAAGAACACCGTAAAGACCTATCTTTTCAAGATCGGTCAGGCAAAGCTCAACATGAACGAGCTGCTGGAACTGGAGGATCCGATTCTCGACGGGCTTCTGAATGCCGGTAATCCAGCCTATCGTGATGCCCGGTTTGAGGATTTCAAAGAGCGGCTTTCCTATTTTCAGCAAGAACTCGGCCGTCCCGGTGTTACCCGTAAACTTCTTTGGGAAGAATATAAGCAGAGCGTGTCGGACGGCTATGAACTTTCACAGTTCTGTTTCCACCTGGGGCAATATCTCAAAGTACAGAAGCGCAGCTCGATGGTCATGGAACATACGCCAGCAGATAAACTTTATATCGACTTTTCCGGCAAGAAGCTTCATTTTATCGATGGTAATACCGGTGAGATCATAAATTGTGAGATATTTGTGGCCTGTCTTCCTTTTTCCAATTATTGTTATGCCACAGCTGTGCCGAGCCAGAAGACACCCGACTTTTTGGACGCGCTGGATAAATGTATACAGTTTCTTGGCGGGGTGCCAAGATGTATCGTTCCGGACAATCTTAAGTCTGCGGTTATAAAAAGTGACAGGTACGAACCGGAAATCAACCGCTGTATGGAAGATCTGGCCAATCATTACGGTACTGTTATCGTTCCTGCACGCGCTGGAAAGCCCAGGGACAAGAGTGCCGTAGAAAACCATGTAAAGATCATTTATACGCAGGTATTTGCCAAACTTCGAAACAGGAGCTTTTTCTCATTATCAGCCCTCAACAGCGCCGCTGAAGACTGTGTATTGAAGCTGAACCAGACGCGTATGCAGAACAGGAGTTATTGTCGGCAGGAACGGTTCCTCAGCTGTGAAAAACATCTTCTGTTACCATTACCCGAGCATCGCTTTGCACTAAAATATTATGCGGAGCTTAAGATCGGTGAAAACGGGCACGTCTATCTTGGCAGGGACAGACACTTCTATAGTGCCCCGAGTTGCTATATCGGAAAGAAAGCACAGGTTATCTACACCAAGAATCTCGTGCACATCTTTGTTGGAGGAAAACAGGTTGCCCTGCATCAGAGGAGCCCAAAAAACGGAATGCCTACACCACCCTGGAGGAACATCTGGATGCCAGGTACCGTGAGTTCAGAAAAAGGAACCCTGCCCATTACCTTACAAGAGCAAATGCCATATCTCCGGTATTCAGTGAACTGGTACAGATGATCTTTGACCAGAAACGCCATCCTGAACAGCTTTACAGGACATGTGACGGACTGTTCAGGCTTCAAAGGACCTACAGCGACCTGTTTATAAAGGCCTGCCAGGTGGCTATTACTCATCGCCAGCTACGGTATAAGTTTGTTGAAGGCCTTTTAATAACCGGCATGGTAAACTTTCCGGAGCACCAGGGCGCACAGATCGAAAAAAAACTTCCCCTTCATGAAAATATCAGGAACCGGGGGTATTATTCATAACATAAAAATCAATTACAGTGAACATTGAACACAACATGAAAAGTCTCCGGCTATTGGGCATGGAGCGTAGCTGGAAAGCGCTGGTGGAAACCCGTCGTATGACAGAACTTAACTTTGAGGATGGGTTGCAGCTGCTCTTGCAGTCGGAGCTGGACAGCCGGGAAGAAAAACGGTTTGACAGACTAAAAAAGAATGCTGCCTTTCGCTATCAGGCATCGGTTGAGGAGCTCAATATGGATCCCAAACGCGGTATGGACAAAGCCCAGATCGCTGACCTAATTACTGGCGGGTACATTGAAAGAGGTGAGCCGCTACTGATATCGGGCGCGACGGGGTGCGGAAAAAGCTTTCTGGCCTCAGCCCTTGGTTTAAAAGCATGCTCACAGGGAAAAAAGGTCTTATACTTCAATCTACAGAAGCTGCTCCAGCGAACCAAGATTGCCAGACTGGAAGGATCAATGCACAAACTTCTGGACAGGATTGCAAAAGCTGACCTGCTGATCCTGGATGACTTTGGTCTTGTAAATCTAGACCAGCAGCAAAGGCTGGACCTGATGGAAATTATTGAAGATAGGCATGCCAGATCATCGACCATTATAGCCAGTCAGCTTCCCGTAGCAAGCTGGTATGATGTGATTGGGGAAGATACAATCGCCGACTCTGTATTGGACCGGATTGTACATACTTCACACCGAATTGAACTTAAGGGTGAAAGTCTAAGAAAAAAAAGGTAATATTGTCAGGCTATTGGTAAAAATCCCCCAGATAACCAAAATCAGAGGGGTCAGTATCGCCGGAAAGGGGTCAACATCACCGGAATATGCAACTGTCATTTCCCAGCGATGATGCCGTACTGAAATCTGTATATTTGGCTTTGAGAGAAATCTCTAAAAAAAGTGGACGATGCCTATTCAGAATAGGGGTATTATCCTAAGTCAGTTTTTAACTTTATTTGAAAAAAGAGTCCAGTTATAAGGAACATAACTGAACTCCGTATTTTTATTTACACACTTAGTGGGACAGTCCCACTTTATAAGTGTATGATTGAACATTGATTCACGTATCCATCCTAATAAGTACATCATTTAGGTCAAATTTGTGTTTAATTTTGTTGATATTGTAATCTCCCATATTTATTCTATTTGAGCTTCCGTCTCGAAACACCAACAGCGTTACTAGGATTAATTTTATTTAAACTTTTATAAAAATCATATAAATTACTATCTATACTTTCTATATATTTTAAAAATTCCTTATTTTTTACAGCATCGACCAGACTATTATACTTTTCTTTCATCCATAAAAATTTTACACGAAGGTCTGCTCTACTTGGAGTCTTTGAAATATTCATTCCATATCTAATTTTACTTGCTAATGTATCTATGTACTTAGGAAAATCGTAATCTGGGTCATCAAGTTCTGCTTGGGCTTTTCTAAAATAGTCAATGAAATACATACCATCTAAATCCTTCTCTAACAACGATTCTACGAATTCTATTTCATCGTCAGAAGAATGGTGCTCGGATTTTGCTTGACCTGCCAAATCTATTATAGATCTATCCAAAATTATTCTAGGATAGTTTGCTGCTTTAGATTCAAGGAGATACGCTTCTACCAAAGCAGGCCCAAACAAATATCTATCCGAATGAATAAATTTTCCATAAGAAATAGCTCCTCTACATAAAACACCTTTATCAATTAATCTCATTACCATCCATTTCACTTCTAGTAATGTATAAAAAATTTCACTTCTCTCTTTAGCTAAAAAGGAGATAACAATACTATCGGAAAACGTAGTTATTTTTTTTGACCCCTCTGGTAAACTTTTTAAATATTTGTCATTTGGAGCGTCGAGATTCCAAACATCTCTGATCGCATTGTAAGCATCAATTACTGTATTAATGCCCTCAGAATTATCAGTTCCGTCTTTATTAACCGTACTTCCGAGTAAATCTTTAAATCCTAAAAGATCGATAAACACTACGATTCTATCTTCGTATTCCATAATTTATAAACTTCGTATTAACTTCGTCTTGTAATATATAATTATTTATAATTTCAAATTATATTATTTAGGATTTTACACTACAAAATCTCCTTCAAGCCCAACTCCTTTTAAAAAACCATTATGCTTATCTGTAGCCCCTTTTATTCGTTGATCTATTTTGCCTAATTTATCATTCACTTCCTTCAAGTCAATCAGCTCTTCTGCCACAGATGTGCTAACATACCGGGAAATATTGAGGTTATACCCATTCTTCTCGATCTCTTCCATCGGTATACGACGAGCATAGCGTTCCACTTTTTCAGGGCGATTGATATAGGTTTCCACTATCGTCCGTATATCATTAGGTTCGCCATTTTCACCTTCGCGCAAGCGATTTTGGCGCTTGTCCTTAGCATAACGTTCGCTAGCATTGATAAACAGAACATCCTCGTTCTTCTTACACTTCTTCAATACGAGAATGCACACAGGTATACCAGTAGAGAAAAACAGGTTAGACGGTAAACCAATCACCGCATCAATATGATTATCCTTTAATAGCTTGGTACGAATACGTTCCTCCGCTCCTCCTCGGAACAAAACACCATGTGGAAGGATAATGGCCATCGTCCCCTCTTTCGACAAGAAGTGAAAACCGTGTAATAGAAAAGCAAAATCAGCGGCTGACTTCGGTGCTAGACCATGGCTCTTGAAACGGAAGTCCTCTGCAAGGGCCTCATTCGGTTCCCAACGCAAGCTAAATGGTGGATTGGCAACAATTGCATCAAATTCCATTTTCTTGGCAGGGTTCATCTCATTCAATAAATCCCATTCATTCAACAATGTATCGCCATGGTAAATTTCAAACTCTGTATCTTTAACCCCATGCAAAAGCATATTCATTCGTGCAAGGTTATAAGTTGTGATATTCTTTTCCTGCCCGTATATCTTGCCGATACTTCCTTCTTTCTTTGGCCCCTTGATCTTCTCACGCACATTGAGTAACAATGAACCAGATCCGCAGGCAAAGTCCAATACGTTGTCTAGCTTTTTCTTCTTACCCTTTGTAGGGTCCTGACTATCTAAAGCAACTATTTCAGAGAGGATGGTTGAAATCGGCTGTGGTGTATAGAATTCTCCTGCTTTCTTACCAGAGCCTGCCGCAAACTCGCCTATTAGATACTCATATGCATCTCCTAAAGTATCAGAATCACTGGAGAAGTCAGCAATACCTTCTGCTATACGCGTAATAATCGTACAAAGGCGTTTATTGCGGTCAGCGGCTGTTTTACCAAGCTTCTCCGAATTCAGGTTGATTTCAGAAAACAACCCCTGAAACGTGCTATCGAAAGATTCATTTTCGATGTATCGAAACCCCTGTTCAAGTGTTTGTAGCAATTCATTATCCTGTGTACGTGCCAACTCGTAGATATTTCCCCAAAGGTGATCCGGCTGAATTACATAATGCACCTTACGGCGCATTTGCTTTTCAAATTCCTCCACATCAACTCTATTTTGTTCGTACCAGATCGATAATGGGTGTCGGGTATCGTCCTCTTCTGTTTGCGGATAATCCTTTCCTAATTCCTTCCTTACTGCTGTCTCATAATTATCCGACAGATAGCGTAGAAAAAGAAAAGAGAGCATATAATCGCGAAAATCATCCGCGTTCATTGAACCTCTTAATTGATCCGCTATATTCCAAAGGGTTTTACCCAGCTGTTGTTGTTCCTTGTGTGTCATCTTGACTTTGTACTGTTTCTTCAACCAACATTTCCGGTAATTCAAATTGATATTTATCCAAAAATGCTTGTAATATTTTAATAAAAAGTTCTTTTGTATCGGGTCCCATTTCCTGTGGTTCGTATATGGAATACTTACCATGGCTAAGCAAATTCAGTGCACGTGAATATAGCACCTCATCCTCGATACCATGTATGCATTTGGAGAAATCATCATGACCAAAAAAGGTCGCTGTTTTCTCCAGAATGCCACGGAGCATATTGAAATGATAGGTATTGACTTTGCCGCTTTCCATTACGTGCTTTAATTCACTTAATATAGCGACATGATGAAAGAATGGAGTATCATCCGTAGCACGGAGGGTATGCCCATCACTACCGTTTTTGAGCCAAAAAGTGTCTTTTGCATTTTTGCTGTTTCAATTCGTTGCACATCACGTTGAAAAATAGGGCATGATGTGAAGAAATAACTACTTTAATTTTATCTTTTCCCTTTTTGAGTACTTGAGCTAGATCACTTGCTACAGCAATAGCATTGTTATCGTCCAAAGAGGATATTGGATCGTCTATATAAATATATTTAACCCAGTCATAAGCTTCTGCACCATCAATTGCTAACTCGCAAATCGAAAGGAATAAGCACCAAATAAAGATGTTCTCCTCGCCACGTGAAATCTTGATATGCGTCGCATCTCCTTTATTGAACGTTACTGTTAATTCATCATAATCTATCTTAAAATCGAATTCAGCATAGCGCTCAAGATAAGCAAAGATTTTCTCTTCTAAAGCAAGCTCGCGAAGGGCATTAAAGAATTTAGACTGACCATTGATCTTTAGCACACGTTCTTTGTCATTATCCAGGTCATTATCCCATGAGAACAAATCTTCTGTAAAAGCGTTGAAATAAAGCGTGTCCGGTCCTGTACTGCCTTTTCGTTTCTTTCCCCGTTCCTTAAACTCCATCGACAGACGTGTTTTCCCAGTACCATTATAGGCGTACAACAACACAAAATGGTTCTCGTTGAGATCATCTCTCAACCTTATAGCCAGCTTGTCCAGAGTTTTATAGTGCAGTATTTTGGATTTTGTAGTCATTGTCTATTCATTAATAGCTGGAAATAATTTCTGCATTATCCCTTTTTTATGAGCTTTTAACTGTTCGATTTTTTCAGATTGTACTGTAATTAAATCGTCAAGTGAGGAAAGGGTGTCGGCGATTTTTTGTTGTTCATGTTTTAACCTAGGATATTTAAGCTTCATATTTTTAAGATCAGAATTGTACAACCTTCTTATAATACCTCCATCAGATGTTTGCCATTTTAATGTTGAATAGCAATGATACAGAAAGCTATTAAGTATTAGTTCTTCTTTGTTCCCTAACCATATAATATTCGAATCTTGAAAATATGCTGGCAAACCATCGTAAACTACTAGTCTCCCAATTGTTCCCGACGCAGAAATTAGAATATCTCCCACTTTTGGAAAAGAATATTTACTTTTAAATTCTTCGTATAATTTAAAAGGAATAAACGAATCAGCATCCTTACCAAATGTTCCGATTTTATAAAATGGAACTCCTCCCTTAGAATAGCTTGTAGTCTGTTCTTTTAGAATACGTTTGCACATTAAAGGTTCTCCAATGCTTCCTAGCCTCGTCTCAGTCCATTCAGCATCTTCTTTAAACTCTGGGAAACGATACTTAGGAACCTGCTCTCCTAGTTGTGGAAAGAGCGTTTGCATCAAACCTTTTTTATGACCTTTGAGTATTTCCAATTTCTCAGTATTTGCCGTTATTACTTCATCCAAAGAAGATAGGCAGTTAGCGATTTTGTTCTGCTCTTCTGGACTAGGCGGAAAAATCATCTTTAAGGTAGAAAATGATGTTTTGTTAATTATTGGAACTGCATGATTTCCTGCTTTTGATGCAATTTTTGACGAATTAATTTCAAGCAATGAATATAAAAAATCACTTGAATATCCTTCATAAGGAATTAACGAATTGATTTGTTGATTAGTAGCACACTCAAACCTATTTTGAGCAATTTTCCCAATTGTTGAGCCAATACAAACAAATAAAACGCTATTTGCTTTGATTGGTCTTGTTTTTGCAAATCCTAAATCGCTTAAAGTAGTCTTGGTGTGTTCAAGATATCTATTACCACCAATATCAGCCGGTGATACAAATAATTTAGTACCGTTGTAGTTTACTGGCTCTTTTGTACTTGGGGTATTACCCGTTATTATATCAGCAACTTCACCTAGCTTCTTCTCCTCCCACTCCCCATCATCTTTAAATTCCGGAAAGCGTAGTTCGGGTATATTTTTATGTTCGTTATCTTTAGTCATTATCCTCTCTTGTTTCAATCAGTTTACGGTTGCGCACAGCAATCATTTCTGCCAGTTCCTCTTCGGTAGGCAGTACCGTTTTGTACTTGGAAGCAAACAGTTGCTTATTCTCTTTTAAAACCGAATATTTGACGATGGTTTCATCCTTCTCTGCACAAAGTATAATACCAATAGTCGGATTATCGTCCTCTCCACGTTTCAGTGCATCAAACATCCTGACGTACATATCCATCTGACCGATATCGCCATGGCTGAGCTTGGTTGTCTTCAGATCAATTACCACAAAACACTTGAGCAGATAGTTGTAGAAAACCAGATCCACATAAAAATGGGAAGTCTCCGTACTGATACGCATCTGACGTTCGACAAAAGAAAATCCTTTTCCAAGTTCAAGCAGAAACTTCTGCAGATTGCTGATCAAAGCTTTTTCTAAAATAGACTCTTTCCCTGTCAGATCTTCGGGCACGTCCAGAAACTCGGCAATATAGGGGTCTTTAATAAAATCCGCTGGATTATATTTCTCCAGACCAGAAAACGTATGCGCTTGCTGGGTAGAAAGTAAGCGACGATAGTAACCGCTCTTGATATTCCGTTCCAACACACGTGAAGTCCAATTTTGCCCTGTGGCCTCCTTGATATAATATTCTCGCTCCGTTGGATCATCAATCCGCATAATTAGGCGGATATTTGTCCAGCTAAGATTCGTTACGCGCTGCGTAACGGATTGTGAATTCTCTACGCGCTGCGTAGAGAATTGGTCAACTTCAGGGAACACTTGGTAGAACTGCCTCATGTTCCACAAATTGGCTTCTGAAAAACCTTTACCTAATGCATCTGACAAATACTTAGAAAGACCTGACACTATGAAATCGCCATAGCCTGCACGGCTATGGCCTTGCTGTTCTTGCTCCACAATACGCTTACCAATCTGCCAATAGGTCTGCACCATAATGGTATTGACCGCACGATAGGCTTGGCTCCGTGCCTGTGTAAGCAAGTCTCTGATTTCGCTATAGAAGTTATGTTCGTTATTCGAAAGTTCCATATTCTAACAAGTTAAGTCTAGTCGTATAGGGGCTATTTCTCGTAAGCAACCAATCCTGCAATTTCTCTGCCTTGTGCCTGTTTGCGGAGCAATGGCAACAGATCTTCCATTAATGCCAACTCCCTGACTCGACGCTCTTTCCAACCAAGTTCCAACGGTTCTAATAGGTCTGTCAATTTCTCGCCATCAAATATCATCCGATCGAGTATGTCATCTACGAAAGCTTTCAGATCAGCTGTTGCCAAACCATGCGTGTGGGCTACGGCAGCTAATTCTTTCTCCTTTTTCTCAATCTTGAATGCATCGTATCCTATGCGGATCTCTTTTTCAGTCATTCCTTGATCGGGACTCAGGGTCCTGATATAGGCGATCATATCTTCTTGCTCTTCCATCAGATTGGTATGGGAACTTAGCAAACTAATCAGCTGCCCCTTGGTCATCTTCTGCCTAGCTGGTTTTTTCTGTGTATAATCGGCAATCAAGCCCATGATATAATCATAGTCAATAATTGCAGATGAAAATAGCACGAACTCAAAATCCAATTGTTGAATTTCCTCCGGTGCATCATCTCCCTCCTGTTCTTGTATTTCCTTGAGCTGCTTTGCTGTCTCTATATACGAACTTCGAAAGGAGCGTAGCCTATCTGCAGGAAGGATGGCTTCGATCTTATTACGTTGCTCCTCGTCCAGATCGGTATACTGATCTAATTGTGTCTTGAGTCGTTGTATCTCTTTGAAATGTTTAATAAAATTAATACGCGCCGTGTCACCACGAAGATTGTAAACTTCTTCGGGTTCTATCGCCAGATTTCCTTTCTCCATAAAATCGCCCAGAGCTGTGACCGCTTTCTGAAATTTTTCGATTACCAGAGGTGCTGGGTCAACTAACCAGATTTCCCGCGCCTTACCTGAATCCTCACCTGAGAATAAAGCAATCGATTCGTCTACGGCATCTTTTTGACCACGAAAATCCAAGATATTACCATAAGGTTTCGTGTCGTTGAGTACACGGTTTGTGCGTGAAAAAGCCTGTATCAAGCCGTGGTGTTTTAGATTCTTATCAACATAAAGCGTGTTGAGATACTTAGAATCAAAACCTGTAAGCAACATATCGACAACGATCACAATATCAATCTTGTTCTCGTGTGAATAGTCGCTGTTGTTATATTTCTGATCTTTGATACGCTTCTGCACATCTTGGTAATAAAGATCAAACTCATTGATGGAATGGTTGGTACCGTACTGTTTGTTGTAATCAGCAATGATAGTCTTTAACGCCTTCTTCTTTTCGTTCGGGTTCTGTTGGTTATCTTCTTTTTCTTGCTCTAGATCTTCTTGTAATTGCCTAATATCTGCGATATTTTTGTTGCTCTTATCCAGTACCTGTACAGGAGGCGAGAAAACACTTGTTATATTTAATGGGATGTAATCTTTATTTTGAGACCTCTTCTCTTTTTGTACTGTTTTGAACAGATGGTAATATTCGATGGCATCATTGATTGATGCCGTTGCAAATACGGCATTAAATTTCCGAGAATTTGTGGCTGCATTGTGTTTCTCCAGGATAGCTTCTACAATTGCCTGTCTGGTAATCGACTCACCAGGTTTAGGATTGCTATTTCCTTGGCCTTTATAATAATCAATATGAAAACGTAATACATTCTTATCGTCGATAGCATGCGTAATCGTATAGGTGGGTAAAGGTTTCTCAAAGATATCTTCGGTTGTTTTATATGATCCCTGTTCACCATCTTTTTTGATATAGGTCGCATTGGCATCGAAGATAGGTGTCCCGGTAAAACCAAAAAGCTGTGCCTTGGGGAAAAATTCTTTGATCGCTTGGTGGTTATCCCCAAACTGTGAACGATGGCACTCATCGAAAATAAAGACGATACGTTTGTTGCTTAAAGGTTGTAAGCGTTCCTTATAATTTTTCTTATTATTTGGATCTAAGGCTATACCTAACTTCTGTATCGTCGTCACAATGACTTTATCAGCCCGGTCTGTAGATAATAAGCGTCGTACCAATGTCTCGGTATTGGTATTTTCCTCCACGCTTCCCTCTTGAAATTTATTAAACTCTTGCCTAGTCTGACGATCGAGATCTTTGCGGTCAACTACAAAAAGACACTTTTCTATGTCCGAATTATCTTTCATCAGCGTAGACGCCTTGAATGAGGTCAATGTCTTGCCGCTACCGGTCGTATGCCAGATATAACCATTACCTCTATTTTGATGTATACAGTCCATGATAGCTTTGACGGCATAAATCTGATAAGGCCGCATGATCAACAACTTCTGCTCACTTTCTACCAGCACCATATACTTGCTGATCATTTCACCGAGAGTACACTTGGAAAGAAACTTTTCTGCAAAAGTATCGAGATGGGTGATCTTTTTATTCTTGTCATCCGCAAATTGATAAACAGGTAGAAACTGCTCGTCAGCATTAAAACTGAAATGTTGGTTTTTATTATTGGCAAAGTAATAGGTATTCGTCTTGTTGCTAACGATAAAAAGCTGCATAAAACAAAGCAAACTATTAGTATAGCCATTGCCTGCATCAGTTTTGTAATCAACAATCTGTTGCATAGCTTTTCGCGGCGTGATCTCCAATGATTTCAATTCTAACTGCACCAATGGCAATCCATTGATCAATAAAATTACATCATAACGGTGATTGCTATTTTCGGTATTGATTCGCAACTGACTGATAACCTCGTAATCATTCTTACACCAATCTTTAATATTGATGAGTGTATAATGCAGTGGTGTACCATCCTCCCGCTGGAAGTAGTTGACTTCACGTAGGCGTTTAGAAGCAACAAAGACATCAGCTGTTACAATTTCGTCACGTATACGAGAAAACTCGGCATCAGTCAGTCGGACGCGGTTAAGTGCTTCGAATTTTTCTCTGAAATTTTTCTCTAGACTGTCCCGGTCACGAATATCAGGACGCAATGTATATTTTAAGTCTGCCAATTTATTAACCAGACCTTCTTCTATCTGTTTTTCTCTCGTCATTTTCAATTCCTAATAAGAATCTATGTTATAAGAATCTATGTTGCAAATCAATAAACCAGCTTGTAAAAATCAGTTTAAGCAGGTAAATATAGCAAGTTTAAACCACAATAGCCTGCTTTACTAAGCTCATAATATACTCTAAGTTTTTGGTGTCTGCGACAATAATTTCATAATCACCATTGCCCCAATGTCCTATGGATGATACATCTCTAGCAAGTTTTTTAGGATCGTCCAAAGTTCCTCTTTTTAGATTAATCCAAATCTTCAAACTTGATTTGAGAATACAAATATCTGTAAAAATCTTACCTTCTTTAGTGAAACCAATTTCCATCTTTTTAGGCTTAATATCTATGTTACTATCCAAATTAAAAATAGATTGTTTGAACGTATCATAAAGCTCCCTCGTAGGATCTGGCTTTCCCTCCAGATGGGTATCCTCTGTATAAACCTTCACTTCATTGGAAATCTTTTCCAATTCAGAATTCGAGGCAGTCTGAATGGTTTTGATTGTAGGCGCGGATTTGGACTTCTTAACAGGATTCACGACAATAATATCGTCCTCATATCGTTTGATCTCCCATAACTCAATCGGAAGATCTCTAAAGTTTGAAGCTTGCTTTTGAAAATCTGTGAATGAGGGTGACACAAAGATCACCTTTGACTGTGACCAATCGACTTCCGAACGCTTAAGATTTTCTTCTTGTGATTCGTTGTATTCTATGATAAACTCAGCTTTATTTTCCAACATAAGATTCAGATAAGAGACTCCTTGGTCTACGACCGAAAAATTACGTTCGCGTTTGTATTCAATGATAACAAAAGACTTATTGTCTTTGTCATAAGCTAACGTATCGAAACGTTGTGCTTTTATTATAAATTCAGACTTAATCAGCTTCAATCCAGTTATCACCTCCAAATTGTTTTCAAAGAGTCGTTGTAAGTCTTTTTCTAACTTAAAAGGCTTTTCTTTTAATACCGATAGTTTATTCTTTGCTTGGGTAAATAATTGCATAAGCTAAGATACGAATATTTTTAGCTACATTCAATTTTACTCAGAACTCCACTTGAGTGAGAATTTCTCTCCTCAATTGTTCTTCATCCAAAATATGCTTAATGAAGTTGTTCGGAAATTCCGAACAACCACTTACAACTAGTCCTTCTCAATTCTTATCTAAATTCTTCCCCTAATCTTACTTAGTTCTTCTTCCAAATTGTTCTTAGTATTAAAACTTAGCTAAACAAAAAAAAGCATATGGGTACCCATAGAACACAAAAAAGCCACATCTCACGAGGTAGCTTCACAACTTATATATTTGTAAGAGATGGCTCCTATTTATACGAATTGATCGATTTGGATACTTTCCAGTTATTGCCCACACGCTCCAAAGTAACTAAATCTGTTTTGGTGAAATCTCCAAATTTCAACGTCACTTTAGCCACCATATAGCCTGTCGATTCCTGGATGATATCTGTGCTTACTGTACAGTTTAGCTTTTCGCCTTTTTGTTTTTTCAGGGATTTAACCACTTCGCTACGGCTGTTAGACTGCGCATTGGTAGCCTGGATCTTTTGATTAAAATCTTCGGCGAATAACTGCTCTACTCCTGCTGATTCTCCCTCTATGGTTACCGCAACATAGTGCGCTAAAGCGAAATCTGCGGTAGAAAGGTTAACGGTTGCTTTTGTTGCTTTTGCTCCTGGTCCTTCTGCTGCCATAGCGAATGTTGATACGGCGATTAAAGCTGCTGCTGCGAATGTTTTTACTAATGCTTTCATAATGTCTTTTTTTATTGTGTTAGTTCTGTTGTTCTTATTTGATGACTCAAAACTACAACACAATAGGCCCCTAGCCTACGGCCTTTAGACCAACGATCTGGAAAACTCGGTGAATGGCGGCAATGAGAAGGTAAACGTATAGCACGAATCCGGTACAGAATACCTGATAAAGTTTTTAGGATTGCCAGCCACATTCAAAAAATAAATGATTAATTTTATTGCCGGGAAAGGCGTCCTATATGCAGGCAGTCAATCACCACGCTGTAATTATACCTATTATTCTTTTATGGAAGATCCAACGACAATTGATGTACCTCAGTCACATCCAAGAAATGCTCTTTTGGCAGGTGTATTTTCTTTAGTTTTTCCTGGCCTAGGGCAGGTCTATAATGGACAGATAAAGAAAGGTATTCTTTATTTTGCCCTAAGTTATCTAATCCCTGCAATTTTTGCTGTCACCCGTTGGGCAACCTCCTTTACCGGCGTGATCATTTTTATGGCGATCGGTATATCATTCCTTTTAGTTATGGTAGTGGATGCTATACTGAATGCAAAAAAACAAAAATTTTATACTCTCAAACCTTACAACAAATGGTATAACTACGTATTGATCGCCATCTTTATCTCCACAATGACCTTTGTGTTTGATATGAAAAAAATGATAGGCATACAATCTTACATTGCTCAAACAACAGCCAATAATCCAACGATTCTGGTAGGCGACTGGATTGTAACAGATACAAAAGCCTATGAAAAAAACACACCTAAAACTGGAGATCTGGTTACGTTTACGAAAGAAGATGGTCAGTTATTCATGTATCGTATAGTTGGTCTACCCAATGACACGATCTCACTTAAAGACAATATTGTATCGATAAATAACAAGCTAAGTAAATCCAAATTTATTGCAGACAGAAATGTAGAAGGTATAAACTTTTCTGAATTGGAAGAGACATTTCCAAATGGACACAGTCATCGCATCTATAAAAGTAAAGAAGAGTTCGATAATGGTATAAAGAATATGAATGATTTCGTTGTTCCGACAGATAGTATTTTTGTATTGGGCGATAGCAGAGATAATGCGCTTGACAGCAGATACATAGGCTGCATCGCTAAGAATCAAATCACGGGAAAGATTAAATTCAGTTATTGGGGTAAGACTGGCTTCAAAAGAATGAATATAAAATTCTGACAGGGACACACGTCACAGATATAAATTCAGAAGAGCCCGAGTATACCTGATTGTCTGTCTTCAAAATGAGATAAGCCACATCTTCCGACCTGGCCTTAATAAATAGATGATTCACTAGTGGTTTGTCTTTCATTACTGGCAAACCACCAGTTAATGGATACTATTTATACAAATTAATCGATTTGGATACTTTCCACTTGTCGCCCTCACGCTCCAAAGTAACTAAGTCTGTTTTCGTAAAGTTCTCAAATTTCAAGGTTACTTTAGCAACCATATAGTCTGCTGATTCCTCGATGATATCAGTGCTTACTGTACAGTTTAGTTTTTCTCCTTTTTGCTTTTTCAATAGTTTAACTATAGCTTCACGGCCGTGGGTTTGTGCATTTGTAGCTTGGATCTTTTGATTAAAATCAGCCGCAAATAACTGCTCTACTCCTGCTGATTCTCCCTCCGTAGTTACCGCCACATAGTGTTCTAAAGCAAAGTCTGCTGTGGAAAGGTTAACGTTTGCTTTTGTTGCTTTTGCTCCTGGCCCTTCTGATGCCATAGCGAAAGTTGATACGGCGATTAAAGCTGCTGCTGCGAATGTTTTTACTAGAGTTTTTTATCGAAATGATTTGTTTTTTGATTGGTGATAAAGCTATCATGAGTACCATTATTTTATAGTGTTAGTTCTGTTGTTCTTATTTGTTGACTCAAAACTACAACACAATAGGCCCCTAGCCTATGGACTTTAGACTAACGCTCAGGAAAACTCGGTGAATGGCGGGAATGGGGAGATGAAAGTTATCGTTCGAATTACCGATTCAATGAAGCTATAGACTCCGAGATAGATAACTCACTTTAAAATTTTTATTATCTTAGAGCATGTGGCCACCGATATCAATTGACAAAATAGGACTTCTTATTTTGCAAGCAGAACTGACAATGGATTATAAAGCTTTAAACCTGTGGAATCTCATCAAAGTAACTCCTCATAAGTGGCGAGAAAAATCATTTGGAGATGAAAGTGGGGGCTTTTGGGTGGTTGCTTTATTTGGAAATCAAATAATTTACTATAATGACATCGAAGAAGGCTTTAATATATCACCGTTTGAAATCTACGGCGTTATTGATCAATACAATTGTAACCAATCTGAATTGACCGTCCCCATTAATTATTTAGTTTCACAGTTAAGTCAAATCCCAGACAAGATTATTTAGGATAATAAAACGTACTAAATAAAAATAGATAAACCATAAAAAAGCCACATCTCACGACGTGGCCTTAATAAACATATTTATTCACTAGTGGTCTACCTTTTTATAATTGACAAACCACCATTTATTGAATACTACTTATACGAATTGATCGATTTGGATACTTTCCAGTCATTACCCACACGCTCCAATGTAACGAGATCAGTCTTGGTGAAGTTGTCAAATTTTAGAGTCACTTTAGCAACCATATAGTCTGACGATTCTTCAAGGATATCAGTGCTTACTGTACAGTTCAGCTTTTCGCCTTTTTGCTTTTTCAATAGTTTGACCACTCCAGTACGGCTGTTAGACTGTGCATTGGAAGATTGGATCTTTTGGCTGAAATCTTCGGCAAATAACTGCTCTACACCTGCTGATTCCCCCTCAGTGGTTACCGCAACATAGTGCGCTAAAGCGAAGTCAGCTGTGGAAAGGTTAACGCTTGCTTTTGTTGCTTTTGCTCCTGGTCCTTCAGCTGCCATAGCAAATGTTGATACTGCGATTAAAGCTGCTGCTGCGAATGTTTTTACTAGCGTTCTCATAATGTCTTTATTTTATAGTGTTAGTTCTGTTGTTCTTATTTGTTGACTCAAAACTACAACACAATACGCTCCTAGCCTATCGGCATTAGACTAACGATCGGGAAAACTCGGTGAGTGGCGGAAATAGGGAGGTAAAAAGAGAAAGTTTTTTGCTATCTTATAGCAACCCATTAGAAATATATCTTTTATGCAATATTATTTAAGATCTTTTTGGAAAAGTATCCTCGATTTCAATTGGAAGTTTGGGTTATTTCTAATTCTAATAATTTGTGTGCCAAGATTTATTATGGTGCTCCATGCTAACCAATATGCCGATTATCGTTTTATTGGTTTAATAATGCTGGTATCATTTATTGTTCCTTTCATATTCTTAAATGAAAAAGGAATTAAGGCTATTGGCTGGAACAAACCTAAAAGTTATAAGTGGTTATCCATAGCTTTTATTAGCGGTTGCTTGTATGCTTACCTGTTATTCCTCTTGGGTAAATCCCTTTATCAGGACAGCTATCAAAACTGGTATGTATATATCTCAAAGTCCTATAAGATTCCCAAAGATTTAACGATAGAGGGAAAAAGGCAAATGTTCTTCATCATGGCTGGCACAGGAATGTTATTTAGCCCTTTTGGCGAAGAACTTTATTTTAGAGGGATAGTTCATGAAACCTTTGTTTCGAGATTCGGAAATCGTGGAGCATCAATACTAGATAGTTCGGCGTTTGCCTTAACCCATATCGCACATTTTGGATTAATATACCTGCTCGACGGCTGGCATCTTCTTTTTATACCTACTGTCATATGGTGTTTTTCGATGTATTTTGTAAGCAGACTGTTTTACTTCTTCAAAGTGAAATCAGGAGCCATTTGGGGCGCAATAATTTGCCATTCAGCTTTTAACCTTAGTATGATTTATTGTATATTTTACCAGTTATAATAGAAAAAAGCCAGTTCTCGCGACCTGGCCTTTAAACTAAACTTAAACATATGATTCACTAGTTGTCTGCTACCGAGCAGACAACTAATTATTAAATACTATTTATACGAATTGATCGATTTGGATACTTTCCAGTCATTCCCCACACGCTCCAAGGTAACTAAATCTGTTTTGGTGAAGTTCTCAAATTTCAACGTTACTTTAGCGACCATATAATCTGCAGATTCCTCAATGATATCGGTGCTTACTGTGCAGTTCAGTTTCTCTCCTTTTTGCTTTTTCAATAGTTTAACTACGGCACTACGGCTGTTAGACTGTGCATTGGTAGCTTGGATCTTTTGATTGAAATCTTCTGCAAATAACTGCTCCACTCCTGCTGATTCGCCCGCAGTTGTTACCGCAACATAGTGCTCTAAAGCGAAATCTGCTGTAGAAAGGTTGACGTTTGCTTTTGTTGCTTTTGAACCAGGTCCTTCAGCTGCCATAGCAAATGTAGATACTGCGATTAAAGCTGCTGCTGCGAATGTTTTTACTAGTGTTTTCATAATGTCTTTATTTTATTGTGTTAGTTTTTAGTTCTTATTTGTTGACTCAAAACTACAACACAATAGGCCTCTAGCCTACCAGCTTTAGACTAACGATCGGGAAAACTCGGTGAATGGCGGGAATGGGGAGGGGAAGTATGCTTCGTATCAGATTCGTACCATGTTCGAGTCATCAACAGATAATGTACAGACACCCAGCAGAACTTGTCCAGTCTCTGAACGGGAAATTAATGCCTGTAGCAGTACGGAAATACGTGGGTTTGCGCTAGAGGAATTACCGACATACGATATTTTGCCGCAAATTTACTTAAATTCGGCTATCATTTTAATGTTACCAATCATGAAAGATCATCAACATATATCAATCGATAAACGAATGAGCGCAACTGATTTTGAAATTTTAGGCATGAATGGAATGATTTCGAGATCATTCATCAATTTAGCTATAAGCAACTTTGCGGAAGCTTGTAAATGGGTGGAAAAACTCGATTATAGACGTAATAATAATAAAAGCAATGAACTGATCGTGTTTGATGAGTTATGCGGAACTTGCAGTACAAAACATGCACTATTAAAAAGATTGGCGGATGAAAATAGGGAAAGCAGCCTGAGGCTTGTATTAGGCATTTTTACCATGAATAGTAAAAATACTCCTGCGATAAAAGGCCTTCTATCCAACTATGATTTAAAATATATTCCAGAAGCTCACAATTATCTGCGAAATCATAATCAGATCTTGGACTTTACTGGCATCGGTGTTAATGTAAACGAATTTGAGCTGGACCTTTTAGAAGAAATCGAAATCACCCCCGACCAAATTACTGACTTTAAAGTGCAATATCACAAAGATTACTTATCGCGCTGGATCGAGATCAATAAGATTCCATACACTTTAGATGAGCTCTGGGAAATAAGGGAGCAATGTATTGAGGCTATAGCACAGAAATAAAAGATTATTAAGTTCATATCTATAACTAAGCTAATTATACCATCTATTTGTTGGTGCCATTTTGCGCTTAAATAAAGCCTACCGCATATAGAGGATAGCGACACTATTCCGGATGAGTTTAAAAAATTCTGGAATATAGAACAAGAAAGCGC
This sequence comes from Sphingobacterium zeae, assembly GCF_030818895.1. NCBI lineage: Bacteria > Pseudomonadati > Bacteroidota > Sphingobacteriia > Sphingobacteriales > Sphingobacteriaceae > Sphingobacterium > Sphingobacterium zeae. Next base: position 4,504,356 of record NZ_JAUTBA010000001.1, read on the forward strand.
ATTGCAGGAATTAATCAAAACTGAGAACCTGTTAGAAGAAGATACCGAAAAGCTAATTGAAAACTATCTTTTTACCGAGCGTGAGCCACTTCGTAAAGAAGTTCTTTCTTTTCGCGCCGACGGAAGACCTAGCGTTCTAAAATCCAAAGAGATTGGTGATCGTATCTTAAATAAGATTGTTGGGTTTGTGGACACCTTCGTTAATGGGATAACGGGGCTATAGTAAAAGCCTTAGCTTAAAGTAAAAAAGTGTGATCAATAACACCAAAAAATGTTAATACAAGTATAATAAAAAGAACTATGGCATTATATAAATTAAAGGCACCTAGGCAATTTGGCGATATGCCAAAAGGCTATGAATTTCAAGTTGTCTCAGCCACTATACCTACACCTAATGCGAAGGATGTTGAAAAAGAAATAGCAAGATTAGGATTTAATAGACAAGCCCAGGGATATAGAAGTCCTGGCAATTTTGAAGTAAAGAAGATAAGTTAGGGAGTTAAATATTACACGAGTGATATATTCAAAAAAATTAAATCGCTATTTTCAGAAAGGATCTTATTTATAATAAAGAGGAATTTTATGACCACCTTATCAAATTATAATATAAAAAAAGGGAACCGTTTCACGAGTTCCCTAAAATCTTTTACTTGATTACGTTTCTACAAGAGAAAGAGGCTTTAACAAGTCTATATGGATCAAATATAAGAATAATTTTTAACAACACCAAATATTATGAAAATAGAATTGAGAAATAAGTATTTATCAAGACCTAGATACAACAGATATCTCATCGCTACAGCAAATAATAAGATAAAAGCAAAACGACTTTACAACGCAAATATTCGACTAGCACAGGCATTTCATCCACTATTAAGCCAATTTGAAGTTGTATTGAGAAATAAGCTAAATATAGTTTTAACATCGCATTTCAATGACCCCGACTGGATTATCACGCAGAAAAATGGATTTATGAGACATCAATCCTTAAGAAACTCACATTATTTTTTAAAAACTTGTATACAGAAATCTGAACATAAACTCAATCGTAGAGGAATTCCAATAACAAACGGTAAAATCATATCTGATCAAACATTTGGATTTTGGTTGGCTTTTTTCCTTCCACATCACTATACATTAGTAAATGGGCAGCCAATACATGTTTTCATACATAAACCAGCTTTAGAAAATAGAGCAAGTATTTATGACAAACTAGACAAGATAAAAAATTTCAGAAATAGGGTAAATCACTGTGAACCAATCTGTTTTTCAGGGCACAATATTGATTGTTCGTATCCGGCCTATGAACTACAGGTCTGCTGATTTTTTGAAGTTCTGAGGATATAGATCCTTTAAGTTTTTATGGTTTATTGACATGATGTTTTCCAAGGTATGCTTTAACCACTGGAAAGGGTTCACCTCATGCTTTTTACAGCTAGCAAAGAATGAGTAGATCATCGCCGCACGCTGTGCTGCTTCATGGCTTCCTGCGAAGAGGTAGTTTTTCGTCCCAGTGCAACGGGGCGAATGGCATTCTCGATAAGATTATTGTCTATGTGCAGATTTCCATCATACAGGTATGCTGATAGCGCATCCCATCTAGCGTATGCATACGCCATAGCTTTACCGATCTGACTTTTAGGCAATGTGCTTTTTATCTCTTCAAAGATCCATTTGCCCAGCTCAGCCAATACATAGATTTTCGTGTTTGGCTTTCCGCTCAATGGCATAAAGCTTCTGGATCATTAGCAATGCCTTTTCAGCTCTTGCTTTATCATTATCCAATGCTTTTTCAAACTCACGGCGTGCGTGCGCCCAACAGGACTAGCAGTGCAGGCACTTCCTTCTTTTTGCCATACTTTTCGTACTATTAAGCCAATTTGAAGTTGTATTGAGAAATAAGCTAAATATAGTTTTAACATCGCATTTCAATGACCCCGACTGGATTATCACGCAGAAAAATGGATTTATGAGACATCAATCCTTAAGAAACTCACATTATTTTTTAAAAACTTGTATACAGAAATCTGAACATAAACTCAATCGTAGAGGAATTCCAATAACAAACGGTAAAATCATATCTGATCAAACATTTGGATTTTGGTTGGCTTTTTTCCTTCCACATCACTATACATTAGTAAATGGGCAGCCAATACATGTTTTCATACATAAACCAGCTTTAGAAAATAGAGCAAGTATTTATGACAAACTAGACAAGATAAAAAATTTCAGAAATAGGGTAAATCACTGTGAACCAATCTGTTTTTCAGGGCACAATATTGATTGTTCACTTGCATTAGACATTCGGACAAAATTGTATGATCTTATAAATTGGATAGATCCTAATCTAACTCCATTTTTCAGGAATATCGATAATATTCAGAGTAATGTCAATAAAGTGATGAAAATATAAATTAAAAACTAACCTATTCAAAAAGACTTATTTGATATTTTCTTTTACAATACTAAGCTTTATTGATTTCCATAAATTATGAACACTTTAGATTCTACGACTTTCTTACTACCTCAAATCCACGGCCGCTCAATTTTTAACAGGGTGATTCCGACAGTTAATTATTTGGAGCGTACTTTTAAATCACTAGAACAAAATGGTTGGTTTTATACTAATTTGAAACCTTGGGAGAAACAAATCATTAAAGGATATGCACTACAAGATGTAATTCATAAATTAAGGGCTGCAAATCAACAATCTAAGGTCTCAATTATACGCGATCAAATATTAAAGCATAGTGCAAATGATCTTGGTACCTACCCCCTCGCAATCTATCTTATTGTTTATTTTATTCAGCAAACTGAGAACAACCAGTATAAATCATTTGTGGAATTTGCACAGAAGCATGGAATCACAGAAAACTTAAATTCAATTTCTGCAATATGGTCATGCGGAACTAAAGATGGGAAATACTTAGGCATCCTTGACGATAGTCTGAATATCATTGATCTTGATTTCTTCCATAGATGGGCGAGCATCACGCCTAGCAGTACGTTCAAGGAAAAATTGAAAATTACAGTGTCAGCTCCTCTATTAAGTAAATCTTCCTATGACAGTCACATAGCTTGCTTTAAAGCCAGTATCAATGAAGCCCCGAGATTCACTGGAGTAAATTCATTGAAATGGTCCGAATATGTTATGGGAAAAGAGTATGATATACCTCAGTTCTTCAATAAGAAATTTGATAGGAATGAGGTATGGGATTATTGCGGAGATAATACAAATACGGATTTAGACGCATTGTTAATCGTATTATCTTGGGGTGGAATGGATCGCATGCATGCGAAAAGCCTATTGGATAATCCAGCGCCTGTATTAGATATTGTAAGGAGATTGAGATCTAAAAAATTTGAATCACGTAAAGAGGCATTCGATTACATACAAGATAAACGTAAACAGGGTCTACTACCGGGTATGGGCATTGGATATTTCACGAAGCTGATCTGTTTCTTACAGCCATCCCTCAAAGGCTATATTATGGATCAATGGTTAGCCAAATCTGTAAATCTACTACTTGGCAGTCCTTTAATACATATTGCTAGCAAAACCTGGGTATCGGACCAAAATACACCCGCTATTTACGAAGACTTTTGTACATATATAGATGGCCTAGCTTCCGAAATTGGAAAATCAGGGTTTGAAACAGAGGAATTCCTATTTTCGATAGGCGGCCGTAAAAAAGGTTTGTGGCGCGGGTATGTTGTGCAGCATTATTAATGTCGCTGTTTTAATAATTTCGATTATGCTTAATTTAGTTACAATATAAGGCTCCGTAATTTTTATATAGCAGATTTCGAAAATGATATTTCTCAAAGAATAATACACTTGACAAAATTTCTATTGTTAAATAATCTGACAATAAAGATTTTGTCAAACCCATATTCCGCTGCAAAATACACCACTCGTTATTTAATAGAGAATATTGCTAAGACTGAGTTGTGGGGGAACTATCACAAAATCAACCATTCATCATAGTTAGCTACAATAGCACAGCATTTGATGACATGTTAAATCTTATTTTACGATAAAAGCTTAATTTCAACTCTTTATGTAATTTAATTCTTTCTTGTCTGATTAATAGCATCTGCAGGATTAAATTCAACCACAAGTTTTCGCATACGTCCCTTATCGCTAAAATGACGGCTTAGGTTAATTGATTTATCAAAAAAATCATTGTAATGAAATATTCTAACAGACTTACAATTATCATGGTCAAATATTTCTTTGAACATTGTTCGATCTGACAAACCACACGAATGTCCAATTATGAAAACTTGATAATGATCTAAATTCAAAAAACGCATTAAATTTCTGTAATTGGAAGTTTTGAGATAATGATAGGATTTAACATGCTCAAAAAGACTATTATTTTTCTGTTCTTCAAATTGTAAATACTCTTTATCATGTTCATCCCCAAAACCAAAAATGATCGGATTAATTGGATTTTTAAGTTCGCCATGAATATGGTTTATCGCATAAGAGTGGAATTTGTTTGTATTAAACTCATCTAATGATTCAACAGATAGCTCATAGTTGTCTTTTTCAGTATTAGCGATTTCTTTGTAATACTTTCTAAGCGTATTGGTATAGTTAAAATTCAACAGATACAATTTATATTGATTAAGCTTACCATTTTCATAAGTTGTGTTTCTGGCACTTTTTACATCCTCGTTATTGAATGCAGTATCAAAATCTGAGATGCTAAAATCTGATCGCATGGCTTCTATAAGCTCCGGAATAACTTCAATGCCTCGCTCTTCTTCGATCAATAAATACTCTTCAAGCTTTCCTTTTAGAAATTCAAAATTCTTATTTATTGTACGTATATAGTCTAAATCGTGAGCATGATTTGAATCATTATACTTCTTCAGTGCATCAAAATATTCTTGTTCTATATCTACCCAACCACACTCTAAGCATGAATCAATCAACCTCTTAAAAAAACTGCATTTAAAAACAACTTCATGTGATATGATTTTTGAAACTTCTTGAAATAGTTCTTTTGCATTACCTATGGTATCTAAATCATCATAAAAGCCAAAGTTTAAGTAAATATTTAAAAGCCCATTATCGTATAAATATCTACTGATACCTATATTGTTTGCTTTCGCTCGCAGGTCCATAAACCTGTAGTGCTCCAAAATTGATACATTAACCAATTCGTCTTCATAGAATTCTCCATTAGCATATATACCTGCACCATTAAAACAACTATCCAGGTACCAAAAAATAAAATCTTTATAACTGGTTCTTAACCCATGTGCCAGATCAAAACCGTTACCAACAAGTATTAATCTATTCATACTTTTTAATATTTCTGAAATAATTAAATGAGTCTCATCTATCAATTGCGCATTATGATTTTTCTAAACTAAAATCTTTATTTGCGGCTACAATTAGTTCTTGCTTGTGAACAAATGCCTGGCACTCTGATACAATTTTATCGACTAAATCATTGCTAAACAAAGGATTGACAAGATCAAAAACCTCCTTTTCACTAAAGTCAAAATTGGCATACCGGTTACCTAACAGCAATGTGTAATCTTCTTTAGATTTGCTTTCTTTGACCATTCCGATGCTGAAACCATTACTGTCGTTGCATACATAATATAAAACTTCATTTTTTCGAAATGATAAGCTAATTTTAGTTTTAATATTTCTATGTGTGAGGGCAGTAATCTGTTTATTTTCTATTTCAAACACTTCAACACCAAATGTACTTCCGATACGTTCTCTTAAGTTTGAAAAAAACTCATAGACGGTATGCCACTTAACATGCTTAAATTGCGCTAACACCAATTCAGCCTGATTGACACCTTCAATTTCCTTATTTATCCAAAAATTGTATCCTTCATCCAAATTTGCAGCAGTAATTATTTTTAAATCCTCGGCCAATTGAATATCATTCAAAAACTCTAAAGAAGCCTGTTTATATTGTATAATAGCCCTTTTTAGGTCGTTATCATCAACTAACTCACTAATACATCGTGTTAACCATTTCTGTATATGTTTTAAATGTTCTTTTCTGATAAGAAGATCTTTAACACACTGCGGAAATTTATCATAAAAAGAAGGAGGTCTGCCATCAATAGTTAAGTATAAAATATGAACAACTTTAAAACCCTTTGCTATCACTTTATTATAATACCTTGGGAGTTGAAACCTGTTGGGATCAGCATCCCGCATTTTCTCAGACTCCAATTCTAATTTATTACTATCCCCAGCAAATATCTTATTTTCAATTATGATGGCTTCTTTATGGGCATTTCGAATCAAAATATCAATATTATCCAATTCACTTTTTCCAACCTCGTCTGGTACTACAGTAGCTCCATCCAAACGGAAATTCGGCATTTCCAATTCCTCCAAAAAGAGTTCTAAAAATTTTGTACCTCGCCCATGAGTTCCCTGAGGATTTAGCAAAAAAGCGATAAAGCGTGAATGGAGATGTTTTTCCTCCGTCATTTTGAACATCGTCCTAAATACGTTGAACTGATTGTAATTGTTCAAACCGTGCTTAGCGGTTGTTTCGTTTATTTGATAAATAAAGTCTTTTTTTGTTTCCATAAATGATAATATATAGGATGGGGCTAATAATTAGCATTATCTAATCGAAATGCAAATCACTCCCAAATGCTTAATTTTAAATTTCTGCTCTGGAGTTTTACGAAGATTTGATATCAATTTCAAATCTAAACGAGTTCTGGCAGTACTATCAATCAATTAATCAATCAAATAAGCTTGGATTTCAGGATGAAACTCGACCAATTTCTCTCGCCACTTGCCCAGACTAATATATTTCGAAGGATGTTTAATGAAAATCAAATCTGTGTGGATATCTCCGTTTATTAAACTTGAAGTTTTGAGATAAGTTCTATTTATAAAATCATGCCGCGTAATCATTCTATTCACTTTCTCTCCATTAGCATATGTCTTATTAAAAGTGTTAGCAGGCGATGAACCCATGAAAATACATAGGTTTGGTCTTAAAACTTCAATAATTTTTTCAAAGCTCTTCCACCCTGTTAAAAAATCTGCTTTACTAGGTCTATCATGTTTTGTATTCAATGGTTTTTGGATAAAGTTGTAAAACGCGGCTTTATTCCAAACGCCAAACTCTTGGCGTTTCCAGTTAAATAACTTATTTATTTGCTGAAAGAATTTGATGTCATTATAATTTTGCATTTCCAACCCTAATTCTCCAACGATAACTCTCGTGAAGGATTTTTCTTTCCATATTTCTCTAAGATCATTGGGATCTTTATAATGGCTTTCACCAACAATTAGGATTTTAAAATCTGCGTTCGCATAGTGCTTTCCGATATATGGGTACCAAGCAATAGAATCGCTAATATTATCTAGTTCAATATCGTATTGGTCATTCATAATGAAATAGGATTTAAATGTTTTGTTTAGCAGCAATAATTCTGAGCTACCTGCTTAGTCTTAATACAGGTAAAATCGTTGGCATACAATTCGGAATCACGACAGGTTACTTCCACTGTCATTCCTTTCTCCATGACGGTCAAATTCGCCGCCAAAAGTAATAGTATAGAAATTGAAAATAGGCTCATGAAAATATTATGACTTGTGTAAAGTAATAAATATTTCTGTAGATAAAAAAATATACATTCATTTTTCGAAATAGAACCATTTTGGCGATGTCTGCGATGCCGGTGATATGCAGCAGCTATCGGATTTCTTTGTGTGGTATGCGGGGCTTCCCATACCACACAAGGTATTTGCTCATGGAAATCATGCCCTTCCCTTTGAATTGGAACCCCTGCGAAGCAAAAAATTGGTACCCGAAGGAATCCATTAGCTAAACGATTCTTCGGTTAGGGTCAATGGCATCCAAATCATAGGCATCAGTGGTTTTCCCTATTTTCACCCTGTGGATTGGATGTACAAGTTGATATCATGGTATCACACTATCCCCCATCGGGTATCTTGGACAATGGTTATAGCAGTACGGAAATCCGTGAGTTTGGGCTGGAGCGATCACCGAAGTACCATGTTTTTGGTCATAATCATGCGAGGTACGGTAAGATAAAGGTGAAGGCTATTCAGTTTATCAACGCTTCATTGTATAAGCTGCTGAAAGGAAAGGTGTCATTAAACTACACGATCCGCTCTAGCGCAATGAAGATCTGTAAACAAGGCGACCCCACTATCTTTCTACTAATTTTTCTACTTCTTCTTCTCCTAATCTTTCCCTAATCTTTTCCTAATCCTTTCCCTAGTCCTTTCCCTAAAACATTTACTCTTTCCCCTCTAAAACAGTCCAAAACCTATTGTACGAGCATTATAACTGTACATTCCTTTATGTTCTTCTCCTATTTCTTCTCCTTAAATTACCTAATCTTTCTACTATATTTATCTATTCCTTCTACTTAATTTTTCTGATTGAGCTCGACTCACCACGTTATCCCCGAGACAACTCGTTATTAAATAGATCATAAAAAAGCCACAACTCATGACGTGGCTTCACAACATATATATTTATTTAAGATGGCACTTATTTATACGAATTGATTGATTTGGATACTTTCCAGTCATCGCCCACGCGCTCCAAGGTAACTAGGTCTGTTTTGCTGAAATTCTCAAATTTTAAGGTTACTTTAGCGACCATAAAGTCAGCTGATTCTTCTAAGATGTCGGTGCTTACTGTACAGTTTAGCCTTTCGCCTTTTTGTTTTTTCAAGGATTTAACCACTTCGCTACGGCTGTTAGACTGCGCATTGGTAGCTTGGATCTTTTGATTAAAATCTGTCGCAAATAACTGCTCTACTCTGTTAATTCTCATTAGAATGCCCCCACTGATTCTCATTAAAATGCCCCCACTAATATGCAAAAATAATCATTCATTATCCTGATCATCTAAGATTTCGTTTTCCTGCTTTCGAGGGCGCCCTCTTCTAGTCCTTGCGGTATCTTCACCAGGAAAAAGATCCTGTAGTTCGATAAGATTTTTTACGCGATAGCTGTTCCCATTAAGTTTTACAATTGTTGCATGATGGACAATCCTATCTATAATAGCAGAAGCAATTACCCTGTCACCGAAGAGGTTTCCCCAGTCTTCAAAGTTTCGGTTTGTGGTGATGATCATAGACCCCGTTTCGTACCTCCTGCGAACGATCTCAAAGAAATCTTCCAGACTGTTCTGCGGCATTTTTTTGAAGCCCAGCTCATCAAGTATCAGCAGGTCAGGCTTTAGATAACGCTGCAATACGGACTGGTAACTTCCGTCTGCCCTTGATGCGAACAGTTTTTCGACCATTTCATTTGTGTGTGCAAACAGTACTTTTTTACCTCTTTTGACCGCTTCAAGCCCGATCGCATGGGCCAGGTGGGTTTTCCCGACACCGGGTTTCCCCATGAATATAGCATTGGAGCGCTGTTCTATGAACCGGCAGGAAGCCAGGTCAAATAATAGCCTTCTGTCCAGGTCCGGCTGGTAACTCAGGTCATAACTGTCCAGGATCTTTTGCGTATCCAGCCGGGATTCCTTTAGCCTGGACTGATAGCCATTGGACTGTCTTTTTACTATTTCATCTTCGATGAGCAGCTCCAGAAATTCAAGGTAGCTGATCTGTTTTTCCAGGGCATGCCTATTCCTCATTTCAAGGTTCTGGGCCATCGTGGCCAATTTTAGCTGGCGTAAATTTGCTAATAATGTTTCCATATTATTTATTTCAGTTTGTTAATCTGTCGTATAGTCCGAGTTCGTGTTCGTATTCGCTGGAATACACCATAGGAGACATTTCCTCGTAATTTTGCTTGTAAAGCTCGTTCTCGCAGATCCGTTTGACCTGCTGGTAGCTGAAGGCTCTGTAATGGAGCGCGCGCTTACATGACAGATCGATCTGCACGTCGGTAAACCGCTTTTTTAATTTAAGTATCCCGCGGGTCATCGGGCTCCAGTGGGTAGGCACCTCCGCCAGAAGATGTTCAAAGAAAAGCAGTGCAGAAGGTCCGATACTTCCCATTAGCCGCTTATATTCTTCTCTGCTGATATTCTTTTTATAATCCGGACGGTGTTCCTCCAGAGAAACGTACATGCCCATCTGTCCGCTTACCTGATGGAGTGCAATGCGGGTGCTGCCGTCAAATATTTTTAGGCAGGTACCGTTGCTTTCGAGCCTGACGGTTCTGCCCGCATAGGCAGCGGGCACCGAATAGTAATTATGGCGGTAGCTCACGTGTGCCAGCCGGGTGACTTTTCTGGATCCGACCTCCAGGATTTCATATCGCACCGGGGGCAATGCAAGCAGTGCATGCTTTTCATACTGTTCAAATACGGCAAGAGGGATACGGCGCGTGGTTCCGTGTACGCGCTTATTGCATGTCTCTTCGTTCCAGACCTTCAGCCCGCACAGCAGATCTTCATAGCCATTGCCATCGAAGCCCTTTAAAAAATTGTTTTTTACATATTTGATAGATGATTCAACTTTGCCCTTGTCCTGTGGACGGCGTGGCCTGCACGCAATTCCTGCACAGCTGTAGTAGGAAAGAAATTCAGAATACCTGCGCTGGAGCTCCGGTTCGTAAAGATCCGGAATGGTCACCCCAGATTTCAGGTTGTCAAGTTTGACAGTTCGCGGAACACCCCCAAAATACTCGAAAGCTTTGATATGGCAGTCCAGAAATTCGTCCACCCGCTGGCTGGTCACCAGTTTATAAAAGCTGTAACGGCTATGGGAGAGAACCATGGAAAACACCCATACTTTTACAGGGCGGCCATTCCTGCGGAAAGTACCCATATATCCGAAATCCACCTGCGCTTCTTCTCCCGGATCGCTGTGCAGCGGCACAAAAACCTCCTGCTTCTTTAATCTCTCGATACTTCTGGCGACACTGGGATAAGATATATCTAAACCGTGCTGCTCATGCAGGCGCTGGTGGATAAGTATAGCGCTCAGTCCCATCTCCTTATATACCTGAATGTCATCGAGATAATCGTCCAGCAGCTTTGGCCTTACCTGAGGCAAAGGTTCCTCTAGCCCACGCTCAAGGGCTTTCTGTATCCGGGAAACGGTCTTGCGGCACATCCCAAGTTCTGATGCTATCTCCCGTATCGATTTCCCGTGGGATAGCAGTGTTTTTATCGTATTATACATTGCCACTTTATACATAATGTCGGACTTTAATACTCCGACAAGTTAAACCTTAATTAAAAACTTAAGGTGGTGGCATTTTAGTGAGAATATATGGGGGTGTTTTAGTGAGAATTAACACTACTCCTGCTGATTCTCCCTCCGTAGTTACCGCAACATAGTGCGCTAAAGCGAAATCTGCGGTAGAAAGGTTAACGGTTGCTTTTGTTGCTTTTGCGCCAGGTCCTTCAGCTGCCATAGCGAAAGTTGATACTGCGATTAAAGCTGCTGCTGCGAATGTTTTTACTAAAGTTTTCATAATGTATTTTTTATTGTGTTAGTACTTTTGTTCTTATTTGTTGACTCAAAACTACAACACAATACGTCCTAAGCCTACGGGCTTTAGACCAACGATCGGGAAAACTCGGTGAATGACGGGAATGGGGAGGTGAAGAAAAAGTAGTCATCTCGGTAGTCTACCACAAATGCTATGCATAGCTTATCAATTGCTACTTCACTGCTTTTTCTCTATAAGAAGGTGGTATACAGTATTTAACCATTGATATAGAACAAACATTAGCGCATCCGTGTGGCCCAATCTTACAAAAAATCGTATTTGTGACTAAATATTTATTATTTTTTTGGAAACAATTCATATGGCTCAATGAGCGTATAAATTCCTATATAATCATCATACTGCAGAAATTTATTATTGATAAAACAATAATAACTTATGGAGATAATTTGAGACTTAGAATACCCGTCTCTAAGCCTCCAGCTGTTATTTTCGTTAGTAAAATATTCAAGAAGAAAATCTTTTAAATTATGACTTTGATAATAATGAGTTATCTGTTGATCTAATAAAACACAATCAGAAGCATTTAAAATACTAGAATCTTCTACGCTTTTTTTCTGATTCAAAGTTAAATCTAAAAATTTTTCATAAGACATATTTTTTTCATTTTCACGATAAATTCCCCACAAAGCAGGCTCATTTAGCATGGCAACTTTACCATCTTTGCATCTAACAAAAAAATCAATATCAAATCGTGAAGGAGTTGTTCTGTCATCGTGAGACATTTCATTAATTATCCTAGGATCAATATCTGCTGTTTTTGCATTTCTTGAACATGCACTTAACAACACAAAAACTATAATTGTATATCTAAACATAATTTATCCGCCCTTAATATCAGTGTCTTTAACCATTCTCCAACATTAGCAGTTTTTTTTAACCTATTGAAACAAGCTAGAGCTATCAAATAAAATAACAGCTTACAGTTTCTCAGAAAATCACAATTTGCTAGTTAAATCCCTTTTGCTCTCAAAACCTCAATCGCTTTATTGATAAATACTGATTTGTTTTCTAATGTAAATCGATAGCGTTCTTTAAAATTTCGGATGTTTTCAGGATAATCAAAGTCAACGATGATATCAGGACCTATACCTTCCCCAACATGATAAGATTTTCCTTTCCGGTCATGCAACAATGCTGTCATCAAATTAACGGAATAACCCTTATCCACATAATAGAGTTCATTGCTCGAAGTTAAACCATTCGTCTTTGTTCCGATTAAAGTAACATTCTTTTGTCCCAAGAAGTGGCTCGCAGTAATTTCGCCAGAACTTGCAGTGATATTTGAGACCAAGACAATAATGGGTATTTGGTTATTTTTAAGAGGTTGAGCTTGGACGGTATCGAATTTACAATATTTAGCTTCAATGCTATCGTCAATATATAATCCATTTTGGGGAATCTGAAATTTATCTATTAAAACCTCCTTGCCATCCTTATCTAAGGTTCCATCAAAATAAGAAAACGTTTGAGTTGTATCAATCAAGCTATGAAATGGGGTAACCATCGGTACAAAGGCGCCACCATCATTTTCAGTTAAGTCAATAATCCAGGCTTTCGGATGCCTTCCATCCAATTCACTTAACTGTTTTTGCAAAGTATCAATGTAACGTCTATGCTCTAAAAGTACACCAGGAACATTGATATATGCATATTTATCTTCAATTAAACGATGTCGAAAATTGAGCGGAGACATTCCTTCTTTCTCATAGGTCGTACTTGCGATCATTTTGATGAATGCCAGATTATCAGTTGTATCTTTAACACGACTAACACTGGAATGATGATCCTTTAATCCGGAAACTATTTCTTTAAACGTCGGCAACAATGAGTCTGTCTTATTTATATTCTTAACCTTTGTATTGGTCTCTATACGTAATCGATCAAAGTCGATTTTGCTCCGCATAAAAGAATGGACTTCCAACGTATCGATAAATTGATTCGTTAATTTGGTTACCTCTCTATTTTGAGCATGGCAAATATTTAAAATGGATAAACAAGCTATAAAAAAAAAGATCTTGTACATAAATTAGAAATTAATAATATATCAAAAATAAAAAAAAAAAGAACAGCAATTTTATTTAACTATTGTAAAAATAACATACTTAAAAAGCCACATCTAACGACGTAGCTTATAAACTTAAATAGATGATTCACTAGTGGTTTGTCTTTTTATGATTGGCAAACCACCAGTGATAAGGTACTATTTATACGAATTAATCGATTTGGATACTTTCCAGTCATTGCCCACTCGCTCCAAGGTAATTAAATCTGTTTTCGTAAAGTTCTCAAATTTTAAAGTCACTTTAGCGACCATATAATCAGCAGATTCTTCGATTATATCAGTGCTTACTGTACAGTTCAGCTTTTCGCCCTTTTGTTTTTTCAATAGTTTGACCATTTCGCTACGGCTATGATTTTGCGCGTTGGATGCTTGGATTTTTTGGCTGAAATCTTCGGCGAATAACTGCTCTACACCTGCTGATTCCCCCTCAGTGGTTACCGCAACATAGTGCGCTAAAGCGAAGTCAGCTGTGGAAAGGTTAACGCTTGCTTTTATTGCTTTTGCTCCAGGTCCTTCAGCTGCCATAGCGAAAGTAGATACTGCGAATAAAGCTGCTGCTGCGAATGTTTTTACTAAAGTTTTCATAATGTCTTTATTTTATTGTGTTAGTTCTGTTATTCTTATTTGTTGACTCAAAACTACGACACAATACGCTCCTAGCCTATCCGCTTTAGACCAACGATCAGTAAAACTCGGTAAGTGGAGGGAATGGGGAGGTAAGTCTGATTCGTGTCGACAGTAATTTAAAACATTCGACCATATTGATGCAAAAAGCCACATCTCACGACGTGGCTTCTAAACTAAACTTAAAACATATGAAATCTATAGTATTCTTCTATAGTCAAGCCTACCTTTTTACATAAGCTATGGACATATAACAAGAATAATTTGTATAATTACTGTGAAAAAAACTCGATAAATTCATTTTGAACTGAAAAGCCATAGTTATCCTCCGCTTTAATTCGGATCACTTTTATGCGATCACCATTTACTTTTTGCAACGGAAATTCCCAAAGATGACCAGAGGTCCGCTTTCGTAAAGGATTCGCAGTGCTACCTAAAGTGGGATAAATCTTATGATTATTTTTTTCGATGATATCGGATACAAAGGGATCTACACTTTTACTTTTCCGCATCTGGACCCATTCTCCATCATTTATCTGTACCATGACATTCGTACTATCTGCCGCTCCAAAAACATTTGCTAGCAATACGCCCGCTCTAACAGCAATATGCATTTGTTTTTTAGCATCCTGATCTACAGCTTTGAACTGAAACGAATAGCTATTGTTTTTAACATTAATCACAAAATACCCCCTTGGGCTACCGCACAGCATCCTGGCTTCCGGAACTCCTTTGGCATCCTTCTCTCCACGCCACCAATTACCACAGGTAGCACCAGCACCCAATTCCTGTATCGCTTTGTTATTAAAAAAATAACGATCCACCTGATGGGTATGTCCAGACAAAATCAATACATTTTTATAATCAGCCAACAGTTGAAGTACGTCCGTCCTATTATGTGTAAAAGCCATAGGAATATGCTGACTAAGTACTACTAAAGCATCTTTTGGAATATAGGAAAGATCATTTTTCAAAAATGTCAACTGATCATTAGTTAATCTCCCTTCATAAGAATTTTTGCCTGTAGGAAACACATTGTTTAACACAATAAAATGTACATGGCCATAATTGAAAGCATAATTATCAGCTCCAAATACTGTATTGAAACGGTCGTTCATATAATCTGGATTGGCAACGTTCCGGTCATGGTTGCCGACCATTGTGTAGGATGACATCGGCAGCGCATCGATCATTTTCCCTACATCAGGCAAAATCTCCATGTTATTGTTGACTAAATCTCCCAGAACGAGATTAAAATCAATATCCTTCCTTCCTATAAGTTCGGAAAATATACTTTTGGCAGCAAATCCCAATTCCTCCTGATCGCTCACCTGCACATCCCCTATGGCGGCAATATTGAATTCGAGAGGGATATTCTTCCTCTTTCTTAATGGTATATCAAACACCAAAGTATCGGGAATAGTATGATTAGGATTGAGGTAATATGCATTTGCATTTCCTATTTTCTTTTGCTTTGCCCATACATATTCAGATGGAGTGATAGAAAAAATGGATTGACCAATCTTAGCTTCAAAGCTATATGCTCCGGTTTTATCGGTGCTTATCACATCAATACCATTTGATACTCGTATTTTCGAAAGCCTTTTCTCTCCTTTATCCAAAAGGCCATTGTTATTTTTGTCTTCAAAAGCATGTCCTTCAATCCAGACTTTCTTAGCTACTGCTACTTGGGCTGTGACCTTTATTACAAAAAGTAATCCCAAGATCCAGATAATGCTTATTTTTTTAATCATATTGTTCATTGCTGATAGATGAGTCACGGTCAGATAATTTTATACATCCGACCGTGACCTGAACGATGTTATAATCCGGGAATATCGTATTTGAAAAGGGCAGCTTTGCTGTTTATCACTGTGATCAAATAAGGTATTCCTTGATTACTTATCTGCATCACAAATTTATTTCCATTTTCTGGTGAAACCTGCACTGCAGTATTCCAGTTTCCTGTAGCTTCATTGTAGGTGCAGACCTTTATTCCATTGATTGCGTCTCCGTATGCCAAGAAAATTCGACCGTCGGGGTGTATGCGGATCGCCACATTGTCGCGGTTTGCGGAGCTACTGGTCGTTTGGCTGATACCGTCGCCCAACTGTTTCCAACTGCTACCATTCCAGTGCATAACAAATGTTTTATAAGCCGGTGAATTGGACTGGTAAACCATATAAATTTGACCGTCTTCTTTTACGTCAAGATCAATACTGATACCTCCTGAATTTGACTCTGCAGGTCCGACAATAACATTCCCGACCAAATTCCATGCACCATTTTCTAATCGATATACAGAAGGTTTACGGCTTGCTGTACCGCTTGTTAAATCCATAACGACATAATACAATTTATCATCCCGTCCTCTAAACATTTTTGAAAACCATCCTGTAGTTGACTGTGCAAAGGACTGCCCCGTCCACTTCCCATTACGTAACGATTCAGCATATGTACCACGGCTAGGGTAAGGAGAAGACGCACGTGAGAACACATAACCTAGATAAGGCACATCATTTTCATCCAACTTTAACGTTAAATAATTCACCCTATTGAAAGATCCCTGCTGCTCGCCTACAAATGACCAGCTATTGTTCTCATACTTCATTAATGATGCATATTGTGCATTAGTTCCTGCCGTATAATCTCTAAATGCAACATATGGAATTCCTTGTTTCGAAAAATCTAACGAAATGTAATCGGCTCTTGTTGGCGTAAAGCCAGATCCATTCCCTAAAGTCTCCCATTGTTTGCTTTCACTGTTGAACGCGGTAATAAGCCCCTTTCGTAAATCATCTGTACTGCCTGAAAATTGAACGGACACATACGGCTGATTATTTATTGGATTAATTTCAAGCCCTGCCTCCGCAACATTGTTGATTTGTAAAAAGTCTGGAAGCTGCATCGCTGTCCACACAGGTGCTGTCAGCCTGCCTACCTGAACAACAAAATTTTCAGATGTCCCGCTTTCCAAATCCTGCAATGTCAGGGTTTGGGGATTGGAATAATCTAAAATGGTTTCCTTGCTTTTAAAATCTGCACCATTGGACTTCAGTACTGTGCCGTCGTTGACAGTATATCGGGCAACTAACTTGGTGATATCGGCATCTACAGGTAGGTCTACTTTGATATCAAGTTTGCTTATTGTAGCGGGATAATCGCGAAACAAATAATCTGGATTATCAGCTGCATAGAAACCAAAGGAAAGAATAGACCCCGACTTTTGTGCCGAAACGCTATATTCCGACATTCCGTTTGGTGTCACAAAACGGTAGACCGTTGCTTTGGAAAGATCGACGGCCGTAACCCCAGATTCCTGAATATTTTTCCCAACGTATGCGATCATTTTCTCCGACGTACCTTTAAAGGAAGGTACTGCTTTTGTAATATCGACAGAGTTGGGCACACGAATAGAAATATGCTGTCCTTCGATGGTACCATATACTGCATCTTTAAGTCCCGGATTGCTTGCTGGTTCAAAAGAAAAGGATTGCAACTGTACATTATCTGCAAGTAATGCATCCTGTTTGCATCCGAGAAGAAACAGACTAAAGATCATTGTGATCAATATTAAACAATAGTGTTTTTTCATCCCTATATTTTTATGATGATGAAGCTTAGGTCTTATCGTTATCAGACTTATCTGATATGTCGCTGACCATTTCATCTGTATGAATTATTTCTTTAAATTTTCCGGTAATAATACCGCCTTTACTTTGTAGGCTTTATTGAGCTTCTGTTTAGCATAATCGGCGATGTCTGCAGCTTTTATTTGATCAAGCATTTGCTTATAACTGGTAAAAAATGACCAGGTTCCAAAACCATAATAAATATGGTTGCGCAGTTCTGCACTCCAAAATGTATCTTTTCCAAATTGTTTGTCGTATACCTGGTACATTTGCACTTTAGCATTATTGAGTTCTTCAACAAAGTAAGACGGATCTTTTACGATTTTATCAAGTTCAACCTGAACTTGCCCGATCAAAAACTCTGCTCTTGAAGGTTCGCAGGTAAAATTAATACGTGTGCGCATCAAATCGGTCGGTTCAGAAGTTGCACTGACACTAACGCCTACGCCATATACGCCTGACTGCTCTTCTCTCAAATTCTTTCGGAGTTTAACCTTGAGCACATTTTCCAAAAGTTCATTTTTTAGTATCTCAGGGTAATCATAATGTGTAGAAGTGGTCTGATAAAACAAGTTAACCGTGGCCTTTTCGGCCTGGCCTGCATATTGGACAATTTCTTGATCTTGGCGTTGTTTATAAGCTGGGATCCGCTGCTCACTGCGGTAATATCCTGTGGGAAGTGCCGCTATGTACTGTTCTACAAAAGCTTGAATACTATCTATATCAAAATCACCGACGAGCACAAAATCAAAATCTTTAGCTGAATGGAAACGTTCTTTGAATACTGGCACAATACGATCGATCTGTAGATCCTTTTCAATGCGTTCGACCGAAAGTGTATTTTCATCCAAATCGTCCGCCCCTATAGCTTTATTGATCGCTTGGTTATAGGCATCCATCACATTGAATTTTTTATTCCTGGCGGCATCTAGCCCTTGCTTTTTGATGCTTCCAAAAATTTTCTCATCGACACGAGGCTGAGTCCATTTGAGGTAAATCAGCTCAAACATAGACTTGATATCCTTTTGATTAGCTGATGCTGATAGCCCTTCTCGATTTGGCGCTATCATAAACGTGGCCGATGCTGAGTTTCCATTTAAAAATTTTGTTAATGCCGCCCGCGTAAATGCCCCCGCACCACTGGCTCCAATTATATTTTTGGCATACACAGCGTTGACATAATCGGAGCTGTCCAGCGCAATAAAACCGCCTTTTCTAAAGGCTGTTAGTTGAATATGATTTTTTCTACTATCATTTTTCTTTAGAAAAAATCTGGCGCCATTGGAAAGTTGCCATTCAGCCACACCGACCTCGTTGATCAGCTTCTTGTGTATCACTTTACCGGATATAGGCAGAACGCTCAGCAATTGTCGGGGGATTTCAATATGATCTGTCCATTTCTTCAAATCTGCCTGCGCGGACTCTGCGAATAACTGCCGCAAAACGCTTTCTTTGGGCACATCTGCTACTAAACGTGCAGGAGCAGTTAGCATCACAGCTGTATTTCCTGGCTTAAAATAACTTTGGAGATGATGCAGAAGGTTTAGAGAATCCAGTCGATCCAGGTCACGCAATAGCTGTCCATTACGGGCTTCCTTATCCATTAATATTTGGCCAGTAAAAAAGACATCTTTTAATTGGCTCAACATCATAGTGGCATTCAGCTCTTTGTTCTCTGGCGCGCGTTGAAGCTGTCTTTTGTATTGCTCTCTATAATCAGACAGCTCCGAAGAGGTAAATCCGTAGCGCAAAATACGTTCGCGTTCTTTCAAATATTTAGAAATTCCAGATTTGATCTGCCCCTCATACAAGGTAGCTCCACCAAGAGAAAGTCCATTGTTCAATAAAAGATCAGAGACCGACATGGAAGCACTTTTGTAATTGTCGTCTAACTGAGCAATTCGATCAAATCTTTTCTTTAAGAGTGCATTGACTGCTGTACGTTTTAAATTCTCAAAAAAATCAGCTTCGGTCTTAACAGCTTTGCTCGCTGGCAAAATCCCAATATAACTAAAGTCAATACTATTGGCCTCTTTATCGGTATAGATATTAAAAAGTGTATCTGTATGATTTGCGAGGCTGTATGAAATGCGCTTTGCCTCTGGTTTTCTGTTTTTAGCTTTTCCAAAAAGCTTTTTGATCATCTTTTCAACTGCTTTTGGATCTTGGTTTGTTACGACAGCCAACCCCATTAAGTTTGGCCTATACCATTTTTGATAAAAATCTACCAGTGTCGGTCGACGAAAATTACGCAATATATCCAGCGTACCAATCGGTTTACGGATGCCGTAACGGGAATGAGAAAAAATCAAAGGCAGGGTCTGATCGCTTAGGCGGGCAGAAAGGCCTTCCTTGGTCCGCCATTCTTCTATGATGATGCCGCGTTCCTTTTCGATTTCCAAAGAATCGAAACTAAGATTGAATGCCCAGTCACTAACGATATCAAGAGCTTTCTCTAAGTTTTCCTTCGACTTGCTATCGATCGTAATTTTATAAACCGTTTCATCATAGGAGGTGTGTGCATTTAAATCAGCCCCGAATTTTACGCCCAAAGACTCCAAGTAGGTGATCACTTCATTTTTGGGGTAGTGCTTGCTGCCATTAAAAGCCATGTGTTCTACAAAATGCGCTAATCCCAACTGATCGTCCTCCTCCTGTAGACTGCCGGCATTGACAAAAAGCTGTATAGCAGTCTGCTGATTATTCGTATTATTAGGATAAATAAAATACTGAAAACCGTTTTTTAATTTTCCGCGCACCAGTTTTGGATCCTGTTTAAGGTCCTGAGCTTTCAGCTGTATGAATGATACAAGAAGAACACTAAATATCCCTATTGTTTTTTTCAGAATATCCATATGTTCTATATTTTAGTAATTTTCAGACTAGATTGTTTATGATCAGGGCCGGGTAGCCCAAGTGTAATATTCTTATCATTTCTGAGTAGACGAATAGTCAACGTATTGTCTTTACCTTCTTCTATCGGATGATTAATCCAGCGTATTTTTATAGGCATTTCTACGACACCTGGCTTAAACAGAAGCGACGAACCGGTATTAACAACTTCGAAATCTACGCCAGCTTTAAGCCCTTCGCCCGCTACCACTTCATAATCCAATTCTATGGCTTCAAACTGTGTTTTTGTACTGAAATAAACTTTATAGTCAACCGACTCATTTCTGTTGGCCTGCACCGTTATTTCCGAAACGTTATTTTGGTGGATATAGAAAAAAGGATGATCATATGGAGTTTCCAATTCTTTATTACAAGCTAAAAATAGCAGGGAGATGAAACTCATTAAAAATAGGATATTTTTCATTTTTATTTATTTACAGTGGGATTAGGAGTAATGGATTTATTGGCATCTAATTCTGATTTGGGAATAGGAAGAATAAACAAATCATTTGGATATTTTATCAAACAGTTTGCCGAGTTACATCCAGCCCCACGATCCAATGATTCTTTATAACGCATGATATCGTAGATACGTTGGCCTTCAAAAGCCAATTCCTTGCGTCTTTCCAATTTTATTAATTCCAGTAATTCATTCGGAGTACTATATTCGACAACAATGTCTGCAGTATTTTTACCTAGCGCCCTCGATCTAATGGTTTTTAAGTCTTCAATCGCTAAATTGTATTGTTGGGTATGAAAATATGCTTCCGCTCTATTTAAATAGAGTTCGGCGGACCGGATCACCTTAAAGTTGACGGGCCAGTTCAGATCAGTTGTTTTCGAATACTTCCCATACTTAAGAGACATATATCTCTCCGGGCTTGACTGTAGTTCAAACATTGATTTACGGATGTCATCTGTGCCTAATAAATTTAAAAAATTATCTGAAGGATAGGCTAAAAACGCAACTCTATCCGAATAGAAGCTTGACATAAAATTGGAGGACCTAATATTCAGATTCAGCTGCCAGATCACTTCAGATTTAATACTGTTAAAATCTGAAAATTGGCTATCCGAAATGAACATATTTTTATAATCTTCGGCATTCACCAATTTATACTTTCCATCGGTCAATACTGCTGAAGAATATTTAATTACATCTTCATAACGACCCATGTATAAAAATATCCTCGACAAAAGGGCTCTTGCTGCATCTGCTGAAGCATATATCTTAGTCTTTGCTGTGGAATTTTCCAAAAAGGTAATTCCTTGTTCTAAATCAGCTATGATTTGCGCATAGGTATCTTTCATACTTGCCCTGGGCACGCGCTCACTAGGTAATGGTGTTACTGTAGGAATAGGAATTCCCGGATGACTTCCATCCGCTGTATACGTATAATGCTGTGCATAAACATTTGCCAACGCAAAAAATAGTAGTCCGCGCAAAACATGGCTCTGCCCCATATAGCTATTAAAATCGTCAGACCTGCCATTTAGTGACTTACGTACCGTTTCAGCAGAGTTAATAACATTATTGACATTATTAATGGCCTCATAGCCCGTTGACCATATGGCTAAAGTCCCACCGGTTCCATCTTCTTCATCAAAAGTATAGTTATAGTCCGTTAACATATAATTTTGTGTACCATTTGTGATGCGCTGTACATCATCGCCTCTTAAATCGCCATATATCCCATACTGTGACTGAAAAAAACGTGAGGTCAGGTTGTAACTACCAACAAGTGCATCCCGCATACCATTCAAATCAGAAAATAGTTGCTCTTTGCCAAGTTGTCCGATGGGTTCAACTTCCAAAAATGATTTACCGCAACTCGCAAGCGCCAATGATATTGCAATTACTGTATATTTAAATAATTTCATGTTAAATTCTGATTAAAAACCGATATTGATACCCAATGAATAATTAAGCACGCGACTAGATTCTGAAAGCATATTTGCATAGGTGTTGTCAACTACGCTTCCGCTTGTTACGCCAAACTGTTTAGCTAAGGATTCATAATTTTTTATTGATCCTTTTTTCGAAGAATATGGGGTCCACATCGCAATATTACTTGCCATAGCGGTAACTGAAATATGATCTAATTTTAATTTGCGAATCAGACCGCTATTAAAAGTATATCCCAAACTGATATTATCTAACTTAAGATATGTTTTGTCCAATAAAAAACGGGTGGAGTTCATAATAGATGAGGTTGTTGTATTTGAAAGTCGTGGAGAAGTAGCCAGTTGGCCAGGAAAATACCAAGAATTCAGCATATCAATGGATTGATTGCCACTCAAAATATTAAGACCATCCAATCCATTATTTCTAGTTGCCTGATCAAAATAATAGCCCCCTTTTGAATATTTGAAGAAAATTGAAAAATTCCAGTTTTTGTAATTAATATAATTCGTTAGTCCTCCATAATATTGCGGTGTTGAATTCCCAACAAGTACACGATTTTCGGTGTTATATACTTTAGTCACATTGCCATCCAAATCATACCACATCGGATCTCCCGTAGAAGGATCCACGCCTGCCCAACGTACAAGGTAGTAAGAGCGGGAATTATAGCCTTTTCTCATGATCGTATTGCCCGAAACACGATCAATATCTTCATTCAACTGCAACACTTTATTTCTATTTGACGATAAAATAAAAGTGGCATTCCAGTTAAAGTTTTCCTTTTGTAGTATTGCTCCATTAACACTCAGCTCTACACCTGCATTTTGCATTTTTCCGACGTTTTGATAAGTACGTCTAAATCCACTTACCATAGACACATAGGCATTATCAATCATATCGTGGGTGACATTTCGGTAATATTCGGCAGCCACATTAAACCGACCAAACAATCTAAAATCTATCCCTGTATTGAGCATTTTTGTTGTTTCCCATTTCAGTCCGTCATTCACACCTCTCGTCATCGTCGTTCCAGAATTCCCGCCATAGCTATAATTGGAATCGTATTTATAAATGCCACTGGCATAAGCTGAATTAAATCGAGAGTTGCCATTATTACCATAGGATATCTTAAATTTCAAGAAATCAACAACCTTGTTTTTGGACCAAAAAGATTCATTACTAACGGTCCAGGCCGCACCGATAGAACTAAACGTACCCCATTTTACATCTTTCCCAAAATTGGAACTTCCATCTTTTCGATAGGTATAGTTTATTGCATAGCGTTTATCATATACGTAACCGGCACGCCCAAAATAGGAGAGTAACGTTTGTTTATCGCGACTCGTTGTCCCAAGACGATTATCGGAGGATGCAAAGCCTACTTCTCGGATATAATCGTTTGGAAAATTAGTTCCCGTGGCAGAAACAGAACGGCGTTCTTCTTTTCGTGCTTCGGTTCCTAGTACAATATCAAAATCACCTTTAAAAATAGTACGCTTAAATGCTAAGGTATTTGTACTGATTAAGTTTAAAACCTGTGACTGTCCTCGGTAGGCCGTACCATTACTGGAAGAGCCTGTGTAATTATACATGGAAAAGTACTGATCTTCATTGCCGCTGGTAAAATCCGCACCATTAAGATTTGTAAAGACTAATCCATCCCACAGTTGATAAGTAAACCCTAAAGTTCCCAAGACATGTACGGTTGCTTGTTTCTGTTCATTTTGATCGATCAGGCCAGGCATGCCCTGCAGAAGCCCGCCATTTGGATCGCGCTCAATATACTCACCATTTGGACCAAATGGACTAATCAATGGGCTGTACTGAAAATAAGCATTGCCCGGATTGAACATATCATCTTTAGAATAAGAAGCAGCAAGTGTGCTGTTCAAAACCAAACGTTTGCCCACATTCCCGCTTACGTTTGAACGCACATCATAACGTTTCGTAGAATTACCGATAATGTTCTGTTTTTCGTCATAGATATTGGCTGAGAGGAAATAATGAACAGCATCTGTTGAACCCGACAGCCCTAAGCTGTGGAGATTAGTAAAACCAGTACGATTATAAACATCTGCCCAACGCGTATCCTGGGTGGTATCAATTTTTCCCAACTGATCAACCATACCCATGTCTTTCACAAGGTTTAAATATTGGCGACCATTCAGTTGGTTTAGATGACTTGATGGCCGTCTATTTATCCCTGTCCGAAATGAATAAGAAAGTTTTGGGGCTCCTTTTCCTCGTTTGGTTGTTATCAGGATAACACCATTGGATCCATTTGCGCCATAAATTGTCGTTGCGCTGGCATCCTTAAGTACGGTGACACTTTCAATATCATTCGGATTTATATATGTCAATGGACTGATCGAATTTTGCATCCCTGGAATTGAATTTGTCGTTCCGCCAGTATACAAAGGCACACCATCTACGACCCATAATGGTTCATTTGATGTGGTACCGCCAACGGTAGATGCTTCGCCACGTATTCTAGTGCTATAGCGAGATCTTGCGGAACTATTTGTTCCCCCATCTTGTGAATTAAATTCGACCCCAGGAACGACACCTTCCAGTAAAGCATCCAATCGGAGCGCAGGCCTATTATCTAGGTCCTTTCTTGTAATTGTAAAAGCCGATCCTGTCTGGTTCTCTCTCGCTTCTTTGGTACCATATGCTGTTACAATTACTTCATCTAGATAATCCATACTTTTTTGGAGCACGATAGCTAGATTTTTTCTGATATCTTTAGCAGGAATTTCTCTGGATTTATAACCGATGTAACTGACCACAATAGTCGCCTCCATAGGTACTTCCAAATTAAATTCGCCGATATTATTAGTACTGGTAACTTTATTAGTTCCTTTGATCGCGACACTGACACCAGCTTGATATGAAGGAGATTTACCATCCAGATCATCGATGGACACACGTCCTTTCAACAAGATTGTTCCCTCCTTTTCTTTGATCCGAGTTAATGTAATAGTTTTATTAACAATCTTATATTCAACGTTAAGCTTTTTGGATAATTTCGACAATGCAGCTTGAATTCCGTCTTCATCAAGTGAAATCTGAATCATAGCAGTGTTTTCTACAATACCTGCGTCATAAACAAAAGAATAACCTGACTGCTCTTCTATCTGCTTTAATACTGTTTTAAGTGGCTTTTTAGTTGTATCGATATGAATTCGCTGTGCGAAACTTTGCTGTATGCTACAAGACAATAGCCCAATTGTCATTAAAGTGGTTAGTTTAACCGAAAGCAATTCCGGATTTAAAAAAGCCGGGCTTCGTTTAAAGAATTTTTCATTCATTGTATTAAGGTTAATTATTTCCGAAATTTACATAGAGGACCTTGCCTTTCATCTGAAAATTCCCGTTCGTTAAGTTTTTCATAATCTCAAGCACATCTGAGGTTTTTGTGCCATTTACTATTTTACCAGAGATATGCTGGTTAGGAACAGCGGACTGATAAGATAGCTCAAAATCATACCACTGGCTAAGTTGATGAAGTACAGCCTCAATAGATTCATTATCAAATTCAAAATCTAGTTTGCGCCATGCCTCTTTCTCAAGCTTCGCCATCCGTTGAAGAGACAAAGCTCCATCTTTGTTGACAGCTATATTATTGGGTTGCAATATGAGATTTTGGTTCCCATTGCTTAGCTCAATTTTCCCTTCGTGTAGTGTGGTAATTGTTTTATCAAAACTAGGATAAGCTCTGACATTGAATTTTGTACCGAGAACTCTGATCTGCTGATCTGCTGTTTTTACGACAAAACTGCGTCCAGGTATTGTTACTACTTCAAAGTAAGCCTCCCCTTCCAATGAAATTGTCCTTTGCGCCGCCTTGCCATAATCTGGGGACAAGACGATCTTCGACCCGGCATTCAAAGACACTTTAGTGCCATCGGGGAGAATAACTTTGGTAAACTCTCCTGCAGCTGTTGCCAAGGTTCTTAAATTATGATGTTCTTTGAGATCTACATATCTTGTCGAATCTAAAAAATCATGTAAACTGCTACTAATTTCTTCAGTTTGGCCTGAAGTATCTGTGATCCATGCCGCCGCTCTAAAAACTTCATTATTATTTTCCTTTTGCTGAATTGACCAGATCCAGACTGCAGCTGCAGAGAGCAGCAGTAGTGCAGCGGCAACTCGCCATACCCATTGCAACCTGGATATTTTGGCGGGAGCAATACGTCGGTTAATCTCTGCCCAGTTTTTATCTTTAAATTCGACAGTCGAGAGATTACTATCGAGTATTGTTTCACTATCGTCAAAACTATTGTACCAAAGCTGGAATTGTAGAATATCTTCCTCAGAGGCTATTCCCTGGTTGATACGGGAAATGATTTCTTTAATTTCTTGTTGCGTCTTCATATGATTAACACTTGTGGTCTATATAGAAGTACCATAAGTGCTGAGCAACGCACGCTAAAAAATTAAAAAAATAACAAAGATTTTATATTATTTATAAAAATCCTTAAATGTTTTAGGCTTTTGCTGATTTGATTTTCAACAGTTCGATGGGAGATATTTAGTTTTTCAGCGATTTCTCTACTGTCCAAATTATCTATACGGGAATAATTAAAGATAATCTTTGCTTTCTCTGGTAGGCGTTCTACCTCTTGGAAAATAAGTTGCTGAAGTTCTTTAATGTTTAATACTTCGTCCAATTCCAATTCTTCCACACGATCCAATAATCCATAGGAATTGGGATCAACAAAATCCACTCTTGAAGATCTATTTACATATTTGATGATAGAAAACTTGGCTGCCTGAAATAAATAAGCTTCAAGATTTTGAATCTCTTCGAGTTTGGGGTTATTCCAAAGTGAAATGAAAATATCCTGTAAAAGATCTTCCGCAATATCCTTTTGCGGCATCCGGTTATTACAAATCACAAATATCTTGTCCCAGTACCTTTCATAGATTATCCTAAATGCTTCTTGGTCTCCAGCCCGTATTAACTTTTGCAAAGTTAAATTTTCGAGTGAACTATAGTTGTTTTTCATTTTTCGCCTCGTTTTATCTCGTTACGGCAAAACAGTTCGATGTGAGGCACCAAAAATACAACAATAATTAAAAGAAAACAAGGCAGTTAGCAAGGTAAAAAAGGTCAATCTTATAAAACTATTTCAAATGGAGTATTGTTCTTACGATACAAAACGGCTACAAGCTACCTTTCGAAAGAAAGGTTCAACATAAAAATTGGCGTCGTACAGTGAAAATCCAATAGTCTTTAAAAACATTGGATGACGAAACAAAAAAGAGGAAACGATAGGAAACATAAAGATTACTTTACGAATAAATGCTAAAAGAAAGGGTCTGATAAAAATCAGGCCCTTTTGAGGTAAAAAGCCACATCTCACGAAGTGGCCTTAATAAACATATGATTCACTAGTGGTTTGCCTTTTTATGACTTGCAAACCGCCAGTTATTGGATACTACTTATACGAATTGATCGATTTGGAAACCTTCCAGTCATTGCCTACACGCTCCAAGGTAACTAAATCTGTTTTGCTGAAGTTTTCAAATTTCAAGGTTACTTTAGCCACCATAAAGTCAGCTGATTCTTCTAAGATGTCGGTGTTTACTGTACAGTTTAGCTTCTCTCCTTTCTGCTTTTTCAGTAATTTAACTACGGCACCAC
This sequence comes from Sphingobacterium zeae, assembly GCF_030818895.1. NCBI lineage: Bacteria > Pseudomonadati > Bacteroidota > Sphingobacteriia > Sphingobacteriales > Sphingobacteriaceae > Sphingobacterium > Sphingobacterium zeae. The sequence goes on from NZ_JAUTBA010000001.1 coordinate 4,532,592, forward strand.
GGCTATGAGACTGTGCATTCGTTGCTTGGATTTTTTGATTGAAATCTTCGGCGAACAATTGCTCGGCGCCTGCTGATTCCCCCGCAGTGGTCACCGCCACATAGTGATCCAGTGCCAAGTCTGCTGTGGAAAGGTTTACGTTTGCTTTTGTTGCTTTTGCTCCTGGTCCCTCAGCTGCCATAGCAAATGTTGATACTGCGATTAAGGCTGCTGCTGCGAATGTTTTTACTAATGCTTTCATAATGTCTTTATTTTATTGTGTTAGTTCTGTTGTTCTTATTTGTTGACTCAAAACTACAACACAATACGCTCCTAGCCTATTGACTTTAGACTAACGATCGGGAAAACTCGGTGAATGGCGGGAATGGGGAGGGGAAATAAAATAAGAGCATTTTTTACACCTAAACAAAAAACAGGAGTAATTTTTTACTATTTTTACACTCGTAACACACACAGAAGTAAAATTTACACTCGAAGAAATGAATAAATTTGACCGAAAAAATCCCTATAACGATTTACCATTGTTGCCACCAACCAAGGATATCGAAACAAAAAAAATTCTTCGGAAAACTATTTCTGCTGGTCGTGTGCTGGCCCAACTAAATGGTACTTTATTAAATTTACCAAATCCGACGCTATTTCTTGATACAATTTACTTACAAGAAGCAAAAGCAAGTTCGGAAGTTGAAAATATCATTACAACAAATGATGAATTATACAGATCATTTGTTGCTGACAAGAAAATTGAAAATTTATCAACAAAAGAAGTTTTAAGTTATAAAAAAGCGCTATGGCTAGGTCTTGAAGAACTCAAAGCTAAACCTTTTATTACTACAAACCTTTGCATTAAAATAGTTCAATGTATTAAACAAAATAATGCATCCATTCGGGTTACACCAGGAACAACGCTAAGCAACAATCGCGGTGAAATTATCTACACACCGCCAAGTGGAGAAACAATCATTAGAGAGAAACTCGCTAATTTAGAAAAATTCATCAATGAAGAAAGCAACATTGATCCATTGATCAAAATGGCATTATTACATTACCAGTTTGAAGCAATCCACCCTTTTGTAGATGGAAATGGTAGAACTGGAAGAATTCTACTTTTGCTTTACTTAAAACTTTCCGGACTATTAGAAGTTCCAGCAATTTATCTAAGCGAATACATCATTCAGAATAAAAATGATTATTATACCAAACTCAGGGGAGTAACAGAAAATGAAAATTGGGAAGATTACATCTTATATATGTTAGATATGATCGAACAAACAGCATCAAAAAGTCTCAAACGATTAAATCTAATCACACAAGCGATAGAGGAAATGAGTACTAACATCAAAACGAAACTTCCTAAAATGTATTCAAAAGATTTAGTTGAGATATTATTTAGATTACCTTATACAAAACGTCAAAATTTGATTGACGACAATTTAGGAAATGCGAAAACTGTTGGAAATTATCTAATCGCATTGGAGCAGAATGGAATTCTTGAATCCGTAAAAGTTGGAAAGGAAAAACTGTACTTAAATCAAAAACTGTTGAAAATTCTTGAAAATCAGTAAACTGCAAAAAGCCACATCTCTCGACGTGGCCTTAATAAATAGGTGATTCACTAGTGATCTACCTTCTTTTACTGGCAAACCACCAGTTATTGGATACTATTTATACGAATTGATCGATTGGCATACTTTCCAGTCATTGCCCACACGCTCCAAAGTAACTAGATCTGTTTTCGTAAAGTTCTCAAATTTCAAGGTTACTTTAGCAACCATATAGTCTGCTGATTCCTCGATGATATCAGTGCTTACTGTACAGTTTAGTTTTTCTCCTTTTTGCTTTTTCAATAGTTTAACTATAGCTTCACGGCCGTGGGTTTGTGCATTTGTAGCTTGGATCTTTTGATTAAAATCAGCCGCAAATAACCGCTCTACTCCTGCTGATTCTCCCTCCGTAGTTACCGCCACATAGTGTTCTAAAGCAAAGTCTGCTGTGGAAAGGTTAACGTTTGCTTTTGTTGCTTTTGCTCCTGGCCCTTCTGATGCCATAGCGAATGTAGATACTGCGATTAAAGCTGCTGCTGCGAATGTTTTTACTAGCGTATTCATAATGTCTTTTTTATATTGTTAGTTTTTAGTTCTTATTTGTTGACTCAAAACTACGACACAATACGCTCCTAGCCTATCGGCTTTAGACCAACGATCAGTAAAATTCGGTGAATGGCGAGAATAGGGAGGTGAAGCGATTTGTATTTCAGCATAATTTTGTCCATATTCATATTATATATTAAACGACAATGTCAGGCAACCTAACCTTTAAAACAGTAAAAATCCTGTCCCTTATGCTGATGATTGCATATACTACTCAGTTTATAGCAAAAATATCTTACGGTATACTAGAGACAAAGATTTCACAATTGAAACACTTCCATCATTGGAAAAGAGAAAATTACGTATTCAAGATTTAACAAAACTATCTCAGACCGACTATGTTCTTACTATAAAAAACGGCTACAAGCTACCTTTCGAAAGAAAGGTTCAACATAAAAATTGGCGTCGTACAGTGAAAATCCAATAGTAAAACACATTGGATGACGAAACAAAAAAGAGGAAACGATAGGAAACATAAAGATTACTGTACAAATAAACGCTAAGAGAAAGGGTCTGATGAGAATTAGGCCCTTTTGAGGTAAAAAAGCCACGTCTCACGGCGTGGCTATACAACACTTTATATTTATATTACAGTTCGAATTCTGTCTGGAACATTCCGTTTGTCGACGCATATGCACCGCCAAAAGAAATAGGAACGCCATACACATCCGTAGTATAGACTCCACCATTTATAATGAAGTTCTGAAATTCATCAAACCCTTTAACCGTACGGACAGCATCTTGGCCACTTCCTCCTATGATACAGATCGTGATCTGAGCTTCGGATAGAATCTTTTTTGTATTCGCATCTAAGGATACAGAACCATTTACTATACCTGCTGTAAACGCCGCGCGTACAGCTACAGATAACTCACTGTAATTTACTGATGATTCTACTAGAATTATCCCTTTGCGCCCATAGTTAACTGAATTAACATACACCGGATTCTTCGCTAAAAATCCCTGTCTGGTTGGCTCATCTTTAAAAATATTTCCGTCATCTGGTATATCCATTGATACATTAAAATAAGTCTGGCTAAAATCACAGACTAGCGCAGAGGTTTGCAGAATTTTGCCGCTGGCGACTGATGCACTCATTGAAAAAACAGAGGCGATATTTATATTAGCTCCAAAAGCAAGCTTAGCTTCTTTATAGTAATCTATCTGTTTCATTTTGTATGTAAATACCTGTGATTGTCTTCCGCTGAAATCTTTATCTCCGATAGCATCAATAACCGCATTATTTAGACCTGAACGAGTTGGAGAAATCTCCTTCGACCGTACTGGAAGTGAAAATGAAGCCGTAACCTTCGGCTTTAATAAGCTGGTATAACCTACAGGTTCATACAAACCGCTATTGATTGATTGTGCACTAAGTACTGAGCCTAAAAATATGTAATTGGGGGCCAATGTTGCTATCTCATAGAATTGTTCGACATTAGCAGTATTTGCAGAAGCACGAAGTTTAGAATTTGCTGAAGGAGTTATATCAATTTCTTTCCCATCTTTAATGGTATAAACTTTATCCCATTGACCTTTGTCTTTTTTGGCAACCCTTTCTTGGGTTACATGAGCTGTATCAAGACGATTTGCTCCTTCCTTATTACATGAATAAAGGAGAATTGGTACAGCATAAATTAATTTAAAAATCTGTTTCATAATTATATATTTAATTTAATAGATAGTAATAAAAAATGGACTCGACCTTAAGTTATAATTTAATTGATAATCTGTTGCTTCCCAATACCGTCTGGGTTCATCCGGCATGGGTTCAGGGCCATTACTTTCATAAGAGGAGAATTCGGTTCCCACAATCAGTCTGTTTGAAAGATTAATATTTCTTAGTTTTAAGAGATCGGAACTGCTCTGGCAATCCATCAAAATTTCAGGCCAATTGTTTTGATTGGGCGTATAGATACATTTATTCTCATTTTTTTGCACCTCAAAATAGATGTCAGTATAGGGATAAGCAGGTTTAGTCTTTTCCCTATCCTTAAAGAAGTTTAAAACAATATTGGCACTAGAACGATAATTGTTGCTCGATGCATCCGGTTCATAGACACTATTCTCTCTATTTACTTTTACATACAAGGGCTCTACAAATGACGTATTTACAAATTCTGTTTCAACCAATTGATGTGTATTTGCATCTGAAAATGAACACGAAATAGGAACACCAAAACTTGTTTCGGTAAACTTTGAGTTGTAGATCAAATTCAGAAAATAAGAATACCCTTTAAAAGTCTGTACCGTATAATCACTATCCGCTCCCATAATAAGGACTTTAAACGATGTCTCGTCAAAAAATTTCCTTTCCTCTGTTGTTAAAGTTTCTGTTTTGTTATAGAAGATTCGGTCAAATTCTTTTCTTATACACGTTTCGGCAAACTGATACTCTTTATCTGTTTCGATAACGAGTATTCCCATTCTGCCATAAGTAACTGAGTTGACATAAACAGGTGGTTCACCAGAAATACCTTGAATCGGCTGATCTGCTAGTGGTGCTATATCCATATTTACGGTAAAACTACCCTGAAAGAATTTCACATAAAGTCCGGTAGACTGCAATATTTTGTGAGATTCCGTAGTGCTGTTCTCACTCTTCGAGGAGAACAATCTTTGTGTATTGACGTCGGTACCAAATGCCTCTTTGATCTCATCATAAAAAGTAAAACGCCTATATTGAAACATAAATTTTTCGTTCTGCTTAAAACTTCCACCAACAGCCATTTCTTTGACGTAATCATCCAGCTTAGAGTATGTCGGATTTGTAATGATGCGGCTTGTCGGCTTAGGGGTAGTGTGAGTCAAGCTCATTGAAACTGTTATCGGTGTTCTATTCGCTAGGAAAATAGGATTATAGACCTGTTTGGATATACTATTACCTTCCAAAATCGCCCCCGGAAAAATAAAATTTTTTCCCTGATACAACATCGCTTCAGTACTTTTTACCGTATGTCTTTTTGAGAAAAAAGCTTCGTCCTCAGGTGTCATCCCTGCTATAGTCGCTTTCTTTACAAAAAGAGCGTTACTTTGGTTATTTTTAACATTTGATTCAGAACGGCTACTGTATTCCCGTGCCATGACTTTATATAAAGAATCGCCTTGATAAGCATATGACGAGTCTATTTTGATTTGATATGGCTTGCGTACACTCGCATTCGGCACCTTACTATTCTCGGTATGAATGGATAGATTATCCTTGTTGCATGATGCAATTATGAAAAATATAAGTGCACCACAAAAGGTCCTGAAAACTTTCATGATTAAAAAATAGGTTAAATAAGAAACAAAAAAATGATTAATATGAATTATAAAAAATTTGGTGATTCTTTAAATAAGCGGCCTTATAAGAGATAGGATCTCCGTAATTGTTTACATCCAACGTTGCATCAATATAATTTATTAGTTGTTGCAATAGTTGTCCGGCACTGAAATCTAAATCAGTGTGACGCCCTCCAAGGAAAGCAACATGATAATTGCAGTTTGCGAGAACAGCTCTTTCTTTATCAGCAAGCTTGTTCCCTTTAAGCTGAGCGGATAACGCTTCTTTGACCAATGTACCAGCTAAGTCCGATTCGACGATAACAACGGCTTTTCTTCCGAAAGAAAGTGTATTGATATAAATGAGGTCATTTATATCGTATTTATTGAGAAGTTCTTTATTTGTGTTAAAAGTTCCTTCGGCAGGTAAGTCCATATCCACTGTAAAAGCAATCTTTTCCATATTGATAGCCAGTAATGTCCGAGGTTTCTTTGCCGTTTCGGTGATGGAGAACCAACTTGTCAGATCAATCTGCTGTCCAAAATAAAGAGAAACATCATTATAGCCATTCAATTCTTTTATATCAAATGAAAAGCGCCTGTTATCCGAGCGTTTCCCTTGTAGAGCCTCTTCAATTGCCTTGTAAAATGATGTTTTTTCGGTTTTTATGACTTTACTCTTAACATTTAAGCCACCAAAATTGACGATAATATTATCTAATATGACATTCAGAACCGGAGGAATCGGAGAATTTATTGTATGCTGTTCTAATACTGCTCCGACATATAATTCTTCAGGTGATTTAACCGTTATGACGGTTGACTTCTGGTCTTGACCAACGGCAATCTTTGGAAATCCGGTTCCTAAAAAGAGAAGTAGTGTGATGTATTTAATCATTATTTGGAAGTATTATATAGTAAGTCAATTTTCAGCCAAATAAAATCTGTATTCTCAGCATTTTTAGACAACAGGTGATCATAAGATTTTAGATTATATTCTTGCCCTATCAAAAAATTATGTGATGACTGAGTAACACTTTTCTTTGAATAAAAGCTCATGCTGAGCACAAAATCTGTTTTGTTCTTTTTCGCGCCGATTAGCTTCGACGATGATTCGTCGCTATCCTGGAGATAAAGATCATCACTCTCCCATTTTGACTTGTAGCGTTCTGTAATACCAAATTGTTTAATGAGGATTGTGGAGTCCTTTTCAACGATAATTTCTTTAGGTATTGACAGGTCAACACGATCCTCAAAGTACTTTTTTATTTCTGATTCCGCCAGAGAAGACGCTAAACTGGAGGAGGTGATTTTTTGAAAATCAAGCACCTTTTTTGAATCAAGCTTCAACTTCAAATCATTCACCTCTATTGGTGGGTCTACTGGTGGCTTCACAACACTATTTTCCTTTTTACAGGCGGTAAGCAGTAGAAGAGACACCATAGCATAAATAATAAAATACTTTGTATTACTTTTCATATATATTATTCTATTTTAAAAAAATTACTATAAATTATATTTAATTAAAACAACCTACACTGAAAGCAAACATACTACATATTAGATAAAAAACAATATAGAGAGAAATTAACTACACAAAAGTGTTTAAACCGACGTAAATTAAGCGTCAAAACATCAATAATTTCACAATAGTTATCCATTGCATCAAATAACGACAAGAAAATATAATTAATGATAAAATATCAAAGAGAGTAAAAAACTACTCTACATACAAAAGTCGAGGTAAGGCATCTAATTGACTTCAATCCTTTTTGACGTAAAAAAAAGCCACATCTCGCGATGTGGCCTTAATAAACATATGATTCACTAATGGTTTGTCTTTCATTATTGGCAAACCACCAGTTATTGGATACTACTTATACGAATTAATTGATTTAAATACTTTCCAATTATTGCCTGCTCGTTCCAAAGTAACTAAATCTGTTTTGGTGAAGTTTTCAAATTTTAAAGTCACTTTAGCGACCATATAATCAGCAGATTCTTCGATTATATCAGTGCTTACTGTACAGTTCAGCTTCTCTTTTTTTTGTTTTTTCAATAGTTTGACCACTTCGCTACTCCTATGATTTTGCGCGTTGGATGCTTGGATTTTTTGGCTGAAATTTTCTGCGAATAACTGCTCTACTCCTGCTGATTCTCCTTCAGTCGTTACCACAACATAGTGCGCTAAAGCAAAGTCTGCTGTGGAAAGGTTAACGTTTGCTTTTGTTGCTTTTGCTCCTGGTCCTTCAGCTGCCATAGCAAATGTAGATACTGCGATTAAAGCTGCTGCTGCGAATGTTTTTACTAGCGTATTCATAATGTCTTTTTTATATTGTTAGTTTTTAGTTCTTATTTGTTGACTCAAAACTACAACACAATAGGCTCCTGGCCTACGGGCTTTAGACCAACGACCTAGAAAACTCGGTGAGTGGCGGGAATGGGGAGGTGAAAAGGCTTAGAATAATGCACTGAATTTTCGATAATCAGACTCTAACTGCTATCTTTAATAGCAAAAGCTTCTACAACAAGTCCAAATGATTGAAATTGCCCATCAACAATATAAAGTATTCATCTATAACGATCACCAATATACAGTTGAATCCGCTGATAATCTCAGACGCTACAACCGGGTATATGTCGATGATTCTTGCGATCGGTATAGCAACGTATCTAACGTTGCCATTTTAGTAAAGCATGGTCATGATGAAGTGGCTAGTGCTATTCTTTGTCATACCGGGGTTTTCACAGGATTGAGCGAATCCTCCTTTATAATCGAGGAGCGTGTGCTTTATATTTGCGTTGGGAATAAACTGTACTATTTAAATATACCAGACTTGACGCTCAAATGGACAGGACAAGTAGATTATGTAACGAATTTCAGTGTTCAGAAAATAGAAGATGATCTGCTCGTTCATGGTGAACTCGAAATCACAAGAATAACAAAACTCGGAGAAATAAAATGGCGATTTGGAGGACACGATATCTGGGTAAATAATAATGGCCATCAAGAATTGACAGTATTACCCAAAAGCATACAACTTATTGATTTCGGATCGCATGTATATGAACTAGATTTTGCTGGTAATATAATTTCTCAGAATTAGATCGGAATTTATATTCTACAATAGTGATAAACACAATTCACAAATATATTTAGGGACTTTTTTTTCTAGAAAAAGAAGAGACATCTTTTTAATGGAATGATATTATCTCTTTGGTTCTTCAACACCACTGAAACTATCTTCGATAGTTTCGTGGAAGGAAAAAAACAATCGTAAGGTACAGATACAGGTGGGCGGCTCTGCTTAAACAGAGCCGCCCACCTGTATCTGTACTATCGCAGACGTCAAACGTGTTTTAGAATATCTAAAAGTTTATCTAAATTTATTTTCCTATCACTTTTTAGACAAACTTAAGTCACTATAAGACAAATAAAAATAAAAATTACCACATCAAATATCTATCTTGAGTCTATCTAAGTTTATTTTTCTTTATCATTTTTAGATAAACTTAGCAACCTATTAATGATTCAACTAGCATTTGATCTTGCTCACCAGAAAACATGTGCAGTTCGAGTCCAAATTCATCTTCCAAACAAGACATACCCACAGTAGCATAAATCCACATATTGCGTTCGGTTATTGGGGGAAATTCCAGGATCCGAAAATGATCACCTAAATCATCATAAAAACCTTTCTGCCAAGTCAATATCTTATATTCCTTTCCCCAATTATAGGTATAGTGTTCTAAAAGCTTTTGATGATATAAGACTGTATCCATTTTAATTCAAGTTATCAAAAAAAATTACTCCAATAAAACTATTTCAAATTGACTGTTGTTCTTATAATACAAACCGGCTACAAGCTATCTTTCGAAAGAAAGGTTCAACATAAAAATTGGCGTCGTACAGTGAAAATCCAATAGTCTTTAAAAGCATTGGATGACGAAACAAAAAAGAGGAAACGATAGGAAACATAAAAATTACTGTACAAATAAACGCTAAGAGAAAGGGTCTGATGAAAATCAGGCCCTTTTGACGTAAAAAAGCCATATCTCTCATATTCAGCTTGACTTTAAGGATATAGGACAGCTTCTAGATTTTTGTAAGCGGTCACGTGTTTATTCTCTGACATTTTATTTAAATTGATTAATCTCCATTTCACTGAAGGAAGTTCCGAGACTAAAGCTGCGTCCAATCCTAAGAGTGCCCAATCAGGTGTCTTATTTTTGACAGAGAGTAAAAATTTACGTTCACTATCAGTCATCTCCTTGTTGATATCTGCAATCAGTTTCTCCCGTATAGAAAGTAGCTCCTCTAAAGAAACTTCAATTTCTGCCATTTGCGCAAACTCCATTTCATATATACCTGAGATATCTTTTCGGTTTGGATTAAGCAGTTCTGCCATCGGTCGAAAATGACTTATTAAAAATACAAGAAATGTTTTTCGTAATTCTTCCGTTAATCCTTCATTTTCGTATAACTGTTTTACATCAAACAAATCACGGGGATGTTGACGATCTAGGGCAGCGCAAAGTTTACCAGCATACAGATCTGGGTGTGATGCAACTAGCATTTCAGCATAACCAAATTCTTTTTCAACCTGCGGTCGCACTTCCATTCTGACAGCTGGGAAAAGGCTTCCACGTATAACAGGAGATAGTTCTATTTTAACACGAACATCATTAAGTGAAACTATTATTCGTAAAGAATTATCCTGTTGTAGTGTTGTATTTTGAACTTGGGCACCTGCAATCGATTTCTTTATGGAATCTGTTATTCTCGCTAATGCAGCTCTGATATTTTCAAGAGAGGCGTCGCGATCCTCCATTGGCAGATACAACAAATCGATGTCTATGGAAAGCCTTGGCAAATCTCTATAAAACAAATTAATAGCCGTACCGCCTTTAAGTGCAAAACAGTCTTCTTTATCGATTATAGGTAACAATCGGATCAATAAACGGACCTGCTCAGCATATTCTTCTTTCTTACTCATAAAAATCAGGAACAGTTATTTTATATTTCTTATTTAGTTTCCCACCTGTGACGATCACACGATTACCAGATCCAAAATCTATTTTCTCAGATTGAAGTTTTGTAAACCAGGTATGATTTTGACGCTCGGCAAGGTAAAAGAAAAGCCTGCGAACTTTGATATTTGTGCACAGTTCCAATAATCTTTGGAGTGTCCTAGGAGAAAGCGTATTTAATCCTTGCATTAATTCATCCGCATGTTCAAATGATATATTTTGGGGAACTTGATTCATCACTTCCAAAATAGCTCTTTCAGGAATGGATATACGTAAGCCTTCCTTTGTATTTTTCCAACTGAAAGCTCTAGTAAACTCAAGTAATGCTAGCGGCCTTTCATCTTCAAAACTATTACCAAATAAATAGCCAGAACTATGCTTAAGAAATTTGATCCCTGTTGTAAGGTTATTTATCCATATGGGAAGATTATCCCGGCCATATAAATGAATCAAGCGTTGATTAGACATCGGGAGATAATGGGTCAGTTTCTGAAGTTCTAAAGCCGATAGGCCTCCAATGGTTAGATCTGTATCCAGCTGTTTCTGCAGGAAATAGACAATATCCCCCCATTCCACTTCTGCCCCTTCACGTTTATATACTCCATTTTTCACAGTTTCCAATAGTCCGCTCTTCAATAAATTATCGATCGCATGGCCTGTGAGATCATTCTGCTGTAGCCAAGATCTGGTAACCAAAGCTCCCTCCGGCACTAATTTTAACACATATTTCCTTCTCTGAGAATACATATTCATGTTTAAACTATTTAAATTTATCGGCGATAAACGCCGATAAATCAAATATACATAAACTGATTTATTTAACAAAACTTATATTATCGGCGTTTTTCGCCGATAATAAAGAAATATATAAACAAGTAAGTCTTTTCGAAAACAAGCATAATACCGTTATTCCTGATTTTAGAGAAATGGATATAAAAAACTCAAATTGATATCATGTTATCTGAATTGACTCGCCGAGATCCTCCGCTCTACAAAAAATACACCCATTGTTGCCAGTCACCTAAGACAACCGGAGCATCGCCAATGGCCAAAATCGATCTTTTGATGCCATCGATCTCTTGCTTATCCAATTTGTTTTTCAGCCTTTACAAGCGGACCTGATTTCGCCCGCTGGGCTTAATCAGCACCAGATCGGACACATCAAACTGCAAAGTGCCCTTGATAGGATCGTAAAACTGCTCATTGGCAAAACTCAGTGTATTAAAAATACTGATCTTGGTTCGTAAAAACTAGTCTCCAGAGGTCAGATAAAATGCAAAAGCATTCCTCATCTTGACATGTTCTTTAATACAGTAGCTAGCCACCTAGTGCACAGGCATAACTTTTACGGGAAGCCGTAATAATCTGTAATTTTTTATTCTTAAAATTGACAATATTGTAAAATGGATTGCAATAAAACTCAAAACACAATGATTTTCAATATTTTACTATATAGCTTTAATTAAATCATTAACCCAATCAAATACTGATATTATGGAATACAAAGTAGTACCTTTTGTAGCATCGATAGACCCAAGGACAGGCACATCGGATCAAGTAGCAGAACAATTAGAAAACCTGATTAATCAGGGTGCATCAGGAGGATGGAACTATGTAAGACTAGAAAGCGTCACAACTTATGTACATGCCGAAAATGGTTGCTTTAATAATAAACCTGGATATACAACGGCAAGACAGATGGTGGTATTTTCAAGGCCATGAAGTCTCTCCTATTGACCGCGATCCGATTGTATTGGTTGATCATCCCACCTGAAAGAAGACGTAAGTGTATATTTAGGCATAGCTGCTCTAAATATGTATTTGACGTAACTAAACATAAAGGCTTTAGTTCAGGTAGGAAAGCATTGCTTTCACGCATGAGAACCTGTAATGGTCACTTTGACATAATCACAGATTATAAAAGTGGTGAGCGGATGATGTACCTGAATGGCGGTGTAGTGGTTAACGAGGCGGAGATCGCGGAGAGGTTGTTGTAAATAGTTTAGGGATGGAACTTAAAAAGCATACCTATCTGTATTTTTGCGAACTAAATCAATACAAAAAGCCGAAGATAACTGAGAAAGTCATATACACTGTAAACAATAATCTGTTAAACCTCTCCGAATGTAGGTAATTGGCTTTTTAAAGGTTGTTCAATAAGGCTTTATTGAACAACCTTTATTCAGTCCTGAATCTTTATTTATGCTGCCAGCACCTTCCCCCACCTGAAACTTTTCGCTGACACGGTCCTCCTTTTTGGGTTGGAGCACCACAGATGCTCGAAACAGGTTTAGTTGATCCCGAACTTTTTACGATGTGTCTAACAGTAACACTGGAATTGCCTGACTTCGAAACCAGCCGCTTACCGTCTTTTATAATATGAGCAGACACAGTATTCGAATTCGATTGTCGCGCAGTGACGGTCACTTTCATCTCTGTGAATACCGAGCGTGGAAAATCTTTCTTCCATGTTCCTTTATGACCATTCACATACACCGTAGCCCCTAGATCATCAACATAGTTAATGTCACATTCATCACATTCTGTTTCATAACCATATGTATCGTATTCCGATTCAGCTTTTTTACAGGCCATAGATAAAAATGAAATAAGAAATAACAATAGATACTTTTTCATAACACAGCTGATTAATAGTTAATGACGGTTTCCACGATCAGCTCTGAATATTTGTAAATATCATCCAATGAATCTAGATCATATTTAGCCTCCTTTTTGTCTTTGTCAAACAACCCGATACGCAGGCGATTGGGCGTAAAATAGAATCGACAGATCGGTTTGCGGTTGTTATCATCTAGTAAGATGCCGCAGTAGGACTGATTATCACGCATAAATATGCGACCTACCTCGATCTCTTTACGCAAAATAGATTTAATGATCAGGTATCCCTCAATCTCTTCCTCCGTGGTGACAATCAAGGCATCGGGTTCTGTCGGTGCAATTGCAGCGCTCTTTTCTTCGACTTCGGTTTCTTTTTTAAGTGCGCTTTTTAGTCTTTCGGCGATCTGGTCATTGACAATCTGTGTAAACACGCGCTTTACCAATGGCGTAAACTGTTCCAAAACCTTTGCTGTAACAACACTTGGATAGGCTTGCTTCGCAAAAAAACGAACGAAATCATCACTCGGATTCTGCATTTCTGCCATCGCTAAAATCGTCAGCTCATTAAAGTACTTTAATTCGCTCGCAACGCTGGAAATGCTTTCGAGATCAAATTCTGTCTTATGGAATTTGCGCAATTCGGATACCTCATTGTCTTTGATGTCCATAATCTTGAACTCGAAAAATGGTTTCTCGTCCATCTTATTCGGTGTAACCAGATCGGTGTAAAACCGGTATTCTACGCCGTTCGTCAGCAAACCAAATTTAGCTTCTGTGGTATGGAAATAACGGAACAATTGTGAATTGTGTGGATCAAGCCCGTCCGCATAATGTTTGCATTCAATTAAGATAACAGGTTTGTCTTCACGTAATATCGCATAGTCAACCTTCTCCCCTTTCTTGATACCGATATCGGCAATAAACTCGGGTTGTACCTCAAACGGATCAAACACATCGTATCCCAATATCTTCAAAAACGGCATCACTAAGGATGTCTTTGTGGCTTCCTCTGTTTTGATCTGTGGTAAAAGTCGGTCAACGCGCTTGGCAAATTGACGAATCTCATCTTTAAAATCCATGGTTTTTAATTTTTAATAAATGGCTTATTTGATTTTGCTATACAGCGTTTAAATTATTTATTTCTGATAGTCCAAAAGTAGCTACTCACTACGAGGGCTTTTTACGGGAAACCATAAATCCAGAAAAATGTAAATCCTAATTTTGAGCCATATAATTGATCCTATAATTCACCTTTAAATAATTAAAACATGTATGATCCATGCGCATGGTGCAACAAAGAAATTAAGTCCGGAAACGAAAAAAAGAGTTATAAAGGGAAAGGCTTCACTATGAAGGTACTCACGTTTATGTTCGGCAAATCCTATTGCTCTGAACGTTGCCGCAATTCGGCAGAAAAAAGAAAAGGAAAAAGAAGGTAAATAAACACGTCCTATGCAAAGTACTTATCGAAAATGGAGCTTCGTATTCGGCTCTCTTCTCCTGATATCATCGCCATTGGTCAGCTGCCAGTCCAAATCAGAAGATTACAAACAGAAAATGTTAGGGTTCTCATCTAGTGGGATCAAGGACAATAAAAACCTTCCAAATGGCATATACCGCGTCACAAAGGTATCGGATGGGGATACGTTTTGGTGCAAAGATGACAGGGAGCAACGAATCAAAATACGGCTCATCGGAATAGATGCGCCGGAGCCCCGCAATTATTTTCGCAAGAAAGAGCAGGCTTTCGGAAAAGAAGCATCCCGGTACGCCACAGATCTACTGTTGCACAAAACAATCAGACTGGAATTTGATGTAGATTCGCTCGACCAATATGGAAGAACCTTGGCCTATGCCTATTTAATAGATGGTACTTTTATCAATGAAAAAATCGTCAAAGATGGCTATGCCATCCTGATGACGATTGCTCCTAATGTAAAATATGAACAGCGCTTTCAGGAGGCTCAACATTATGCGCGGGAAAAAGGTCTGGGACTTTGGTCTAAAAATATCACTGAATGAATCTGAAATCACTAAAAATTGCCTTGATCTGCGGCCTCATATTGGCCCTCTTACCCTTACCATATGGTTACTTTACCATTCTTCGCATATTTGGTTGCTTGGTTTTTATCCTACAGCTTATCAATATACCCAAAACCAAGCGACATTCCCGGAACAGTGAATTTATAATCTGCATCGTACTGATTATTTTGTTTCAACCCATCCTTCGGTTACCATTGGGAAGATTAATCTGGAACATCGTTGATGTCGCTACGGCAATATGGCTATTGATCAATTTAAATCGACGGACAAGAAAGACTAAAAAATAGCTTAAGTGTTTACTTAAGCTATTTTTTTGGAAGTTTTTAGAGGTTTCGATTGGATATTTTTGGTACGATCTGAATAATAAAGCGTTGGTTATTATCCTCATTAGCTTGATCGCGCCCCACTCCGCCCCAGCCATTTCCGGACAACTGGAGATCAATCAATTCACCGTAAGCTTGCTCCTCAAAATCTATTCCCTGGGCTTTCCAGAATTTAGACAGGGCATAGGCCCGATTATAGCTCAGCTCATACTCTTTTTTCCGTCCCAAGGGCGAGGTATCCGCATTGTACAATTTGGAGGCGTAACCGGAAATTATAACAAGGTAAGATACCTTCTCTCCATCAACACGGTTCTGCTCCTTTGCGGATCTGACGACCGCATCAAGTACTTCCTTAAGCTTTTTACCGGCATCAATGACTTTTGCACGCGTGACCGCGTAGTTTTCCAAATTGCCCTCCTGAATCTCGAAAGCAGAGGGCTTGAATTTAACTTCAAAATTGAGCAGGAATCGCTTGTACTTATCCTCATACCGAAATGAACTGTTATTTTTCAACGGCATTAGTGAATCCTCGACTTCTTTGTATACCTGCAACTGTTCATCCTGGGCAATAATTGTATTGCGGTTGTTTACATAGGTTACAACAAATAGAACCAGTACAATAAAAAACAGGCTCGTCATCAGATCGGAAAAACTGACCCAGAAAATATTGTTTCCTTCTTTTTTTGCCATGACCTATTTTTTTCCGAAAATGCGTTTAAAAATACTCTCGTTGCTTTTCTCGACTTCTTCTTTCAATTTACTGAGCACCGTAGATATGGTATTCAACTTGTTTATCTCCTCCCTTCTGTCAGAAGCGTCCGAAACCTTGACATTGACTTCCTTCAGCGTTTTTTCGATTGTACTGATCTGTTCCTTATTGATCTTTACTTCTGCTCCAAGTTTGCTTACGGTATTGATATGATTGATCTGTTCTGACCGCATGTCCGATTGATGCTTATCAAAACCAGATTTGATTGCTGGCAACACGTTCAGATTGTCCAGTAGATCCAATTTATCAAACTTAGTTACATTTTCTGTATAAGCCTTTTCTAAGAGATCATGCTGCTCGGTAATCAGATTGGTCAGTCCCTCACGTTTCATAATCACATGATTTTCAAAAACCTTGAGTGTCTCGTCTAAGTTATCGTCCACGCGCAAAATCATCTCTTTATACCGCGAAGACATGGCATCTAGACTAGAAAATTGTTGCTGAAGGAAAGAGATAATCGCATTGGTATCGTCTACCCGGGCATCGATCTTGTGTGCAATACTATCAAAATTATTTGCGCGGTCAAGTAACTTCGCTATACTATCGCTCAGTACACGTGTTTCTGACAGCCTGCTATTGAGACTTTCCATAAAAACGTTAAACTTGTCAAAACTATTGGTTGCTTTTTCAAGACGCAGCAATACATTCGCGTTCATCTTAACGAAATCATTGGCATTCAATTGTTCTAGCCGACCCAAAACTGTATCCTGAACTTTTAAGGTATCATAATTCTTCTGAAACAGATGGTTCAGGGTATTGATATTAGCTGTAAATTCCAGGTTGAATGAGTTCATGGTATTAGTCAATTTGGTGATGGATGAACCAAAGTCCTGGCTTACTACGGGTAGCAAATCCGTCTGTACGAAATTGTAAAATTCATTTTTATTCTGCTCTACTGCCCGCTTTGCTTTCTTAAAAGAATTTAATCCGATAAACGAAGTAATAAATAATCCTAGAAAACTGGAAACCATGGCAATACACACTGCCAAAAGGAAATCATTCAGGTCAAGCTGTTTGACCAAATCTGAAGTCGCTGAATTATCCGTGTTCCAAAGCTTAATCAACATGGCAAATAGTCCAAAAATAATCCCGACGATGGTTGCCATAAGCCCCAGATAAAGGGGCTTATTGATAGTTTCTTTAATATCATCTTCTTCAACATTCACATTGCGCTCCACGAGATCTTTGACAATATTAAAATCGGCTATACCCCCATTGTTTTTTAGTAAATAGATATTCAGTGACTCAATAATGTTGTCAAAGTAGGTGCCCGACGTCGTACTTGGATTGATAAGCGTAACCTGTACCGAACCTTTTTGGGGTATCGAATCGGTCTGTTCATCGTTTTTTATAGTTTCAAAAATTTCGCCAACCCGGCCTTCTTGTAAAAGAATCTTGGAAACCGTGATGCTTTGGGTATTAAAATAATCTTTGTATGGAATAAAACGACCAAATTGAACGATGGCAGCTCGAAGCTGAATCCCTGTCTTAACTTGCTGTGAAATAAAATAACCAACAACCGCTAATTCTAAAATAATATGTATCCAGTCCATCTGTTATTAACTATATCTGATCTTTATTTTTTCTACTACTTGCAGCTTGCCGTCCACAAGTTGGAGTTTACCGAGTTTAGATTCCTGTGTAAAGGATTTTGCTCCAGGAAAATAATTATTCAGAGACTCACAGAAGCCATCTATATAACTGTTTCGATATTGGATTGCAGTTGTTATCGCATCCAAATTAGACTCATCCAAACGGAAATAGTATTCATTTTCCCGTTTTGAAATAATATAAGGCGTATGTCTACTCTTTTTGCTTATCGGAAGCAGTTCTTGAAAGGCGCCCGCTGTCATACAATTTGAAACAAATTCTTGTTGCTGAGGGATCGAAAGTGTTATCGGTTCCGATAGGGTATCCTGATCTTGCGGAACGACTGCTTCCAAAACCAGATCAGCAGATTGGATTTCATCAACATTAAGTTTATCCAGACAGTTTATCTGCATAGATTTTGTTTGGTTTGCATCGACCTTTTTATTCAATTCCTCTAACTTTCGCGTCAGTTCATTAAGCTGATTTTTCAATTTTTCGTCCGCCACTTCGTTATATCGAGGTAAACTCGAGGATACCTGGGGTCTTAGCTGCATCTGGTTTTCACTATTTTGTAAATTTACAATTACGTCAATCCTTCTATTTAATCTAGAAATTGCCTTGTTCTTGCCTATTCCCTGAAAGATTAACATCATCAAAATAACAAATACCGTTATTAACAATACGATCACGATCCACTGTAGAGTCGAGTCGGATACAAATGTTGTTCGCCCCTGTGCACCGGCCTGTTGGGCAATGACCATACATGGCGCCATAATGAATGGAAATCCTAGTATGATTAAACTTTTATATATTTTACCAGTTTTCATCTTCTTGTAATTTATTTAACATTTCACCAAGCATGCCTCTCACTATATAGAAAGACAAATTGTCCGATACGATATCTGTGGCTGAAACTTGCTTTGTACGCTGCGCTAAACCTGCTTCTAAGAATTCTATTGCGACCTTCTTGTCTAACAGGATGCTTTCGAATTTCCGTTTAAGATCATAATCGATACCGAAATCATTTTTATAATTAATTCCCGGTAGCTGAAAGAATAAAGACACAAATTCTGAATATGCTTGATATACACTTTCATTGAACTGGCTTCCCAAATCCTCATAGGTCAATCGATTATCATTCGAAATTATAGTTTGCTCTTTGTCTCCTAGATAGCTCCTAAACTTTTCATCCAAACTATTGATAGAAAGTTCTGCAAGCACCTCTTCTCCTTCTTCGAGAACATTTATTGCTCCTTTAGAAGTAAGTTCTTTGGGACTATCTGGGACGAGTACTTTCACTCTCATTTTTTCAGAAGAATCTTGCAATCCGTATACTGCATTAATAATTGCCGTCGCATAGATCACGATGCTTTCTTTTGAACTTGATTTATCAATAATAGACAGGAACTTCGATCCTGTACCCGAAAAAGTCAAGTAGCTAGGCGCAGATATGCCTGCAATTTTCATAGCAGTAACACTGTTATAAATTATTGACGCAAGATAAAACAGGAATACAGCTCGTTCATTGGCATGCATCGCCAAGAAAGCATTGAAGCTTTTATTATTTACATTTTGCAGCTCTTTCTTTTTATCGAGAGAAAAATAATAAGCGATGATATCATCAATCTTTCCACTCTGTTCAATTGTCTCCCCTATTTCTTTCAAATTATGATAGCTATTGACATTTGATAATCCCGTAAAAAACTTCGACCCAAGTCTATAAAACCCATTGGATCTTAGATCAGTAGTATAGCCTCCAGAATAAAGGTAATTAGCCCCAAATAGGACGGATGAAATAGTAATAACTTTACGATTCTGATAAACAACGCTATCAATAGTTCCTCCTCCTATATCTAACGATAGGATGGTATTTGAAGTTCCCAAAATCTTACCTGTACTTGCGATGGAATAGAATGGAGCAATAGATTCCGAAAGCTTAATGCACTCTATCCCTGGACCAAAATGCTGTTCGGCAAGCTCCTCCATTAAGCCAGCCATCAAATTGATTTTATACTGTCCGTAACTTAATGGATATGTCCAGGTAAATCTGGTTTTAGAGATATCTCCCCGCTCTACGAGTACCTTGGTTTTACACATGATGATAAGTTGTTCCAAAAAAGAACGCATTCTAGCTTCACCTTCTATATCCTCAATTCCATTTACCCATTTTAAATTAGTGATAGCCTTTACATTATTGAGGCTCGGCATACTAGTTTTTTCATAAGTAAAACCGATGTTATAATCCAGAATTGTCTGGAAATTGGTCGGATCAAAATTATTATAGTCTAATATTACGGTGCGTATCGGAAAATTGTAATTCGACTCGCTCGAAATATTTTCAACAATGAATTCAATATCCTTGTGATTTTGGATCTCATGTAAACTACTAATGCTGGTGTCAAGTTTATTAAAAGATGTTGCGAAACCATTCTTATCTGATGGGAGATTTAAAGGCGAAGGAGCACTATTATTAACTGAATACTCTACGTGTGTATTCGATGTTCCAAAGTCAATTGCAAAGGTGTACGCACCTCCTGTATGACGTTCGTTCCGCCATAGCGGTATGAGATAATTAGCATTATCACTATCTTCTTCTTTGAAAGAAATGGCATTAAAGTCCTCTTTAAATCTGAAATAGTAGGTATTATAAAATGATCCATTACGGCTATCACGCTTTGCTTTCATACTTCGAAAATCAGCCTGTCTCCCATCAAAAGCAAGTTGAAAGGAATGACTATAATCATTCACCCCCCCATCAACTACCTGCATGTAGTAATTGGGATTGACATTTGCTTTTTGAATTGGAAATAGCTGAAAATACTTAGCACAAGGTATAATCTTGCCTTTTTGAGGATTTATATCCGTAGTTTCATATTTTTTCTCCAGTTCGACCACATGGCGGCCTCCGTCAATCGGTATTCGCAGCTTTACATTGACTGAACTCTTCTTTTTAATAATCTCAATTATTTTTTTCCCGGAGAAGCTACGCTTGATCAGATCCTCCTCGCTGAAATAAGTAAAAAATGTCTTCTTTAAGGGAAGAAGATAGCCAATACCTTGCTGATCGGACTCATTTGTGAAATTTCCATCAAAAAAAGCGTCTTTATTAATCTCATAAGGTGTTTCATAAATATCCTGTTCCAAAAAATCATCTACAGTCAAATAAGGGTATTTCACATCTTTTCCGGGAAGGATTCGTACATCCAACATGTCGTCTGCTGGAGGAGGAACCTTGGTGTTGACATCCCATTTGATGCCCTGGTACAAATAATCCAGCATCCCTAAATTCCCGTTGGTCGCGAGTACCATGGGAGGAAGTCCCGACACTGTTTTAGAAGCATGGATTAAAAATTGTGATTCTCGACCGATACGCTCCTGAATGTTTTTTACACTTTTGGTCCGAAACGGTACATTAAATACTTCAACTACATAATCATTTCCATCAATCGTCGTCTTATTTTCCAAAAATTGAACATCCAGCGCATTTATTGCAGCCATAAAAGTCTTATCCTGTTCCATCTTCTCCTTGACATTGCGTTTGACGTAATCATAAAACGTTGGCATATATCTGCTCAACGACGGATTTTCTTTGAAAAAAGCCATCAAATAGAAAATAAAATCTTCATCTCTATTTTTGAGTGACGCCGGTTCGGTGAATAGTTTACGGTCATGCAAAGTGACCTGCGCAAACCCCAGATCATTGGCAGATGTGAACACCATTGTCTTAGGGGATGTCGCGCCGATAATCTTATGATTGAAGTAAAAAATATAGATTCGATGCAGCTGATCAAAATTGAATGCTTCATCATCTTGCTTAAGAAATAAATCCAAAGTACGGCCAAGCAATTGGTGACGGGAATAGCTAGAATCAGTCAATTTAGCCAAATCACGCTGTTTGTCCCACACCTTGATTGTCAACTCTCCGTTGATGGAATCCTTATTATAAAGCAGCTCAAGCAAATCAAGGCAGTCGCTGACCAATTTATGGTTATTCGTATAGCCATCAAGCCTATTATTTGCATCGTTAAAGTAACGAAAAGCAGTATTAAATAAATCTAGACGAGCAAACGGCGAAGGTATCGAAGTAGGCAATATCGAACTTTGATCTCCATCGGGACTAATGATCTTTTCGATAATAACACTGCTGTAGTCGGTGCTGCGAGATTGCCAATGCGTCATTGGCGTATCGTCAAAAAGTCTAAAAACTTTTGCCATGTTGATTAGAATAAATATTTGGTTATGATTTCTGCCGTCGCATCATGCGATTGAACCATCAGTTTGTTTTCTACGGTCGGGTATTTTTTCTTACGATGTTCATTTAAAGCCGCAGTCATCAGATCATAGCTTTTCTCCTTGAATAATTTGAATATGCTACTCCGTTGGGCAAAACCAGAAACAAGCTGCATTAAATCTGCATTTTGAGGGGTAACTCCGATAATAGCGCCCTGATTGTCGATTAACTCGGCGATATTATAAGGTGAAAAGCTGATCTTATTGCGTTTCATCTCTCCAAGCCAGATACGGTATTGATCTAAGAAGTGCAACAACCTTCCATAAAATACCGAGCTCAAAAAGTTCTGGTCAATAACTGGTGCAGTCTCTTTGGCAAAAGGAGCAGTCAATTTATCTTTTAGTTCACTCTCCAGATAAAGAGAGAAAAATAGGAGCTGTGTCAAATTGAGCTGTATCTGATTTTGGGTCTCATGGGAAAGATCCTTAAACGTGATCACCGGATTTGACGCCGAGAGATCGTTGACACCAAATTCTTTGTATTTAGGATTCTGAGCATTCCCCTCATGTGTGCTTAAAGAACCATCATTTGCAAAGTCTACGATCGCCAAAGCAGCAGCCAGCTCGACAAAATGACTATCATTTTTTTGTCCTGTACCACCGACAACATTTTTGTACACATTGTTATTATCATCGGCGATATAATATAGGGCGTTGATATCTTTGCTCTCACTAATATTTTTGTGATAGTAGTGCAGCGCCGCTTTGGTCTTAGAATAAAACGTCGAACTTTGAATGTTATCAGTATTGTCCCCATCCAGCTTAAAATAAGGCATAACCGTAATAGCACCAACGACCGCATTACGGAGATGATCATAATGCTTCCCATTGACCAGCCCATGGCGGATATTTTTTAATATCAAAGGGAATCCAGCGGCTCCCGTTCCCCCAAATATGGAAGAGATAATAAAAATTCGGTCGTTATTACTGAAACTATTTGCAAAGAGGTTGAACTCTTCCGATTCGGTAAATTTATTGAGCACAACAGATCCGATATTCGGATTGCCCTGAAAACCTACTTCTAAATCAAGATTCAAGTTGGATTCGGAGAAAAGCACATCAACGAGAGCTTGATTACTACCACCATCTTCCAATAAATTATAGTCGATAAAATCTTTGAACTTTCCGCCATTAAGCCCTTCAATTCCCAAACGAAATTCATTACCTAATGCATTTGCACCCACAGCACCTATCACCTCGCCCAAAGATTCAATTTTATTCTTAAAAAACACCTTTTCATTATTAGGTGCTACAGCTTTATGAATACTCCGGTACTCATTGAGCAAATGTTCGGTTTTAGCGACATCAGCCGCAGAAGAATCTGGATCTAAGATGATCGGGACAAATTCGTATCCTGTTGAAACTCCAGAAGCCAATAACATGGTCAATGACTTGACTACACGGGACCCCGTCCCGCCAATAGCAAATACGTATAATTTTGGCATAACTAAAATGGTGTCCTAGAAAGGTTTTTAGATAGTTTTCTGAAAAATAACGAGAGGATAAAGAATACGAATAAGGTAAGCACAAAACTTCCAATCGCTACCCCAAAATAGGCTTCACTGGAGAAAACAAGATTATCCCGCTCCATGATTGACTTAGAGTCATTATACAAGTATCCCGCACTTACAAATGATGCGACCGTAAGGAGAATAAAC
This sequence comes from Sphingobacterium zeae, assembly GCF_030818895.1. Lineage (NCBI taxonomy): Bacteria > Pseudomonadati > Bacteroidota > Sphingobacteriia > Sphingobacteriales > Sphingobacteriaceae > Sphingobacterium > Sphingobacterium zeae. Next base: position 4,556,329 of record NZ_JAUTBA010000001.1, read on the forward strand.
CACAGTCCAATTTTAGCGAAACGAGGTCTATCCAATAAAAAATAAAAAACCAGTGAAAATACCGCCGCGCTTATAATGGCTATAATGGCATACTTTTGATAGAGGAACCTATCAAACATTTCTAGTGAGAAGTCTGTCTCGTAATAAAACTTCTCATAAAATAGGGCAAATAAATCGTTCATGATTACTTAATTGCTAGGTTATACTTAATTTGAAATAATATATCTTGATTGTTGTTATGCGTTTTGTAAGCCTCAGTGACTCCGTGAATTAGATTACGTAATCCAAAAGTCTGTTGTGTGGTTTGTTTGATAGCTGAATCGTCCGTATTGGATGAGCGGTCCACCCAGGAGGGCATCGTATTTTTATAAGCAATAGTCAGTTCATCAGGGAATTCCTTTTGATTAACTTTTACTGTGATCAGGTGGGTGAATTTATTGTCTTTAATACGCTGCCAATCGTTTTGATGGATTAAAGTAGGCTGGTTATTGAACGGGATTTCCTGAACGCTTACGAGTGTCGCTCCTGGGCTTAACACATAATTGCGATTTTCAAGGACGGACATTCTATCAGGGAAAGAACTCATATCTGCGGTAATGCTGTATTGAAATACACCATTCACAAATTGAATATCCTTGATATCCTTAGGCTCCTGAGAGCGATATACTGCTCGGCCAATTCTATTGGTACCTGATAAATACTGAGTGGAGGGCTCCGTGCCATGATTCCCTTTTAGGAAATAACTATTTTGATAACCTTTCATGTCAGCAAATCGAACTTTGCTGAGAAGATTCTGAACGCTATTATCCGCTCCTATGATCCAGATATAATATGGTCGTTCGGCATGCTGTAATTTGGTCTTTTGATTATTATAGTCGTAATATGTGCCATTAAAACCAGAAGTAAACTGAAGGATGCAGGTTGAAAGATCAGATTGTTTCAAACGTTGCATAAAGGCACTTTTGGTCATATTTTCTTCTAAAATGAGGCCTTGCTGGGTAGAGCGTCCTTTTCCCAGGGAATAGATACAATCGGAAACAAAAATGGAAACCCCGTTATCCTTCGTCTCCGATAATACCTTTTCAAAGCATTGATTTAATTCGGATACAAATTGATTTCCCACTTTAAAAGGAGCTTTACCGGGCTCAAGTGAGCTAAAGAATGTATTGACATTAGAAACTTCCGCCGGATATATTTCTGAGTTGATAAAATTGAACTTAATGTTATTCTTATCATAATGATAATTTAGGCCTATCAGAATATCCGACAGTACAGATTCGAAATTCGAAACACCACTAACATAACCATCCATACTTGCTGAATTCTCTAAATAAATAGCGAAAGTGGGTGTTGTTTTTACTTCTCCACATTGATCAATATTTAGTTTAGCTTTATTCCCATTTTTGCGCATATAGTTTTGGATCGCTATTTTATCAGCTTGACCATTCTTGATTAATTTTTTAAAAGAGCGGTCTTCTTTATTCTGCTGAACATATATTGTTAATTGCTCCAAATCTTGGCAATCCAGCGTACCATTGGCACTCAGTTCTTCCAGCTTTTCAATCAATTTTGATTTTGGGGTACAGCTGTAATAAAGGAGCCCCAATAAAAGAACCACCGAAGCCATTATTCCGTATTTGTTTATTTTCATGTTAGATTAATTTTAAACGATCAGTCTACGTTGACAGCAAATCTAGCGGATGATTATGGGCTAATTCTACGGTTTCCCGTAAAGACACCTCATGAGGTACATCAGATAAAAAAATCTATAAAACTTAAGGTAATCGAGATAAGAAGAAGAGAATTTCTTGAGAATTTTGATACCTTTAGAAAAATAAAAACCAACAATATATTCATCGGTATGAGCGCAAATGTTCCTATTGTTCGGCAAGTATCCCAGTCTGCTATACTAATCATCATCTTGGTATGGGCTGTTTTTATAGCATTTTTTACTATTCTATTCCAAAAACATGGAATTTTCATAGGTGTGGTTTTATTTTCTGGGTTACTTATTTTGTTGCAACAGCTTATTCCCTCAAGCCATAACAAAGGAATGAAGGCTATCAAACAGAAGGATTTCAAAGCGGCTTTAGAACATTTTGAGCTGAGTCTTGATTTTTTTACTAGAAACGCATGGGTAGACAAGTATCGTGCAGTGACGATGTTGAGTGCCTCAAAAATGTGTTATCGGGAAATGGCACTTTGTAATATTGCATTCTGTTATGTGCAGGCCGGGCAAGCCGAAAAAGCAAAAGCGCTCTACGAAGAAATTCTGAAACAATATCCTGACAATGGGATCGCTTACTATGCACTAAACTCAATCAATACGTTTTCAAATCAGGCTGATTAAAAAGAGTGAATTCAGCCGGGACAATCATAAGTCCAGCTTTTATAAATAATAAAGAAACAGATAAAGGCTATCCTACGATAGCCTTTTCTCATCATCTCATTGGTTAAAATATGGCACTAAATATCTTGAATGCATTAGATATCGTTTTCAGCAAATAATCCTACCTCGTTATTTATCTTGCTTTCACAAAGGTAGCACGATACCCCCAAGAGTCTTTACGGAAAACCGTAATCCAATATCGACGATTGTTATATAAAGCCCAATTCTTTACAGTACGCAACAAGCTGTTCGTTTTTAGTATATCCAAGTACATCCTTCATGAGGTTGAGCCGTTTCTCAATGCTACTCAGGCTCGACGGACGAATGTCTCGTTGCTGGAGATACTCGGGCATTTCCTTTTGGGATACACCTTCGTACAAGAGTTTAATGATATGCAGGTCAAACTGCGTAAACTCATGCGAATTCTGCTCCTGAATAAATTTTTTACTGTCGGGCGATTGGTACGTTCGATTCTGATCAACAGCTTGCAATGCCTCGCGCAGATGTTGGCCATCGCGGCGTGCTTTGCGAACAAGGCCATCGATCTCGTTGTTTTTGAACATATCATTGATCAGGGACGAGCGGTCCTTGGCCGTCAGGACAATAACCTTGATATCTGGCTGTACAAGTTTGACGGCTTTGATCAGAGAGAGTCCATCTTTTATCTCCTGCGGACTATCATCATCTTCAAATTCGATATCCGTAATGAGTAGGTCATACGGTTCGCCATCGCGGATCGCATTTTTAATCCAGGTGAGTGCATGGTCGCAATAATAAACGTATTTGGTATTGTGAATACCGAGGTCGTGCAGGGTTTTCTGCACAGAAATGTTGGCTATCTCGTGGTCTTCGGCAATGAGTACTTTCTTAAACATACATTATTGTCTTTTTATAATGGGATAGTGGTCGTGATATTGAGCCCTTTTCCCGGTTCATTCACAAAGGTAATTTCACCACCGAGGCTTTCAATACGGGAAACCGTATTCGCTAGCCCTTTTCCTTTAGATTTTTCTTGTGGGATTCCAACACCATTATCCTTATAGAATATGTTAAGCTGTTGTTCTGATATGTCAAAACGTACGACAACCTGTTCGGCCTGACTATGTTTCTTCATATTGACCATCAGCTCCTGAAGCACATGTTTGACTTCATCTTTAATTCGTTTACTGATATCGTCCCATTGTTCGGCATCATTACCGGCGATTAATACCTTCCGATGGTCAGCGGCAAAGGATTTGAGTAAGCTGGCCAGTTGCTCGTTATAAGGTATCTCTGTGATCGTTTCCTGTTCGACATCGTGCGAGATATCGCGCGACTGGTGGTACATATTTTCCAGTTTATCGAGTACACCATCGCGGTCCACCTCATCGCCATGTTCGATTTCCGACATCACTCGGTAGATGCCATTGGCGACCACATCGTGAATCTTTTTAGAAAGATGTAGCTGCGTCTCTTTGACGCGGTTCTGTGCTTCGAGTTCGAGACGTTGCTTGCGACGTTTGTACCAAAGCGTTCCTCCACCAACAGCTAATAGGAGTAAAAAAATACTTGCACCTGTAATTGCACGTTGTCTGACAAGCCGGTTCTGCTTTTCGGCATTTTCTTTTTCCAACCGCAGGTTATCGGCTTTATTTTTTTCGACTTCGTAGCGGATCAGGGCGAACTGGTTTTTGGCGGCGGCGCGGGCCTGTTGGATACTGTCGTTGAGTGCCAAATAGGTAGACAGATAACGTTGAGAATTGGAGGAATTTGATTGAATCAATCCTCTCAAGGCATTCAATTTATCATCTGCGCTATTTATTTCAGTTGCTATTTCATATTGCTTATGTAGATAATAAATAGATGAATCTGGTTTTCTATGGTCATAATATTTAGCTAAACTCGCATAACTTGAATTCTGACCCCAACGATCTTTTTGACTAGTCCGTATCGTTAAAGCTTTATGATAATCCGGTACGGGATTATAGCTGTTGTCTGCAATCCATTTTGTTTTGGCTAAATTATTTAAAAACTTGGCGTAGTCCGTTGTTCCACTCGGGACTTTTGACAAGATTTCTTCGGAAAGCTTAATTGATTCGGGATAGCGTTTAGCATTTCTTAAACAGACAGCCAAATTGTTCTTATATGTTAAGATGTTCTCCCTACTTGCGGAATATTGTATCGCTAAAAGATAATACGGAATAGCATGATCATAATTTCTCAAATCATCCGTTGCATTGGCAATGTTGTTATAGGCATGGGATAGCAACGCTCGCTGTTCAGCGATTCTAGAGTTTAGATATTTAGCTGCTTCTAGAGAAGTTTCTTGGGCTCCGAAATAATCACCAACTTCATATAGATTAACTCCCATATGGATCAAACATTTAGCTGCGTTAAAATCATCCTTCGCTAATAAAAATTGCTCTTTAGCTTTTTCAAAATATAAAAAAGAACTATCCATATGACCATTTTTCAAAGACCACTTTGCCCTATTTAAATACTCATTTGTCGAGTTCAAAGGAATTACATTATCCTCCTGTCGGCAAGATATAATAAACGCAAATAAAAAGAAGAGGACTAAAGGTAATCTAAACACGGCTAAAATTTTAACCTAAATTATTCATTTTCGGCGAATAAAGCAACGCTAAATTACCCCAAACAAAAAAGGAGTAGTGAATACTACTCCTTAAATTTCTAAGAGTTAAACTATGGCAAAGGGGGTCTTGTACTTCCTTTGTCGCCACCATCTCCATCATCACCAGGGTTTGGTGGCGGAGTATCTGCCGTTTGTACTGTTGGTGTTCCTGCGCTTGGCTGTGAATTAGACGGTTGACCGATTCCAAATAGAAAATATAATATTAAACTCCACATAACTCAAAAAATTAAAAGTCAAAAACTTGGTAGGTCCCGTGCCCCATGCACGGGATTGCTACAAATGTTTTCAGAAGGCCTTCTGAATTTTTTGGGAAGTAAGAGTGTCAATCGCGGGAGGCAGAAGCTGCTTCCCAAACCGGCTAAAGACTACCGCGAGATCTTCTCATTGTGAAATCAGATTAGTATCTTAGTTTATATTTTAATCGATCCATCATCTGACTTCGAGAACAAAGTTATAGTCGTTAAAACCCTTTTTATCAAATGATTCCGACAATACGGGAAAGACTGATAAAATTCTAAAAATTCGGTAAATACCGATATATTGATAAGGTGTTGACTTACGGGATTCCGTAAATACTGATAGAAATAGAACCTAAATTTGTAGCTATGCCGACGTTTAACATATTTAAAGAAAGGGTTCTTTCCCTCTATGAGGAAAAGAAAAGCAAACAAGAAATGGATGAATTATTGGCCAGCCCCTCACCTGCAAACTTGAGAGATTACTGCTTAATTAGATTATCCGAAGGGTTACCAGAAACCGATATTCAGGTCTTACAAAAATTCTTTGATCCACTTAAAAAGGAAAAAAGTTTAGAAGATGCTATCTACAATTATAAAACAGGATGGTTAAGAGCTTTACAGAAGTTTATTTTACGGGAAACAGAAAACCCAGATGAGCTTCTTGTCAAACTATTAGCTGTACTTGTGGATTATCAACCGCGTCCATTTCGCCTTAATTATGATGATAAGCCTATACAAATTGAGAATGACCCACCTTTCGGAAAGAATGATCCACCTGTTGAAGATGATGCTAAAAAGGGCCCCTCCACATCTATTAACCTAGAAGGTAATAGCCAAGATGAGTCTATTATTTCGAAAAGAGATCATGAGAAAACCAATGTGGATATAGACTATGTTGACACAAGTAAGGTAATTAGTCCAGAGGGGGTTGATGAAAGCCAAATAAATAAAAATGAATCAGGCTCGCAGAAAAAACCATTTTTAAATAGACATACCTTAAGATTTACCGGAGCTGCTTCTTTCATTATTGCTATTTTTATTACAATAGATTTTTTGACTCCCAAAGATTGCATGTGCTGGGATGGCGAAAAATATATTCAGGTCGATTGCCAAGACAAAACACAAGCGTATCAGGTTATTGGATTAGATCAGGATAGACTAGAGCATTTTCGTAAAATCACACCGCCTGACATCTTAAGGGTGAAAGACATTGGGAATATCTGGTATTCAAAAATCGACAATGAAGTTGAGTTTTTTACAGGCCCGGGATATCACCCAGTCCGACTCAATAAATCTTTAAAAGCTGTGACAAAACATATTTGGGACACCTATGTAAGTATAACGCCAGACAGCAATCAACAGGTTCAATTTGGAATAATGCAGAAACAAAAGGAATAGGTTCCTTAGCTGCATAAAAAAAGCCACATCTCCCGACGTGGCCTTAAATAGACATATGATTCACTAGTGGTTTGTCTTTTATTAACGGCAAACCACCAGTTGCGAAATTCTATTTATACGAATTGATCGATTTGGATACTTTCCAATCATTACCTTCCCGCTCTAAGGTAACCAGATCAGTCTTGGTGAAATCCTCAAATTTCAAAGTCACTTTAACAACCATATAGTCAGCTGATTCTTCTAAGATGTCGGTGCTTACTGTACAGTTTAGCTTTTTGCCTTTTTGTTTTTTCAAGGATTTAACCACTTCGCTACGGCTGTTAGACTGCGCATTGGAAGCTTGGATCTTTTGATTGAAATCATCAGCGAATAACTTCTCTACTCCTGCTGATTCGCCCTCTGTGGTTACCGCAACATAATGCTCTAAAGCAAAATCTGCTGTGGAAAGGTTAATGTTAGCTTTTGTTGCTTTTACTCCAGGTCCTTCAGCTGCCATAGCGAAAGTTGATACTGCGATTAAAGCTGCTGCTGCGAATGTTTTTACTAAAGTTTTTTATCGAAATGATTTGTTTTTTGATTGGTGATAAAGCTATCATGAGTGCCATTTTTAAGCACTCATGATGGTTCATAATGTCTTTTCTTATAGTGTTAGTTTTTAGTTCTTATTTGTTGACTCAAAACTACAACACAATAGGCCCTTAACCTACGGGCTTTAGAACAACGCTCAGGAAAACTCGGTGAATGACGGGAATAGGGAGGTGAAGTTAATCAGTCTCCAATAATTAAAAATTTTAACCGTTGTATTAACTTACTTATAACACCAATCTGTATCACAATGGAATTACACAAACACCCTATCATTTTAAAAAAAATATTCATTACATCTCTAATCTACTTAATATACAATCCAGATACGTTGAAAGAGATTACTGGCAAACATTTATATTATACTTAATTCAACAGGATTCATTAAGTGAAGATATCATAGTGAAAGGCGGAATTGCTCTATCAAAATGTTTCAAACTCATAAAAAGAACTCCTGAAGATATCGATTTTGTAGTCGCGAGAAAAAAAGGCGAAACAGACAGCAGATTAAAATCTAAATTAAAAAGAATAGGTAGTATCCTATGTAAGGAGTTACCTGAAATTCAAATAGAAGGTCTAACGAAAAAAATGGGGATGAACCGTAAAACTGCTCATTCCTATTGGAAACTTCATAATGAGAACTTCTGCCCTGAAAGCAATCTTGTTACTATCGATTATAGCTGGCTGGGCGAATCCAACCCTCATAGTAAATATTCATTCAATTCCCTTATAGGTGATGCATTACAAGAAACCGATCAAAAGGCTACTATTAATCAATATCAGCTTTTCCCGTTTGAGATGAATGTACTGGATCCATTCAGAACATTCTGTGAAAAAATCATGAGCCTTGTCCGATTTTCATACTCAGATGATCCGATTATTAATCTGAGCAAAAAGGTCAAACATGTTTACGACTTATATTACTTGTTGCAATATGAGAAATTTCAGCATTTCCTTCAGTCCGAGGACTTTTTTAAAATGCTGCTAAATGTAGCCAATAGAGATGCAAAAAGCTTGAGAAATAACAATCATTGGCTTAAATACCAGCCTGTTGACAGTTTATTTTTCCATAAATTGAATGAAAACTGGGATACCCATTTTAGTCAAGTTTATAGTACGAAATTTAGCATCTTTGAATCTGGCCAGCTTCCTCCTGATTACCTGATTTTAGAAAAATTAAACCTAATCAAAAACAGATTGAACAGCTTACCTTGGGACATCGCCATCCTATGATATCGACATAATTACTAAGGCTATTTTTTGCAAATATAGCCTTAGTAATCACTTTACTTTCTTGGAGGACGAACCGTTCCCGTATCACCACCATTATCACCTGGTTGATCCGCTTCGGATGAAACCGCCGCCTTTACAGTCGGTGTCTGAGCATTGGCAGGCTGACCAATACCGAATAAAATGTATAAAATTAAACTCCACATATTAATTGATATTAAAATTACTGCTACTTCCCTTTAGGAGGACGGATGGTACCAAAATCTCCTCCGTCGCCATCATTAGGATTATCGTCCGCTGTTATATTAACCGTAGAACTGTTTCCTGACGAATTTATATTGGCAGGTTGGCCAATACCAAACAAAAGGTATAAAATTAAACTCCACATAGTTCTGATTGATCTTTGATATTAATTACTAATTATGATTATCCTTTAGGAGGAGGATTCCCTTTATCGCCACCATCACCGTCATCATGAATATCATCTGCATTTACATTGATTATAGAACTGTTTGTAGATGAATTTGTATTGGCAGGTTGGCCAATACCAAACAAAAAGTATAAAATTAAGCTCCACATAGATTAAAGATTTCAATTTAAAAAATTATTGTTATTTACCTTTTGGAGGTCTTGGTGTGCCTGTTTCTCCTCCAGTATCACCATCTACCTCTGTTGTTTGAATAATCGCTACATCTGAACGAAATTGTGTATTGGCAGGCTGGCCAATACCAAACAAAAGGTATAAAATTAAGCTCCACATAGATTAAAGATTTCAATTTAAAAAATTATTGTTATTTACCTTTTGGAGGTCTTGGTGTGCCTGTTTCTCCTCCTGTATCACCATCTACCTCTTTTGTTTGAATAGTCGCTACATCTGAACGAAATTGTGTATTGGCAGGCTGGCCAATACCAAATAAAAAGTATAAAATTAAACTCCACATAAAATAAAATTTAGATTATTTATAAAATTATTGCCATAAGAATATAGGCCGTTTTCGAATATAGACAATTAATACAATATTTAATTATCCGATTAGAAGTAATTCTATTTTAACCGACTTGTGAGATAGGATCGTGCTTTTTTTAAAGTATTTGATTTTCCATAATGCTGTTATTGTTAATTCTTACACAAACTTAGGCTTCATTCAAGGGCTATTTGAGCGAAAAGAATCCAATGTAAGCGGTAGAATACATCTACCGAACAGTTGAGCCGATGGGCAATCATAAAACACAAAAAGCCAGATCTCGCGACCTGGCCTTAATAAACATATGATTCACTAGTGGTTTGTCTTTTATGACTGGCAAACCACCAGTGATAAGGTACTATTTATACGAATTGATCGATTTGGATACTTTCCAGTCATTACCCACACGCTCCAAGGTAACTAAATCAGTCTTGGTGAAGTTCTCAAATTTCAACGTCACTTTAGCGACCATATAGTCTGCCGATTCCTCGATGATAGCTGTCCTTACTGTACAGTTTAACTTCTCGCCTTTTTGTTTTTTCAAGGATTTAACCACTTCGATACAGCTGTTAGACTGAGCATTGGTAGCTTGGATCTTTTGATTAAAATCTTCGGCGAATAACTGCTCCACTCCTGCTGATTCTCCCTCTGTAGTTACCGCAACGTAGTGCTCTAAAGCGAAATCTGCGGTGGAAAGGTTAACGTTTGCTTTTGACGATTTTGCTCCAGCTCCTTCAGCTGCCATAGCGAATGTAGATACTGCGATTAAGGCTGCTGCTGCGAATGTTTTTACTAGTGTTCTCATAATGTCTTTATTTTATTGTGTTAGTTCTGTTGTTCTTATTTGTTGACTCAAAACTACGACACAATAGGCTCCCAGCCTATCTGCTTTAGATTAACGATCGGGAAAACTCGGTGAATGGTGGGAATGGGGAGGTGAATATTTTTTATTATATTGATATGAATCAATGATCAAATTATTTATGAATATACAGTCTAATACAGCTGCTAATCAAGGGAAAAATAAAATGTATGGAGCATTGTTTGGCATCGCGGTTGGTGATGCATTTGGTGTACCATTTGAATTCAGATCGAAAGAAGAAATGCTAAAAAATCCAGCTACCGAAATGATCGGATTTGGCAGCCATAATCAACCTATGGGTACCTGGTCAGATGATACATCTTTAACGTTGTGTCTTGCAGACTCGCTGTTAGGTGGATATGATTTGGTAGATATCTCCAAAAAATTTATAGCTTGGAAGGAAGATAAGCTGTGGACAGCAAGAGGAGAAGTCTTTGATATCGGTATCACCACGGCTAAATCGATCGGTGAGCTTAAAGATATTATCAGATCCGGGCAAATCGGAGAGCTACATTTGCTAAAATATCGGGCGAAAGAACAAGACAACGGCAATGGTTCATTAATGAGAATATTACCCCTTTTATTTGAGATCAAGGGACTTAGTCCGTCGGAACAATTCGAGAAAATTTGGGAAGTTTCCGCCCTAACGCATAAGCACATACGCGCTGCAATGGCATGTTTTATCTATCTTAAATTAGCCGAACTCATTTTGCTAGGTTTGGCCAAAGAGCAGGCTTATGCTGAAATGCGGAATCAAGTTTCAAAGTTCTGGACGGACATCAATTTCCCTGAGTCAGAAATAATTCATTTTAATAGCACCATTTTGCATGACATCCGTTCTAAGACACATAATCAATTAAGGTCCAGCGGTTATGTGATCGATAGTCTAGAATCAAGCCTATGGCTTTTTATGGAAAAAGACAACTATAGAGACACTGTATTATCTATTGTAAACCTTGGTGAAGATACAGACACCGGGGCTGCGATCGCGGGCGGATTAGCTGGTTTGTACTATGGGCTGGAAAGTATACCTGAAGATTGGCTTTCGAGCATCGCCCGCTATGATGATATCAAATTGCTAATAGAAAAAACAGCGAAGAGATATTTAAATTAGAAATTCGATAATAATGTCTAACCAGTAAGAGCTTATTTCAAAAATGTCAATTTAAAACATCGAAACATTTATTTTTAAAAATATTTTAAATCGACAGCTGTTCTTACAATACAAAACGGCTACAAGCTACCTTTCGAAAGAAGGGTTCAACATAAAAATTGGCGTCGTACAGTGAAAATCCAATAGTCTTTAAAAACATTGGATGACGAAACAAAAAAGAGGAAACGATAGGAAACATAAAAATTACTGTACAAATAAACGCTAAGAGAAAGGGTCTGATGAGAATCAGGCCCTTTTGACGGAAAAAAGCCACATCTCGCGATATGGCCCCACAACATATATATCATGTTATTGGAAGTATTCAATAACACGATAACTGCCATCTTGGTATTTATCGAGCAGTTCTTTTAAATAATACTTGTGCTGTACTCCGGTCAAGACAACTATTTTTTTTCCACTATACTGATTAGCGTGTTTGATGATATTAATAGCCATTGTATTATTTCTTAAATCCCAAAAATTACACCAAAGCTGATAACCATCTCGGTAAGAAATCTTTTGACCGTTTGGCTTTACTACATATTTCTCTTCAAAAATCACTTCGGAATTAGCTATTTTGGGAACCTCATGATGCTGAAGAGTTTGTCTATATCTGTTTAAAGTTTCAAAAGCGACTGAATTCAATGTCTTTATATCTGTTTTTGAAAAGTTTAACAGCGCATTATTCGCTTCTTTATATTTCTCATAGATGGCTTTATTGGTGTCACTTAACTTACCGACTAGATACAAGCTATCGATAAGCTTTACTGTAAGGTAATCAGCCGGCACCATCCCCCTATCTATTCGGTACTGATTTCTACCCTCAAATTCGAATGGCAAATTGCGTGTCTCAGGATATTTTTTAAGATATCTTAATGTAGCATTCTGCTCGTTGGAAGTTAGACGGATTTCCTTTGCGTAATCTTTCATCTGTTCGCTATCATTTTCTTGCAAAAGTATATCTGGTCTGATCTTATCTATAATTTCAAATAGCATATCTGGACTCAAAATAGCGGAGGAATCATGCACCGTGCCAATGATGTAGAGTTCTGTCTTAATCGAGGTTTGAGCTTGTGCAAAGTTTAAAAACAAAACTGATAGACTTGAAAAAAGATATTTCATTATAAAATTCATATTTAGGCATTGTTAAAAGTGATACTCCAAATATAAGAAAATCAGTATACGGGAGAAAATTCTTATCCATGCAACGAACAGAAAGATTATCCAAATATTCCCTCTCCGACAGGTGGCGCGGCGGAACTTCGAGCACTTCTTCATACACGGTCAAATTCAAATTTAAAAGTTATGCTTGTGTGTGGAATTTTTTGAACAATCTTAAAAATATAATTACTTTTAAAGACATATATAAACCTTCTATGTTGGATAAAAACGAAATACTAATAAAAAATGGAGTTTAATAACAGCTGTGTCATAGGACCCAATGGATTCTTAAATAATTAAAATATATCATGTGCAAAATAATAATCTTATTTACTTTCTTAGCCGTATCAGCTTTTCAACTTATTAGTAACTGCTTTGCTCAAACCAAGTATGTTGTATTTGATCAAGACAAACTAACCGATTCATTGAATGGGCATTTATTCTGCAAAAGAACATATGCAGAGATCGGATCCGACAGTACCAATTTCCCAAATCTGACTATTTACAATTTTCTGTTTAAAAAAAGCATAATTCCTGATGATTCAAATCAAAAAGTATTTCAGAATTTTATAAGCTTTGAGCGTGAAGGGAAAGATTTGCCCGTTGATATCTTAGTTACACTAACGCCGCTGACAAGGTCTAAATTTGAGGTGAAAAATATCTCGAAAGCCATTATTAACAAGGATATAAACTTAATTTCTTTGGATAGCCTGTTGCGAAACCACAGCGAAAGATATATTTTATGCAACTTATGCACCTTTAGGTATTTTTTCAGAGACGCCATCCCTCAATTTGAAGAGAACGGATTATAAAATCGTGATCAAACGAAAAAATGAATATTTTTTAGTTGACAACGAGACCTTAACCGAGTCCTATTTTATAGGTAAAGGCAATATGGAGCCATATAGAATTAATGCAGCGGGAATATATCTGCAGAGTAGGAGTTTTTCAAAACAAAGTTATCTCTCTACTGGAAGGTTAAATACCCTAAAAGGGGGAATAATAAAAGATACTACCATAAATTTAAATAATCAAGGCCGAACTATAATGATAGACAGATTTTGGACAAATGAACCTCACATTCCTTTTACAAAAAGTGCCGGTTTAAATAAAGGTAGTGACTGGTATGCAGTAGAAGGAATTGGAGATTTTGAGTTCTATTGGGACAATGGAATATTAAACGGCAATTTTTTGGACTATTTTAAAAGAGCTCAGTTAATTTATATGCCCGATAAACAGCTCAATAGAAAACTGAACCTTTGGTATAAAACAAAGAAAATTAATGGCATACCATTCGAAGCTTTTTTTAAAGACAAAGGTTTGGACAACACAAATTTGAAAGCGATATTATAGCGAGCAATACCCAATATTTCATTGACGTTACACCTTGGAAATCCAATTGTCTTCTAAAACATTGGATGACGAAATAAAAATAGGAAACGATAGGAAACATAGAAACTACTATACAAATAAACGCTAAGTGAAAGGGTCTGATGAGAATTAGGCCCTTTTGACGTAAAAAGCCACGTCTCACGACGTGGCCTTAATAAACATATTATTCATTAGTTGTCTGCTACCGATTTGCCCGAGTAGACAACTAGTTATTAGATACTATTTATACGAATTGATTGATTTGGATACTTTCCAGTCATTGCCCACGCGCTCCAAAGTAACTAAATCTGTTTTGGTGAAATTTTCAAATTTTAGAGTCACTTTAGAAACCATATAGTCTGCCGATTCCTCGATGATATCAGAGCTTACTGTACAGTTTAGCTTTTCGCCTTTTTGTTTTTTCAAGGATTTAACAACTTCGCTACGGTTGTTAGACTGCGCGTTGGTAGCTTGGATCTTTTGATTAAAATCTTCGGCGAACAATTGCTCTACTCCTGCTGATTCGCCCTCCGTAGTTACCGCCACATAGTGCGCTAAAGCGAAGTCTGCTGTAGAAAGGTTAACATTTGTTTTTGTTGCTTTTGCTCCAGGTCCTTCAGCTGCCATAGCGAAAGTGGATACTGCGATTAAAGCTGCTGCTGCGAATGTTTTTACTAATGCCTTCATAATGTCTTTATTTTATTGTGTTAGTTTTTTTTATCTTTTCTTATTTGTTGATTCAAAACTACAACGCAATACGCCCCTAACCTATCGGCTTTAGACTAATGACCAAGAAAACTCGGTGAATGGCGGGAATGGGGAGGTGAAAGTTTACGAATATAGAACAGTTCTGATTGTACCATACTTCAGCATCAACAGTATCACAGACCTTTAAGGTCTGGATTATGCTGGCTTCTTTTCCAATCGGGATCTTAGACCGATCATAAAAAAAGCCAACATACCAAATAAAACGGTTATCCAGGGCGTAAACTGTACGCCCTTAGACACAATGATCAAACCACCTACGGTGGTTCCTAGCGTTACGCCTAAGTTGCCAAATGATGTAGCCAAACTATTGGCAAATTCCATCGCCTCTGGTGCAGATGAAATCATATAAGTAGAGGCATTTAAGAAACTTGGAGAATATAGAAAACCCCATAATACGATTACCAGAATTGTAGCCATAGTATTGCCTCCCGAAAAATGCAGGAGTATAGGAACTATTATAGTCCCCGAAAGAAAAAAAACAGTTGTGTGTGTTATGTTCTTGTTTAATAGTTTACCGGCTGTCCAATTAGCAAATACACCGATAATACCGAATACAAACAGCATATAGCTGACCATGGTTCCGTCCATATCTTTGGCTTTATTTAGATAATCGGCAAAGTAACTATAAGTGGAAAACCAAGCCGCAATCATAAAGAAATTCATTAATGTACTTACAATGAACATCGGTTTTTTCAATATTTTTAACTGACTTCCATAAGATTTTTTTGCTCTCACAGGCATTGCCGGCAATACAAAGTGAATAGCCAATAATGCCACAATGCTGATGATAGCCTGTACTATAAACGAATATTCCCAAGAAAAAATGTTGGCAATATAAGTAGCGAACGGAACAGTTGTTACCATTGCAATAGCAACACCGCTGAACACGATACTCATCAATTCATTTTCGTTCCGTTTATTACCCTGTGAAACCGCTACGGATAAAGCTGTAGCGATATAAACAGGCTGTAAAAATGCAGGTAATATCCTTACAAGCATTAATAGCCAAAATGGTGGTGAAAATGACGATACAATTCCTGTTAACAGAAAAATAAAAATCGCTGTCATCATCACTTTCTTTCGGTCAAATCCTGATAACAACAAAGTCATAAAAGGTCCAGTAAGCGCAATCGCTAACGCAAATCCTCCCAACAGATAGCCAGCCTTATCAATGCCGATTTGGTAATGCTCCGCTATTTGCGGCAAAATACCAATGATACCAAATTCAGTTGTTATAATAGCTAAAAAGCCTAATGCTCCTGTGTATGCGTACTTCTTCATCTTAAAATTCTATTTTTCTAAGCTTTTGGTTATAAATTCAGCAATTTCTTTCGTTGCTAATTGTGTTTCAGGCAAAAGAATTCCCATATGCATAAAGCCATGAACCATGTCTTTATATAAACTTTTTTCAACGGATACTTCTGAATTTTTCATGTTCTGGGCTAATTTCTCGCCCTCATCTCTTAATGGATCATGTTGTGCTAAAATGACCAGAGTTTCTGGAGTTTCTTTGAAATCTTTGATTAAAACTGGAACAGCTAAAGGATTTGTCTTGTCTTCTTTCGATTTTAAATACCAATTCCAGGCCTGTAATCCCCACGCTCTAGTTAAGATTGGACCATTTTTATAATTTTCCCAAGAGGCTGTACCTAATGAGTTATCAGAAGCAGGATAAATTAAAACCTGAAATTTTAATTGACTTCCGAATTCGAGAGATAAGGCTGTTGCCAACGCTCCGCCCGCACTGTCGCCAATGACCCCGATTTTTTGAACATCAATTCCAAGATTTTTTGCATTATTGATTAACCATGCTGTAGCATCTTTACAATCGTTTAATCCTGCAGGAAAAGGATTTTCAGGAGCGAGACGGTAATCGACAAAAAGGAGGACTGCTTCCGTTTCATTACTCAATTTTCGAGCAATTGCATCATGAGTTTCATAACCACCAGAAATAAACCATCCTCCATGAATGTAGATAATGGCAGAAGAATTTGATGTTTTGCCTTTAGGGCGGTATAATCTCACAGGAATTTGATGATTTTTTGAAGGGATATTAAATTCCTCGATGCTGAAAACAGCTTCTTTCGCTCCACTTAATTGTTGAGCCATCGCATCATAACTTTTCCGGCTTATATCTAAAGGGTTTTTGCCTTGAAATACCTGTATAGTTTCTAAATGACTTAAGATTTCTTTAATTTTCGGTGTGAGTTGCATAGTCGTTTCCTTTTTGATTGTGCTAGTGGTCTTACATGAAATAGTTCCAAGAATTATTATCGATAATAAAATTTTTCTCATGTTTATTGATTTTGATGGAACAAAATTAATTTGAAACAATAAATTTGCATAGTATACAGCTAATTGTATGGTACTAACAAATTTGTAAGTAATGGGAAAAAGAAAAGAGAATTCGACTAATTTGTTGAATGAGAGTTATATCATGGAAAGCTGTGATCTGACTTATGCCATTTGCAAAATTGGTGGTCGTTGGAAACTGCTTATTCTTTGCAAATTAGAAAATGGGAAATTGCGTTTCAGCGAATTACGCAATCAGATTAATGGAATTACTGAACGAATGCTTACACTCCAATTACGTGAAATGGAAAAGGATGGCTTGGTAAAACGTACCGTTTATGCAGAAGTACCTCCAAGAGTGGATTATGAGTTGACAGAAATTGCCAAAGAACTGGTTCCTATATGGGCAAAATTGAGTAAATGGGGAGCAAAACATAAAGTTCTAGTAAGTGAAAGCCCCATTTAACAGCAAAGCTAAACCAGCCGTTTCGGGTATCCGTAAAAGAGGACAACAAAGGATGCTGCGAATGTTTACTAGACCCACCTGTACTTCACGAACAGCATAAGTTTTTTGTATTAAAACTACAGTTATTAAAAATAATAAAACTATTTTAAACTGGCTATTGTTCTTCCAATACAAAGCGGCTACAAGCAGCCTTTCGAAAGAAAGATTCAACATAAAAATTGGCGTCGTACAGTGAAAATCCAATAGTCTTTAAAAACATTGGATGACGAAACAAAAAAGAGGAAACGATAGGAAACATAAAAATACTGTACAAATAAATGCTAAGAGAAAGGGTCTGATGAGAATCAGGCCCTTTTGACGTAAAAAAGCCACATCCCTCGATATAGCTTTACAAAATAAAGTGACCATTAGGCTGCTCGATTTTTTATTACTGCTCACAAAATCTATAGTTTTTTTGATCAGAGAGCCTTTTTAGATATAATCTTCTTTCGCCATAATAGGTATCAATCCGATCAATTACAGCGATTGGGGAATCAATAACCATCCTCCGATAGATGGTATCATTCCGCACAAAATTATGCGTATCGTTAAAAACAAGAATATCTAACAGTCCGCTATTATCTCCGCAATTTTTCCAAATGGAATTTATTAAACTCTTGTTTTTGCAAGAATAAAGAAAAACGCTTAAGCCCAAAATAACAAGGAGAGATTTTAGTTTCATCGTAAAACTACTTTGTATACTATATACTATGGCAATAATAAGTAATTTTTCTAAACTTTTTTAATCTCCGCTTTGCAGAAAAGTTTTCTGAAAATGGGTTAAAAAGCTTTAAACCTTTAAAATCTCAAGAAAATAAGTGCTCATAAGTAATAATAAAAATACGGCCAATGTTGTGCCACAGGTCAGACTGCGGCACAACATAAATATTAGTCATTTTTTGCTACGAAAAGATCATCAGCCCCCTCGTTGATAGGGATATACAATCTTTCCCAGCTTTTTGAATGAACCATTTGCCAGCTATGCCCAGTACCTTTCAAATCTTCAGCCAAAAGAATTGTACCAGGTTTGATCAAAAAAGTTGAGCCATCGCTGACTTTAAACCTGATTTTACCCTTTAGCGTAACCACATATTGTCTTCTTGGAGCTGGATGAGCATTTTTCTCCCATTCTTCGGTCTTATTGCTTGTCCAAAATGTACTCGTATTGGCGTGTTTTAATGTTGGAATAAAGCCTTTTTGAAACGAGCAGGTTCCATCTGGATTATTGATCAATCGTACCGCAGGCATTTCACCTTCAGCTTCCACCTTTACCTCCTTAATTTTCCCATGACCTTCTTGCGCTTTCACAGCGTTTAAGCTTGATGCTGCCAGTACGCAAGCAATAGCTAGTTTGGATATCATTTTCATTTTGTAATCTTTGAAATTATTATTTTGTTGTTTTAATTTTAGAATTCATAAACCGTGTCGTGCACCATCATCCGTTCAAAATAGGGTTTGTATTTAGCGACAAGGGCGAGGTGGCCCGGTAGTTTACCATAAGCCTCCAGTTCTTCCAGCGTCGCAAATTCCATGGACGCATTGTAGGTAAACGAGTTGTCCAATACCGCTCTTGGTGAAGAAGCAGCAGGCTTGCCATAACGTACATTTTTGACATAGGGAAGCTTTTTAAGACCTTCAAAAAACTGTTTAAACTCTTCTACCTGTTCAGCAGACAAGTCAGGTTTTAGCCAAAAAAGCAAATAGTGGAAATACACTTTTTTTGTTTTCGCTTTTTTCTCTTTTGCCATCAGTGAGGTGGACGCAAAGCTCATAACACCAGCAGTACCTAGTGTAAGGATAAAATCTTTCCTTTTCATGTTATTGCTATTTAATTAAAATCAATTCTATATTTAAGCACAAATGCCCACTTGTGATCAGTTACCACAGCTTGATCCGCAGCATTTAAATTATAGATCGGACGATTTTGCGCATCAAAAGTCAGCCGGCTACTATTACCGTGCATCAGTAGCGAAATACCTGCATCATAAATTAGACTTTTGTCTTTCAACGCCTTGTAGTCCCCTACTTGTACAGAAACTGCTGGCTGCAGCTGCAAATTATGTTTGGATGGATTGAAATAAGGAAGTGTACCGCCGACCTGTGCGTAAAATGTATTTCCCGTGCCAGCATTTGGCAAGCTATTTCCCGCACCATTCAGGCTTGCATTGGCCGCATCGATACCTGTCGCGGGGTTGTTTGTCCCTGCAAAGCGGAGATAGTTAGGACCATAATCGCTGTGCATGGCCATACCATAGGCACTAATCGAAGTTCCTTTCTCTTTGTCGATGGGCGCATCATAGATGATATCCGCTGCAAAATTGCGCATATCGTCATTTTTGGTCATCTGCTGTTCATCCAGATGCCAAAGGGCATTGTGCATATACTCAAATCCAGCCCCTATGCTGAGCACATCTTTTTTACCGAGATATGTACCCGAATTAAATGGCGTTTCGTTACTCTCTTTATCGTGAAATGCGTAGCGGAAGTAGCCTGACACATCTTTGCGCGCTTCATTTTTGCTAAAGGTGGCCTTATTTAATTTTGGATCAGCACTGGCGGCGGAATATGGATCGGCAAGTACCACCCGATAGTCAAATTTGCCAAACTGCCCTTTTGCATAGATGCTCATTTCACGCACCACCATATCAGTCGCCCCAGTATTGGATGTCGCATACAAAGGCAAATCGTAAAGCAGTGTATTGAGTGGTCCTGTTGTAAATCGGGAAAGACCACGCCAGGTCGAACGGCCGCCACCGATCGCAAGTTTGGGACTGAAACTATATTCCGCATAGGCATCCAAGAGATCCATATACGTATTCGTCTTGCTGTTGACGTTTACATTAGTAGGCCCCATCTGTAATACAAACAGTAAATTTTCGGTAGGCTTGTAAGTCATCTTCGCCCTAACACGCCGCAGAGAAAGATCAGATACATTCGAAACGGATTCGTTGTTTACCAAACTCCCCGGATTGAGCTGGCTATATCTCGCCCACAGCTCAGCGTACCCGCTGAAGCTGATATAACGTGTATGCTCCTTATTTAAGAAATGAGTAAGTTTTGGATTTCCAAAATCATTGGTTTGCGCCTCGGCGAGCTGTGCGCTACCTAGTCCCAAACTGAGGAACAATGCCAAGGTAAGCTGTTTTCTATTCATGATTCAACCTAATTTTGTTTTTTTTGATAAGTCAAAATTAGGCTGAATATGGCGGTGATATTATTAGAAAACCATTAGAATTTTTAGGTTATTCAAGCCCCTTCGGATAGGCAAGTTTAAGTTCAACTGAAAACACAGTTCCTACATGGAGAGTTGAACTAACCGATACGGTACCCTGATGCATCTCAATAATCCGCTGAACAATTGAGAGACCGATGCCATGTCCCTCTTTTGAAGGCGTACCCGCCACACGGTAAAACAAATCAAAGATATGCGGGATATCCTTGCTGTCTATTCCGATACCATGATCTATTACCTGCACCTTCGCTACGGTTTTATTTCTGGAGAGCAATACCTGGGCATGCCGATCGGCACTATATTTACAGGCATTCTCGATCAGATTAGCAAAGGCCACTTTCAAGAGGTAGGCATTTGCAGAAACCCAAATTTCTTCTTCGTCGATTGCTGCATCTGCATCAAAAGAGATACTCACCCGATATTCTTTATTTTTCTCTAAGACGACTAATTTCGCTTCAAGCAGTATTTCGTCCAGTCTGATTTCTTCAAAATTTACCTGCGAACTATCGTAGTTTGCCCGGGCAAAATCCAGCAAGGCTGTCGAAAGTACCGTAGCCTCTTTCGCATCGAGCAATGCCCTATCAATAGAGGCACAATACTCATCCACATTGGTATTCAGCTGCTGCGCCAACTCCAGTTCGGCGATCATAGCTGCCAAAGGTGTTCTAAACTCGTGTGAAATAATGGATACAAAATGGCGCTGGTTGTTGAAAGATTTTTCCAACCGATTGAACGTATTGTTGAATGTTTCGATAAGTTCTGAGAGTTCGTCTTTCGCATTACTATAGCTGACACGCGTGCTCAAGTTGTGTTCGGACACATCCTTGATCTGATGTATAATGTAATTGATTGGCTTAAGAATATAACGTGCAAATAGAAATGAAGAGAAAAAAATAAAAAACAGGGCAACAACATAGATCGTTATCAAAATATTTTTTAGCCGTTCCATATGTGCAAAGCCCGTTAGATCGTACGCATGTCCGATCAAGAAAAAAGGCTTGCCCTCAAACTGATAGTTCAAGCCCATATACAATTCTTTACCTTTTTCCCAAGTTAAAAAACTAGACCTTTTGATCGACTCTAATCTAACATCTGGATATGTCGGTTCGCCTATATCCGAAAAAACCACCCTATTCTGCTGGTCGAAAACAGTAATCTGCGCTTCGTTGATTAGTTTTTTGTTTTGTTCGTGAATTTTTCTGATCTGATTTTCCTGTACTTTAGCATCAAAAATAATTTCTGCGCGCCATATGATCTTATAGCGCAGCCGGTCCACAAATTCTTCCTTTCTATTTAGTTCAGAAAAGAAATAAACCGCATACGCGAATAGAAACAAGATGATAGCCGACGAGAACGTAAATACCAAGGAGGTTCTATTGACAATCTTCATTCTTTATTGGATAAAACAAATCCATGTCCGGATTTCGTATGGATCAATTTTGGTGAAAAATCGCGGTCTATTTTTTTACGTAAATAATTGATATATACGTCAATATAATTCGTTCCAGTATCAAAGTTTTTGCTCCAGACATTACGTGCTATCTCATCCTTACTGAGCATGGTTTCCTTATGCTTCAAAAAGAAGTGGAGGAGATCAAACTCTTTGGGAGTCAACTTGATAAGTTGTCCCTGACTATGAACCTGCTTACTCCGGAGATCAATACTGATACGATCATAGGTCAGCATACCTTGAATCTCTTCTTCACTGATTTCCCTGTGCCGCTTGAGCAAGACAGCGATACGTGCAAAAAGTTCACGTATTTCAAAAGGTTTCACCATATAATCATCGGCTCCCGCGTCAAAACCAGATATTTTTTCATCGATACTGCCCAATGCCGTGAGCATGATGATCGGAATTCTGGGGTAAGCCGCACGCATCTGTTTACTGAGCTCTATGCCATTCATTCTTGGTAACATGATGTCTATGATAAGTAAATCATAGTCAACAGATTTGGCTTCTTTGATCGCTGATTCCGCATCACCAAAAACATTGACCAGGTAGCCCTGACTTGCCAATCCTTTCTTCACACTTGAAGCAACACGTACATTGTCTTCCACGACCATAATCTTCACCATTCTAGCGCTCTTGTATGTATCTAATCAATTATTGCTGGACAAAGTTAGTGATTTTTTAAAATGACAGGACAATTCGGTTTCAACTCATTAAAGATAACAGCAGTATAATCAAAAATGCAATCCCCTCTTCATATCGCGCACCCGCCATGAGCTTTAGACAACGGTCAGTAAAACTCGGTAAATTTATCGCTATTGCTAAAATGGCATGGTTACCACTCGCGAATTATATTGACCTTTTTTAATCTCAAATAAAACTGCATACCCACCAGCCCCATCGCCGTTTACAGTACTGATGTATAAAATATCATTTGAGTCATCATAGTAGCATGTTGCAAACTCGTTGTTTACATTAAATAGGTTTTCAATTTCCTTCGCTGGGATCTGGATAAATCTTCCCTTTATAGTAGCTTGAATAGAGGTGTAATGGCTTGTAGGGATTTCGCCATCTGTTCCCCAGACCTGCTGCCCTCTAAATTTATCTACAACGGCATAGCCATCATATTGAGTCGATGAAAAATCACCTTTATTTTTTTCATAATCGAAACGATCTGAATTTATTTGCACGATTATATCTTTTGTCATAAATTTTCCTGTGCCTTCATCAGAAAATACAGTAGGGATCTGCTTATAGGATTCGATATATTTAATTCTCGAATTGTGTACATATCCAGTGATGCTCTTGTTATGGTTGTCGGTATAATCAACAATTACCCAATCGCCAAACGTTTCATCAGTAAATGCATAAACAATTTCATCAGCAGCAATTTTTGAAACAATCGCACTATTAACTGTAGCTTGTTTCCTCACATTTACATAGCCTTCTTTGTCAATGATTTTTGCAAATTGAGCCGAGGCTAATTGGCATACTGTGAGAAAAAGTAGTACTAAAAGATATTTGTGATTCATTTGGTATAAGTTATTTATTACTGATAATATTCCTTTATTTCAAGCGAATCTTTGTTTTTGTAAGAACGACTGTATAATTTCCACTAATAAAAATAGTCATCGTAACGAATATTATTTTTAGTATATTGACTGTTATCATATGTTCCGTCCTCATTAAAGGTTTCATAGATCGAGGGACTTTGTTTCTTTTTCTCATTTCCATTGGCATAAAATTCAGTAAAGGTGCCTGTCACCATGTTAGCGATATGAGCTATCTGACCATCTTCATAGTATACTTTTGAGACGCTAAACCACAATGCTTATTTTTATTCAAAGCCCCCCTCCTTTCAAGCTTTTGTTCAGTACCAGGATAATCTTCTCTATAATATGCTTTAACAATATCACGTTCACCTTCGATAAGTAAAACGTCACCCGCATATACTGTAAACTTTTTTGCTATTGATTTTTCAATTGTATGCTTGGTTCTTTCATCTCCCTTCACTACAGTAACCGTTCCGTGAATAAAGCTATACTTTATCGAAATATCTGCGTTTTGATTGTCATATTTAAAAACATAAATCCCATCTTTGAGTACGACGCTTTTCTTCGTAGCCTGATCAACAACGCTCACGTTACGGAAAAATAATTGATCCAAATTTCCATTTTAACATTTAGTGTATTGGTTAGCTGGCGAAGGCTGAACGGCATTATTCACGTTCGAGGATTACTTGGATATAACCGTCTTTCTGCTGATAGCTGACGTCATCGAGCTTTAGTTGCTCAATTGTTGTCCCACCACAATTCTGATTTCTTGTCGTATTAATTGTGAATGGAAAAGATTTTATGGTCGACAGAAATTTATATTGTATAAATCCCTCAGTCCACCCCACTTTAGGAAGTATAACGCGATCGTCGTTTCGTATCTCATACTCAACGAGTTTGTTTTCACGATTTCCTAGTTCTTGGCGAAATTCGAAGTTATCTTTATGCAGTTGGCCAGTTGTAATTAAGTTCTTTCCTTCAAGATTGACAAACTCAAAAACGACGAGCTCGGGAGGTGTGAAACAATCTTTTTTTTTACATGCCACCATCGTTAGATATAAAAATGCGACTATCATGTATTTATGCATCATGTTCATAAAATAATCTTAAAATCGGTAATTTGGTGAAAATCTATAATAACATACAACTATGTGACTAAAATTATGCCAGAAAGAGTCTATACTTTTAGAGTTGTAGCATTAGATAGTAAGGGTCTGCTATGATGTTATGCTATTCAGTAATTCACCTTTAAAAAAGTAGACTTTTGTTAAATTCACTTTAGTAAGTATTTTAGTATAAAGGTAAAATAAATGATAATTTTAATAGATTTGACATAAAGGTTAATTACCATGAAGAATAGTACAAAGATCACAAATGCAAGCATAGAGTCCGCGGGTTTACCAAAGGATGCTAAGCAAGCCATTGCTGAATATATATGGAATGGATTTGATGCTAAGGCTACAGCAGTATCCATTGCTATTAGGAGTAATGAACTTGGCTACATCGAACACATTAGCATCAGTGATAATGGAGAAGGGATAGCACCGGATACATTGGACTATTCATTTGGCAACTTTCTGGATTCACTCAAGAAAGCGCAACCCAAACGTACTTCCTATACACGGGGCAAAAAGGGAAAAGGGCGATTCTCATTTTCCCTTTTTGCCACCCGTGCCACTTGGCATACTGTGGTGGCGCAGCGTCAGGGTCTGATAGCGTACACATTAACCATAAACAGAGATACTAAAGAAACATACGATAGCTCTGAATCGCTCCCATCCCAGTCGGAGCATACAGGAACTACTGTTTTACTCGATGGAATATTTGGCCTAAATGCTATGACATTCGAGTCGGAAGATTTTAAGGATTTTCTGGCACAGGAATTTGGCTGGTTCTTGTATCTAAATAAGGAGATGGGCTACAATATCACCATAAATGGTAATCCGATCGCCTATCAGCAGCTGATTCAGGAGACTGATGAAACCTCAGTCACGATATATAGTCCCCAAGAGAATTCGTTCGTATTTAAGATTAATTATATCCGATGGAAATATTCTATTGGGGACCGTTACTATTATTATTTCCTGAACAGTCATAAAGTGGAGGTAACCAAACTGCTGAGTAGTTTTAATAATAATGCTATTGAATTTCACCATTCGGTTTATGTAGAGTCTGCTTT
This sequence comes from Sphingobacterium zeae, assembly GCF_030818895.1. Lineage (NCBI taxonomy): Bacteria > Pseudomonadati > Bacteroidota > Sphingobacteriia > Sphingobacteriales > Sphingobacteriaceae > Sphingobacterium > Sphingobacterium zeae. The sequence goes on from NZ_JAUTBA010000001.1 coordinate 4,582,296, forward strand.
TTTTGACAGTTTTGAAATGTCAGATATGACGCTATCTACTGAAGGAAACTTATTCAGCGAGAAAGAACAACAAGTAGTATATCGCAAGCTCTTAGCCGAATTACGTGATATGCTGGAAAGGAAACAGAAGAAATATGTCCGCGAAAAAGCGGTGGATATCAAATTAGAAGAACTCACACAGAAGAATCTTTTACCCCACTACGGGCATGCTGATTCTGATAGCGATCGTAAGGCCAAGTTACTCCAGCTGGTGCAGGAGCTCTACATTGCTAATCCACGTGCTTTTGTCGGTATCAAAGCTGATTTAATTAGGACATACTTAGGCTTCTTGGATCTCTTGCTACAAACAGATCGTAAAGCAGAGATATTACCCATCATTGAGCAGGCAATCCCCCTATCGGATAAAGAACGGGAAAGGATAGGAATGATATTACGGTAACAACATGAATAGATTGCAGTAAACTTCTCATCTTCTTCCAGTATGACTTGTCAAGAACCCATCAAAATTTATAGTAAGATGTTCTATCTTTATCCTCAACTGATCGCAATAATCGTTGTCGGTCTCTTTACATCACAGTCTATTGCCCAAGAAAAGCTAAAAGTCAATTATAAATACCTAACCTATCTCCCTAAAAATTACCATACAGATACGTCCACACATCCATTGGTTATCTATCTTCACGGAGGATCTCAAAAGGGCAATGATCTTGAAAAATTGAAGATCTATGGCTTACCGTATTTAGTAGATCAAGGAAAGGAATTTGATTTTGTAATGGTTGCACCACAATGTCCGGAGGGTAGATATTGGTCTACGGAAAATTGGTTCGACTCGCTTTACAATGAAATAACCTCAAACTACCGCATCGACAAGCGTCGCGTTTATGTGACTGGAATAAGTATGGGTGGATATGGAACCTACGCTGCAGCACTGGATCATCCCGAAAAAATTGCGGCAATTGTCCCATTGTGTGGAGGAGTAAATGATAGCGATACTACTCGCATTTGCACGCTCAGAGACATCCCCATCCTGACCTATCACGGAACGGCGGATGACCAAATCTCCATATATGAAACAGAAAGGATAGTCAAATCTCTAGAGGAGTGCAATGGTGAAATTATTTTCCACCGTCTTACAGGAAAAGGTCACAGCATCCAGTACCTCTATGAAACTGAGCCCTGGATTTATGAATGGTTGTTGATGCACCGCAAGGCGATAAATAACGAATAACTTTACATCCACGCTATTATGCTATATTCCAATCTTTATTTAAAATTATCTCGGGATTGCTTTTAACGGCTTCATCGGTTAGATTTTTCACTATAAAAACGTTACCGATTAGGCGAAAACGATAAGTCTTTGCTATCGTTTGGATATATACTGAAGCAGTATATCCCTTGTAATATGAATGTTTTACGTTAATAGCGACTATATCTTTAAAAAAAATAGTAGTATGCTGAAATAGATAAAAAAAGCACACAGTACCCTCTTTTATTATATAAGATGGCATAAATTTCTCATAAAACGGAGCCATATTATTGACCTTTAACAGATTTTCCATATCTGTTTCTGACAGCGAATTAATTGACTGCGGATAATTATTAATCATTTTTTTTACAAAAAAAATGACTGGAGTAACAATCATTAAGGCAAAGCCAAAAAGAACCAATGTATAGATATAGCTGTCGCTTATCCTTGCATTATAACGATCGTCACCCAAAATTGCTTTTCCATAAGACATCGTTTCCATCATTGTTCCGACGAAAAAAACAACCGGAAGTATAAGCGTTACCGACAGCATAATGCCAATAATGATTCGACTTCGCCGTAGTAAGCCATCTGTAAAAAACTCTTTCCCTGTTTTGCTTTAATGTTCATAAACTTGCTTTAGTAGCCCCGCATGTCCAAAAAGATTTGTATACAAGTTATACTGCATATCCGATTCCAATACACTCATTTAAACTTACCTAAAGTTTTATCTGCCTAATCCACCGTTTAATAATCGACAACTAGCATTTGTGATTTGTTTTAAAAATTCAATTACCATAAGAAAATATTGCTAATGTCAGTAAGGCGGCTTTAGCCACACTACCAGGGAACTCGGGGGCTACATCTAGTTACTTGATAGAAATCTTTAAATGTTGACTAGATGAATACATTCTTTGCAAGTTCGAAGAGGTGTGCTTCCGATTCGTAAAAGTGCATCATGTACCCCGCTGTGTTGGGAAAAAGGATAAGATCTCCAATTTCCGGATATTTCTGCAGCTTAATTTGTCGTTTGAGAATCAACTCTTGTTCGAGACAATAACTCCCGACAAGATATGCATAACAGGGCTCATCTGAATCATCGACTTGCTGTTTGGGTAGATGCAGAGGATCCAATAAAAAGTCGGCACTCGAACTACGCAACTGTGTACGGTTCATTTCCAACCCCACAAGCAGACGACCCTCGCTATCTTTCTTGCGAAAGGCCACCTTTGCCAACGTACAACCTACTTGATCCAACAATGAACGGCCAGGTTCCATGCGTAATTCCAGCCTCCGATCTGTAAAGAGTCGGTGTATTGGGAGCCCATAGATGTTGGAATGGGCTGTAAGAATATGCTCTAATAATTTTTCCTTATGGATATCATTGAAATATGGATATACAGTAGGTTCGCCATAAAGCTTATCCTCGATCTTGACCATACCTAAGGCATCATTCTGGTAAGTAAGTTCAGGTCGATTGCCGAGTACGGCTTCACGTAATGCTGTATGAAAGGATAACCATTCTTGGTGCGATTTAAGATAATTCATCAGGATACCTCCGCCAATATCGAGCGATCGCGTGTGTATTCCTAAGTCATACAATGCATCAATCACCTGTACTGACTGTTCAATGGCAGCGATACGTTCGTCAATTGAATAGCCATTAAGATGAAAATGCAGTCCGTTGTATTTGAGGTGAGGATAGATTTCTGCCAAACCTTCAATGCGTTCTGCAACGCTATCGATAGCAAAGCCAAAACGTGTTGGTAATCGTTGGCCATTGACATGAAATCCTCCTACACGTATGTTAATTAGCAAGGTTTTTCCAAACATTGCGGCAACATCCTGTGCTAATTCCAACTCATCTTCGTTATCCAGTACAACGGTGACATTATGCTTTAATGCCAATTCAAAGAGCTGTCGATTTTTGACTGCAGCAGTCAGCACGAGTTGCTCACTGGCTATTCCTGCGTCAAGGCATTGCTGCAGTTCCCTAAAGCTTGCGGTATCCACACCTTGGCCGGCATCCGCCACGGCTTGAGCAAGTTGCAGGCATTTATTTGCTTTACGGGCGAAGAATATCTTGTGAATGACATTATACTTATTTAGTACAGTCTGGTAAGCATGTATATTTTCATTTAGAGGCTTAAAGTGATGTATATTGACTGGTGATCCGTATTGTTCAATTCGTTCAAAAAGTTCTTTCGGCTCTTTGGTAAGATGATTTACCCAAGGATGCAGAATGGGTGTTAAGGGAAAAAATGCTGTGTTCATGCTGTATTTCTATAGTGTTCGGATTGTATCGTCTACCCAATAACAGGAGGTATCGTTTTTTGTTCGTGACAAGCTGTCGTTGTCGAAGAATACGCCTTCGGTATTCGCGCCATAGCAGTAAATGGGTACCCTGGCTAAGGTATTGCACTTGCCGCGCTTGTCCATGGACAAAGTACCGGGAAAATAAGCTTCATTTTGATGGGGACAAATTAGCCCCTGGCTCAAAAGTGTATCATATAAAGCAGCATTATGCTGATGTAAGGAGGGTCTGCCTATGCGTGCATCGATTAAGGTATTAAAAGATGTAGCTTTCCCATTTTCGTCACAAACGACGAAAACACTCCCCACTTCTTGCCATCGAATGGTCGGCTTTTTTAACGGCACGAAACGGATGATACCCGCTCTTGCCAAGGCTAATATTTTTTCCATATTGGCAATTGGTGGACCATAGCTTACGCGGTTGAAAGCACCGAAATAATACTGATCCAACTGCTGCTGCGAATTGCCGGTAAACCCTACGGAAGAATATAATTCAGCAATAGATGGACATATCTCAGACCAGACCGAAGCAGCCGCCATTAATGGGCTATTCTGTTCACCTCGTTGCGCCTCCTCAATATTCTCCTCAATATAACGCAATATTTCTTCTTCACTCGTTAAGTTGGGTTTTAAAAGCTTGTGCAATGTAAAACGGTGTTGTAAAGGAATCGCATTGATTAAACTTTGTAGAGGTTCGAGGCCGTTCTCGTTGAATTGGACAGCATAATAACGGAGTTGGATTTCCTGCTCGATTATTGGGAGGACATCTTTCTCAAAATCAATTTTCGTTGGCTGTTGCATCCATAATTTAAACTTCGAAGCGTTCAATAAATGTAGAGGACGTTTTTCTTGATACTGTGGACCACGACAAAGTATAGGCAGGGAAGTTCTTGAAAAGGAATAGATCAATGGTTCCTTTCCTGAAGGACAATATTCTCCGTTATCAAAGGTGCCGCCCCTCCCTTCAGTAAGGGCCAATGCAATGTCGATGAAAGTAAGTCCCATGCCGGTAATACCTACTTTGGAATCCGAAGCGATATCGTCATATTTTGACACTGGATACGGACTTCTGATATAACTTACCGCTGGAACCTCAGATTCATTGATTAGCGGCGTGTTATTGTAACAATGTCCTGTAGCGAGCAATATACTTGCAACATCCCAACTACCCGTGTTGGTTTCAATCCTTGCCTTAGAATTCTGTTCCGCTATTGCCACAACGGGTTCTGCGATAAGCTGAAGTTGGACATTTGCGGGGAGCTGCCGCATCGTCTCCTTAGTTACCCACTGCAAATAATAGCCCACCAAAGCTCTCGAAGCAAAGTCAGTTGGCTGGACATCTGTATCTATGCATTTCACCTTACTGAGCCACTCCATAAAATTTTGTTGATCTTCTTTCTGACTATACTTATCATGAAAAGCATTCAAATGGCCAATACAGTAATTAATTAACAGGTAATCAGGTTGGTGTATGCTGTAGTTTGGGCCGCATCCAAATAGCTCATCGTTGTTGAACCATAGCACTTTATAGGATTTTGTAGCTCGGTCTATACGCACACGGTTAACGAAATGATTGAGGCCATACAAGCCCTTCGGCCCACCCCCAACAATGGCAATTGTATTATCCCCGTGTGGCTGCAATTTTTTTTGCTCTCGTTCTTGATAATAGGAATATAGGTCTTGTTGTGGATTAATGTGTTGCGTATTCCAAATCATACCAATACTTCTTTAAATGTTTGCTGTACCCATTCCTCATTGTATATGGTATCGAGATAGCGCTCGCCACTATCAGGGAAAAGTAGCACTACTGAAGAGTTTTTCGGGATCTGTTTTTTTAATTTATGGAGTGCGGCTACTAGCGCTCCAGAAGAACCACCGATGAGCATACCTTCGCGTTCGCGCAATAATTGACAACCTTTTACAGCTTCAAGATCTGAAACTAATGTATAATGATCGATCTGATGTTTTTGCAAAAATGCAGAGGGATGGCTTGCTCCCATTCCCGGAATATTTCTAGCGTTCGGCTTATTTTCAAAAAGAATGCTACCCACTGCGTCAACGGCAATCAACTTGGTGGAAGCGGTTGTTTTCTCAATCGCGTCTGCAATGCCACGGATCGTACCACATGTACTCGTGGCAACCAGCATATAGTCGGGAGCAGTATTGAGTTGACTGCTTACTTCATGAAATATACCTTCATGCGCAATATGCACATTTGGATTACCATACTGATTCGTCCAATAACTATTGGGAACTTTGTCCAAAAGCTCCTGGACTTTTTTTAGACGGTTGCCGAGGTAACCCTGATTTTCATCTCTCTCATTTACCTCGACGATATTTGCGCCGAAAGCATTCAAAAGTTTCCTCGCATGCTGGTTAATATGGGGGTCTACAACGATGTAAGAATCGAGGCCAAGCAGCTTACAGAGCCGCGCCAGTGCAATACCCATATTACCAGAAGAAGATTCAATAATAGTCGTTTCGTTATTGATATCACCTTTTCGAATGGCTTCAACTAAAATGTTTGTAGCCGACCTATCTTTTACACTACCACTCGGATTACCCATTTCCATCTTCGCATAGATTTGCATACCCAAGATGGAGCTGAGTGAACATAGCGATGTTAATTGCGTATTTCCTATTCCCCGTACCAAGGTAGTTATTCCCTTTACGTCACTTATTTGTAAGCCCATAATTTTATATCTTCAGTTTTACCCTTAATGGTGACCATACGCTCCAAAAAAAATGCCGCATGCGCTAGCAAACCAATATACAGGTAAGTATATTGTGCAAAGGGAGGTTTATACGGAGGGGACAGGTATTTGACACCTGTTCGTAAATCCACGATACAATACACCCATCTTTAATGGAATGGTTAGGAAAACTTCGCAAATGGTATAGATAGGGGGGAAGATTGCTTACGAACTAGCAGTACTTATTACAAAGAGCTTTCTGCTTCCTGAATAACTAAATATTGAATAAGGAATGGCGAATAATAGATCGTCTCTAACGAATACTAATCGTTCACTTCACGCAACTTTCTTGTTCTTACTTTTATTAGGAGAGAATTAAAATATGCTCAAAAGGCATACATTATGTAACAAAAAAAACTTAAAAAAATGAAAAAGTTAGTGATGAGTGTGATAGCCGTAGCTACGCTATCAACTGCAGCTTTCGCCAGCACAGATGCAAAAGCACCCAAAGAAAATGTCAACGTAAAAACAACTGCTTACAGGGCAGCCAAAACCAATGTAGATGCTAAAACCACCGCCAAAACAAAAGAAGACAATTCAAGGTTGATTAGATGTGTCTACGTATTAAACGTATACAATAGTAGTGGCGAAGTGGTAGCTACGCATACTTCAGAAACGTATGTAGAAAACTCATGTTCAGGATTCTTCGGAAATTGCAAAACGATGTATAGGCATATGCTAGCCAATGGCGAACTATAGTCTGAGAATTATTTCGTTCGGATTATAAGATTTTATCTAACCTTAGAATCCGTAATGGGATGTCAACTGGGGTGTGCCCCGGCAATGTAAATAAAAAATTACATCAGAAAGGGGCATCCCATCAGGACAGCCCCTTTTAAATTAAAAGCATACAATAATTTTGCATACTAACCTTCATGCAAACTATTACAGTATCTGTACTCCCAATAGCTTTAACCATCCAGTGCTGGTCATATCACCGTTCACCGCAAGCCGTATCCCAGGCTGATTATCATTTGTGGTATCTACGATAGCGACAGCCCAGGTATAGTTGCCCGTTGGAAGATCAACAATAGCTTTCAATTCGTAGGTCATCGGGTTATTTTTAAGCCAGGTCGAAGGTTCTCCTTGATCATCTACAAAAACTTTTTTCACCCTGTTTTCTTCATCCAGGAGTGCAAAAGCTACTTTATATTTATAATTCCACTGGGGAATATTATTAGGGAAATATCCCCAGCCCATATTTCGCCAGCGGTGGTTAATTGTCATTTCTGCCCCCGAATTGACTTTCTCCGGTAAGTAAACACGATCAGGATATAAACGATAGCCACCTTCAGAAATAAAACGCTGGCATAAGGTAAAAGATTTGGTGAACCAGCTTTCAATTTCACCGATCCGGAAATCCATCATGTTTACCGCAGCTTCCAAGGAACTGTCAAATTCGCCCTGCCGAACATCTTCGGGATGGTCTTGCCTATATTTACCGCTGGGATCAGTCCAATAACGGTGGGTACCTGTGGTTATCCAACCGCCCTCCATAATAACGGGACGTTTAAAATTCCACACCTTAGCAAAATTCTTCTCCCAGCTTTGGTAATAGTCGGTCATTCCAAAGGCATCTTGACGCAGACTGTAGCCTTTATTGATCATTTTATTCAATAACTTCTCCGAATTGGGGTTCGCAGCTCCACTACCCGACGGGTCACCAACCAGACGATGATAATTAATCAGTAAGGGTACTTTTGTAAAATTCTTGGAATACACATCAGATATCCAGTCAACAACTTCTTCTTTAATGACTTCAATATTTTGACCAGATGGCTTATTAGGATCTTCATAAATTACACTATGCCCTTCCCCCCACAAACCGAGTCCATAGGCATCGACAAAAGAGGTTTTATTTAAATCGTTAAAATCCTTCGCTAGTTCTTCAATCACCTTGCTATAATATTTCCTAAAAATAGGATCTTGCAGTACTGGTGTTTTTCTATCGGGAAAAGAAGGATTAGCCAAATAATACTTAGCGCCTGCATCGAAAACAAACTGCGGCGTATTTGCACCTTGGTCGCGACCGTCGACAACGATACGAAACGCGATGGGTAATCCTTTATCTTGTGCTCCTTTGATCATTTTGTAGATTGCTGTGCTAGGATCTCTCCAGGCATACACGCCATCTGCAGGATTAAAGGTTCGCCAGCTGGTACGGATATAACAGGCAGATGCATAATCAATCGCTTTGACCGTTTTACCCAAATCAGGCACATAAAATTGAGTATCCCAATAAGAAGGGTTTCCCGAAGCCGAAGCGTACATCACCCAACCGTTTAAGGGATTACGAAACATAGAGCTTCTGTTGTAACTGGGTTTCACCAAGGTTCCGTATATATCCTTTTCGATATCAGGATCATTTTTCTTGCATGAAAATGCTAGAAAGCAAAGCATAGCAATACATGCTTTGAGATAGGCTTTTTTATAGGTTATATTTTTCACTTTTAGAAATGTTGAGGTTAACTTGTATTTTTTACCGGATCTCTTATCGTTTTAGTGCCACAATAGTCATATTTCTTAAATCTAGGATCAACACATTTGTGGTGGCGGGAATGGTGAAATATGAATCGCGATTACCCTTTACCGTACCCCCTCCCATTTCGGTTACTTTTCCCAAAGTGAGAGACAAAGTTTGCGCGACGCCGTCGGACGTAGGCGGAGCACTAAATGCGTAAGCCAGATTTTTGTTGTTGTTGTTATCTCCGGTCACAATAAACTTAGTAGTACCAACTTTACCACCAGTATAGACCAAAATTTGCGGATCGGCCAAACTTACCTGACAATTCATTTTAACAGGCGTTCCCCAACCATTAATACTCCCATGCATCCATAAATCCGTCACGGTGGTCGTATAAGGTTGATCTCCTGTCCATATCACCGTTTTTGCGGAAAGTGCTTTCGCCGGCGAATAGATCGTAGCGGTAGCTTTCTGCATATTGACCACGACACGGTACTCACCAGCAGTTTCTATTTTCCAGGAGAATACTGTTTCTCTCATCTTTATCCCGACCGCATCACCATCGTTTATTGCTGCGCTCCCATCGGCAGTAACCACATAATTCGTCTCTCCATTAAATTCGACCGGAATTTCAAGTTCGCCCGGCTGCAAATTCAATACATAAGCATATTGATCTAAATTTTCCAATGTTTTTGGCAGCTCCACCTTAGTTCCGCCAACGGCGCTACCGCTCAAGAACACTTTATCGGCATCAAAAACAACCGTCTTGATTGGATTTACTGTAATTCTTGCCGTCCTCACCTCAGGTGCTTCAAAAGTACCGCCGCCCTCCCATTGAGCAACTACCCTAAACTCCAGCGTAAAGCTCTTGTTTGTTGGTATACCCCACTTTTCATTGGCCCAATTTTGCAATTGTTCGGAAGTAAAGCTTCTGCTAAATACATTGTCGTCTTCATAGTTAAATATGGCCGTACCCGTACCGAAATTGTTTCCCACCACATCCAACATAGTGCTGTAGCTGACCAAATGATCATCTGACTGCGCTCTTGCGGGTTTCCAATTGAATGCGACAATATCTTTGGTCAAATTGACCTCGTCAAGCGTAATAATCTCAGCAGAAGGCTGAAGTTCCATTGTCTCATTGACTTTGGGTATATCCTGTATTTCCTGTTTGCAGGATAACTGGCAAAGCACCATGCATAAGAGAAATAAGGTTTTGTATAAATAATTGATAATTTTCATTGATTTATATTTTTGCTAACATTCGGATAGAATCATGCGCTTAACTCGCGCAAATACTTTTTTCGTCAGATGGAAAGCTACCGAAAATACGATTAGGATTCGGACAGCCTCCCATAAACATTAATTATAACCCGGGTTCTGAGGGAATGGCGCTCCTGTATTAGCATCCCTAATCACCTGCGGAATTGGCCACAGGATATTGTTATCCGTTATTTTATCCTTTATCGCATTATTATATTTTTTAACACGCTCCACTAGGCTATTGGTACGCACCAAAGTAAACCGTCTGCTTTCTTCCCCGACTAATTCACGAATACGCTCATCGAGTAGGAAATCCATATTCATCTCAGCGCCCGTAATTTCAGATGCTCCCGCCCTTTTCCGGACCTCATTAACAGCTTGGGCAGCTTTATCAGGCATATTTTGCCCCAAATAGGATTCGGCAAGCAACAGATAGGTTTCAGCCAAACGAAATTTCATACGGTCTTTATAACTACCCGATAGACTTAGATTTTCTGGCCGTCCATAAAAGAATTTTGTAATTGCCGGAAATAAGCTTTTTGTCGTAAACCAAGTTTGCTCAGTAATATTGGCCTTTTTGCCATAAAGTGAGGTCTCGTTTGCGTTGTTATAATACCAGTTGCGTTTTATATTATGGCCTGAATTGCGGATATCATTTGCTTCAAAAATACCGGCCACGTTGCCTGTCGCATTAGTACCCGTGGTACCAACCCACCATTTCATCGGAACCAGTTGTGCGATACCACGACCGCCCAAGGTATCTGCTAAAACAAATCCTGTAATGGTCGAGTAATTTGGTATCCAAGCCCTACGGGTCCAGTCATCTGAGTTGGTTCCGCCACCGATTGTATTAAATTGAAATTGCAATACCCAGATACTTTCTTTATTACCACTTTTTCTATTTTGATTATTTTCCAAAAATAAATCGCTGAATACATCACCCGGTTTACCGCTATTCACCCCATATCTACTTTTCATAAGGTTATAATAACCACTATTGATAACGGCCAACGCTGCCTTTTCCGCTTCGGCATGATTGCCCTGTAACAGATATATTTCGCTTAACAAATGGCTTGCGGCCCATTTGGTCAGCTTACCTTCTTTAACACCGTCCGGATTCGTGGGCAGATTATCCACCGCAAACTTTAGGTCGTCTACCATGTGCCCGATCACTTCGGCTTTGGGTGTACGGGTAAAATTAAGCTGAAAGTCATACAGAATGGTTTCTACATAGGGTACATCACCATAAAGGTAAACCAAGGTACGATAAGCATAAGCCCGAAAGAAGCGAGCTTCGGCTTGGAAACGTGCTTTATCTTCCGGCGTATCCCAATTGGTGTTTTTTTCGGAATAAACCAGCATCAAGTTTGCAGAAGAAATAAGATTATATGCCCAATTCCAGTAAGTGCCCACAAACCGCTCTGACGCGGTAAGTGTGAGGTTAGCAAAAGCCATCAAAGAACCATCACTATTAATTGCGTCGGCGATATCTGTTGATACTTGTAAGGCTTCGTATGGACAGGCGCCATTGTGAATAAACGCCCCACCTTCACCATAGGTATTGTATTCTGAACGCGTGAGTGCGTATAAACCAGCACTTCCCACTTCGAAACCGTAGGTACTGGTATACGTATTGGATGGTGCCAGTTCAGTTTTGAGCTCTTCTTCCAGAAACTTCGTACAGCCTCCTAAGGTGAACACTATGATAAGCCCTAAACTTGTTGTGATAATATTTTTTATTTTCATGTCCTATTCGATTAGAAATTTATATTTAAGCCAAACATATAAGAGCGTGCCGTTGGATAAGAGGCCATCCAGCTATTGTCATAATTGAGCACCTCTCTGATATTAGAAATCGTATTCAGATTGTTGATGCTGGCGTTTATATCAATACCATTTACACCCACCTTTTTAGCAATTTTTTGCGGTAATTTATAGCCGAAGGTGATATTTTTCACCTGCACATAGCTCACCTTTTTATAGTACCCGTGCCCCAATGGATTGAGATAGCCCGGTGAAACAATCGTTGCATTAGAATTCTCCGGTGTCCAATAATTTGCATCGTGTACATAGTTAGTAATTCCGAAAGTCCAGGCCCCAAGATTGGCCATGTGATCGTCGCGCCAAACACCAAAAACACCAGTAATTAAAGCAGATGCATAAAAATTTTTGTACGAGAATCGGTTGGCCAAAGAAGCTGTGTAACGTGGATTTTTAGATCCGATAACCACTCTGTCACTGGTCTCTATCTTGCCGTTACCATCGCGATCATACAGCTTGGCGGCCCCAGGAGCTGCCCCGTCAACAGTAATGGTTTCTCCATTTTGCCATACACCGATCATTTTATAATCGTAGAATACTCGCAAGGGTTGACCAATAAACCAATTATTAGCAATATCATCTATGCCATCCCCCCTTAACTCGACGATTTTGTCACGATTTAGAGAAAATACAGCAGTCGTATTCCATTGGAAATTTTCGCCTTTAACATTCGCCGAATTTAAAGTGACCTCAATCCCTTTATTTTGAGTTGCACCAATATTGTCCCAAATTCGATTGTACCCATTCATAATAGGTACGGTACGGGTCATCAACAGATCTTTCGTTTTAGAAAGATAGGCATCAATAGTTCCGCCAAACCTGTTGTTAAACAGTTGAAAGTCCAGCCCAAGATTTGTCGAATAGGTCGTTTCCCATTTCAGATTAGGGTTCCCCACACCATCACCAGCCAAATATGCTGTAGTCACCGCAGTGCCATCATCGCCCCAGATATATTTTACATTGGAATATAGGCGGTCTAAGGTGCGATAGGGTGTAATCGCCTGGTTACCGTTGGCCCCGTAAGAAAGACGGATCTTCAGCATGTCCAGCCATCTGACGTTATCTTTCAGAAAACGCTCTTCTCCAATTTGCCATGCTGCCGCCGCCACAGGGAAGAATGCGTATTTATTGTTGATACCAAATACCGAGGCTCCGTCTGTACGTCCGGTCAAGGTTAATAGATATTTACCTTTGTAGGCATAATTTATCCTGCCCATATACGACAGCATAGCTGATTCTGACAACGAAGCACTGTTGGAAACAAGACGGCTGGCCGAACCGATCATAAAGTATTCGGTGTCATCGGTTACAAAACCAGCTCCGCTTTGTCCCGTCGACCAGCTTTTTGTTTTTTGCATACTGAATAAACCGGTTACATCAAAACGATGATCGCCGATCTGCCGCTCATATTTAAGCAAGTTCTCCCAGGTATAATCGTTATAATTAGAATTGTTAATGGAAGCGCTTCCTCCGGCTTGTGTACCCTGATCCCTGCCTTCAAAGGTGTTGCGCCCGTAATAAGTTCCTGTAAATCCATTCCGATAATTATAGCCAAAATTTGATCGTAAGGAAAGACCTTCTATAGGCAACAAAATATTGGCATATCCCGAAAGAAAGAAATTGTTATTATATCTATCCTGAATCGCATTGACGTTACGCATCGGATTGACGATCAATGAGTACTCCATAGGTTCAGGAACATACTTACCAGATTCGTCCTTATAACTACCATAAGGACTTTGCTTAATGGCATGCTCCAAATTTGGTGTAATGCCACCGTCACTTTTTCGGGTATATTGCAACCCTATACCAGTTGTTAGCCATTTATTAAAGGTCTGATCCACATTTGTGGTTATATTTAAACGTGACAACTTGGAATTATACACTACACCTTCTTGATCTAAAGCTGCAAGGGCAGCCATATATTTTGTGTTTTCAGTACCCCCGGAAATGCTCAATTGATGATCCATGGTCAAAGCTTTCCGAAAGACGTAATCTTGCCAATTATTGGTAATGCCTTTCGCATAATTGCCGCGCTCTGTTACGCTAATAATATCCCCGGCGATAGGATCTAATAGCGCTCCAGTATAGCCTTGCCTAATTCGGGCAATATCTTGTTGGAAGTGGATATATTCATTTGGTCCCATGACATTGATACGCTGCATAGGCTCGGCCATGCCGATCAAACCTTTATAGTTTACTTGCGCTCTACCTAGCGCTCCCCTTTTGGTTTGTATTAAAATAACACCATTTGCTGCTCGAGAACCGTAAATAGCCGATGCGGAAGCATCTTTTAGGATAGAAAGGTTTTCAACGTTATTGGGATCAATATCTGCCAAGGATCCGCTGTAGGGAATACCATCCAAGATAATGAGTGGACTATTATTGGCCGATATTGAATTTTCGCCCCTTATCAACAAGCTTTGCGATGCCCCTGGCGCAGCTTCACCGGTGGTAATGGAGAAACCGGCCACCTGTCCCACCAAGCGATCCATCAGATTGGAGGTCGATACCATACCTAGCTGCTCTTTTCCGACGACAGCCAAGCCTCCTGTTAGATCTTTTTTCTTGGCTGTACCATAACCGACCACAACGACCTGATCCAAAACATTCGTTCCAGACATTTTCACATGGATGACTCCTGATGGATTGACTTTTATTTCCTGGCTATTGAAACCAATATAGGTAAATAGTAGCGTAGCCGTGGGAGCCGCTTGGATAGTAAAATTTCCATTTGAATCGGTCTGTACACCATTTCTCGCTCCCTTAATCATGACCGAAACACCTTTAAGTGCTTCTCCCGCATCGTTAGTCACCTGACCCTTGACTTGCATTTGATCTGCTGCTTGCGAATAAGCGTAATTGGATGCCACCGCCAATAGGGTAGCACTCATTATCCAGCTCCTGAGCCAGATATGTATCTTTTGTATCATTGATTTATAATGGTTAGTTTAAAATTACTTGTGTTCTTTACTGTCCCTTTCTCGTAGAGAACATATATTTGAAATAATTATGCTTCAATAGGCTTGGACTAATTTAACTTCCGCAACGCTTCGATTTCCGACCTATTGACGAAATACAATATTCCAAAAAGTAATGTCATTGGTTTTTGTAAAGTTGGGATTACCCTGCGCGAGCCTGATCACGTGGTCGGGAATAATTTTCATACACATATTTTCCTTTTTAAAATTGGTTAAGACAAAACTATACTGATCACCAATTCATAGGGTTCGTTTTTGTACGAAAATGGTTTGATTTTGTACAAAAGGCAAAAACAGGTGTTTTTGCCTTAAACAAATAAGATTGCGAGCAATTGCATTACTAATTTTTTATTGCCATTACATGATCTAGAACTACCGTATCACTTCGTTGCACATCAATAGCTTCACCCTGCCCTTTATACAGGATGTCTCTGAAACTGGCCTGGGAAATACCGCTGGCTTTTATAGGTTGATGACTGATGACATTCCGCACAAACAAACCTTTCACATGCTCGGCATACTCAACGACTAGGCCTTGCTTTGCCAAGGGACTGATGACCATATTGTCAATAAAAACATTGCTTATCCGGAGTTTACCTACAGGCATAATCCGAATAGAACGGTGTGAAATTGAATAAAAGTCCTGCCAATTCTGGAGATAAATAGTCGAAATATTGTCGATTTCACCCCTGTATATCGAACCACTGACCACATTGACATTTTCTTCTCCAGCTCCCACTCCAGTATCTGTCAAACCGATGTTAATAAAATCGTCTCCACTTCTTCCTCTACAATTTGCAATAAGAATATTTTTACAGCCAAAACGTATGCCCATCCCATCTTGGTTTAAGATCTGTTGGTCAGTTCCATCCACATTCACGGCTTGCCTTACGTTAAAAGTAATATCGCTTACCTTACCATTTGTACAGCGCTCTAGTACCAATCCATGCCCATGATAATCTTTCAATGTAATGCCACTAACCTCAAAAACATCGGTATAAGCCAATATAATGGCGTGATTACGCCAACCACCCTTTTGATTCATTCCGGGTTTGCCAGCATCAGTGCCGTAAGATTGGTCAAATCTGCTGGGATTTAGCGATAGTGTTTTATTATGATCGCCGGTAGCTCTTGGATGATCAGCTCCTTCTAGAAGGACATTACCTTTTCCAATGATCTTGATGTTTTTTAATGGAGATATAGTATTGATTCCCAGTCCTGCATTCGCAGAACGAATAAAATTATCCCGACATTTATCAGAAAGCTTAATGGTACAGTTATTCAATTCAAGTTCAAAATCACCAGGAAGTAAAATGGCCTGATCAATGAGCCAAATACTTTTTTTAGCTATGGCGTCATACTTCGGTATGACTACTTTTCCGGTACTATTTTTTGCCGCATTTATAGCCCTCTGTATTCGCTCAGACTGCGTTCCAGTTTTATAATTATTAGGGCTGATATAGATTTCATCTACCGCTTGGTTGAGAGCTGCTGTCAACTGCAACACATTACATAAGCAAATAAAATAGCTCAAGAGAAGAACTCTTCTAAAAATTATTATTTTCATCATCGTTAGAATTGGTTGTTTTTTATTTATTCCCGCTGGAAACTTTCTTCTTAAAGTCTGAAGGGCTCAGTTCAAACTGTTTTTTAAAACAGACACTAAAGTATTTGGCATTGTTAAACCCGGTCTGATAAGCAACTTCCGCAATGGTCAAATCTGATTTCTCCAACAGATAAGCGCTTCTTTTCAAGCGCATATTCAGAATAAACTCTTTGATCGACATGCCCACAATATCGTTTATCTTTTGATATAGAATGGTTCTGCCCACGTTCATGTCGGCCACAAAGTCCTCTACGGAATAACTGGCGTTAGCAATGTTTTCTTCAATGACCTGAATGGCCTTAACTAATAGCTCCTCGTCCATCGAGGTGACGGTAACATTGGACGGATCCACTTGAAAATGTTTGCTGTATTTTTCTTTTAATTCCTGCTGGTTTCTTAAAATGGTTTCTGTTTGTTGCAACAGATAGTCAATATGAAAAGGTTTATCAATAAATACATTTGCACCAAATTCCAATGCTTTTATTTTATTCTGATTGTCATCTCCGGTACCCGAAATCATAATAATGGGAATATGGCTAGTCTTGAAGTTTTGCCTTAGGCTACGACAAACATCCAGACCGCTCCGATTAGGCATGATTAGATCGGTAATAATGAGCTGCGGATAGATTTTTTCAGCTTTTATTAACCCCTCTTCTCCGTCACTTGCCGCATATACATTATATTTTTCAGCCAGACGTTGTTCCAAATAACCCCGGAGTTGTTGGTCATCTTCAATGAGCAGGATATTATCTGTTTTTTTTATGGAGATAGCCCCTGTTTCGGGCGTTGCAATATCCTGTGTGATAATATCGTCAATTTCAGAAACGGTGTAATCGTATACGTTAGGTTGCATGTCGCCTGCCCTGGCCTGTTTTCTTAAAGGTAGGGAAATGGTAAATGAAATTTTATCGGTCTTATTGACCATCCATATTTTACCCTCAAGCACCTCTACCAGTTCTTTCACTATGGCAAGTCCAAGTCCTGAACTTTCTTCAAAAGTTGGCCGATGAGAAGATAGGCGATTGAAAGAAGTGTAAAGCGTCGCTATCTGTTCTTCCGAAAAACAATCGCCGGTATTTATAACTTCAATGGAAATGTATTCGATTTCTGTCGGATCTAAGGAAGAAAACCGTTCTTTTTCTTCGGGCGTGGCGTTATAGATACGTACGCCCACATAACCATTATCGGGTGTATATTTTAGGGCATTTGAGAACAGATTAGTCAATATTTTTTCGATAACATCATAATCAAAGGCAACATATAAATTGTCCTTGTACGCGGAGATATGGGTTTCAACGCCTTTTTTATTGGCGTAGAGCTCAAATAGGCTAAATATATCCCTTACAAAATTGATAAAATCACCAACCTGCGGATTGAGCGTAATTTTTTGGCTCTCAATTTCCCGAAAACGCAGCAATTGGCTAATCATGCGTTGTATTCTGGTGACATTCCGCTCTATTAAATCCATGTAAACCAAAGCAGTATCATTGGCCACAATAGTCTCTTTGAGTTGCTTAAGCGGCTGTAATACCAAGGTTAGTGGTGTTTTTAGATCGTGCGAAATATTGGTAAAAAAGTCGATACGTGCCTGATTCAGCTCTTGCATATTGTGTTCTCTTAAACGCTCAAGTGCCAACCGCTCCTTAAAAACTCTTTTATCACTATAATATCGCATAATAAAAAACAGCAATGCAAATGCAAAAGCTGCATAGAAACAATAGGCCCACCAGGACAAGAAAAATGGGGGATCGACGTGGATGTATAATCGTGATATTTGATCCCCCCATAGCCCATCATTGTTGGAAGACTTGATTTCGAAGGTATAATCTCCGCCCGGGAGGTTGAGAAACTGTACAGATTTTTGGTTGGGATGACTAATTTGCCAATCTTCGCCAAGCCCTAACATCCGATAAGCAAACTGATTCTTTTCGGCAAATAGATAGCTATTCGCCGAAAACTTAATTTCGACATTAGACTGATTACTAGAAAGCCTTATCTTATCTCCCTTTTGGTTGGACAGGCTTCCAATGTCTTTGGACAAAATCGACGATCCGTCATCAGGTTTCACCAAGGTATTGTTCACCAGAAATCCTGTAAAGAAAACTTTTGGTTTTTGCGGATTTTTATTAAGGTACGTAGGATCAAAAAGTAAAAAGCCATTGGTGCCGCCAAACAGCATTTCGCCTTTAGAAGTTTTGTAAGCAGCATGTATATAAAATGAACCGATATTATCTTCCTGGTAGAATCTCGCTTTTTCAAATTTCCTGGATTTCAAATCGAAGAAAAAAAGACCATCACTGGTACTTAACCACACATTTTTCGTAAAAGCATCTTCTAAAATACCGAATACCATTTTTGCCGGAAAACCATTACTTGCACTATAATTGATATACGTTCCGTCTCTTTTGAGCACGTTTACACCTTTCCCTAAGGTCCCTAGCCATACATCGCCATTCGAAGCCACGGCATAACTGCACAGATTATTTACAGAATAGGAAGCATCCTTGACCATATAGTGCTTTAAAACGGTTAGCGTATGGGTATTTACGACAAAAAATCCCTGATGGCTAATTAAACAGAGCTGGTTTTGATTATTCACATATAATGCTTCTATTTCTAGATTCAACTTATTGCCTTTGGAATCCTTGATTCTAACCATTTCTATCGGACCTTGCCGGTTCTTGCGATATAAAAATGATTTGTCGGGATCTGTCATCCACCAGTTACCTTCCTGATCGTTTGCAAAATCATACACCGTCAGCAGTTGCTGGCTTTCCGGAGAGCGGAAATCGAAACTACTGAAACGCTGATTGTTTACATCATAACTTCCAATTCCACCATTATAGGCAGAAATTAACAGGCTCTTGCTTGCTTCGTCAAACTTAAGCCGCTTAATCATATTGGGACTTGGCCCCCTATCCTGCGACTTTTCGGGATGGATAAACTGATCTTTTTTCCTATCCCAGTAATTTAGGCTCCCCCCTTCTGTACCGATCCATATATTTCCAAGATGATCTTCCTGAAAACTACTGACAATGGGATGATTCAGACCGCCAGGGCTCGGTTTAAAGTAACGTACTCTCGAATCGTAAAGCGAGCAATAGGCGATTTTACCGCCGTAAGTACCTATCCAAACACCCTGATCCGGATCGGGATAGATTGTCCAAATGGAGTTATTGGGCAATGAATAAATATCGTTCAGGTTCATCCGCAAGGTGCTGCTACCTTCATTGGCGGGATCATAAAGGAATAATCCACCCTGGGTAGCCACCCAGATCACCCCAGTTTGGTCTAAGTACATTTTTTTCGTTAAAACGAATGAATTTCCAGCAACGGCTACCGGAATTTTCTGCTTTAAATTACCTGTCAAATCTGTGACATGTATTCCTCCCCGCGGTGTTAAAAAGTAATATAGCCCACGGTATTCAACTACATCGTTTACCTGATTTGCTGTATTGCTAAAATCCGCAAACTGAACAAGGCGCTTTTTAGACATTTCTACGGTATGTAAGATTGCATCTTGCGTTAAAAATACCTGGTCTTTGACACTCAATATATTTTGAAAAGACTTGTTTTTGGGCAACAAAAAACTTTCTATGCGTTCATTTTGTGGATTATAGCGGAGTAAACTATTTTCCGAGAGCACGTAAACTTGACCATCATGATGTACACAAACTGAACGAATTACTCCGGGGACAACGATATGAAATGAAAACCGTTCGTAATTAAATTTTAACAAACCCTGCCCCGACGCTAAAAATAGATTTCCTTTTCTATCGCAAATTAAAGAACCATAGCCCCATTTCTGCTTTGGCTTCATCGCCGAAACGATATCGTTTAACTGATAAAAGCTATTGCCATCATACATAAAAAGTGCATCGGGTCCGGTATACCACATACGTCCTAAACTGTCTTTGGCAATGCTTTGTATACCGCCATAATACGAAGTTTCGGGCATGAGGTGAAACCGGTATCTCGAAAGATCAATACCGAGAACACATTGTCCCCAGAAAATAAAAAAACAAATTATTAGACTGTATTTATTCATTTACAGATGTTTCTAAAGCTGCTTACAGTTTAATCAGAGATTTACCGATACGAGTTGCAATCAAAATGCTCAGCGATATTATTTACGAACAGTATTCCGTTAAACTACGATTCTCATTTTATTATACAAAGAGTCACGTCCAAATTATGGCTTAAGTTCTTTTTCAGCAAGTGAAATCCAAATCAATCAAAAAACGCCAATCTACTTAAAAACAGGAGTAGGAGACAAATTTATCTTCGTTTGTTGCTTGTTTTTTAGTTCGAATATCACCAGTTCATTGTGGTCGGGTAATAAATAATCTGACGGGATTAACAATGACTGTTGTTTTTCTTCTTCCCAATAAGACCCTAAATATTTTTGATTTATCCAAACTTCTCCCATCCCCCACCCTGTCATATTAAGATACTTGCTTTGTGACGGATTAATTTCGAACTGACCTTGGTAAAAACCGGGGCCACTAGGGGGTGCACTTCGTTCAAAAATCAGATTTTTAAGTGGATAATTACGTGCATCCAAGGGGATCATTTTCCAGTTATGCAGTTCGTTTTCAGCTAAAGTAACCGCACCAAACACCCCCTTTGAATTGTCTGTAATTTCTGGCCCATAGGTGATTCGCCCGATATTCTCCACATAAAATTGAAGTATATGTGTGCCCGAACCCGTTTTAATCACCAGTTTTCTATCTTGATCCGTCAGAGTTCCCTGTAACATGCCGTCCACATAGACCACCGCATAATCGCGTACATTTTCTAATGCTAGTTCTTCACTTTCGGCATCCGTAGTAATCTCGGTCTGATAAAGCACATAGCCAAATTCGACGTTCAAATCGTTAAAAGATAACGGACTTTCAGCCTCGACGGTTTTTTTATAGATCTGTGATACTCCGGCTTTCCATTCTACCATCACTTCCTGTGCCTTTAGGGATTGCCCTAACAAAAACGCTGTTAGCGTCCAGATAAATGCTCTTATCATCGTTTAACTCTTCTTTATTTTATTAAAAATGATTGAATAAAAGTCTCATCCACGGCAACTTGTGGCGAGAATTTCGCACTTTTAACATAGTTATCCATACTGTACAACAATTGTTGGGTGGCCGGGCGATTATCCATATCGGTCTTTGTATCTAATGCCATTACCAGAAGTTTTCCGCCGTTCAGTTGGGCTTCGAAACCTATACCTAATTTTTGGTTGTTATCATAGCTGTCAATGACCTGTATAAACGGACGAAGTTGTTGTGGGGCATCTTGCATTTCAATTACTTTTGCATGATTAAGGATATCCCACCATTGCCAATCAGTATGGTATGAAGTAAGGAAATCTTTAAACATGCCCTGTTGATGATGGACCAGGTTGCCGATCGTCATTGGTGCCCAAGCAAACATAATAGGGTTCCAAAAATGATTATGAAATAGTGATTTTCGACCTTTTATTTTGTCTGGCGAAGCATAGAGAACCACCGTTTTTCCCTGAGCCAGCTGGCTTTTTGCAACATCATCATAGACATCGGTGTACAAAACCTTATCTGTAGACTGCATCAGATTTTGATGTTTGGGATATACCCAAATGTCCCAGCTATTTTTAATAGAATCATTAACTGCAAGATGAACAGTAACCTTTTGGCTGCGGATATTTTTTAGGGGAACCTCAAATTCACCCACCGGCGATACATTTTCGTTGGCAATGGTTTGCTTTTTAAGCGTACCCTTTTGCAATACACTGCCTGCGGTATCCGTCAACCACCATTTAATTGTGGCATTTTCGAGTACGGAATTGCTAAAGTTATACACTTCCGCTTTACCTTTAAATGTTTCTGTATTGAAGAAACTGCTTTTTTCGTACCGCAGTAATGCGACAGTGGGCGCGCAAAACTCGCGGAATTTATCGGCAGTAACCAGTCCCTTTGAGTCCCAGAAGGGATCAAAAATACCGACTGGAGCGTAGCCTTGCCCTGGAAAATCGTTCATCGACAAGAGCTGGAAACCAGCGGATTTACCCGAGCGCAATAAGGCTTCGATAACGGCTTTGTATTCCAGTACCGTCAGAGCACCAGATGCCCTAAAGAAATCTTTTGCCTGATCCAACATACCATTCTTTTGCAATAGGTCTCGAAAAACCTCAAAATTTCGCGCCTCCACGGGGCTGTTTGCATATTTCTTTATCTCATCAAAATTTGGGTAGATACATCGTTGTCCCGACTCGTGCGAGATCACAGGCACATCTACATCAGATTCCATATTCTTATCCCAGTCGGTGCCGGGTAGCCCCTCATAAACCTTCACCGCACCTTTGTTGGTTTGTTGGGATACGTAATATTGATCTGACTTAACCCGTGTTCGCGCAGTAGAACCACTATACAAATGGCGGGGATCAGCTTTTCTACCTTCGGCAGTTAATTCCTCAATAAAGTCGAAATTGCCTGTAATTTCATTGCCATTGCAGTAAAGAACAAAAGAAGGGTGATTGCCATATTCTTTTAAAATAGCTTTAATTTCCCGGCGAAAAAAGTTATATCTTGCCTCGTCCGGTTCGGCATCTTTGCCCCACATAGGCATTTCCACCTCAAAATATATTCCATGTTTGTCTGCCATGCGAAAGGCAGCAGCCGGGGGGCACCAAGAATGGAAACGTAAATGGTTCATGCCGTAGTCCTTCATCAGCATCATAATTCTTTCCCAAGAGCCATCATCAAGCGGAGCATGTCCTGTTTTTGGAAAAACCGCATTTTCTACATTACCTCGTAAATGTATCGGATGATTATTGAGCAGTATATGATTTTTTCCCTGCTTTACTTCGCGCATACCAAAGGTGGTCGATTTCTCATGCGTATAGCTATTGTTACCATCGGAAGTATTCAACTGGCAGCTAATCCGATAGAGATTTGGGTTAAACTCATCCCACAGTTTAATGCGTTTACCTAAGGGAATATTGGCCTCTACAATATTTACCGAATCAGTACTTACGATGGCAATTTGATGCTTGAGGCTGTAGTCTGTTCCAGAGATAGCAAAAGATACCTTACCATTTACCTGCTTTTTAATCGTATTATTTACCTTTAACTTTACTTTTATAGACTGATCGGCTATGTTGGGATATACCTGAAAATCGTCGACGTAGACCGGATCTAAGGCCAGCAGTTTCATATCCCCCAAGATGCCGTTCCAGTTAATTTGCGTAAATTCTGTATGTGCATGATTCCATTTGTGCGTATTGTACTGAAATCGATTATCGATACAAATGGTAATGCGATGCGTCTTTCCCGGTTTTAAAAATGCACTCAGATCGTGGTTGTGCGGCACGCTGACATAATCGATGCTGCTAACTTCTTTGGTGTCTACAAAAATCGAACTCAACCAATGGGTACGTTCAAAATAGAGAAATATTTTTTTCCCTTTCCAGTCAGCAGGGATTTCGATATCACGTTGGTACCATGCCGGACCCATGTATTCATATTTTCGGGTCAGACGGTCAATATATTTATAGGGAGTTTGATACCCTATATGATAATCATCTGTAATACCCGGAAGTTTAATCGTCCCTTGTAATACGTGATTATACCGAGGCGACAGCGAACCCCTACGAAAATCCATCACATCAGTCTGGAAACCCCAAGTACCGGATAAATCCACGACATCTTGCGCTTCCAATAACGTTGTATGCACTAAAAGCCACAGTAAACATATTAGTTTACAGTATTTGAATCTACCTGTTTTGTATATGTTCATTTTGTGATTTACTCTTTTCTCTACTTTCATTCATTTCTATAAATTATTCTCATAATATTCCTTTATAAGATACCATGCTTTCTTTCGATAACCTTGATCCGATACTAACCCTTTTCTATTCCATCCCCCTTGGTTAGTCGGATGAAAACGGAAAGGCGAACGGAAATCAAATAACACCCAAGGTGAAATTCCGCGTAGGTTTGGAATGTGCTTAAACATTTTCAAGTTGTCTTTGTATAAAGTTGCTTGGTAATCTTCACTCCATGAACTAGCAACATCCTTTTCGCCCGTCTTTCCATAAAGGGCCTCCCCGCCGAATTCGGAGATAATCAAAGGCTGCCCTTTTGCCACGTCCCATACAGCTTTATCAGGGGAAACTGGCCAATGGTGGTACCAGCCTAAATATTTATTCACCGCTACCACATCCAGCTCTTTAATGAAAGGGTCGTCCATGACAAAGATTTCTTTTTCTTTATTAAAACGAACCAGGTCAAAAGCAGCCGTAATAAGTCGTGTTGTGTCCATGGATCGGCATGTTGCAATCAAGTGCCTGATGAAAGCATTTCTTTGTTCGGAAGGTTGGGTTTCGTTAGCTACCCCCCAAAAGGTAAGTGCGCAACGGTTTTTATCACGCGCAATCATTTCACGCATCATTTTAACCGCTTTTTTCTTGGTCGATTCATTTTCAAAATCGATTCCCTGCCAGATGGGAATTTCCTCCCATAACATGAAACCCATTTTTTCTGCCATTCGCACGATATATTCATTCTGTGGATAATGTGCCAAGCGAATCATGTTACAGCCCAAAGCCTTAGCTTCACAAAGCAACATCAATGCATCTGACTGCGAAAAAGCACGGCCTTCACGTTGAGGTATTTCCTCATGAAATGAAATCGACTTCAGAAAAATAGGTTGGCCATTCAGCAAGATATCTTCCCCCCTCACCCCAATATTGCGAAAGCCGATCTCCTCTTCTATTTTGTCTGTTTGGGTAGATATCTTGACATGATACAATTTTGGTACAGCCGGCGACCAACGTTTGATTTCTGTTGATGTAAAAGACGTTTTTACTTCTCCAAAAGCGTTCGTCTCAAGTGTTCGTTTTAGTTGTAATTCTGGTATTTCGATGGTCACGAAAGAATTGGCCAACTTTTCTGAAAGTTTTACCTGAGCATTGATTTTATCGCTTTTGTTTTTGTCCAATTGGATAAAATAATCGTCAATAAAAACTTTCGGTGTGCTGACTAGAAAAACATCACGGGTAATGCCGCCGTAGTTCCACCAATCAAACGCCATTGCTGGAATGGCATCTATCCGACGGGTATTATTGACCTCAACGACCAAAAAATTATCATTTTCTTTCACAGCATCTGTTATTTCAACCTGAAACGGAGTGAAGCCTCCTTCATGTTGTCCGATCTCTTTGCCGTTGAGATAAATACGACAACGGTAACTTACAGCACCAAAATATAAAAACAGCCTATCTCCGCTTGCTTCCACTGCATCGAACTTACGGCCATACCAAATGGTACCTTCATAGTATTTAAGTTCGGACATCTGGCTGTTCCAATCCGAAGGCACGTTTAAACGAATACCATTTTCGAAAGCATATTCGTAGAAGTCGGTCTTGTTTTCCGGTTTTTTATTGAGATAAATTTTGTTTTTCCTACCCTGGTCATATAAATCGACAATGGCATCCCACTTACCATTTAATAATTGTACACGCCTACCATACACATTAGTCATATTTTGCTGAGCAACAAGATGAAATGCTAACAGATTAAAAAATAGAGACCATACTAAAGATAGATTGATCAGCTTTACCATAATAGATGTTATTTTTTTATACAATCTTCATTTTCTATTTCACCCGTATAACCGACAGTTTGGTCCATCCCTGCGGAGTTAACTCTTCATTGAGTGCGAGTTGAATTGCTGGTTTACTATCTTTTGTCGTATCCACAATGGCAACAGCCCAGCTGTAAATTCCGGCAGGTAGATCTATTTTTACTTTTAGGTTGTAATTCACACCAGCACCTTTCAACCATACAGAGGGTTCGCTCTGATGATCAATAAAAATCTTCTTCACATTCCCGCTAGCATCTAACAACGCAAAAGCTACTTTATATTTATAGTTCCACTGCGGAATATTATTTGGTAGGTAACCCCAGCCCATATTTTGCCAACGATGGGAAATTAAGGCTGCAGCACCGGAACGGATATCTTGAGGTAATTTGATCTGGTCCGGATAGACACGATATCCCCCCTCTGCAGTAAACCGTTGAACCAGATCAAAGGACTTAAACCAAGACTCGGTTTCCCCTCCCGCTCTGAAATCCATCATATTCACATGCGCTTCAGCCGACAAATCAAACTCGCCCTTCCTAACATCCTCGTCGTGCCCTTCTCTATATTTTCCACTGGGATCTGTCCAATAACGATGCTTGCCCGGAGCAATAATCCAGCCGCCCTCCATAATAATGGGACGTTTGAAGTTCCATTTCTTGGCAAAATTCTTTTCCCAGCTCTGATAATAACCTGTCATACCAAAAGCATCTTGGCGCAGACTATAGCCTTTATCAATGGCTTTATCCAATAAGCGTTCGCTGTTTGGATTTACAGCTCCCCAACTTTCGGGATGCCCTACCAAGCGGGTGATAGTTAATAACTAAAGGTACTTCGGTAAAGGCCTTAGCATATAAGTTGGTTACCCATTCCAAGGTCTCTTCCTTTATTTTTTCAGTACTTTCGGGAGTTGCTGTTTTCGGATCTTCATAAACTACATAATGTGCCTCGCCCCATTTTCCCAAGCCATACGCATCAATAAATGAAGTTTTTTCAGGGTCATTAAATTCTTGAGCTAAGGCGGTTATAAATTTGCTATAGTACTTTCTGAATACCGCATCCTGCGGATAGGGAGTTTGCCTATCTGGATGGTTTTCATTTTCCAGATAATATTTAGCGCCTTGATCAAAAACAAATTTGGGTGTATTTTGACCTTGGTCGCGACCATCAACCACAATGCGGAGCGCGATGGGTAGCCCTCTCTTCTGCGCCCCTTTCAGAAGCTTACCTATTTTAGAACTCGGATTATTCCAGGCATAAACACCGCCACTGGGATTCAGCGATGACCAACTTGTACGTACATAACATGCCGAAGCGTAATCAATGACTTTTACTTTTTTACCCAAGGCTGGCACAAAATATTCGATATCCCAATACGTATCATCTGCATTCCGCGGCGCATACATTACCCAGCCATTTAAAGGATTGCGCAAGACTGATTGACCATCGTACTTTGGCTTCAATAGGATATACGCAGAGTTGTTTGAATCGCTTTTATTTTTCTGAGAAAAGCCAGAAAAAGCGGATGTACAAAATAAGAGTGACAAAATACTTACTATACCATGAGAGATTATTTTCCTGTTTATCATTTCGTATCAGAATATATTATGATGTGTATTGGTGATTGGTTGCTGTTCCCCTTTTCCGCAGCCCATTACTACACTTTATCATTTATTGGGCTGGTTTAATAATAAAATGATTTATTGAGGTACGGTGCAAAAATAGCTATAGTCGATTGCTACGGGGGTACTGAATCGTTCAGAAATGGTTCATTTTTGTACAAAATGGCTCTAATCATCGCATTTGAAACAGCGGTCGATGAAATTAATGTAAAGGTCCTTAGTCTCCCATATTCTTGTATGCTGAATACGTTAGAAAACTTGCTGAACCTCATAGCGCTAAGATTCGGCACAAAACATGCTAAAAAAGACGATTTCACCCCCTTCTTTTGCTGTAAATCCCCTCGAATTATACAGTTTGTTGTGACGATAATTGTATTAACATAACTCAATTTATAACCAAAATTCTTATTAATGAAAAGATGGAAGAAGATTAAATCTCGTCTAGGAATTTTTATGTTTCTAATGACGGCAACTTGTTTTGCAGCCCTTGCTCAACAAGTTCGGGTACAAGGAAAGGTCTCCTCAGAAAATGACGGTACAGCTTTATCAGGCGTCACGGTAAGTGTTTTGGGAGGCACTCTTCGCGTATCTACGGACGGAAATGGTCGATATGTACTAAATGCCAGCAAAACGGCAACATTAGTATTTAGTAGTGTCGGCTATGCCCGCCAGGAAATTTCCTTGATCGGAAAAAAAATAGATGCCAACAACACCATCACCTTAGATGCTCAAATCAAACTAAACGAAAATGTTATTGATGATGTTGTTGTTACGGGTTTTGGACAACGTGAAAAAAGAGCGTCTGTCGTCGGCTCGGTAACCACAATTAATCCCAAGGAATTAAAAGGACCAACAAGTAACCTGACAACGATGCTTGCGGGAAGGGTTGCTGGTATGATTGCCTTTCAACGGAGCGGTGAGCCTGGATCTGACAATGCCAATTTCTTTATTCGGGGACTTGGAAGTTTCGGAACTGGAAAACAGGACCCGCTGATTCTTATCGATAACATCGAGTCCTCACCTACCGACATGGCCCGTTTGCAACCAGACGATATCGCGAGCTTTTCTGTGCTCAGGGATGCCAATGCAGCAGCAATGTATGGTGCCCGCGGGGCAAATGGTGTTGTACTGATCACAACGAAACTGGGGAAAGAAGGTGTTACAAAATTCGAATTCCGCACCGAAAGTAATATTTCTACGAATACGCGCAATTTTAAATTTGCAGACAACATCCGCTATATGGAAATGGCCAACGAGGCTTATTTAACTAGACCAGCAGATGCCGCCAGCGGACAAGGACTTCCCTATTGGCAGAACAAAATTGATCACACACGAGCCGGAGACAATCCGCTACTGTATCCAAATAACAATTGGATTGACCAACTCATAAAAGACTACACATTAAACCAGCGCAACAACTTAAATATCAGTGGCGGTGGAGCAAAAGCAAAGTACTATCTGTCGGGAACCTATAATATCGATAATGGTATTTTAAAGATGAATGGAATCAACAATTTCAATAACAATATCAAGTTAAAAAATTATTCAGTCCGTTCGAATATTGATATCAACTTTACGCCTACTACGGTTGGTATTGTACGGGTATACGCGCAATTTGACGATTACAATGGACCTATAGGTAGTACAGATGAAAACGGGAGCCGTATCAACGGCGGAGCAGCTACGTTCAGACGGGCAATATGGTCGAATCCTGTCATGTTCCCTGCGATCTATCCATCTTCGTATATGCCTTACATGAATCATCCTTTATTTGGTAATGCACTCAATAGAAATGGTGGTTTATTTGTAAATCCGTATGCCGAAATGGTCCGTGGTTATCAAGAGTTTAATACCTCTACAATAATGCCGCAAATCCAAATTAATCAAAATCTGAATGCATTGATTCCAGGTTTGAGCCTTACAGCCATGACTTACCTAAAACGCTATGCCTATTTTGAAGTAAACCGAAAATATAACCCTTTCTATTACACCGCATCTGCTGATGCCTATGGCGATTTAAGCCTGCGCGTCATGAACGATGGCTCACTGGGATCGATCGGTACGGTCGGTACCGAATACCTCGATTATTCGGAATCTGCAAAAGAAGTCAACTCGATGTTTTACGCACATGCAATTGCGAGCTATAATCATGCTTTTGGCAAGCACAATGTAGGTGCCACAGTCATCGGATTAGTTCAGAATTCATTGAGTGGAAATGCCGGAAACTTGCAACTCTCGCTACCTTCACGCAATATTGGTCTATCTGGTCGCTTTTCTTACAATTTCGATGATCGTTATATTGCCGAATTCAACTTTGGTTACAACGGTTCAGAACGCTTTGCCAAAAATCGTCGTTTAGGTTTTTTTCCTTCCTTTGGGCTTAGTTACAATATATCCAACGAAGCATTTTTTGAACCTGTCAAAGAGGTCATTTCAAAACTAAAAATTCGCGCCACGCATGGTTTTGCTGGTAACGATCAGATAGGCCGTTCGCAAGATCGCTTTTTCTATTTATCTGATGTAAATATGAACGATTTTCCGATCGCATTTGGTGAGCTTTCGGGCTATAACAGACCGACCATTGCCATTCGTCGTTATGCCAATCAGGATATCACTTGGGAACGATCGCGGCAGACAAACTTAGGACTTGAACTAGGCCTCTTTAAAGACCTCGAATTAAATGTAGATGTTTACAAACAGGTACGGAGCAATATTCTCACTGGTCGATCTTATATACCGAGTACCATGGGGCTGCGGGCTCCTATTGTTGCCAATACCAATAAAGCAGAAAGTAAAGGGGTCGATCTTACGCTAAATTATAATAAGAATTTCGGCGACAGCTGGTATATTCAGGGTCGGGGCACGATGACCTATGCAGTGAGCAAAAAATTGATTGTGGATGAACCTGCTTACAAAGAGGCTAGCCGCTATACGGTAGGAACTTCAGCATCCCAAGAGTTTGGTTACATCGCTGAGCGTCTATTTGTGGATGATCAAGAAGTACTGAATTCTCCTGTACAGTTCGGAAAACCAGGGTTGGATTATCTTGGAGGAGATATCAAATACCGTGACGTCAATGGCGATGGACAGATTACAGACCTAGACCGTGTCGCAATAGGTTACCCAACGACACCTGAAATGATCTATGGATTTGGTGGTACTGTGGGTGGAAAGGGCTTAGACTTTAGCTTTTACTTTCAAGGTTCTGCACGCTCTTCTTTTTTCATAAATTCTGAGAATATCTCTCCTTTCTATTTAAATGGTGGTTCACAAAATGGGCTTTTACAGGTCATTGCTGACAGCTATTGGAGTGAGGAAAACCGTAACCTTTATGCCTTCTGGCCTCGCCTAAGTGAAAACATAATTGCAAATAATAATCAGAGAAGTACCTGGTGGATGCGCAGTGGAGCTTTCTTGAGATTGAAAACAGTCGAAGTCGGCTATACTTTTAAAGAAAGTCTGATGAAACGTATCAGAGCGAAAAACCTACGGGTTTATGCCAACGGAATGAATTTATTTGCCTTAAGCTCCTTTAAGATGTGGGATGTCGAAATGGGAGGAAAAGGAATAGGTTATCCGATTCAGTCCGTTTACAACATTGGTTTACAACTGGGCTTTTAATGTTAACTACAACCGAGAAATAATGAAAAATAAAAATATGAAAAAGACAGCCACCTATTTAGCATGCCTCTTGTTTAGTGCTTTTGGTGTTTCTGCCTGCAAAGATTATATCGACGTCGTTCCAGACAACGTGGCGACAATTGACAATGCCTTTTCCTTACGAAATGAAGCTGAGAAATTTCTCTTCACTTGTTATGCATGGTTACCCAATAATTCGGATGCTCAAAGCAACATTGGATTTCTCGCTGGCGACGAAGTTTGGCTACCTGTCGCCCAACGTGAAATCTATCCGGCTAACAACTGGCGAATCGCGCGCGGCGGGCAAAATGTGAACCAACCGCTAGTAGACTCTTGGAGAGGTGGCTTATGGACCGCTATCCGAGATTGCAATATCTTTTTGGAAAATGTTTCTGATCTATCCAAAGTACCCGATCTCTCCGTTGACGATCGTTCGCGATGGATTGGAGAAGTACTGTTTCTAAAAGCATATTATCATTATTTGTTATTCCGTCAATATGGTCCAATTCCTGTGGTTGAAAATAATATATCACTTGATGCAAACCAGTCAGCTGTACGCGTAGAACAACGTCCTGTGGATGAGGTTGTCAATTACATCGTTACTTTGTTAGATTCCGCAGCGCAAAAAGCTGTCCCCTTAATTATTCCGAACAAAGCAGCAGAATTAGGCCGGGTGACTAAACCCATCATTCAGGCTGTAAAAGCTGAAGTATTGCTCACTGCGGCAAGCCCTTTATTCAACGGAAATACAGATTATCAGTCGATGCGAAATAGCAAAGGTGAACAGCTTTTCAATCCTTCATACGATGCCTCAAAATGGACCAAAGCTGCGGAGGCCGCTAAAGCTGCAATTGAATCTGCCGATGCAGCGGGTATCCGTTTCTTCCCTTTCAATAAGGCTGAATATGGGCAGTTTAAGATGAGCGATGCAACAGCAAAGGTGCTAGGCATTAATTTAGCTTTCAATGAGCGCTGGTCTGCTGAACACATTTGGGCAAACCCCAATTATCAGGCATGGAATATACAGCGAGATGCGATGCCGCTGTTAACTCCAGAGGCAGTGGTCGGTACAGCAAGGCAGCACCTCAGCGCACCGCTAAAAATTGCGGAAATGTTTTATACAAAAAATGGTGTACCCATCAACGAGGATAAAACGTTAGACTTTAACGATAAGTCAACCTTACGTGTGGCCACCGCTGCAGATCGCTACTATATCAAAGAAGGATATACCACGGCACGTCTAAACTTTGACCGCGAGCCACGCTTTTATGCTGACTTGGGTTTTGACGGTGGTATCTGGTTTAAGTTTGATACTAAAAGCCTCTCAGATGAAGACACTTATTATGTGCAGGCAAAGTTAAATCAGCCTGCCGGCGCGAATAACCATGGATGGATCAATGAAACTGGATATTTTCTTAAAAAATTAGTCAATTGGGAGCAAGCATTTAGCAGCAACGGAGTCAGTTATAAGTCCTACCCTTGGCCGAACATGCGGTTAAGTGATATTTATCTGATGTACGCAGAGGCATTAAATGAGGCAAATGGTCCTTCCAATGAAGTATACACATATGTAGACCGCATTCGTGAACGTGCAGGAATTCAAGGTGTACTATCTTCTTGGAGTCAATTTTCTTCAAACCCTGACAAGCCGACAACCAAAGAAGGTCTTCGCGAAATTATCCAACGCGAACGCATGATCGAATTGGCGTTTGAAGGGAAACGTTATTGGGACTTAAGACGTTGGAAATTGGCCGTCAAATACTTCAACCAAAACATTACCGGATGGAGTGTAAACCAAGAGGTCAGCGCAGATTACTACCAGATAAGAACCTTATTTCAGCAGACATTTGTAGCGCCTAGAGATTATTTCTGGCCAATTGCTCAAGGCGAATTAACCGTAAATCCTTCATTGACACAAAGTCTTGGATGGTAGCGCTTTTTAATTTTATCCTTAAAGTCATAACGATATGAATATAAACAGAAAAATGATGCAGGCTATATTTTTCTTCTGCATCTTATTCCAAAACTGTAAAGAAGAAATTCAGGTTGCCCCTGTCGTAAACAGCGCAGCACCAGGTCAAGTGAGTAATGTGAAAGTCGAAAACTTGGCTGGGGCCGCACGGATTACCTATACCTTACCAAAGGATCAGGATCTATTATATGTCAAAGCTGTCTACCAATTAAAATCGGGCAAAGAAATGGAGGTAAAATCCTCCTACTATAACAACTCACTGTTGGTGGAAGGTTTTGCAGATACAAATCCGCATCCAATTAAGCTCTATGCCGTAAATAGAAGTGAAGTCAGTTCGGCGCCGATCGAAGTCTCCGTAACTCCTTTAGAAAACCCGATCTGGAATACTTTCCGAAGTTTGGAGGCCATTCCAGCTTTTGGTGGCATTCGGATCACGGCTGAAAACGAGTCGGAAAAAAATCTAACGGTGATGGTGATGGTTGACTCCTTGGGTGAATGGGTGCCTTCTGTCGATAATATCTACACCTCCGCAAAACAGATTTCACGTACGATCCGCGGTTTTGCTCCTAATCCCAAACAATTTGCGATTACCGTAAGAGACAAGTACATGAATTTTACTGATACACTGGTCACCACCTTGACACCGCTGTTTGAACAGCCACTTCCAAAATCGAGGTATACTGCAGTTACATTACCGACGGATTCTAAACAACAATATTCTTCTACGGGACTTTCTAAAATGTGGGATGGGGACATTATTAACTGGCCCAACATATCGTTGACTGATGTCACTGTGAACGGTCCACAATGGGTTACATTTGATACCGGTAAGTTGGCCAAAATGAGCCGCATTGTGATCTGGGACTATCCAGAATACACCAACAGTGGCCGTATGTATTATTATGGTGGAAACGTGCGATTTTTTGAAATATGGGGTTCGGACAACCCGCCTTCGGACGGAAGCTGGAACAACTGGACGCGTTTGGGTACATTTGAAAGCAAAAAGCCCTCTGGATTACCTATGGGACAACAAACAGATGAAGATTACCAACTCGCCAATGCGGGTTTAAGCTTTGACTTTGATGTCAGTGCGCCAAAGGTGCGTTATCTGCGCATCAAGACTATTAAAAATTGGCAAGGATCTTCTTTTATGTCCATCGCCGAATTACAGGTTTATGGCGATCCACGTTAAGATCACTTTTTTATTATCAATTAGACTATGATGAAAGTACCACATATTAAAACATTCTTTATCATGCCCTTGCTTAGCATGGCCATGCTTTCTTTCCTTTGCTGTTCAAAGAGTGATGATTATAAAAAGTACCTGGAAGGCGGTGAAATTTCCTACACCGGCAAAATTGATTCCGTAAAGGTCTTCTCGGGTAAAGAGCGCGTCTATATTACTGGATTATTTATGGCAGACCCCAAAGTGGAGCGTCTCAAAATATACTGGGATAATCGGCAAGATTCGACTGAGGTAAAAGTCAATCGTACAGCAGGCGTAGATACCTTAAAAATTTCGCTCAAGATAAGCGAAGGGGTACACAATTTTGAACTTATCACCTACGACGCCCAAGGCAACAAGTCGCTAAGTGTATTTAAGACTGGCGTGTCTTATGGTGAACGATTTAGTTCAGGTCTTATCAACAGACCAATGTATGCTGTTGATTATTTCGCAGGAGATCAAAAAACCACCGTCAATTGGGGGGGGATCGATCTGACCAGCGGTGCTCAGTTTACGGAAGTGGAGTATACCAATACTTCAGGTAAATTGATTATACAAAGAGACTCCATTAAACTTGGCAAAAGCATTTTAGCAGACTTTATGCCTGGCAAACCACTGCGCTACCGTACATTATTTGTTCCGGATTCCTTAAGTATCGACACATTCTACACCAATTATTCCGCAAATATATCGCCAAAAGAGGTCTATCTAAAAAACATGAACTTTCCTTTCGAGACTTCGGCCATGGGCGGCGATCGCTGGGGTACACCGGCTGTGTGGCTTGTGAATGATGCGGCAAAGAACTTCAAGACAGCTGACGGCAAATATTATGGCGGAATTGAGATTCGGGATAAAAAAGCCTGTTTATCTTTGGAAGCCGGTTGGTGGCAATGGGCCTCACCCTCACCCAACTTAGCGCCGATAGTTAATGGTAAGATCTATCAAACAACCAACCTACAGCCCGGAAAATATCGTTTTACAGTCTCAAAGATTGACAAAGGCAGCGCAGGTGTCGTTCACCTCATCGCCGCAAAAGGCAATGCCTTACCCGATCAATCCGCCTTGAATACAGCCTTAGGCTTTCAAACCCTATCTGGAAGCAGTGCAATATTCGAATTTACCGTAACAGAAGCGGGACCTGTAACCTTAGGTTTTCTAGGAAACATGAATGGAACCGCTTCAGACGGCTCTTATTTTAAAGTCTCTGGCAATATGATCTTTGAAAAATTATAACCAAATAGATGAATAGATTAGTTTATTATGTCTTTTTTACAGCCTGCACTTTAGCAGGTTGTAAAAAAGCTACTCCCGAAAGCAGTATGGTAAAGCCTACGGAAAAAACGGATGATAGCGCGCTTGCTGAGCTTGGTAAATTAGCCTTTTCCAATATCACCACTACAGGTGCTATGATTACAGGAAAAGTGCTCAACAAAGGTGGTGCACTTGTTACCAGTCGTGGCATCTGCTGGAGTAAAGATCCGAATCCGACAATCGACAATAATCCGATGGAAGCAACTTCCAGTAAAGGTTCTGGTGAATTTAGTGTGGCACTAACATCCCTTGCCCCCTCGCAAACATACTACATTAGACCTTACGCCAAAAATAAGGGCGGAATTGCTTACGGCGAACAACAGGTATTGACCACTGCCGATATACAATCGGTTACCTTTGGCACTAATCCGATCTTTATTGTGGGATCATCAATGGCTTATTATGACGTTAATATTATTAGTAGCGGCGGTGGCGCCATTACGGAAAGAGGCATATGTTGGAGCCTACAAGAAAAACCGACTTTAAATGATCACAAAGTGACGAACGGTTCGAAAGGTACTGGAAAATTTAGGCTAGGTATAGTCAATCTTAATCCAAGCACGAACTATCATTTACGCGCTTATGCAATCAACGAAACCGGTGTAAGCTACGGTCCAGATATTGCGTTCCATACGATTGCTAAGGGTAAAGTAACTTATACGTTTAATAAAGCCGATAACCCTACGGCGCAACAACTTGCTGCTTATCAACGTTTGCAAGTAGCCCTCGACAGTGCAGTGTGGTATGTCAATAATTATACCTCTGCTACCAAACACATTTATCTCAACTACGATCCAGGCGTACCGACAGCCGACGCTAACAATGAGGGTTGGATGCGATTTGGTTCGGGTGAAGGATACCAAAATATCCGTACCATGTTGCATGAGATGAATCATACCTTGGGTACTGGAACGACCAGCTGGTGGTCGCAGGCCATTGTAAATGGCAAATATAGTTTGGGAAATGCCAACAAAATGCTAAAGATGATCACTTTAGATGAATCAGTCGTGCTTAGTGGCGATAGCATGCATTGGTGGCCTTATGGCTTAAATCAAAATTCAGAAGTCAGTTCTAGTTGGGACTACGTCTACAATTGCCTGATCATAGAAGCTATGCGGAAAGACGGTATGACCAGTCACAGTGGAGCTTATCAATAGCAAGCTAGCTGTATAAAAAGAGCAGAAATACAGGATTTCTCATGAGAGTTACTGTTTTTCTGCTCTATTATTTTTTAGATAATCCGTCACATTTAACTCTTATTATCGGACAAATTTCCGAGGTGGCTATACCGCTTTCGGTATTCAGAGGGCGAACAACCAAAGATTTTGGAAAAATGCTGTCTAAAATGTTTTATATCCTTAAAGCCTACTTGATAAGCGGTTTCATTAATATTCGTTTTATTGCTAATCAGCAATTGCGCTGCGCGGCGCATCCGGATATAACGGATAAATTCATTAGCAGATTTACCTGAAATAGACTTTATTCTTCTATACATATTGGAATGGCTCATACCTAGCTCGTCGGCAAGCATTTTTACCGTAAAATTTTCATTCAATAAATGCTTTTCAACTACCGCGATAGCGCGTTGAAGAAAATCTTTAAAGGCTGTAGGAACCTGATGATCTTTGGACTGCAACGTGATTTCACTGTAAAAATAGGTATGCAATCTATTTTTGTTTTCTATCAGACTTTCCACACGTGCCACGAGTAACTCTTTATCAAAAGGTTTAACGATATAGTCATCTGCTCCAACTTCGATCCCTTTTAATTTAACATCAAAAGACGAACTTGCAGTTAACAAAATAATAGGGACATGGCTCCGCTTTGTATTGCTCTTCATATGTTTGCAGAGATCGATTCCAGAGTCTCCACCCATCATGATATCACTGATGACGATACTTGGTTCTATTTTTTCTAACACAGTTATTGCCATTTCTGCACTGTCTGCTTTAATAACCTGATATTTGTCAGAAAAGACTCCAGCAATATAGTTTAACATATCTTCATTATCATCTACAATTAGTATTTTCTCCTGCATATCATCTTCATACCACTCGTCAAGTGGTTGTCGTTTTTTTGGATAGATTGAAGGTGTATGCTCAAGCTTATCTTCTTCCGCAGAAGAAAGATATCCATAAGCAGCCTGTTGTAATTCGACAGTTGGCTCCACCGTCGCTGAGCTGACCTGATGAATCGGCAATCGTATTGTAAAAGTAGCTCCAGCTTTTGGATTTGCAGTATATTCCAATTTACCTTCGTGCAGCGTAATAAATTTTTTCACAAAAAACAGTCCGATTCCAAAACCATCTGCGCTTTGGTTGAATAGGTTAAAATTACGTTTAAAAGGTTTAAAAATTTCTTCTGTTAAATGGGTTGGATAACCCTGTCCAGAATCGATGATATCACAGATCAATTCGGATTTTAGACGGCTCACTTTAACAGCGACAGATCCTCCTTTGTCTGTATATTTAAGCGCATTTTGAAGTAAATTGATGAAACAGATTTCCAGTTTTTCATAATCTGCATTTATAATTAGTTTTTCAATAGTTGTATCAAATGAGTAAGTGATGTTTCGAGCACTGGCCAATTGCCTAAAAGATTCAAAGGCCTCTCGCCAAACCGCTATAATGTCAAAAACCTTACTTGCGAGTTCGTCTAAATTACCATCAGATTTTCTAAACAAAAGAAGTTTATCCGCTAGGTTTAACAATCGCTTGGAATGATTGTAAATAGAAAGTAGCTCGTCTGAATCTGTCATATTCTTTTTTGACTTGACGACAATATCTTTGATCGGATTTACAATAAGGGTCAATGGAGTCCTGATCTCGTGGACAATATGGGTAAAAAATGCCAGTTTATCTTCGAGTAATTCGTGTTCTTTATCACGTTCAAACTCAGCAGTCTTTACTTTATAGAGCAACAACGCTTTATTCTCCCTATACCTATTATAAAAAAAGAGTACCGCAGCGAGTAGCAAAAAGTATCCTAGATATGCCCAAAAACTTCGGTACCAAGGGGGCAAAACTTCTATATCGATAATTCGTTCCGTCGGATTCCATTCGCCATTTGCATTGGTTGATCTAATATGTAATTTGTATGTACCTTCTCTGAGATTAGAGTAATAGGCTGTACGTTGTTTATTGACGTAATTC
Organism: Sphingobacterium zeae; assembly: GCF_030818895.1. NCBI lineage: Bacteria > Pseudomonadati > Bacteroidota > Sphingobacteriia > Sphingobacteriales > Sphingobacteriaceae > Sphingobacterium > Sphingobacterium zeae. The sequence continues at coordinate 4,621,279 of NZ_JAUTBA010000001.1, forward strand.
CAATCCTTGTCCCAACCTTCCAAATAATAGGCGTAGTCGATCCTATCCGAAAAACTAAAGTCCAATGCTGCATAGGAAAATGATAATACGGCCTTATCAAATGGTATTTTTAGATGCTTTACATCATTTAAAGCAATTTGCCTCTCCTGCCCACTTTGTTCATACGCCATATTATCGATACTTAATCGGGTCAATTTTAACGAAGGAAAACTGGTCTTAAACAATACATCCTTAGGTCTAATGATATTGAAACCACGGATACCCCCAAAAATCAACTGATCATCGTGCAATTTGATGGCAGCATTGTAATTAAATTGGTTACTTTGGAGACCGTCTGACTGGTAGAAGTTTTGAAATGTCTTTTTTCGTAAATCCAATTTGGAGAGTCCGTCGAGTGAAGATATCCACATGTTACCTTGTGCATCCTGTAAGCCATTTAACAACGTATTACTAACAAGTCCATCTTTTTCGGTATAGCGCTTATAGTTCATTGTATTTAAGTTCAGATGTAAAAGTCCGCCCCCTTCAGTGCCAAGCCAGAGAAAGCCATTTTCTGTTTGTTGGATAAAACGAATTGGAGTACCGATCTGATAACTCTTGTATTTCATCGTACGTAAGTCCAGTCGAAATAAGGAATTCCAGGATCCCATCCACAAGGTAGCATCCTTATCTTCGTAAAACGTCAACACGTCATTTATTGGTAAATCGAGATATTTAAACTGATCTGTGATGGTATCTAAGCGATAGACATTTCCATTGGCAAGGGTTGAAGCCCAAAATGTACCCCTACTGTCTTTAAATAAACGCCATACAGCATTATTTGCGTAGGGCGTATTCGGATAGTAACAGCTATAATGCTTTATTTCGCCTGTTTTTGCGTTTAATTTTACAATTCCCATATCATAGGTTCCAATCCACAACTGGCCATTTTGATGCTGAATCAAGGATGTTATAAAAGAAGGTTTGCTCTGCAAAGGAGCTGAATAGGTATAATTAACCAAATGGCCTTCTGCTATACTCCATTTATATAATCCATCCCCGTCAGTTCCTATCCAAATATGATCGCGATCGGCCTGTTCAAATGATAAAATAAAATCGGTGGTATTTACCCGTTGGCTATTGGGAATAAGTTTAAATGATTGAAATCTTCTTTTTACCGGATCCACAATATTGACCCCACCCCTTAGGGTGCCAATCCAGATCCGATCATCTTTATCTTCCCAAACAGCAAACACAGATCGGCTGGTTAATTGTTTTTGGTCAAATCCAATATACTCTTCGAAAGTTTGTGTTGTGGTGTTAAATTTTTGAATGCCCGCACCATCGGTACATATCCACAGCTTTTTGTCTTTTCCAAAATAAAGGTTAACGATAGCTTTTCGATACGTATCGTAGTTATATTGTTCAAACTCGCCCGTTTTTATATGATAACAATTAATTTTTTGATAACTGGCAAACCAAACATCTCCCTTTGTTGACACAGCCATTGTTGTCGATTGGAAATCACCTTGCTTTACAATTGAAAAACTGTTCTTTTTGCTATCATAATATGCCAAACCAAGATGATCTATGATTGCCCAAATTCCAGCATCAGCTGATTTGCAGATAGCTGAAACACGATAGTCAAAATCCTTTTGGCCAGCATATTGTAAAGGTATCCTACTCGCAATACTTCCATCCTTCGTTTCCTCAATTTTAAAAAGCCCTTTAGATCCGCCTTGTAAAAATAACTGACCTAGCATATCCTTCTCTATTTGATGAATCGGAAAATTTAGAAGTTTATTTTCTCTCTGCGAATGCACCAACACTTGCTTACAAACTGAACGATTGGCATCTATGACTGCCAATCCACTTTTGGTCGCTACATATAACTGAGCGGAAGCACTTTCGGCAATCGCGGTTACACGATTGTCGGGAATTGTATTATTAGATAATGGGTCATTTTTAAAAACTTTAAATTCATATCCATCGTAACGATTTAGGCCATTGGATGTTCCAAACCACATAAACCCATCCCTATCCTGAAAGATAGCCGTTACAAAATCGTTTGAAAGTCCTTTATCAATGCCTAAATAAGCGATAGATGATTGGCACCATACAACATGAATCGGCAAGAGGAATCCGAGAAGGATCAAGTAGACGTTTTTCATAAGAAGATTATAATTGTTTTAGTGACACTTAATTTACAAAAAAAACCGTTGATCGACAAATTCGAAATACGATATTTATGATCCGATCTGCGCGCTCTTAGGTCGATGTGGTAATTGGGCGCTGGTAATGGTCTAAATACCGCTATCTTATCTTATTTTTTTCGCCAATACAAATGAAAAAAGCGAGGATAAGACCTCGCTTTTTATCGATCTGTTGCTAACAAAGTCCGATTTTAACGGACTCGTCCATTCATAATCTTACCTATAAAATACATTCGGGATAGGCATATAACTACCATTAAATCTGCTGCGACAACTTCTAAGAGGTATTACTTCAATCTCTGTAAGCGTTCTTTCGCTGACGGAACAATATCATCATCCTTCTCATAGTTTTCAATAACACTTTTCAATGTACTCTTTGCCTGGAAAGTATTGCCTTTGCGCGCATAAGCATCTGCAAGCAATATAAAACTCTTGGCTACCCAATATTCTTGTGCTCCCCTATTGTTGATAACGTCAAAAGCAGTTTCCAATGCTTTATCGTATTCCTTACTATCATATTGCAATAGCGCCACGCGGTAACGCGCCTCTGCGCCAGCAGCTGACTGGCTTTTCAGCGCAGCCAGATTGAATTCTTTCAAGGCAGAAGCTACGTTCTTTTCTTTCAGTAAGGACCTTCCGTTGTATAAATGGGCTTTTGCAATTTCCTCCTGAGTTGCCCCCGCATAATTCTTGATTAAATTCACGTATTTGGCCACCTGTTCCATATCACCAAGTTCGAAATAACACACCATCAGGTTGGTTACCGCATACCCATAGTTCTTTTTATACTCCTCATTGAGTTCTAATTTTTTCAGGTGCACAATAGCCTCATTGTATTCCTTGAGGCCTAGATATAAAGCAGCCACTGTTAACAGGGTATTCTCCGTATACTTACTCGTCCAGTCGTTCAGTATAATATTGAGATCGTGCAGCGCTTCCTGCGGTTGGCCTATACGGTAAGAACTTACACCGCGGATATAACGCGCAAATTTCTCCTGTTTAGGTTTTGGAAATTTGTCGAAATAAGCGTTGATAGCTTCCACGGCTGCACCGTATTCGCCCCGGGTAAAGAGCGAATGGGCTGCCTGGAAAGCCATATTATCCTGCTCTGCAGGACTCAGATTTCCCACATTAGTACCTACAGCGTAACGAATATAACTCGAAGCGTCTCCCTGATCGAGATAAATATTTTCAATAAAACGCATAGCCTGCTCTGCCTCAGCGGTTCTGGCATATTTCTCCACTACTTTTTGGAAAGTAACTTTAGCCGCTTCGGGTTCATCATTGTTGTACTGTACAAGCCCAATGGTCATGAGGGCGCGAGGTATATAACTACTGCGGGGGTACTTTCCAATCATTCCTTGCAGCCCTTCGAGTGCATTATCATAATCTCCCATCGTAAAATAGGTGTAAGGGATTTCAAAGGCTGCATCATCCGCATAATTAGAAGCGGGGAATTGCTTCAGCACAGAACGTAGCGTACTCATCTTCTTTTCATTATCGCCTTGCAGACCAAAGATGATACCACGCTGGAAAAAGGCATAGTCCTGATTAGGTGCTTTGCTGTTGATCAGCTGGTCATAATATTTGTTTGCGCGGCTGTAGTTGCGCAGACAAAGATACGAATCACCCAGTCGGGCGATGACGTCATACCGTATATCCTGATCAACTGTACTTCCACCGGCAGTTAGAAAGCGTTCAAAATAATCTGCCGCCAGTGCAAAACGATTATTTCGATAGGCTGCATAAGCAAGTCCATAATTGGCATAATTGTATACCTCATTATTTCGAGCAGCGGGCAAACCTAGGAAACGGGAAAAGTTTTCCACGGCTTCCCCGAATTTACGCACTTCATACATCGCCTCGGCCTTCCAATAGGTGGCAAGAGCAGCCATTTCAGCATTGGCTGGAAACTTTTCCGATCGCATAAACATCGATATGCTGTTTTCGAAAGCGCGCTCGTTATAAAACTCCAGTCCGCGGTAGTAAGTTACCTTTTGATAGATCGCATTGACTTCCCGTCCGCGTTCCTTTAGCGATTCAAGCATGCTAACGCCAGCATGGAAGTTGGTGGTCCCACGTAGAATTTCAGCGGATAGTGTTTCGGCACTTTCCTTTCTTTTTAAACCCGGATCGACAGGTTTCACTTCTTGGGCAATATATTTTTCGAGGACTCTTTGCGCAGCCTGGGTAGAATCCATTTCGAGCAGAACTTTGGCATAGTTAAACAGCGCATCGGCTTTTACTTGTCTGTCGAGGTCCAATTTTGTCACTTTCACAAAGGCATCTCGGGCAGCTTGTTTGTTACCGGTTTCCAAAGCAATATGTCCTAAAGTCATAATTGCACCCTGATAAAAGGCGTCCGAAGATTTCATTGCCTCCAGCATACCACTGGCTCTTTTGTATTCGCCAGCCCCATAGGCCAGGTAGCTGATGCGATAATTATCAATATTACTTTGCGAAGCGTCTGGATGACGTTTCATCAATTCATGATAATACGCTTGCTTATATTTTTGCCACGCTAAATAAGTGGTGGTAGCAATCTGACGTAATTCCGTCTCTATAGCGTCACGATTGATACGCTTCATATCCGGGCTCCGACGTACCTTGACGGCATCGGCCAGCATAGGCCGGTAATCGCGTACAACCTCAATGGAATCCATCGTTTGAACTTCTCCGCTACTTCTTTGCTCAATAGGTTGCTGCTTCTCTTTTTTATCTTTCTGCTGTTTCTCTACTTCCTGTGCATACCCGGTAGCCAGCAGAGCTGAAAGCGTCCCAGTAAACAAGTATTTAAGGTAATTATGACCGATTCTTTCTTTCAATATCATTATTCATCCGTATTTCTGAATTTTTCCAAACGTTCCTTTGCCGAGGAGACAATAGGGTATCCCTAATCAGTATATTCAAAACTAAAGAATTCAAACCACATTTGGTAATTTCAAATCTTATATACTTTATTATAAGGATTTACAACCCGACCCGATGCCCATTGCCCAATCGGCAATCGTCCTTACACAATAATGGAGCCAAGAAGAAAAAATAAGAACCACATCAGTAATGTCGCGCTACAACCTATAATGACGTTAGGTATAGGCTTATTGATACGAATGAAATGATTTTGACACTTGCCAACTGCCACTCTCATACACCAAAGTCACTAGGTCAGTCATGCTAAAGCTGTCAAATTTCAATACAATTTTTGCAATCAGATAATCTCCAGATTTTTCGACTATCTTGATCTGCGTTTTGCAATTCAAAATTTCACCCTGTTGTTTATTCAAACATTCAATCACCGCACGGCGTCCATAGGTATGTATAGTGGAAGTATGAATTTTTTGACTGAAATCTTGGGCAAACAATTGCTCTAGCCCAAAAGATGCTCCAGCAGTAGTTACCGCAATATAATGCTGTAAGGCGAATTCTGCTGTGGAGAGATTAACAGGGACTATTTCTGATTTTGATACTGGTTTTTCAGCCGACATGGCAACTGATGATAAGGCAATTAAAGCTGCTACTGTGAATGTTTTTACGAATCCTTTCATACTATCTTTTCGTTCAATTGTGTTAGTTTATATCCTTTTCCTTTTTGATCCGAAACTACAGATCAATATGCCGCTAGCCTACAGACTTTAGACCAAGGGTCTTTGAATCTCGGTGAATGGCGGAAATGTAAAGGTGAATATAACAACCATCTTACCTGCTGCATGCCAATTACTATACCATTGGCCACAATAAATACATTTATGCCTCTAAGCACATTTAAAGGCATTTTCAGGATCTTTCTACGAAAAAGAAAACGTGCGCATATGAACAGTTTCAAAATAGATTGTCCGCATGCGCACACTGCATAAAAACCTGGCAAAAGATTGATGATTACCGCCTGTTGACCAAATTGATTTATTTCGTTTTCTTAATTGGTATATCGGCTGATAGCGCAAAAAAATTGTCCGGAAGTTGCTTTGCTTCAATTTTTCGGGCAATAGACTCCATTTTGAATTGCTCATTATCAATCACAATTTTCAATGGAACAGACTTGGCTTTTGCTAAATAGTAGTTCCAATTTCGATAACTATGCATCTGATACTTAGCAAAATCAACAGGGTATTTTGATGTGTAAAAATAGGTTGTCTGCCCTCCTTGCGTCTTTAAGATCAAGGCATCACAATCTTCCCCCAATATTTTCTCTTTATTTTTAATCAGCTCATAACTCACGATTGCATCCGACTGCACATTGGCATCAAACCAATAAAGGGTATCTGATCGGCTCGTCTTATTGTACAGTCTATTGGTCTCACTAATATAGAGCTGTACGGTGATACCAGCTCCATTTGTTAGCGATTTGTAATTTCCCGATTTGATAAAACACGTTTGCTCGTCGCCTAAAAGAAGACGCATGTGTTCGCTGGAAATCGTGGAGTTTTTACTTTGAAAGCTGTTTTGATAAATAATTTCTCCTTCAAATGCCTTTTGAGAGTATGTTTTCCCTGTGGCGACTAGAAATAATAACGATAATAATAGATAATTGATGTTCATTTGCTTAAAAATGATATTGAGCACAAAAAGATTTGTTCAATTTACATCTTTTCTTCATGCTTCAGGGTAACTTTTCATATGCGCTACGTCTTTTTCATTATTCGTTATATAAATAGGAGTTTTAGCTATAATTTCTTGTTTGATGTATCATTGATATTTCTATGCTATTCCTTCGGAGCTTCTCTGCCGATTCTCTGTTCTTTGTTAGGGCCTTCTTTGAGCTTAATTTGGGCTTTGTTCGCTTATTTACTGCCGTTTACTTGCTGTTTCTCCGTTTATTCTTTGCTGTTTCTCTACTTATTCTCTGCTTATTTTTTGCTGTTTCTTTGGTGTTTCTCTGCGTATTCTTTGCTTATTCTTTGCTGTTTCGTTGGTATTTCTTTGCTATTTCATGGGGAGAAAAGCAAATAAACAGCAAGCGAACAGCCACGAACAAGTTAACTTTGTACCTACCAAAAGCGAGTATAAGCTCCAAACTTAGCAATACAAATTAGCATACACACCTATTACCCTCCCGAAACTTAGAAAGCAATTCATAAGCTCAACGGCAAAAACCAACTGTTCACAATAAAAAAAAGTCGCATCGGAAGATGCGACTCAGTAACGAGTTAATTAAAATGATCTTTTGCAACACGGGACACTACAATTATTCTACTGGCTTTACAACAAAAGAGAAGGAATAATTTTTGTAAGGCAACGTATATTCCTGAAGCGGCCATGCTCCCCAGCTATTGACTCCTCCGACTCCCATCTGTTTAAGGTCAATATTAAGCTGCGTTTGCTTCCTTTTAACCAGGTCGGCAGCATGACGCTGCTGACGCTTGAGACCATCATCCAAGTCTTTGTCGAAATAATGCAAAGCACTCATGCTAAACGTCGAATCTCCCGTAAACAACAATCCACGGCCACGTTTATTTTTTATTTCCATCCATCTAACGTCCGTCTTATTACCTGTCTCCTGTGGCATTACATAGGGAAAATACTGCTGATCCACCGTCTGTTTATAAATTCCCACAGGTGATGAAAAATTACGGTCAATGTAGTTTTCCTGCGGTCCCCTTCCATAGTAATTGATGGTTTCAAAGCCTGAAGGCAGGATCCATTGCATACCGAAACGTGGAAGAACAGCTACCTTTTTTGTGGTATCAGCAAGGAATGACTGAGAAATACGCATTTCACCCGATTGATTAATGGAATATTTCATTTCCAACTGTCCATACACTTGCGGCATTTTATAGGTAGCATCCACATACGCTAGATTATTGACAACTGTTGATTTAATTTCAATCAATTCAATAGAATCTGAAACCTGCTTCCAAGACTTCAATTTTTCCGGTGTATTTGCCCCAAAGTCATTATCATTCGGTGCGCGCCAGAAATTACTCTTAAATGTGGTATGCTCATCAACAAAAGCCTGCCCTTTAAATTGATATCTCGTTAGCCATCCTGATTTAAGATCAAACTCAATCAGTAGATCCTTGGCCGACACGATGAGATTTCCTTCTTTTCGCTCAGTATTGATTTTCCCTTGTGCTAAAACGGCGGTCTTAGGCCGAAAAACACCTCCCAAAAATAACTGTTCAGTTGCTATAATATGCCCAGTTGGAAGTAAGGCCTCGGCTTTTTTCAGTCGATATGTTAGATTCAGAAACTTTTCGCCAGATTCTACGCTTTGATAAGGAATAGATAGCACCGCAGATTGTTGCGGCGACACATTCAAATTCTTGATTAGCCCAGATTCAGTTTTTTTCCCATCAACTATAATTTCCCATTGAAGTTCAACATTTTCAAGCGCTCTAAAAAAGCGCTCGTTATAAATTGCTATCTTTTTTTCACCCAATAGACTAGTATGAATATCCTGATATACTTTTTTCATTTCCCATGCATGAGGATAGGGAGTTCTGTTCGCGTAAAAAATCCCTTTGGAAGCATAATTCCAGTCCGTAATAGCTTCTTTAGGTTCGTAATCTCCGCCATAGGTATATACCGTATCTCCTTTAGCGTTGACTTTAATAAAACATTGATCCACAAAATCCCAGATATATCCACCTTGAAATATCCCTTTGTTTGCCCGAATGATATCCCAATAATCCTTGAAATTACCCAACGAATTTCCCATGGCATGTGCATATTCACATTGAATGAAAGGCCTTTCCGGCTTAGGGTTACGGGATGCATAATTTTTCATCGCAGATGGACTGGCATACATAGGCGCCACTATATCAGTATTCCAGTCAAATCTTAATTCGCCATAATTATTCACGGCCCTTTCGTATTGTACCGGACGGCTGGTATCGAGCTCTTTTATTCGGAGGTAAGCCCGATAGAAGTTATACCCATTTCCGGCTTCATTGCCCATGCTCCAGATAATGACACTTGGATGATTCCGATCTCGCTGAATAAGACGTTCAACACGTGCCACATGCGCTTTTTCCCAGCTCGGTCTATTGGCCATGGTATAGGACAGATCATAGCCCATGCCATGTGATTCGATATTGGCTTCGTCGATCACATACAGACCATATTGATCACAGAGCTGCAACCAATACTCGGCATTGGGGTAGTGGCTCGTACGAACGGCATTGATATTGAATTTCTTCATAAGTTGTACATCCCGCAGCATACTCTCTTTTGAGATCACATGCCCTGAGACGGGATCTGTCTCATGTCTATTTATTCCTTTAATAAGAATAGGTTGTCCATTAACCAGCAACTGCCCACCTCGAATCTCGATAGTACGAAAACCGACTCGCAGTGGAATGACCTCGATTGTTTTGTCCTCATGGTCTAGGAGCTTAACAACTAACTGGTATAAATTCGGCACCTCAGCAGACCACAGTGCAGGACTATCTACTGTCTGCTCAACAGTTATTTCCTGCCCCGAAACTTTGACAGCTTTACTTGATATCACCCGGCCATCCTGCAGGAGTGTGATCTCTGCCTGTAAATTCTCCTGATTAATCCGGTTAAAAATGAGTTTGGTTTTTAAGACTCCCTTATCAAAAGAGGCATTGAGTGTTGGGGATAGTTGAATATCACGCACGTGTAGTGGCTGTCGCATCAGCAAATAACAGTCACGCGTGATTCCGCTTAAACGCCACATATCCTGATCCTCCAAATAATTGGCTACTCCCCACCGCATAACACGCATGGTAATCAGATTTTTTCCCTTTCTTAAATACTTCGTTATGTCAAACTCAGATGGTAATTTGCTATCCTCACCATATCCGACATATTCGCCGTTTACCCAAACAGATAAATTAGATTTAGCAGCTCCAATATGTAGAATAACAGGCTTCCCCTGCCAATCCGCAGGAATGACTACCTCGCGACGGTACACCGCGGTAGGGTTGAAATCCATCGGTACAATGGGGGGATTTGGCTTTCCGATCAAATAGGTAAACTCAAAACCTGAAGTAGTATACATCGGAAAACCATATCCATTGAGTTCCCAATTAGCGGGCACCTGAAAATTGTCCCAATGACGATCGTCATAAGTTAATGATTCAAATTGGGCTGGCAACTGAGACGGGCTATTAACCCATTTGAATTTCCACGCCCCATTCAAACTTAAATAAGAGGAGGATTCACGCCAATCGTAGTCACTAATTTGATCTGCATTCGGAAAGGTTACAAAATCGGTATGCATGGGCATTCGATTTTCTTCAGTTATCGTTTCATCTAACCAAGGGATCCCTTTCCGGATAACAGTATCTTGTTGTTCTTTTTTGTTTTGCTCATGCGTCAAAGTCACACTGGACTGCGCATGGCCCAACACGATGACAATACTAGATAGAAAAATAAGCGTGAATTTGGTCACTAGTTGCATTTCTTAAATTTTTAGGGATAACAAATTAATTCGAAACGGCAGATTGTTTAGCCTAATCGAACTTGAATAGATTGATGCGGTCAAATTAATGAAAAACATTTAAGTCCCACTGATCTCTCCAATTTATCTGTACTTTTTCATTCCGAAGATCAATAGGTAGCCAAATATATCTGCTATCCATAAGCTCTTTGGGGTTCCATCGGTCGGCCATAAAAATAAAGAAATCCTTTTTTCCTGCTACGGGAAGTACAAATGTCGACTGACCGTCAAAAGTCGAGGATGAATTTGGTCCCCGCATCGGATCACCGAGTGATTTCCAAGGGCCAAAAAGATTCGCGGCGACATGGAGCTCCGCACGATTCGGCGCCCAACCCGTGCATCCGCTGGTGATCAGGTAATACTTGTCATTATATCTGAATAATGCTGGAGCTTCCCTATGATTCCGAAATAGTAAAGAATCCTTTGCTGTTACACGGAGGTAATCATCCGTTAACTGAACCAGGCGTAAAGCATAATTTTCGTCGGATGAATACACTTGGTACGCCTTCCCATCGGTATCCACAAATAAACTCATATCGCGTGACATATTGTTATTTGGCCTGAAACTATGGACAAACTGAAACGGTCCAAAAGGTGAGTCACTTACCGCAACGGCGGCCCTGGCGGCTGCATAGCCCTGACCTTTCAATTCAAGATGGAACCACATGACATATTTTTTCAGCTGCTCCTGATAGATCACTTTTGGTCGTTCCATAATACACCCCCAGGCAATATCGCTGGTGGAATCTGCGCTCGGTGTAAGTGCCAATCCTTCAAACTTCCAGTTATGCAAGTCAGCGGATGAATACACATTGACCCCCTGGGATGTTGTGCCACCACGTTTCTCTCCATACCAATAGTATTTTCCATTCTGATAAAGCACGCCACCGCCATGTGCATTGATCACATCACCACTGTGGTCTGTCCATCTTTCCCCTGGTTTAAAACTACTCACTTGAGCAGGTTTCACTTTTTGATAAACCCGTACATAATCAATTTCATACTTTGCGGGAAGTAATTTATGATCTATCGCACCGCCATTTGTACCGCCAAGCGCCAAATTTAACAGCAGATAATGCGGTTGGGTAAATGGATTGAAGCCTGTACCATCCCGATTAACCAATTGGTCCATCGCAACGCGAAGCATCTCAATATCGTCCACATACAGAGCAATAGCATCTTCATCCCAAATCATTCGCCAAATATGAAACTGATCAGCCCAAGCTTTTCCCCCAAGATCTTTAACTGCCCGAGTCTGACCGAACCAATGGGCTTTCCACCGCTGATCAGTACCTGTCGCGATATTCGCCAATATTTTGCCACGGTAATACTCCATAATATCTATTTCGCCATTGGATGGCCACTCTTTGGTCGTTCCTAATGTCCAGAAAGCAGGCCAAAGCCCAGCGCCAACAGGTATACGTGCCCGAATTTCAAAAATTCCGTATTTCCAGCTTTGCTTTCCTAACGTATTTATTGAAGCCGAAGTATACCTTATCTGCTTTCTGCTGTTAATCCAATCTTTACTGCCTTGAATAAAACCCAGATGCTCGCGATGTTCATTTTTTGCTTCAATAATCAATAGGCCATTATGACAGAAAGCATTTTCCTTTTGATACCATTGTTCTTCGCGGTTACGTTTAAAGCCTTCTTCATAGCTCCACTTGGTTGTATCTAGCGTGCCTTGATAATCGAACTCATCCGACCAAACTAAGCCATATTCCTTTGGGATGGGTTTTTGGCTGTACGCGGCAAAATAGCTTGACAGTAGAATAAGACAGACAGATATAAGTGTTTTCATGATGTATTTTAAGTCTCTTTGAGCGAATAGTTCCTGATTATTCGCAAACAAAAATATCACCCATTTTCTATCCAGACAAGGGGGATATTGAGTCAAAAAGAGGGATATATTCGTATTTATGTAATAATACGATGACACAAATACGATGTAGCTTTTAATATTCCCATCAAAGAACAGACTCATTCTCACAATAATAATATCATACTTTTTCTCAAATGATAAAAAACAGATGAGCATCCAGCTGTTCTAATGAGCATAAAAAAAATTCCCCAACAGATTTTACACCTGTGGGGAATTTCACTATTACACAATATTAACTCTACAAGTCATTTAACCAGGTATTGACCTCGTCTTGTGTTTTTCCGGTCTTCTTTTGAAGTTTACCTAATAACTCGTCTTCTTTGCCTTCTGCGTACATAAGATCATCATCTGTAAGGTCTGCATATTGTTGTTTTACCTTGCCTTTGATCTCATTCCAACGGCCTTTCCATGTTAAATCACTCATAATTATTCTCCTTTCATTAGTTATTAATAGAACAGCATTAATCAAATAATCGTTTTAAAATTTTTTTTAAATTCTTAATCGCTATACCTGCACTTTTTATACTCTTCTTGTTATTTTCGGTTACAATTAGCGGTCCAAGCTTTTCCGTCTTTCGTGTAGCCAATAGTTAATTTTCCAGCATCAATACGAATAACACCTGTACCAGCTGAACCAATATTGATTAAGACATTATCCTTTTTCTCGAAATCTACTCCATTCAGATTAGGAATACCATTCCCGAAAGCAAAATTATAGGTATCGCCAGCTTTTGTTACCGTAACTGTCCCTTCTGCCGCTGCAACATCATTATCATTGTTGTTTAAATCATCAAAAGAGATCGTACCTTCGTATTTTCCAATAAAAAGATCATTGTCTGCCGGATCATCATCTTTGCTACAGGCCGTAAAACCTACAAATACCGTAAAAATAAGCATACCCAGTCCCAGTGTTTGAATTAATTTTTTCATACGTAAAATGTGTTAATGTAAATATTCTCTTTATTACAGCGGGGTAAAATTCAAACTTTATGCCATCCCAATTTCACATCATAAACATCCGTATCAAATCCCTAATAAGAGGTATAAATACCGTATCATAGTATTTATACCAACCACTGTAACAATTTTAGCGGGCATAATATCTTACTAACAGATGCTATGCGAAAGAATTTATAACCTTTAGGTTATCAGTAGTTTTCAGTTTTAAGGCGTAAGAACGTTGGCAAAATATTATTGAAAAAACTTGGATCGAAAGCGCATTATCGCTAAATTCATTTATCCCAAGCCTACACTATGGAAATCAATTATGCGCTTATCGTTCGAAGATTCGAGGAATATTTTGACCTATGGAGTTCCAAAGTATACCAATATGCAGTCCATAAAACCAAATCTTCTTATCTAGCCGAAGAAACTGTACAGCGTGTATTTATCAAACTCTGGAAAAATATGCGTGACAAAAATATCGATGCCACCATAGAATCCCAGATTTTCTGTATCACCCGAACAGTGGTGATCGATCTGGTCAAGGCAGAGTATAACCGAAAGAAACTTCTGGATCACGATCAGACATTTGTCTTGCGCCATAGCCCTCAGGATGATTTTTATGCCAAACAACTTACATCCACACTCCATGAAATTGTCGATAAACTACCGGAGAAACGCAAGGAGATTTTTATGCTAAGCCGGTTTTCTAATCTTTCGCATAAGGAGATTGCGGACAAGCTGGCCATATCGACTAAAACTGTGGAGAACCAATTGACACTAGCACTAAAAACTATTCGAAAGGCTTTACTGTTGAGTATGCTGGCGCAAATTATTTTTTAATTTCTTTGGGGGCTACCTCGTTTTCGATCGTAATCTTTATACATGAAGATTACAAAAACACTCATCGATAAATACCTAAGCGGTAAAGCCAGTGCGGAAGAAATTGCCGCAGTAGAAAATGCGCTGGCCAATAACGAGTTTTATTGGGAGGATTTTATGCCGGAAACGGAATGGCAAGCATATGAGATGGATTCGGATTTTAAAAACCAAAAGGAAATAAAAGCGCATATTTTCAAACAAATAGGGCAAAAAAATAAAGATCGTTTCAGCTGGTTAAAATATGCAGCTATTATCTTCTTCATTGGAATAGGAGCCTGGCTGGGATTAAACCAAATCGATTCTCCTAAACATACCACCGCATATCGTAACCCTAAGAAAGTCCAGCCAACACTACAGGAGCAACCAAGTAATTTATATTATATCAATTCAGGTAATACCATTCAACAAATTGCAGTTCCAGACGGTTCTACGATCGACCTATACCCCAATTCTGAAGTAAAATTCAGTTCAGATTTCACAACGATTAGCGCGCGAGAAATTCAATTAAAAGGTAAGGCCAAATTTACGGTAGCAAAGGATAAAACAAAGCCTTTTCGCGTTCATACGGCAGATTTGACAACAACCGCACTTGGCACTGTTTTCAGTGTGGAAGAAGGTGGTAGCGCGATTACAAAAATAAAACTCTATGAAGGCCGTATTGAAGTCAAAAGCAATCAGCATGATGAAGATAAACAGACCTTACATCTACAGTTTCAACCCAACGAAGAAATCAGCATTGATCGCAAGCTAAAACAGATCATTTCCGAAACCCGGGTCAATACTTCTCCATCCAGCAAAAGGGGGTCTTACTTAAAAACTAGCGGACAGCTGATCTTTAAAAACCTCCCATTGCAAGATGTACTTCACATCATCAGTCATAATTATGGCCTTAAACTAAGCGTTGAACCTAAAGATATACAAAATAAATACTATAGTGGAACGTATAAAAATACAGCATCTGCATACGTCAACATGCTAGCTGATATCCAAGCACTCCATAAAATAACCATTCACGTACAAACCGAATAAAATTCACTCACATAACCCACAAATTATGCACAATTATTTACCTTCCAAGCATAGTATCCTGACTATGCTATTGTTGAGATCCAACATTCGAGCCGACGTAAACTGGGCACTGCGTCTCGGCCTCATGGGGCTTTTGTCGACAAGCTATCTTCTTGCTGATGCCCAACAAAATGCGTCCATTAACGGAGTAATCAAAGATGAAGCAGGAAAGCCCATCCCCTCAGCGACGGTTACCATACGTAATGCGACTAGCGGATTGAAAAAAACAACAACCAGCAGACCTGACGGAACTTTTTCACTCGACCAGATTCCTGCTGGACAGGGCTACCAGATCAGCGTGTCGTCCATTGGTTTTAAGAGCAGAGAATTATTGGATTACACCATTACCGAAAGAGACAAACTAGCGATCAATATCAGTTTGGAATCGAGTGCGCAAAACCTACAGGAAGTTGTCGTCACCGCGCTTGGTATCAAACGCGAAAAAAAAGCACTTGGTTATACAGTCGCTGAACTCAAAGGCGACGAGCTGACGCAGGGTAAAGAAACCAATGTAGCAAATGCCTTATCGGGTAAAGTTGCCGGCGTACAGGTGAGCCGCGCCGCATCTGGAGCCGGAGGTTCATCCAAGGTCGTCATCCGTGGTAACAACTCACTTATCGGTAATAGCCAGCCGCTCTATGTTGTTGATGGCGTACCGATTGATAATCAAAACATTTCGTCTCCAAACCAATCTGGGGGAACCGATTATGGCGACGGAATCGGAAACATCAATCCCGAAGACATCGAAACGATGTCGGTATTAAAAGGCCCGAATGCGGCCGCACTTTATGGACAAAGAGGAAGTAACGGCGTAATCTTGATCACGACGAAATCGGGGAAAGCTGGTAAGACCCGCTTTAGCTATGGTACAGATTTTTCATTGGGCAATGGACTGGTCTTACCGGATTTTCAAAATGTGTATGGACAAGGATTGAACGGAACATTTACACATTTCAGAAAAGATGATGGCACCATTGTTTCCATGAGCGAAGCGCTGAAAAATGGTTACAGTGGTATGCCTAAAATGAGTGCCGGACGTGACCGTACGACACGGGCAAGCTGGGGTGCGAAGATGGAAGGCCAGACTTATGAAGATGCTTATGGCAACATCTTACAGTTAACACCAAAGCCAGATACCTACTCGTCGTTTTTTCAAACGGAGAAACAGTTTGTCAACAACCTCAGTATCGATGGCGGAACCGACAAAGTAAACTACCGTTTTTCATTTGCCAATACAGATGTAAAGGGTTATATTCCCACCAATACGCTGAAGAGAAACAATTTCGGTTTACGTACCCAAGCCAAAATAACCGACAAATTTCACATCGACATCAAGGCCAACTATATCGCCCAGAAGGGGCAAAACCGGCCAACACTGGCTGATGCAGCAGACAACCCGGCTTACCTATTCATCAGCCAGCCGCGAAGCCTAGGCAACGACATCCTGGCACAGTATAAATGGACAGCACAGGAGATCAGTAGACAACTCGGATTTTCGGGATTGACGGAAGGATTGGAAAAAAACATATGCCACCAATAGTTCCACAGCAAATCCGTTCTGGACCATTCATGAAAATCACAATGAAGATCGCCGCGATCGCATTATTGGCTTGCTCCGTCTGAGTTACGACTTTGCCTCTTGGCTAAAGGTAACAGCGACTGGAGGTACCGATTTCTATACTGATCAAAGGTTTCGCTACCGTCCAATCAATACCTACCAAAGCTTAAACCGAAAGGGAGATATTCGGGAAGAGGTCATCAGAGCCCGCGAAGACAATTTTGACATCCTAGCAAGTTCCAACTTTAAGTTGACCGACGATATTAAACTCAGTGCCAACTTAGGTGCCAGTCACCAAAATAGATATTTACGTATGACAGGAAATTCAGGTAATCAATTTATTGTTCCGAATCTCTTTGTCATTAATAACACCACGACAAATAGTTACATATTTGACCTGATCGAGTCCAAGATTAATTCGGCTTATCTATCGGGCCAGTTCAGTTACAAAGACTATTGGTTTGTTGATTTCTCTGCCCGTAACGACTGGTCTTCGACCCTGTCAAAGGAAAACAATTCGTTTTTCTACCCGAGTGTAAGTTCCAGTTTGGTCTTATCGGATGCGTTCAAATGGCAATCTGACGCACTGTCTTTCGCCAAAATCAGAGCTTCATGGGCCCAGGCCGGTAGTTCAGGAAACCCCTATCAATTGACAGGAGCATATAGTCTCAACCAATACACCCACGGCGGTGTACCAATGGCTTCGTATACAGAAATCATACCGGATCCAAATCTGAAAAACGAATTGACTACATCAATCGAAGCTGGAGCAGATCTGCGATTTCTGAAAAACAGACTTTCGTTCTCCTTCACCTACTATCAGGCCAAAACAAAGAATCAGATTCTGGATGTGCCCATTGCTCCTTCTAGCCTCTATGTGAAAAACAGAATCAACGCAGGGGAAATTAGCAACCGAGGTATTGAATTTGTGTTGGGAGCAACACCGGTAAAAAGCGAATCTGGATTTGAGTGGAATACAACGTTTAACTATAACCGCAACCGGAATAAAGTAGAATCACTTTACCCGGGCGTAGAAAGCTTTTTACTCGCTACAGATCGCGGGATAAACGTAGTTGCGGAGGTCGGAAAACCATTTGGCCAGCTGATTGGGACACAGTTTGCGTGGATCAAAGATGAGCAAGGAAATAGGTTGATCGACCCTACCACTGGACTCCCTTTGCGCACAGCCGGACGTGTAGAAACCGATCTTGGAAATGCGCAACCCGACTGGTTGGGAGGTTTTGCCAATACAGTTAAATATAAAGGTTTCAATCTCTATGCACTTGTCGATATCCGTCAGGGCGGCGTGATCTTCTCCCAGTCGAACCGCGAACAGATTATTTATGGTACTTCAACGAAGACCCTAGAAGGACGAGATGGCACCTACATTGCCGAGGGGATGGTCGGACAAAAAGATGGATCAGGCAATTGGACAAGCACAGGAACAAAAAATAGTAAGCAGGTCGCCGCACAAGATTATTGGAACATGGTTGCGAGTGACAAAGAGGTCATGGTATCCGAAGAAATGATCAATGATATGAGCTATATTGCCATGCGCGAAATCAGTCTTTCGTATTCTTTCCCGAAGAAACTGATGCCGCATAAACTCGTCAGCTCGCTAAAATTGGGCGTGTATGGACGTAACCTCTTTTATTTTCAACGGAAAACGGATGGATTTTCACCAGAAGCTTCTGCTTTCAATGTAAACAATAGCTCGATTGGTATTGAATCAACTTCACTTCCAATGATGCGCACATTCGGTATTAATCTCACTGTTGGTCTGTAAACCCTTTATCATGAAAAAGAAACTATTTAAAAATACATTCATCGTCGGACTTATTTCTGTGGCAGGATTAGGTTCATGTACCAAAGATTTCGAACGGATCAATACACCGCCGACATCGGTCACCACTGTAGACCCTTCCTTACTTATAGCCCGCATTCTACGTGATGGTACTTTTCAGGAATCTGGGGAACTACCCAACAACAAGTTTGGCTCTTGGATCCAACATTGGGCTGGGGGACCGGTAGTGCCTGTTTCTCGATATTTTGAAGGACCCGAAAATCTTATTTGGTCGCAGCACTACACCTTGCTCCGCAATATCGTTCAGATCAAACAGGAATTGAGCGGCAAGGAAGACAATGCAGCAGGGAGAAGTAAACTGGCTATTGCCGAACTTTATGAAGCCTATCTCTATCAGCGCCTTACAGACTTGTTTGGGGATATTCCCTACTCCGAGATTACAAAATCCAATAAGGAAATTAACCGTACACCCAAATTCGACAAGCAAGAAGAGATCTATCCGGCACTGGTTCAAAAGGTCGATGCAGCTATGGCAAGGCTGACCAGCGGCGACCTGTCTTACGGCTCCTCAGATTTCTTTTACAAAGGCAGCATTGACAAATGGAAAAAATTTGGCAATTCACTCAAACTAAAGCTCGGCATGCGCATGCGGTACGCCAATCCTTCTTTGGCCCAGAAAACGGTTACCGAAGCCATGACTTCTGCTATCGGTCTATTCTCCAGCAACAGTGATAATGCCGCAGTACCGACCTACAACGATGCTCAGGCTGAAAACCAGAACCCGATTTTACGTCAAATGACTACCGGAAGTGCCGATCTACGTTATTTGGCGAATACTCTGGTTGACAAACTCAAAGAATACAATGACCCAAGGCTTCCTTTACTTGCCGAGCCTGTCAATTTCAATGGTACAGCAACATACCAGGGTATTGGCGTTGCGTTAACGGATAATCAGTTGTCACAATTGATTCGTGCCAACTATTCCACGGCCAATAAATCAACGTGGTTTAGTCTCACCTTTGCACCGATCCCAAGCTATGCCTTTACGTATTCGGATATCTGTTTTTACAAAGCCGAAGCTGCACTGCTTGGCTGGGGTGCTACACCTGCAAATGCCCAAACGTTCTTTACAGAAGGTGTCAAAGCTGCGCTGGCACTTCCACCATACAATATGACGTCAATCCCCGCTGCATATGAACCTGTGCTCAATCTAAGCAGCTTGACAGACGAACAGAAAATGGAGAAAATAGCGACCCAAAAATGGATTCACCTATTTGGCCGGGACATGGAAGCCTTTGCCGAATGGCGACGTACCGGATACCCCAGATTAACCCCTGGCCCTAATGCAGGTTCAACCAACGGACAGATACCACGTAGGGCAATATACTCCAGTGAAGAAGCTGAGTTGAACGCAACAAATTTAAAAGAAGCGGCATCCAGAATGACGAATGGAGATTCTTTCTTGTCTAAAGTTTGGTGGGACAAAAAATAATACAAATATATCAATGGGGCTGCCCAATTGGACAGCCCCTCTCGTTACCGATTTAAAGCATAGGTAGTACAGCAGTTTTTTAGATAAATTTTCAAAACGATAGACTTAGTTCTTTACACAATGATTATATTATGTTTGCACCGAAATAACGACATTATTAAATAAACATAATCCATCAATACACTGTAAGACTCAATATAATGATTAATTTAAAACCCCTTATTCAGCAAGACGTATCACCATTTTATGAATGGATCAATGATGACATTTCGATAAAATATTCACTTTCTGTATTCCAATCCATGCACTCAAAGGATCAGATCGATGCTTGGTTTCTAACTGTTGTCAATGATCTAAAAAATTTTAATCGTGGAATTTTCTTAAACGGGGATACAAATAAATTGATTGGATATGCTGGCATTTGTAATATTTCAAAGCCAAACAGATCCGGAGAATATTTTATTTTCATCGGAGATCGTCAACATTGGGGTAAAGGGATAGGATCTCAAGTTACCAAATTACTTCTCGCTATTGGATTTGAAACATTAGGACTTAATAGAATTATGCTTACCGTATCCGAGCCAAATTATGCAGCGATTAAAGCGTATGAAAACGCTGGATTTAAACTTGAAGGTAGAATGCGTGAAGCCTGCTTTAGGGATAACCAATTCCACGACAAGCTGCTGATGTCAATTTTAAAGGATGAATGGTTTGAAAAAAGAAAACAAATAGAAAATAAGCCTAATTAGTGCAAGCTCATTGCAACTTCGAAAAGCGCGTCGAAATTTATCGCTAAATCTAGATAGCAGTAAAAACAACAGAAAGCCTCCCAGAAAGGATTACCGATGTCAATTTAATAAAGGGACTACTGCTTTTTTAGGATTCCCTGAGCAACTCCTGCATCAATCAGCTTCTCTGCATATGCCCAAAGCGCAGTAGAGCCATCTTTGATGACAGATTTCTTGGCAAAGACCTTTTCATAACTTACTCCGGGCTCATTCCAAGTTCCACCATTATTGGAACTGTTTTGCAAAAGGGGTTCCAAACGATCCATTGCACGTGCAAACTTAGCCTCCTCCGTCTGTCCCGACTCAAACTCCTCCCAGAGTGTAATCAGTTCATCTGCCTGATCTTTTGGTAAAATCCCGAAAATCCGCCCTGCTGCCAAGCGTTCTAAATCAGTGTTGGTATGATTTCTTTCCAAATCATAGATAAAAGTATCGCCAGCATCAATCTCTACAATATCATGAATCAACACCATTTTGACCACTTTTAATAGGTCTATTGATTCATCTGCGTACTCTAAAAGTGTTAGCGCCATCACTGCAAGGTGCCAACTGTGCTCAGCATCATTTTCATGCCGGTCGCTATGAAAAAGCTTTGTTTTTCGCTGTATATATTTAATCTTATCAATCTCTTTAATAAACTCGATTTGTTTTAATAATCTATCCGAAATTTCCATACGATGAAAACAATATAATTGAACAATATACAAATTTACTATTTTTCGTATATAGCCTATTTATCCGCTATCATTTCGATCAAAATGATAGATTATTGACACCGCCCCGACAGTAGGCATACCAAAAATAACCGCAACATTTATTAAATTTGATAGACATGCAATTCCATTGTGGATTATGAAAAAAATAGGCTTTTTATCGTTTGGACATTGGTCCAAACATCCCGCATATCGTACGCAGACAGCAAGTGACACCTTGCTGCAATCGATAGATTTAGCTGTAGCTGCAGAGGAAATAGGCATAGATGGAGCTTATTTTCGCGTACACCATTTTGCAAATCAGCTGGCATCCCCGTTTCCTTTACTCGCGGCCATTGGAGCCAAAACCTCTAACATTGAAATCGGCACTGGTGTAATCGACATGCGCTATGAAAATCCGCTTTATATGGTGGAAGATGCCGGCGCTGCAGATTTAATTGCTGGAGGCAGATTGCAGCTGGGAATAAGCAGAGGTTCCCCAGAGCAAGTAATTGATGGCTGGCGCTATTTTGGTTACAACCTAGGCGAAGATGAAACCGACGCTGATATGGGAAGGAAGAAAGCTTTGGCGTTTTTGGAAAAACTTAACGGTATCGGTTTTGCCGAGCCAAATCCCTATCCGATGTTCCCAAACCCACCGGGCCTACTCAGGCTTGAACCCTATTCAGATGGCTTAAGGGATCGTGTGTGGTGGGGAGCAGCGTCCAATTCAACAGCCGTATGGGCTGCGCATAATAAAATGCACCTTCAAAGCTCTACCTTGAAATATGATGAAAATGGTAAGCCTTTTCATATTCAGCAGGCCGAACAAATCCGCTTATACAAAGAGGCGTGGAAGGAAGCTGGACATGCCGGCGAGCCCCGGGTATCCGTTAGCAGATCCATCTTTGCGTTGGTCAACGATTTGGATCGCTACTATTTCGGGCAGGCGGCGGATAAAAAAGATAAGATAGGAATGATCGAAACAGACCGGCGGGCGATTTTTGGAAGAAGCTATGCGGCCGAGCCAGATCAACTTATAAAGGAACTAGCGCAAGATGAAGCCATCCAAGAAGCCGACACATTACTCTTAACCATCCCAAATACGTTAGGAGTAGACTATAACATTCATATCCTTTCGGCTATTTTGAAATATGTCGCGCCCGAACTCGGCTGGCGTTAACTTTTCTGAACTCATGATAAAGAATATTCGGTACAAAACAAAAATTGCTGTAATAGGTGCGGGACAAGCTGGGCTTTCCGCTGCATATCATTTAAAAAGAATGGGACTGACAATCGGGAAAGACTTTATTATCTTAGATGAAGCCCCTAGCCCAGGTGGGGCCTGGCAATTCCGTTGGGATTCGCTCACCTTAAGCACTGTTAATAAAATACACGATTTGCCTGGTATGTCGTTCGAAGAAACGCTATCCACAAGCGACACGGAGGTCCAAGCAAACACTGCCGTCCCCCATTATTTTGAGCTTTATGAGAAGAAATTTGAGCTTCAGGTATATCGGCCAGTTAAAGTAGACAAAGTCTATGCACACCATAATCGTTTTCACATCGACACAAATAACGAGCTTTTCTCAGATCTAGGCATTATAAACGCTACAGGTACATGGGAAAACCCATACATTCCGGACTATCCCGGCGCAGCTTTATTTCAGGGAGAACAACTTCATACAAAGGATTTTAAAACTGCAGACTATTTTAGGGGAAAACATGTGATTGTTGTTGGAGGCGGAATTTCTGCCATTCAATTACTGGACCAAATCTCCCAAATAACGACAACGACCTGGGTTACACGTCGACCACCTTTGTTCAGAGAAGGACCTTTCGATGATATGGCAGGTCATCATGCTGTTGCGATGGTGGAAGAGCGTGTAAGGCAAGGACTACCGCCTTTGTCTGTAGTGGCGGTGACAGGCCTTCCCTATACTAGTGAAATCCAAAAGATAGAACAGCGTGGAGTTCTTAAACGTTTTCCGATGTTTAAGGAAATAACAGAAAAGGGAATCAAATGGGACAACGGAATAGAGCAAAAAGCAGATGTAATTCTTTGGAATACGGGCTTCAAAAGCTCATTGAGCCATCTCGATGCCGTTCTGCCAAAAGAAGTCCAAGGCGGAATCCAAATGACAGGCAGACTCGCTACCATGGTAGCCAAAGAGCCCAGAATTCACCTCGTGGGTTATGGCCCATCAGCATCCACTATTGGAGCAAACCGAGCCGGAAGTGCCGCAGCCAAAGAATTGCTAAATACGCTTTCAGACGTCGGCCACAGTCTCACCATGTAGAGCGAAACAAACTAAACTGGCAAATCAAGTCAGAGCGCAGCAATGGAATAGCAATCTAGCATTTAATCAAAGTTATTCACCACGGTAACAAATCCTCAAAATATTAATTGTCAACAGCTAACTAAACCAAAAACCCTATAGACTTTCTGTAAGGACTAACCATCAATCGATTTGTACACGTACCTTCATTTCTAAACGAAAAAAATCTCTGTGGATGCGAATTTAAATTCATTCCTTACAAATTTAAATCATACCTTAAGATATATTTATCCATGCATTACTTTTATACAAATAATAAAGAGAACCCTACTGAATAAAAGCTAAAGCTAGGAAGAATGGAGTGGACAATATTGAATCATCAGACCTTCCTACATCATATATATAGTGCTATTCAGTATGGCTAAGCGGATTAATAACAATGTATTCAATTAATAGATTTTTATCATGAAAACAAAACATTTATTTTCAGCATTATTGTTAACATCTTGTAGCTTAACACTATTTACATCTTGTAATGGCGACTCTGTCGATACGGTAAAAGCTATTGAATCTAACTACGACAACCAAGACAAGACCATTGCGTTAGTTGGAGAATTTGATGCACCGTCTTTCACCTTTTCATCTGGCAAATCGAAAACGATGGAAATGAATTTTGTTGTTAAATCTCATGCTTTCAGTTCAGAAAAATTTACAGTAATCAATGTGATTTTACCTGTTGGCACAGAAAAGAATAGTGTATTATTTGATATCCCTGCGGACCAAAAAAATTATACGCTCAAGAACTTCTATGTATTTGACGACAATGGAGAGAAAATCAATCTAGATTCGCATACAACATTTAAAATGAAAGGTACAGTACGTTACAGCGAATTAGAGAAGCCAGAAAATGAGCGAGAAAAGGACAACTTTAATTATAAAATAACCGACGTAAGTTTTGTCAAAAATTAAAAATGATAGCCGCTATAATCCAAAAGATAAGCTCATTTTATCAATCGAAAACATAAGCAACCTAAACTTAATAGCGGTCTTCTATTTGAATTGAACGCTACGGGCAGGCTTGAATAATGAGCAACCTATATCCTTGCTATGCTAACGGTCTATCCGGATGCATGTATATATACTAGAAGCGCCAAAATAGCACACAGCAACATGACCGTAGACGTTCAATTTAAGATCAAATATAGAAATTAAAACTAACATAATTAGCTTTAATTTCTATATTTTTTAGCAATGAAATATAAAACGTCCATCCACCTTAAAATCCAAAAAATACCTTAAAACTAATGCACTTATAAAGAGCGACTAATATCTACAACATTGAAAATTTGGTCAACGTCATCCAAACTTACATCAAAATCAGGATATCTTTTTTTATCCGAGTTAAGTGATCTAAGCGTAAGAATTCCGTTGTTTACATTGTGATGAGCGATTTCTTTTATAATAACCCCCTCAAACTTATGCACTATTACCCAATAACGATATTTATGTGTATGAAATTTGGATTGCCATAACTCTGGCTTTATCAAACGCCCCGTAACAATATCGCCATCCAATACACTTGCATCCGTACCATCGGTCATACTGTCACCACTAACTTGAAAAGAACGATAAGCTCCCTTATGAAACTCATTGACTGTAATAAAATGGGCAGGTAAGTCGTCCATATATTCGGGATCGGAAAAGCCCGATAAATAACCGGCTTTCGCTTTCTCAGTAACAAGTTTTGTCTGCATCAAATATCTTCCAGGGGAAACTTCAAAAAATATATTGTTCTTGTTTTCATCGATAAACTTAATATCGTCCGAAAAGTACCCTATTGATTTTCCATTTCCCACACTGACCATCGCCATAGTGTCAGACTGAACTGGAGCGACAGTCGCTAGCCTATCCCCTTTTCCATACAACAGCCAGTCATATTGAACATGCGGAAAAGCCTTCTGAATTCGTGTTTTCATCGTAAGCCCAATAGGATACTCACCTTTTTTAATACGCGAATAGACCTGTTCGCGGACACCTAATAACGACGCAAATTCACGGTTTGTGACACGCATTTCCAGGCGCAAAACTTCAAAATTATTATTTGAATAAGTCTCCATAGTTGATACTGTACTTAAGAAATGTTACACAAAAACATAACATTCTGACACAAAGTTACACAACTTATCAAACCTAAACAAACAGAACAATTAAAAAAAATAAAAACAACTGACTATAAGACTATTAGAACTAAACAAATAAGTTTATCATTTTTCAATAACATGAAAATTTATCAAAAAAAACACCTAATGATTAACAATTTAGTTTAACTTTGTTTAACAAATAAATTGATTAGCGGCTAATATACAGATGTTAATAAGCCGCGCAAATAAAATAAGATTTTAAGAACAGAGGCAACACTATATTTAACACGTAAAAAATAGCTCACAACACATGAACACATTATATTATTCATTTATGATGAGTTTCTTAAAGGAAAACCATCCCGAAATACTAAAATCCATTGATAAGATTTATGAACCTGATCTTTCTAAAATCAGTAAAGTGATAGACTGCTATTGCAAATTCGCGGGCATCCCAATTCAACAAATCGTGGGAGAATATATCAATTATAGCGATATTCAGCATCGTTACAAAGCTATAGCGGTTGTTTTACGCATTTTTCAACCTGAAAAATTTACTAATCTAAAAACAAAGGTTAAAAGCACCATTTATAAAGAATTAGGACCGTGTTTGAAAATAAATAATGACATTTTACAGAAATCCATCATCTGCGCATGCAACCAATTTGATCTTTACCGGGACTTCAAAATGGAGATCAAGCAGATTGCCAATTATTACCTTATTGATGCGCGTTTCAATAAAGACTATTGATTTATTTCACGTCCATCTTAAACTTATTGATAAAATTCGTCTTCTTCTTATTGAACCATATAGATAGTCCTTGATAAAAAATACTCAAGGACTATTCTTGGGATGTAGATTCAAACAACTTATTCATTGCCTGTACTAAGTTTTGCTTTTTTGATCTGCTTTAATTCCATTTGTAACTTATTGTAAAGTATCATGAGGTCATCATATTTTTTTTGCAAATCGGCTAATGTCCTTATGCACGCCATACGTTCATCATTTGCTAGACGTAGCGCTTCATTAAGATCTTCAATAATCGCGCGAAGTTGCTCAATATCCTTCGCTAATCTATTCGAATATCCTTCCCATTTCTCGATCACCTTTCCAGCATTTTCAACATTTGTAGCTTCCACTTGAGCTTGCTCTTTGGGCTTTCCGACGAAATATCCTCCAACAGCAGTAGCCACGGGTATAATCAACTTTTCCAAAATTTCAAGTAAGTCCATTCCAACCCCCTTTTATTAATGATTTAAATTTCTCCCAGGGAAACTGTCGCCCTGGATCCTCTTTTCTTCCGGGAGCGATATCTGAATGCCCCAAAATATCCCGAATCGGATAGTGACCGATAAGTGCCTGACACACTTCAAGCGCAATACTGATTTGCTTTTCGGTATAGATTTCATGACCTTTATTCTGTAACTCTATACCTATACTATAGGTATTCAACCCCTTTAGCCCCGCCCATGTACTAGAACCTGCATGCCAGCATCTGACATTAAACGGGGCCATTTGGGTTACAACACCAGTACGACTTATATGCAGATGCGCAGACACTTTACTTCGCGAATCTGTCAACCAGTCTATAGCACTAGTCGAGTTGGGCGCACCATCATAATGCATGATGATATAAACAGGTTTGATAATACCACCTTTATTGGGCGTATCTCTATATGAAACACCTAACAGCTTGTTTTCTTTAATTTCCATAGCTTTTATCCTTATTAATTAGTTCTTTTATGTTTGTATTTAGATTACTCCGAGCTTTCATAAGCATCGAATCAAATGTGATAAATGAAAGCATTTTTAGCTTTCTCTACACTACAAATTTAAAGGCAGTCAGCTATTAAAACACGGAATAACAGATTAATGTAGTCGGTACGTTGCACTTACCGACTATTTTGGAAAAACACCGCAACAATAAATGGTGTGTGCTAAAAACGATCTCATCGTTAAAGTCTCATACCGGAATGTAACCTGGCCATCAAACATTTCCTTCTCTCCTTTGTTATTTGTTTGTTATAGCATAGGATGAGTTATACCGTTAAGGCTAGGAAGTTGGTTCGCCTAGCCTTTTTTGATAATTATAAGCAGAATAACGCCAGTGCCCGCTAATTATATTCAGCTAATATTCCATAACCTATATTGTGCTAATTAAAGCATGATTCTCGATGAAAACACTATGCAAGAAAGCTCACCTAAAAACACTAGCAGACAATATTCTTGCATTTAATGAATATAAACATGTCAAGATCTCCAGATTAAGAGCCAACAAGATCCGCACTAAAAAAAACGTACACTATATTCCTTCAGGATTTAATTTATTATTTTAGTATTGGATTGACCTGTATGCTACAGGTGATCAAATAACAAATTATGCGATTATTAGGCATCGTCTTCAAGGTTATAGGTGGATGGCGCTTGATTTATATGATGATGAATAAGTTTACTTTACTCGTTGGGAATGACATCAATAATATCTCACCCGGAATCAGCTGGAGCGATTTATTAACTAATATTAAAGAGAAATACAAGGTCAGTTCATTAGAAAATGGACTCAAACCCTTCCCCATGTTATATGAGGAAATATTCCTTGGCGCAATCAAAAAGCAGCACATTAACGAGAGGGAACTTAAAAGTTATATCTCCGATTGTGTTTCGCAGATCAAGCAAAACGAAATACACCAGTTAATTCGGGAGATACCAATCGAAAACATCATAACCACAAATTATGATTTTAGTTTAGAAGGTCAAACCAGCACACGTAATACTGGTTTAATCCGCGAAACAACATACAGCATCTTTCGCAGGCATGAAAGTGAACATAAAACCTATTGGCATATTCATGGTGACTGTCTAAATCCCTCTTCCATTAATCTCGGTTATGAGCATTATTGTGGTCAATTGCAAAAAATGAGGGATTATGTCGTTAATGGAACAAATTACAGTTCAGAAACTGTCTACAAAGATTCCTTGATGAAAAGGTTGAATCAGAAAAAAGGAACCAAGCTACAATCGTGGATTGATCTATTTTTTACGCAAGATATCCACATCTTTGGTCTCTCTCTAGATCTTGTGGAAATCGATCTTTGGTGGCTATTAACGTATCGTGCACGTAATAAGTATTATAAACGGAGTAGCTTTATTAAAAATCAATTATTTTATTATACAACAAAAAAATGGTATTCGCTTTCCAAGGATAAGATGCAGTTACTTCAGGCACATGATGTCGAGATTATTGTAATTGACGAAGCCGATAAGACTAAATATTATAAAAAAGTATTAGCAGCAGTGAGAAAAAGATACGAGCTTTCCAGTAGAGAATAGCAAACAATAGAAACATAGAATAATATTTTCAGATTGATTTTGAGAAATAAAAAAAATAAATCACTTTTGCTTTTAGTTCCTGCAATTTAAAGGAACTGTAAGGCCATAACATATTAACCGTCGATATTTATTTTTAAGAACTCTCTATGTCGTTTCAAAGAATTGCCTATTTCTTTTTGGGCCTAACATTATTTGTTAGTTGTAAGAGAGATATTCACCCAGGTATTGTACCGCCCGATCCTGAGATCACAGAAAGAGATAAACTACCAGTCCCAGCAGGTTTTACAACTGATATTGCTAGTATAAAAATTAGTGCAATTGCCAATGCAAATGAACCTGGTGAAGAGCGACCATCTTTGGTACGCGATATTTCTGGAAATAACGCGAGTTATTGCCATCCCGATGTGGAGTATTTTCCAAAGGGTTTCAACGGATACAAATATTGGATGGTATTCACGCCTTATTTCGGAATCATAGGCTCAGACAGAACAGCCTCACTTTACGAAAACCCAACTATAGTTGCATCTAACGACGGAAAAGAATGGATTACACCAGCTGGGATGATCAATCCTATTCAGCGGCGCCCACCATTAGAAGAGTCTTTCATCCAAAAAGATGGTAGTCCAAATCAAGGCTATTGGTCTGATGTTGATTGGAATTTCAACGGAAAGGAATTTGAGCTATATTATAGGGGATGCTTTTTCTCCAGCAAAATTCTGAAAAGATGGGGCGCTAAAAGCGACAATAATAATAGGAAATTAAACGAAGAAGCTGAACGTGTTATTGTAAGGCAAACATCGAAAAATGGAATTGACTGGACTCCCCTGGAACTTGTTTATAATAGTAATGAACCCGCAGCCTTTCAAGACAACCACATCCTATCTCCAACCTTTGTAAATAATGCCGCCAATATAACAACAAGCTACGAAGTAGATTTCATGCCGAGTTATAAAACGCCTATTATAACGAATATCCTATCGCGTGTTTCTACAAATGGATTAGACTTTACCACTTATCGGAATAGCAAAAAGATTGAATTTATCAACAAACCTTGGCTGGAGTTTAGTAAGGGATATTCAACTTGGCATTTACAAGGCTCTTATATCGATGGATATTATTTCTTATGTCTGGCAATCGGAAATGTAGATCGATTCACCTCAGATATGAATTACCTAGCATATTCAAAGGATGGCATACACTTTCGGGTCTTTGAAAAACCTTTAGCTTCCGCTAATGTATACCGCTCTTCTGTATTCCCAAAGATAGCTTCCTCAAAAAATATTGAGTTCGGTGCCGTTATTGGCTACAAGTCCGGTGCCTTTGGCTATCGTGAGTTCACGATCGATAAACAGGTATTGGAAAATGGTCTTAAATAAAGTCCATTAGATAGCGCCATAGAAAGCAGCGAAAGATATCAAAGCACCTTTTAGCTTTTCCTGCTTCATTTGGATTGCAATCTTTATTTTTACTATTTTACTTTAACGCACTAAAAATGGCAATAAAAGATATTGAAATTATAAAAACCGAGATACTATCAGATAATTGGTACACGCTAAAGAAAGTAACCTATCAATACAGCAAACCCGACGGTACAATACAGCAACAAAGTAGGGAAGCTTATGACCGTGGTAATGGCGCGGTTATTCTGCTTTATAACATCAGTTCCCAGACCGTTATATTGACCAGACAATTTCGAATCCCGACTTACATCAATGGCAACGAATCGGGTATGCTGATAGAAGCATGCGCAGGATTACTTGACCGAGATTCACCGCAAGATTGCATCCGTAGAGAAACAGAAGAAGAAACGGGCTACCAGGTCAAGGAAGCACAAAAGATATTTGAAGCCTACATGTCCCCCGGGTCAGTAACCGAGATATTGCATTTTTTTATAGCAGAATATACAACCAATATGAAAGTTAGCGATGGAGGTGGACTTGAAGAAGAAGAAGAGCATATAGAGATCCTTGAAATTAAAATTCAGGATGCTTTACACATGATTGATACAGGTGAAATCAAAGATGGAAAAACTATTATGTTGCTGCAATATATTAAACTGAAAAATATCTTGTAGGCATACAGCATGTTTATAGCCCTTTCAAGCAAAATAGCCAATTTCAGCAAAAATAAACTTGGAGCACTCGAAATCTGTGGTAGTTGCCATATAGTAAGGACTTCCATTTTCAAGTACTCTTTAAAGTAAGATAAGCAAGAACAGAACGAAATTATATCTCGTCCAGTCCTTGCTTATTCCATATGAAAAACTCCTAGCGTTTACCCGAATTATTAACGATTTTATCAGCTAAAGACTTGAGTTGGACCATATCATCATACTCAAGGTTTAACGTTTGAAAAATCTGCATAGGAATACAACTCGCTTTTTCTTTCAGCATCAATCCTTGCTTCGTCAGTTTGATTTTTACCACTCGCTCATCAGATTTGCTTCGTGTTCGGGTGAGCAAGGCTTTGGCCTCGAGACGTTTCAATAGCGGTGTAAGTGTTCCATTATCTAAAAATAGCTTACTTCCTAATTGATTTACCGTCTGCTCACCATTTTCCCATAATGCCATCATGGTGATATATTGTGGGTAGGTCAAGTCAATCTCTTCAAGAATAGCTCTATATTGCTGCATAATTTCCCTATGCAACACGTAAACTGAAAAGCAAAGCTGTTTATCTAATTTTAATAAGTCGTCCATCCTACAAAGATATCGAGTTTTCAAGTGATTGAGCAAGCAGCGCCCATCTATTTATATTCAACGACAAAATCCTCTTTGGATACTCTAACTTTTTTCATCGTTGAGATCCAATCGCGGGAAGAGTCTGCTACCCCAATATACATTAATGATACACTCTTTAAACCGAGCTTTTCCAGTCCCAATACTTCATCCACGATGCGATTATCAAAACCTTCCGCTGGCGTAGAATCGACGCGAAGTTCGGCCGCTTGGGCTAGCGCTAAGCCTAAAGCGATATAAGTCTGTCTTGCTGTATGCGCAAAATTTCTTTCGGCAGCTTCATTTAGATAAATCGACTTTAGCTTATCGGTGTACGAACCAAAGCGTCCTCGAGGTAGATCGCGTTCGTCTGTTGTATAATCATACACCTGATCGATACGCTCAGCGGTATAACGATCCCATGCAGCGAAAATCAGCACATGCGAACATTCACGCATACACTCTGGATTTAGTGCTCCCTTAGCCAACTCCTCTTTTAATGTTTGGTTCTCAACGACAAGCACTTTAAATGGCTGTAGACCTGAAGACGTAGGGGCCAAACGAGCAGCTTCCACAATCTTGTCTATATCTTCCTGACTAACCTTTTGTTCCGGGTCATACGCTTTTACAGCATGACGCCATTTTAAATCTTCTATTAATGACATATAATTATATATTTATTTGGAGAGAATAACAGCTAATAAAGCCAACAATGCTGGCACTCCCTGTACAATGAATATCTTTTTGCTCGATGTAATTCCACCAAAAATTCCTGCCACAAGAACACATCCTAGAAAAAACAGTCGTACATTTTCACTCCATACTGGATCAGTGATAAAGAACGACCAGGCCAAGCCTGCAACTAAAAAACCATTATACAAGCCTTGATTTGCAGCAAGCCCCTTAGTAGGTTTGAAGAGCTCAGCAGGAAGAGCTTTTCCGAAGCTGCGTTTTCCAGCTGTTTCCCAAGCAAACATTTCCATCCATACAATGTATACATGTTCTAAAAGTACAAGTGCTGTAAGCACATTGGCCAAATTATTCATCTATTATTCGTTAGTTGATACTGTCAATTTAACTTCTATATTACCTCTTGTGGCATTTGAATAAGGACAAACTTGATGTGCCTTTTCAATCAATTCTCGTGCAACTTCAACGCTTACACCAGGAATATTTGCATGTAGTTCAGCGGCGAGACCGAAACCACCATTTTCCAATTGTCCTATACTGACATGAGCAGTTACAGATGTCTCACCTGTTTTAACCTTTTCTGATCTAATCACCAAATTCAAAGCACTATCAAAGCATGCCGCATACCCCGCTGCGAAAAGCATTTCCGGATTAGCATAATCGTCATTGGCGCCGCCAAGACCTCTAGGCATACGAACAGCTAAGTCCAATACGCCATTTTCACTTTTTACTTGCCCGTTTCGTCCGCCTTTTGCTGTCGCACCGATATTATATAACGTTTTCATATTTTAATTTGTTTTAATTTGACCATACAAATGTACATCAAGAAATTATATTGTGCAAAATATAATATGGTAATTTACATTGAAATGAGAATTATTGTCAATGGAACTACCGCCTGAAGTTAGAAAACAATTTCAGTTAATAAACGGTATAATTTACATCGTAGAAGGAACCAGTTGCATCTTTCCTTTCTATCCAGAATACAAGATAGCGATGGACACGCATTGACGTATCCGGTGGAATGAATATTTCATATAGCGGAATGAATATTCAATAGCTAGGTTTCGCAACAAAACTGAATCTATTTTGCATAAAGACAGTAATTTCGCTAAGTTTGAAATCCATGATAGCAACATATTTCCGCTCTATTGGTCTCTTTGAGGAAGAAGAGATCAATCAAATTGTCGATCTTTTCGAATACAAAAAGTTGAATAAAAATGACTTTTTCATCAAAGAAAATCAGCGCTGTCATGAGGTTGCATTAATACAGTCAGGGATTTTCCGCTCCTTTTATAGTAGCGTCAATAAAGAGGATATTACGTATTGTTTCCGCTTTCCGAATACTTGGATAGCGGCCTACTCCTCTTTCATTACGGGCGGACCAAGTGTAGAGAACATGCAGGCGATTACACCTGTTGAACTATGGGTGATCAGAAAAAATATCATTAACAAGCTTGCCTCCAATAATCTGAAATGGATGACGTACCTTAAAATGATTGCTGAAGAGCAATATCTCGAGCTCGAAAAACGTGTCTTTCAATTACAAAAAGAGACCGCGTCACAACGTTATGCTAATTTAATCAAAGATCATCCAGCGTTTATTCAACAGCTTCCTTTACACTATCTTGCGTCTTACTTAGGTATCACACAACGTCATTTAAGTCGCATTCGCAATCAGATCTCTTTTTAGACATTTGTCCTATAACAACAGTATTCGTATGACTATTTTTGTGCTATAATACAAGGTCATGGACAAAAAAATACTTATTATCAATGGACACCCAAATCGGGAGTCTTTCAATTTTGCCATTGCAAATACTTATCAAAAAAGTGCAGAAGCGTCCGGAGCTGTTGTACGAACGATCCATATCATCGACCTAGACTTCAATCCAAATCTTCAATTTGGTTATCGCAAACGGACTGAACTTGAACAAGACCTACAGCTTGCCTGGGAAGACATCCTATGGGCCGATCACCTGGTGTGGGTACATCCCGTTTGGTGGGGTGGCCTCCCCGCCTTGATGAAAGGCTTTATTGATCGACTCTTTTTACCTGGAATGGCATTTCAATACCGTGAAAACTCGCTTTTTTGGGACAAATTATTAAAAGGTAAGTCCGCTCGAATCATTACGACACTTGATCAGCCGAGTTGGTATTACACGCTGATATACGGTAGTCCCAGCGTTAATCAACTAAAAAAATCAACATTGCAATTTTGTGGAATATCACCCGTAAAAGTCACCTACATAGGCATTATCAAAACTTCGGATTCAATTCAGCGGGACAAATGGCTACATAAAGTACAGCAGCTCGGTTACAGACAGGCATAAGCTCAATCCGATGAATTTGCCGAATCTTTAAAAGAGAGGGTGGTGATTAATTTTTATCCAACCGCAAGTTCGGATCCATTTCAGCTTACCAGCGGTACTGCATTCTAGCTGTAAATACATCATCTTTAAGATCTGCTGAAAAGTTTGGCAAACTTGTCGCTTCATTGGTGACATGTTCATTATAGACCGTAAACTTGAGTCTATTGCTAAACTGATAAGCGAGTCCATAGCCAAGTGTACTAAACTTGACATCACCATCAGCCGTAAAATTACCGGCCATGCCAATCGTTGAACCACTTGCTTTGGTATTTGGGTCATATACATCGTATGCAACCATTGCAGTAAATCCTGTACGCCCGATTTCCTGTGTTAACCAAAGGTAGTAACCGTTGAATTTGCGTTGATAAAGGTCTGTTGTCGGTTGTGCTGTAAAACTTCTACTCGCATAAGGACCTTTGATATCTACACCACCTGCAACACCAGGCTGATCACCAGCAACATATTCTGTTTTAAAGCTAGACTTACCGAAGCTGTTATCAAGCTCGAGTTGTAAGTTTGCCCCATAATAATTTCTACCGATGGCTTTGCCCTCATTTTCATCGCTGGTATGCGCACTGTATCCGTTATTGTTGGCCGTATAGTAAGTTTTGGTATCGTTACGGACAGAACCCTTATAAAACGAACCACCGAATCCAAAATGGATTTTTTTATCCGCAAGACTATCGAATTTAAAAGCTAGATTACCGATCAGATCTTTTTTTGAATCATAATCTTTAGCGGAATGCCCGCTGCCGTTAACCAATGCTAAATCGAGGTTCAGAAATTTAGCTTTACCTCCCGGATGGTAGCTAACCATCCCCCCTAGGTCACGTTCTCGAGGCATCAACGTTTGAAATACCCGTGCCCTTTCAGGGAAATCCCGATATCCTGAAGAATATACGATGGAGTATCCAAATGGTCTATTAAAAAGACCAGCAGTCAAACTCAGGCCTTTCTGGCTAGGGTGTCGTAACTGGATAAATGCATCCATTAGCTGTACTCCATCCTGGGTTGCATCCAACTGGAATACAATACTGGAGTAAGTGTCTACACGGTCGATTTTAAGACGCCCCCTGCGGATCATAAATCTATTGTCCGAATTCTTTGAAAAATCACCTCCCGAATAAGAAGTTATTCCGGGGGACTGCGCCTTTTGAAACTGTGTCTGAAGGTATCCCGTGATTTTGATATCATGTGGGTCGTAGCTAGAAGGCGCATTATTATTTTGCGCAAGCGCTGCAACAGGACTTATCAGAGCTGAGAGTAAAAGTGCTTTTTTCATGAGAATTTTGAATAAATTGTCTTTTTCGCTTGTGATGACACGATACCAATAGAATCATTTTTCCTTCTTCTATCACATCATCTTTTTAATGGCGTAAAAATAGATTCCCAATATTAAGTTAATATTAATAAATTGTTAGTCTATTAATTTATATACATAAAATTAATGATTTGGTAATAAACGACCTATTTATAAAAGCCATGGGATTGAATATTTCCACGTCATACGTATTATCTTCAAAATAAAATGGCCGGTACAAGTTGTATCGGCCATTTTATCGTAAAGATTAGCAGCTAAAATTATTCTAATCCCTTATTGTAATCACTTTCGCGAAGTGGGATAGACCACGTCCATTTGTTTTTATCTTGAGGATTGATGGTAACCGCCAATGATGTCAAGAAATTACCGCCGTTTGCAAATGCATTGCGAACAATAGGATCTCCCCATCGCTTCATATCAAACCAGTCAAATCCTTCACCCCAAAGTTCAATCGCGCGATACAGTTTAATTTCCTTTAGTAATGCAACACCGGTTCTTGTACAGTTGTAATTAGCATCTCTGCCAGATGTAGCATTTAAAGCGTTCAAAGTTGATTGAATCTCGGAAGCTGGTTTATTTTGAAAATACTTTGCTTCAGCCTCTATTAGATACATCTCAGCAGCTCTAAAATGATTTAGATTACCAACTCCCGGTAAGTCTTTGGCTTTAAACTTGAAATTCATATAAGCATACGGAACGGCTGTCGATTGCAAATCTGGGAATGTCTGAAAAGCTCTAGCTTTCATAGCAGCACCAGCAATACCCGTTGCAGTTGTATACGCATCGCTTTTAGGATCAAGAAACAGATCTCTTCTGATATCTGTTTTCGGAATCTCGTTAAACAATTCCCGACTAATACATTTTGGAGTTGTTCTTGCTGCACTAGCGCTAGAGTTATAAGCTATATATGATTGGAACGAATAAAAGAACAAGGTTTCATCTGCGGCACCATAACTGCTCCAAATCCACTCACCATTAGGATCGTAAAATCCACTTTTGTATTCAGCATTAGTCATCAGCTTATAATTTGCACGGGCCAGAACAGCATACTTTTCCGCACTAGCATAATCTTCCTTATTTAGGGCTGCTCTAGCAAAAACAGCATATGCAACATCTTTGTTTACCTGAAAGTTTTTTCCCGATTCGCGATTTAATCCAGCCTTTTCATATAAGCCTATTGCTTCATTCAGATCCTTATAGATTAAATCATAGGTCTGTCCCAACGTTGACAAAGGCATATCACCAGTAGAAACATCCGTTCTTAACACTAGACCTCCCGTTTGACCATTATTAGAGTCGCTCCACCGATTTCCATAGATTTGCGCCAACATCATGAAGCTATATGCCCTAAAAGTTAGCGCTTGGGCTTTGATAAATTGCTTTTCCGAATCTGGACCTTCTGCTGCATCGATATTTAATATGATCTCATTTGCATTTACAATAAGTTTATAATAATAATACCACGGGTAGTATAAATAAATACTAGTAAGGTTTTGATTGTAATTCGCATTAATGATATCAGCCCATCCGCTAAGATTAACAAAAAAATTGTTACCAGGATAATTACCATAGTACATTTTGATTGTTCCCTCACCATTGAATCCCTGACTACTCAGATATTGTTGTGTCATCATCTTCGCCAGACCGTTGACTGCAACTTTAGCACTTTTTGTTGTTGCGAAAACTTCAGAATGTTCAACCGAATCCGTAGGCCGCGTATCTAAATAGTCTTTTTTACAGGAAGAGAGCGATACAATACCTAGTACTAATAACTTTATATAATTAATTTTTTTCATTGTTTAAATTCTTATAATCCAACTTTTACACCAAAAGACACTGTGCGCGGAGTTACCCAAGCATTTGTACTGATACCATTCCATTGCTGCTGCGGATTCATACCCTTACGTTTTGTCATTGTTGCCAAATTTTCTATTCCTGCTACGACGGTAACCGATGATAGATCTATTCTATTGATGAGCTGTTTTGGCAAACGGTAACCCAACGATATATTTTTTACCACGAGGTATGATCCATCGGTCAGAAAACGATCGCTTGTGTAATTATTCATATTACTTTGCGAAAAATTGATTGCAGGAATTCCATTGGGATCCAATCTATTTACGGATGTTGATGTCATACCATCGGGAACACCAGACCAGGAATTCATAATATCGCTATGTAATGCTCCAGGAGTACCTGACATGCTCATTAAACCAGCGTAAGATGAATCATAAACTTTTCCGCCGATCGCGTAAGTAAACAAGGCCGAAAAACTAAAGTTTTTATACTCGAAATTCGTATTGAAGCTACCATTCATTTTTGGAATAACTGATCCGGACCAATCTCTCCGTCCATAGCTAGATGCATTAGTAACATAGTATTTACCATTGATTTCGATAAGCTCAGCTGTAGGTATCTCTGCTTTACCAGGCGCAGATCCGTTAACATTAAAACGCTCAGTATCTGCTAAGTATAGTGAACGGCCAGTCATTTGGTCTACCCCTGCAAATTTAAACATCCAAAAATCATAACGTCCCCCGCCTTCAACCCACTTGAAGTTTCCAGTGATGACACCGTTTTCTCTATTCTCTTCTGGCAAACTTAAAATCTTGTTCGTTAACCAAGTCGCATTTGCTCCAACATTCCATCTCCATCCATCACCTTTCAATACATCAACATCGAAAGTTAATTCGATACCACGATTTGCCATCGAACCAATATTTTTAGTTACTGTTGATACAGCTGTAGTCGTGGAGTTAGGTCCAGCAGATAGCGGTAAATTAAGGTCGAAGATTAGATTTTTCGACTGTTTATTGAAATACTCGACACTTAAGTTGGCACGTTTAAACAATCGTGCCTCTATTGCTGCAGAAAATGAGCTTGATGTCTCCCAAATTAGGTCAGGAGAAGGAATCTGGCTTTTGTAAACGGCTCCCGCATTCGCATTTTGATCGAGCGCATAGAGAGAAAGGTGCGCATATTTTTTGGCGCTTTCATCGTTTCCCACTTCACCATAAGAAGCTCTCACCTTTAGATTATTCACGGTATTTAGAGCATCCTTGAAAAAATCCTCTTTAGACACGATCCAGCTACCTCCTAAAGACCAAAAATTACCCCAGCGGTTTTCAGGACTGAACCTTGAAGACCCATCTCTTCTAAACGATGCTTCCGCAAAATATTTACCATCATAATTATATCGGGCACGTGATAAGTAACTTTCAACACGATAATCCTCTTGATAATCATACAAAGAAGTGATCTTCGTAAAATTAATCATGTCTGTTTTTCCCGCGAAAATCTCGTCCGTTTTATAACCATATAGATAACTCATGTTATCATAGAAATTTTCATGACCTGCCAATACGTCGACGTGATGCGCGCCAAAATCCTTGTTCCATGTTAACAACTGCTGGGCAGTATAATTTTTGTATCGATAGATACGTCTTGCGGCACGCCCCTGCCCAACACCATCACCAATAATAGCATTATTATATGTGCGTCGCTCTGAGTTACGCACATTCAGATCACCATTTATCGTAAACGTAAAATCTTTTAGGAATTTGAATTCCAAAAATGCTCTCCCGTTCATGGTATTTCGAATCGTCTGATCGCTATTCAATTCATTTTCCCAAATTGTATGGCGGCCAACATATTGCAATCTTGTCGACTCCCCGTTATCATACTGTCGGTTTCCTAATAGATCTGGTTTATAGCTACCATCTTCATTATGCAAGTGAATCGGATAGATTGGTGCAATGGATCGTGCGTAATTAAAAGGATTTGCAAAAGAACTGGCGTCGTCTGTAGAACCACTTATTCTATCTGAAATCTGATGCGATCCAGCTAGGTTGAATCCATATTTGAACCAATCTTTGGCTTGCAATTCCGCATTTAGTCTACCAGTAAACCTCTTTAGTCCAGAATTCTTAATGTATCCTTTTTCGTTTAAGTACCCTGTTGAGTAAAACACTTTAGCCTTATCAGTCGCAGTAGTACCATCGATATTGTAGTTTTGGCGATGTCCGACGCGATCCACTTCGCTAAACCAATCCAAATCGTCACGATAACCGCTTTTTATCTGTGCATCAGAAACCAATTTTCCATTTGCATCAAATAGTTTGTCATCATCTTTATCATAAATATTTAACTTCAGATAGTTACTAACGAGTGACTTTGAAGCTTCAGCGTTGGCTAGTTCAACAGTCGGGTAAGTCTTAGCATTAGTTGTCAGCAAATTGTTTCTGTACCCTGTCCACATTGCTTCCATAAACTGCCGATCATTTACACGATCATACTCAGCAATACCTCTCGAATAGAATCCTTGATCTGTCGTAATATTAACTTGTGAACGTCCCGCTTTTCCTTTCTTGGTTGTAATGATAATAACTCCGTTACTTGCCCTACTTCCGTACAATGCGGAAGAAGAAGCATCTTTTAATACAGAAATACTCTCAACATCATTTGGGTTTATATCTGAGATATTACCACCAAAAGGCACACCGTCAACCACATATAATGGATCATTCGATCCATTGAGCGATGAAAATCCACGAATTCGAATACTTGGTTCATCGCCGGGCATTCCAGAAGTATTATTTAACTGAATACCCGCGGCAGATCCCTCTAATGCTGCAAAAGCATTGGTAACAGGTCTCTTCTCAATATCCTTTGCTGAGATAGATGTTACAGATCCTGTTACTGATTCTTTTTTCGCAGTCCCATAAGCAACGACTACCACCTCATCCAATGCTGTATTTTGATTCTCTAGCGCAACATTAAAAAAGGATTGTCCCTCTTTAACAATAATTGTTTTGTCCGCGTGGCCGACAGATCTGAAAACGATTATTTTACCCACAGGCACTGATAATGAATATTTTCCATTTGCATCTGTCTGAGTGGCAATATTTGATCCCTGTACAGCAATTGTGACGCCTACCAACGGTTTGCCGTCAGCTCCGGTTACACGACCGTTGATTTTCTTCTCTTGCGCAAAGGCAACAGAAGACAGGATCATACTCCCCACGAAAAAACTGAGTAGTTTGTGTTTCATATGTTTATGTTTGTTTAAAATAAGTAGTTTATCTAACTAAATACGATAAAAGCACCAAAGGAACTTTTAATATATGTTTTCAAAAGTGATGAGCCCAGCAGGCTAATACAGTTAGTGTGACAAAACTCAACGATAGATGTTAAAATTTTGTTAAAACAAAGATAAACAAGATTTTTAAATTTGCAACATATTGCCTCATTTTTTTAAATAAAAATAAAAAAACAGCGTAAATTTAAAATATTAAAATTTAACTAACGAATTAAAGTAAACACGCTTTTTATAAAGAACGCATTATAAAACTCAAATAAAGTCAAACAATAAGAAGGTTTTCACTAAAATTGGGCATAAAAACGCTTAAATGCAAAAACAACTACTACAATTATCCAAACCGTTAACAAACGAACTAAATGATCTCGTTTTTTACTTTAAAAACAGTGTGCAATCTGTTAGAAGACAAACGTGATACACAAACTTATTTATTTAATAAAATAAATAATTACCATTCAGAGAAAAATGGAACTTTATTAAAAATCACTATCATGTGTAGCGATCATACGAACGTTATCGTATAAGATGGTAACTAAATCACAATATTAAACTTTAAAATTATGAAGATAAGTAAACTATTTGCATTAGTTATTCTTTGTGCATCCTGCAAAAAAGATAATGAATCCTATCAAGACCTATATAGTAAAGCGCACAAAAAACTTACAGAAATAGAAGATTTGATTAAAAAATCTTCCTGTAACGACCTTAGTAATTGGCAAGTAGATACTCTTATGGATGGAATTGGCAGCGGACACAAGTATTTTCCGGTAAATAACACGATTACAAGTGACTATGAGAAATTAAAAGCCACTTATCTTGAATTATTAAATTCTGCAAGAAAAACAGATCCACGTCCCATATTAAATGATATTTTTACACCTGAAACTCATTTTGAAATCGGCTGTATTGATGGACATCCCAAAGTACTTTTAGTTTCGGATTTTACAGTTGAGCAAGTTCGAAGTCGCTTGAGTTCCAATATAGAAGAGTTAGAAACGTTCTATTCTAATAAGACGTGTAATGGATCAAATAATTGGTATGCAAAGCCAATAGTAAAAGACTGTCAAATAAAATACGTACTACACTATACTGGGATCGATTCAGGAGATAACTTTGCCTTTTCTGTTAAATACAATCAGTATAAAGCATTGTCGTCCAGATTAGCCCAGTTGGACTCCAATTATGCAACATGTAAAAATTCGTTCGCTCCTCAAAAACATGTTACATGCGAAAACCATATTCCTGTGATTAAAGATTAGTCCAGTTCTTTACTTGACTCTGAAAGGCCTATCCTCGTAATTTAATTGGCACCAAAACAACAGATATACTGAGACCAAAAAGGGGAGTCCATATATATGGATTCCCCTTTATTTAAATTAAGTAAGGAAATTGGACTAATTTACATCCCAGAATACACCATTTTTTTGCGGATCAATAGTTCCTTGAGCACTAACATTCGCACTATTAAAACTATATTCATTTTGTGGATAAGCCAGGCGCAAAGGAATCTTTTTGTTACCGACGGTTTGGTTCACTGAAAGTGGAACGTCTTTTGGATATCCAAGTCTTCTATAATCCACCCAAGCTTCAAAATTATTTATTCCAGGTAGAGCTAAATATTTTTGATTAATAATAAGCTCCAATTTATTTGAAGCAGCCGTCCAAGAAGCAGAATTATTTAATAAGCTTGTTGATTCATTAGCGGCATTGGCAACATTTAAGTATGTGAATGATTCTTTTACTGCATTTTCATAAGCCACCCTAGCATCTCCTGTTATCCATCCTCGCTGTATAGCTTCCGCCTGCAAGAATAAGCTCTCAACTGATGTAAGTAACCATAATGGCTGAGTACCATCCTTTAAAATACCTGTTCCTATAACACGCGATTCTTGCGCGGAATTCGTACCAGCGACAGTTGGTGCTCCTAAAGGCTTTCCTGCTGCCCATGGTTCGTTTGGATTTATTGGATTTATCGCTTTTAAAAATAGATATTGATAACGAATATCATTATTGCTTTTATATCTATTTAGTAAATATGGACTTGGTCTATTAAATCCATCAGTTTCAGCGCCAGTTTCGTCAGCGACATATTTTGAATATACAGGATTGACTTTATATCTATCATTTGAAAACGCTATTGTTAATTTAGCTGTTTTTCCCGTTTCTATAAATCCAGAACCATCCGCGATTATCTTAGCAATTTCGTCTTTCGGATCTTTTTTAAATTCAG
The DNA here is from genome assembly GCF_030818895.1 of Sphingobacterium zeae. Classification (NCBI taxonomy): domain Bacteria; kingdom Pseudomonadati; phylum Bacteroidota; class Sphingobacteriia; order Sphingobacteriales; family Sphingobacteriaceae; genus Sphingobacterium; species Sphingobacterium zeae. The sequence goes on from NZ_JAUTBA010000001.1 coordinate 4,665,162, forward strand.
ATTGATGGATTAGCAATTTTAAAGATTGTGTATTAGCTAACTTTCGCCAATTAGTTAAATTGCCACCGAACAATACGTCCGCCTTTTTGGCTTCATCGGATACTGCTAAATTTGTAGATTTGAAAATAAGTCGTGCTGAATCTAATTGGATTAATAAATCTTTATAAATATCTTCTCCTTTATCATATTTTGGAGCGATAGATTCGTCTCCTTTTAATGCGTCGGAGTATGGCACGTTATTATATATATCAACTAAGTACATAAAGCCGATTGCTTTCATAACCTTTGCTGTTGCTACATAAAAATCTTCATTTTGGGCTCTGCCTTTTTTCTCCAAAAAATTAGCATCTGTTAAAACATCATACCAAGTATTCATGGAGGTAGACGTGTTCGCCCAGTGCGTTATCTCAAAATTTGGCGTGATATCATAATTTTCCAATGGTAAAGACGGTCCGAAGCCACTTCCTCTCCCATAATATCCTGCCCAAGAAGCAGAAAAACTATATTGTGTACCCATTCTCGCAGCTGTCTGTTCTATTACCATTGGTAAAAGGTAACTTGCCTTTACTAATGGTTCTGTTGGTTTGTTCGGATTTGTATTTATATCGAAAAAACTATCTTTACAACCCGTAACAGCTAATGCGGTAGAAAGAATTGCTATTAAAACTTTATTTTTCATTATTAAAATTCTTAATTAGTTAAAACTTAGCATTGACTGTAAATCCGAAATTTCTCACTGGAGGATTGGCATTCGAATTCACGTTACCATATGCATTTTGATAATCTGGCATACTATCAAATTCCGGATCTAAAAATCTATTATCTTTAGATAACCAAAGAGCTAAATTACGCCCAACCAAAGCAACAGATAGTCCCTTTACTACTTTTTGACGAGATGATAACCATTGACTAGGAACATCATATGATAATGAAACTTCCCTAAGTCTCCAGTTATTAGCACTCACTATAAAGTTAGAAGCTGTATTTTTAAATTCACCTGTATAATACGCCTCAATAGGATTATTATTTCCTTCACCAATTTTGGCCGTTGTATTCTCGATATATTTACCGGGATTGCTTGGATCAGCAATTACAGAATTCGGCAATATAAAAGGATTACGGTCATTATAAGCCGTCGCTTCAGAGACTCCCGTCCAAGCCATGTCACTACCCAATCCGAAAAACGAAGCAACATATCCTCCCTTATGCTCAAATAAAGCGGATAGATTGAAATTTTTCCAATTAACTGACGGGTTAAGGCCAATTATCCATTTTGGCAATGTGCGACCAAAATTTACATTCTGACTCGATGTAGATGGTCTACCTGTGGTCGAACTAACGATAATTCGACCTTGGTCGTCTCGAACATAATCATTACCGCGCATTACAAATGCCGGTAGCCCAACGATAGCATAGTTCCCTGCAGCTGTATAGCCACCTATCTGAAGCTGATTTAATTCTTGTTGTTTGTAAATACTAGTTACTTCACTATCATTCCAAAGTGCATTAGCCTTCAGTTTGATTCCACCATTATTGAATTTTATTAAAGGAGACAAATTAATATCAAATTCAACTCCCTTGCTATTAAAAGATGCCGCATTACGATAACTTCTGCCATAACCGGAAGACTCGGAAATGCTAACGTTGACAATTTGATCTGTATTTTTAGAGTAAAAATAAGTAGCTTGAAGAGTTAAGCGATTATTCCATAAACCAGCTTCGAAACCAGCTTCAGATGTATTAATTCTCTCGGGTTTTAAATTAGGATCATATGTAGTATTACCAGCTGTAACGCCAGAAACAGATCCGTAAGGGAATCCAGTATCAGCACGTTGAGAGAATGTAGCGGCCAACAAGTACGGAGTAATGTCTGCATTAGCAGTTTTCGTCCAAGCCCCTCTAATTTTCAAATAATTGAACGCATCAGATTTTAGTTCGGGGATTGCGTCTGTTAAAACGACCGCAGCATTTACGCCAGGATAGAAGTATGAGTTATTGTTCATACTTAATGTTGAGGTTTTATCCCAGCGCCCAGTTACTTCCACATTTGCCCAACTCTTATAATTTAAGCCAGCGCTAGCATAAGTTGAAAAGAGTCTCGATCTAAACCCGTCAGAAGAGCCTGTTAAATTTCCAACACGATTTTCGACATTATATAAGTCGCTAATCACCAGATTTGAAGCTCCCACATCTGTTGCACGATAATCATTTTGTCGAACATAAGTCCCTAATATACCGTTGAATTTAAAATCATCATCAATATTAAGATCAACATTTGCAAAAAAATCAGATGACAAAATTGTTTGATTGTAATTATATTCCTTGACTGATGCAGGTATCAAACTTTTATTTCTTTTGAGACCGAACGCTGTTGGCACAACACCCTGAGTTAAGTTTCTTTCAGCAATATTACGCGAATTTAAAGATGCTCTATAAGTAAAACTTAACCACTCAGTTGGCTTTAACCCCAGCTCTAAATTAGTGAGTAAATCTTGTTTTTTGCCATTTTTACGCCAATTTCCTAACGAAAAATAAGGATTTAAACCGTAATCGGTAAACCAATTATCATAAGTAGAAAAAGGGTCATTTAGATAATCTTTATATCTCAAAAGAGGAATATTTGCAGGGGTATTTATTAATTGGCTAAACAATCCAGAGTTTCCTCCAGTATTCTTTGCCGAATAATAATCTTCCTGACCTTTTTGATTATAAACACTATAATTTTGTTGAGAATAATTAAAGTTCAATCCAGCTCTAAAAATGCCATATTCTTTTTGTGAATTTAGACGTACGCCCGTCCTTCTATTTTTATCGCCTGGTACTATTCCTTTAACCTGAGAATCTTCTAAACTAAGATAAAAATCTTTCGAAACTAAAGAAAGATTGGTTTGATTAGTGACCCCTGTATCGTAGAATTTCTCTCTATCATCAACTGCTGAATAGGATATTTTTTGTCTTGATCCATCTGGAAGTGTTGGCCCCACCTCGACCATAGAACCGTCAAATGCAGGTCCCCAGTTCCAGTTTTCAATAGGATCATATACTCGCTCTCCTCCATCAGTATACCCTTGACCAAACTGCTTCTGCATTTTTGGAAAAAAGGATATATTTTGCCATTGCGTTGAGTGGCTAAGATTTATAGAAGGAGTATCGCTACTTTTCTTAGTAGTAACCATTATTACCCCGTTACGAGCATCTGGACCATAAATGGCAGCTGATGCTGCTCCTTTTAGTACGGATACGTTATCAATATCATTGGGGTTAATTGATGACAGATATTTGATATCCATCTGCACACCATCTAAAACTAAAAGTGGGTCATTTTTCCCTGTCAAAGATCGAATACCACGAAGATTAATTTTTACATCTTCGAATACTCCAGAATTTGTAGTAGTAACATTTAATCCGGATACCTTACCTTGAAGGCCATTGATAGTGTTAACTGCGCTGGCTTGAGTTACTGTTTTAGAGGAAATCTGATCCGCCGAATAACCAAGATCACGTTTCTCACGTTTAACACCTAGAGCAGTAACAATTACTTCTTCTAACTCTCTGTTAGAATCATCTAATGTAACATTAAAAGCAGATTGTCCTTCCTTAACGATCAAAGTTTTATCAGCAAATCCTACGGAACGAAATACGATAACTTTTCCTGTTGGTACAGATAGCGAATAATTACCATTCGCATCTGTTTGCGTGGCGACATTAGATCCTTGAACAGCAATCGTCACTCCAGCCAATGGCTTACCATCTGCTCCAGTTACTCGACCGCTTACTTTTTTCTCTTGCGCAAACGCAACAGAAGTAAGAATCATACTACCCACGAAAAAACTGAGTAATTTGTGTTTCATATGTTTATGTTTATTAAAAATGTTTATTCTTGATAATATACTTTGGTTAGCAATATACTTTCCAATAATTTATATATGTGTTATAGTTAGTAACGTTTTTCCTCGGATTGCTTCCACATGTTAAAAAACGTTAAATACAAAATTATAACTTTTTTTAACATTTGCAATGCAAGCATAATTTATTGATAACAATTAATTCACAAATAGAACTAAATAACTGAATAACAGTTTTTTAATTTTAAAAGTTTAATACACTTAAGTAACATTGTTACATTATTAAAGAAAACTATTTGCATCAAAACTTATCTGTTTATGTAAAATAATATATTAACTTTCCAACTTACTGTGAGATGGCCTTCCCTATTATCTTTAGGGTAAAAACTTCTTGCCCCCTATCCTCTAACTCGCCCCATTGGCGCTCGTACTGCCAAGTTAATCTTTTCCGTAGAGCTTCAGCACCAGCCATAAACATTTATCTCAATTCAAATACAAAAATATCGCACTCCATAAAGAAACGAATAGTGCAATAGGTCAACTCAAAATCCTTAGTGAGAATCTTTCTTCGTTCCTGCGCGCTGTTCTATTACTTAACTATCATTCTGCTTAAAAAAACTTATGGAAAGTAAACTTAGGCTCGCGCTATAGTCAATCTTGTGTGATCGTTGTGATAAACTAGTCAATATTGTGTGTTTGTTGTGTTACGCTATAGCCACCAATACGTCACCAATAGGTGACCAACTCTTACCTATCCCCCACCTTTGCTCGAATTTTCTTCGGGCAGGCTTCGAATCTCCCTCGAATCAAATTCGAAGAACAGCCGAGGAAAATGCGAGTCCAGTTCTATAAAAGGCAGGAGTTAATAGGGAATTGGTCGGGAAAAAGTCGCCGGAAGGTGGTACCTCTATCTCCAAGTCACGTGGTCTTTGACAGCACTTTAAAATTCCTTTCGCACATGTTTGAGACACGTTTGCCTCCCTTCGAATGGGCCTTGGCAGAGCTTCAAGTATATTTTTTTACTGGTAGCCGAAGCCCTATCGAATAACTGTGGAACCATTTCCGAAGAGGAGTCGAGCTGCATTTTACAGATAGATATGGAACTACTATCGGCTACTCAGCTGTACTTATTTGACATATCAAACTATCGTTTAAAGCGTGATCGCTTTGAACAGAAAATTTGCCAAACCACATACAGCGAAATTTCTTTCAAACACTGATTGAAGAACGTGTCAAAAATACTACAAAGATATTGGAATAGTATAACTCACAGCCACAGGCTCTCCTTGCAGTCTACCTGGCTTCCAAGGACCAACAGCCTGAATCGCTGTTGTAATCGCGCTACTGACCTTAATAGGAATATCCTGATCATATTTAAATTTACTGAGCCTACCATCTTTGTTGACAATAAATGTCACGTTAACAAGCCTAGACTTCAATTGAGTAATTAAATTGTCCGATATATCGATCTGCCGATAAACGGCTTCCATAAACTGCTTCAATTTAAGCGGAAGAATCGGTGCCGATTCCTTCGTCTCAGCATCGTATAAAATAACCTCTCCATTGGAACGAAATCTTTTTCCGCTCTGAAGAACACCACCTAAATACTGTTCTTCATAACGGCTTCCCATATTAAAACCTTCCCATCTACCATCTTTTTCGTTATCTTTAAGCTCACCTTCAAAATAAGCTCCATCCGAATAATCCAGTCGAAGGAATCCGGTCCCGCGCTTCAAGAGATAATTTCCCAAAGAATCCATATACAACAAGTGATATGGTTTTGTCATTCTCGAACCCGTAAAGGGATTTTGTGCAGTGTCAATATGCGTCACGAGCATTTTCAATTTTCCTGTCGGATAATAATAGTATGAAGAATCCGTAGGCACACCGTCTGCATCAAATTTCTCTAAGCTTTTCAACTGTCCATTTGGATAGTAGACTGTCGACTCCCCGACATAATTCCACCCGAAAAACCCAACTGTGCTATCTCGGCTATAAGCGAAGGATTTGATGGAATCCGTATCTGTATAGTAGCTAACAATATTAAAAAATCGACTTGATTGATCTCCAACAGGAACAATACATTGGTAAGTATGGGACTCTAGTTTTGTCTTAACAGGATTCCCCGATTTATCAAAGTAATTCACTATCGTATCGCTAATAAAAACTTTCCCCCTTGCTTTCGAAGAAAATGCTTCTGTAATCGCTCCTATAAAAATAAGCACAATTAAAAATAAAGTCGATCTTTTCATAAATATGACAACGTTAAAGGACGAAAATACGGCTTTATATAATAACACCAAATCAAAAAAGCGGCAATTTCTTTCGAAATTGCCGCTTTTATAACCATATGTCTAAAAGACTACTTAACGTCCCACCATACTGGTACTGTAATCGCTTTCGTACCTGGATAGTTTAAGTTAGTTGTTAACTCCGTATTCGGATACAACAAACGCTGAGGCATTTCACCATTAGCCAAAATGGATGCTTTTGATTGAATCAAGAATGTAGGATATCCTGTTCTTCTGTATTCAGTCCATGCTTCAAAATTTTGGAAACCATTCATTGCATAATATTTCTGCGTAATGATTGCTTCTAATTGTTTTGAGGCATCTGTTGGAAATTTACCAGCAGCAGCTAAATATTCAGTTAATCCTTCCGCGCCTAAGTAGTTAAATGACGCAGTAACACCTTCATTATACAGTGTAGCAACACTTCCTGTCCCCCATCCTTTCAAAGCAGCCTCGGCTTGTAAGAATTTGCTTTCAGCAATAGAGAATAATTTTACAGGAGCGATTGCAGAAGCTGTATTTTTCGCATTTGCCCCAGTTACTGGTGAAGGAGCGGAGACTAATTTTGTGTTTTGTCCTCGGAAGTCCCCCTGTTCTAAGTAAGCTACTGTATCTTGCAATGTTACATTATCAGCTTTTAACAGTCTATTATACAATGCAAATGATCTTTTATCCTTATTTGCTGCAAATGCTTTTACAGCAGTTCCACTCGCAACTACATTTTGAACATATTTTAAACCAACCATTTCTGTATAGAAAGGATTTTGGTTACCACCTGTTGTCGTAAATGTGATGGAAACATCCTCATTTAAAAATGTGGGATTTGTCGCATACAATGCTTTAATACCTGCTTGAGCGGTCGCAGCATCTACGTTTGAAATACGTAAATAAGCTTTCAATTTCAAGGTATTTGCAAACGCGATCCAAGATGTTTTATCTCCGCCAAACAACATATCTTGTTCTCCCGGTGTAGTACCAAGATTACCTTTCAATAACTCAACACCTTTATCAATACTTTCGAAAATACTGTTGTATACCTCTTTTTGTGTTTGATATTTTGGACTTAAGTTCGTTGCTCCTTGCAGCGCTTCATCTAACGGAATATCTCCAAAAGCATCAGTCGCTACTTGCAATGTATATGCTTTCAACAAATACGCCATACCAATTGTATAGTTGTTTGCACCACGCTCCGAATTAATGATGATTTCAGCATTGTTGAGTGCACTTCTATAGATAGTTGACCAAATACGATCCGTTGCTGTATTTTTGAGGTTATACTGATCAATAGTTTGATACTGCGACGATGATGGAGCCTGTGTCCAATATTGCGCCCACAAACCACCATATACTTGAAGCTGATTACCTACGATCTGGCTTAACGAAGCTTCAACTGTCGGCAGCAAGAGGTTTGGTTCTACTTTTTCTGGGTTATTTGGATTTTCATTAACATCCAAATATTTATTACAACTTGTAAATGCTACGGATCCAACCAATGCAGCAAAAACAAACTTTTTAATATTCTTGTTCATTTTATTATTCTTTATAGTTTAGAAGGATACCTTCACATTGATACCATAGTTACGCAAAGACGGCTGAGCGGTATAGTCAAAACCTTGTGCATTTCCAGCACCAGCAGAATTTACTTCTGGATCTGCATATTTATTTTCGCTTGGCGTCCAGATAAACAGGTTATTACCAAATACACCGACAGTTACATCACCAAAAGGCGTATTTTTTAGCATATCTTTTTTGAATTTATAAGAGATAGCCAAGTTGCGCAACTTCACATAAGAAGCATCTACCACATTCATACCCGCCTCCAAATATGGATAGTAATCCACTTTGTCATAAGTTGCCGTCGTATTTACAACAGAATTACCATTTGCATCTAAGTAAACAGAGTTAGGGAAGATTTGACCAAAACGCTCACCTCCTGTTTCTGCAGACGTACCTGTGAATGCCATGATATCTTTAGTACGTGAATAGAATACACCTCCATGCTTCATGTCAAATAACGTGGTTAATGACCAGCCTTTGTAATTTAAAGTCGTTCCTAATGAGGCTTGGAATTTAGGATTATAACTTCCTAAATACTTTGCTTCAGAAGTAGGTACTGGTAAACCTGTTTCTTGGTCAACGATAGTTCTACCTTGTGCATCAGTGGCATTTGTCACAGCATAAAATTCACCGTAAGGGCGTCCTTTAGCGGCAACGATAGACATACCTGAGAAACCACCTAAAGAAACTTGATCAATACCATCCATCAATTCAACAACTTTATTGTTGTTTTTAGTGAAAGTACCCATCAATTCCCAGCTGAAGTTTTCTGTTTTCACTGGTGTCCCACGCAACGCAAGTTCAACACCTGAAGTTTTTAATCTTGCCGGCATTAACAACATTGAATCCGTAACCTGTCGAATTTGCAATAGGAATTGCTAAGATTTGATTTTTCGAGTTGTTATTGTAGTAACTAAAATCAACAGTTAAACGATTTCTAAAGAAACCCAATTCTGCACCTACTTCAGCTGATGTAGTGATTTCCGGTTTCAACTCTGCATTTCCTAAAGTCGATCCAGACATGAATGCAGACACATTACCAAATGGGAAAGTTGTCGTTCCGAATCCACCATTGATCTCGCCTCTAGAGAATGTTGTCAACAATTGATATGGATCTGTATCCGACCCAACTTTAGCATAGTTAGCACGCAATTTACCGTAAGAAAGGATTCTCTTCGCGTCTTGGCTTAACAACTCAGAGAATACAAATGAACCACTCACACTTGGGTAAAAGAATGAATTGTTTTTCTTCGGCAAGGTAGACGACCAGTCGTTACGTGCTGTCGCTTGTAAGTATAAGAAATTTTTGTATGACAAGTTCAAATCCGCATAAAGCCCAACCAACCGGCGTTTTGACCATGAATCTTCGATCAAGTTCAATGGCCCATTAGAGTTCGCTAAATTATAAAAACCGGGCTGTACCAAACCTCCACTTTCGTTGGTCGCTGTACTTAAATTTGTAACATTACGCTGACGAATGTTGTTACCCAACATTAATGATCCTTTAAAATCTTGATTAAAGTCATGGCTAGCAGTAACCATAAAATCATGAATGATCTCTGTTACATTGTATTGATCGATACGGTACTCCCCATTGTCAATTAAATCGTTAGCTGTCGAATAATTACCTGAGGTTTTATCGATCGGTGTAAAATTATATTTTGGAGATTCGGAGCGTCTGCGGTCAGTATAATGATCTACCCCTACACGCTCTTTGAAATCCAACCATTCAAATGGCTTATAACCGACGTTAAAATTACCCAGAATGCGATTTACATTATTATAATTGTTGTAATTTGCTAATGTCCAATATGGATTCATAGAATAAGCTCCATAATAGCCATACTCATTACTATGGTTTAGACCATTTGCATCGACATAACCATAGCCATTATATGGATTGCTTAAATCTTTCATGTCAGCAACAGGAATATCACGCGGAGTTTGTAACAAGTTATTATATACAGACGAATTTCCTTGTCCCCCGCCTACGTTGTTCGAGTTAATCTGACTATAGTTCGCTGAAATTCCCGCGTAAAATTTATTGGAGAATTCAGTCTGACCATTGAAACGAACACCATATTTATTGTAGTTATCTTTGCTTCCAGGATAAACACCATTTGAGTTCAAAGAATTTAGGCCCAAATAGAAGGAAGACTTTTCACTACCACCCGAGAAACCTAAATTATTATCTGTTGCAAATCCAGTATTAAAAAAATCCCTAACGTTATCTTTAACAGCAGAATATGGCTTTGTTTGTCTTATGCCATTTACAGCTTGTCCCCATTCCTGTGTTTTCCCAGTAAAAGGAGCTCCCCAAGACCAGTTTTCCTTTGGATCATTGACAAAAACCAGGTCTCCATTTTTAGTATAGCCAGAGTAACCTTGACCATATTCGTTCTGAAACTCAGGTAATTTTAAAATAGAAGAAAATGTATTTGTTGTATTGAAAGTAATATCTGTTTTTCCGCCGCCTCTTTTACCTGTTTTAGTAGTAATGATCAAAGCTCCATTGGATGCACGCGATCCATATAACGCTGCTGCAGCCGGACCTTTCAAGATGGTCATCGATGCAATATCATCAGGGTTGATATCATTACCGCGGTTACCAAAATCTACACTTGATAATGATGAACCACCACCGATTACACTGGAGTTGTCAATAGGAACACCGTCGACAACAATTAAGGCTTGGTTATTCCCTGAGATAGACGAACCGCCACGCAAAACGACACGAGATGAACTACCTGGAGAATTTGACGTTGATGTAATATTCACACCTGCAACCTTACCAGCTAATGCATTGATAGCACTTGAATTTTGACCTGACCGTAATTCCTCGTTGTTCAAGGTCGGTGCTGAATAACCTAATGTTCTCTTTTCTCTTTTGATAGCATTGGCAGTTACCACCACCTCTTCAAGCGCATTGTCATGATTTTCCAAAGAAACATTGAACACCGTGTTGTTGTTATTCACAATAATGGTTTTATCGTCAAAACCAACGGAACGGAATACAACAACTTTGCCTGCCGGTACATTCAATGAATAATTACCATTAGTATCGGTCTGTGTAGCCTGATTAGTACCTTGTACAACTACTGTTACCCCTGGTATAGCTTTACCGTCAGCAGATGTAACACGACCACTAATCTTTTTTTCCTGAGCGAATGCGACCGAAGTCAGAATCATTCCGCCAACAAGAAAACTTAGTAATGTTTGTTTCATGTTTTAGTTAGTTAATTTTATTATTTTTTCTAATCCTATATATTGATATAAATTATATCCGTTCACACAACTGTCCAAACATAAATTGTCTAGACAATAAAACCGCAACCTATCAAATAGACTATTGCAGTTCATTTTTTAACAGTTGAAAATATTATTGAAAAGCAGCCCTAGGTAGATGCAGGGCAATTCTTAGATAAATATCCAGCTGTAAATTTGCTCTTTTCAGCATTTACAGTAAATAATAGTTAGTGCGATTTTTATTAGCGGTGTCAAATATAGAAACCCCAAGTTGTTTTTACAAGTTTTTTAACATAATCCCTCAAAATCAGTAAATACCGCAATAATTGGAAGTCAAATTTGCAAATTGTTACTAAAGAATCATTTTAGAATAAAAACTAATCAAAACAACCTCAAACAGAATTTTATACGGAATCCGATATATTTAACAAAACATTAACAATGCTACAAGAAATCTTTGAGACATCATTCTTTAAACTATCAAATATAAAAGATACTTAATTTATAACAATTCTAAACATACATCAGTAGAATGAAAACCAGACTTTCATGACCTTATGTCGATCCGTAACAATGAAGGGAAACAAAAAATCTCATCTGGTCGATAGCACTTTAAAATCAAAAAAAAGACACTCTACCTTCTCAGGCTGAGCGTCTTTCATTTTTTTATGAAATAAGTCCAGAGACGACTTATTTATTGATATCTAATCAATATATTCGAATTTAGTGTAAGGCACCAAAACTGCCGGAATCTTAATTCCCTTTTCAGTTTGATTATTTTCTAATATCGCAGCTACAATACGTGGCAAAGCCAATGCTGAACCATTTAAGGTATGTGCCAGTTGCATCTTGCCATCGGCATTTTTAAAACGGACTTTCAAACGATTCGCTTGATAAGTTTCAAAATTGGAAACGGAAGATACCTCTAACCAACGTTTCTGAGCAGAACTATACACTTCCATGTCATAGGTCAATGCAGAAGTAAAACTCATATCTCCACCGCAAAGGCGCAATACACGATAAGGCAGCTCCAATTTCTGCAACAGCCCCTGTACGTATAAACTCATCTCTTCCAGCACTTCATACGACCTTTCGGGATGTACGATCTGCACCGTCTCTACTTTGTCAAATTGATGCAAACGGTTTAATCCACGTACATGTGCTCCATAAGAACCCGCTTCCCGACGGAAACAGGGTGTATAAGCGCAATGTTTGATTGGAAATTGCACCTCTTTCACAATCTCATCTCTATAAATGTTGGTGACCGGAACTTCGGCTGTAGGGATCAAATAGAGATTGTCGTTTCCGATATAGTACATCTGTCCTTCTTTATCCGGCAATTGCCCCGTGGCAAATGCAGAATCCTCATTCACCAAAATGGGCACCTGAACTTCTTCGTATCCTTCCTCGGCAGCCTGATCCAAAAAGAAATTAATTAATGCACGCTGCAATTTAGCGCCCTTACCTTTATAGATGGGAAAACCTGCTCCGGCAACTTTTACGCCAAGCTCTAAATCAACAATACCGTATTTGATCAATAATTCCCAATGGGGCAATGCCTCCTCCGACAACGCAGGGATTTCGCCATGGCTCAAAACAATTTCGTTATCGTCTGCACTTACTCCTGCCGGAACGGACTGATGCGGTAAATTAGGCAATTGTACGATCTTCTCATTCAATGCTGCCTCAATTGTACCTAGTTGATCTAAAAGTTGCTTTACTTGCTCTTTATATCCCGAAGATTTGGATTTAACGGTTTCAGCTTCTTCTTTTTTACCTTGACGCATCAGATCTCCAATCTTTTTTGCTGCCGCATTAGCCTCTGCCGAAAGTGCATCAGATTCCGATTGGATCTTACGGCGCTCTTCATCTAAACTAATGATTTCGTCGATCAATCCAATTTCCTTGAAATGCTTGACAGCCAATCTTTCGATTACCGTATCCCTGTTCTCACGGATATAATTTAATTGCAACATAATATAAATGTGTTATTTAAAATAGTGAACAAACTTAGATAAATTTGCCTTTATTTACAAGCTATTTTATTCCCATAACACCTTTAGAAAGGCTTTTTGAACCTATTTTATGCGCTTTACTAAGCAATACTTACCTCATCACACAAATATACATCTTGAATAGCGTGAAGCAGTGCTACACCCTCTTGCATCGGTTTTTGAAAGGCTTTACGACCGGATATCAAACCAGTTCCGCCAGCGCGCTTGTTAATAACCGCCGTTTTTACAGCTTCTTGGATGTCATTCTGTCCTGAAGCCCCGCCAGAATTGATCAAGCCTGCCCTACCAGCAAAGCAATTAAGAACCTGGTAGCGGCAGAGGTCAATAGGATGATCGGAAGAAAGCTGTGTATACATCCGTTCATCTAGCTTTCCATAACTGCTTTTCCCCATATTCAGCGCCTTAAAGCCACCGTTCAACTCGGGTAGTTTTTGCTTAATAATATCCGCTTTGATGGTTACGCCCAAATGATTGGCCTGCCCAGTCAGGTCTGCAGCTAAGTGGTAATCTTTATCGCCGACCTTGAAAGCCGAATTACGCAAATAACACCATAGTACCGTCGCCATTCCCAAGGAATGTGCTTCCTCAAATGCTTTTGCTACTTCAATAATCTGCCGGTCTGATTCTTCAGATCCAAAATATATGGTTGCCCCTACCGCAACAGCACCCATATTCCAGGCTTCGCGAATGGTTCCGTACAAGATTTGGTCGGCGCGATTGGGATAGGTCAACAGTTCATTATGATTGATTTTAACCAAAAACGGAATCTTGTGTGCATACTTTCGGGCAACAGCTCCTAATACACCGAAGGTAGAAGCCACGGCATTACAATTCCCTTCCAAAGCTAGCTTGACAATATTTTCCGGATCAAAATACTGTGGATTTGGAGCAAAAGAAGCTCCGGCACTGTGTTCAATACCTTGGTCCACAGGCAATATCGAAAGATACCCGGTATTAGCCAATCGACCCGTTCCAAAAAGTTGGCCCAAACTGCGCAAAACCTGCGGGCTACGATCACTTGAACTGTATACTTGGTCAATAAATTCTGCTTGTGGGAGATGTAGCATTGTTTTGGAAACTGCAGGTTGATCAAATTCTAACAAATAACTCGCTTCTGCACCTAGATGTGCCTGTATTTTTTCGATGTATTGCATAATATATTTATTTTAACGTGATGGAGTTTACCATTATCTTTAAAATAAAACTCTAAAAACCACAGAATGTTTTAGCGCATATTATGTAGTAAAAAAAACTTAACTTTGACCATGTTATATTTAGTTCCAACACCTATTGGCAATCTGGAGGACATGACGTTCCGTGCGGTCAATGTCCTAAAAGAAGTGGACCTCATCTTAGCAGAGGATACAAGGACTAGTGCTCCGCTTTTAAAACATTTTGGAATCGACAAAAAAGTATTTGCGCATCATCAGCACAATGAACATAAAGCGGTCTCTGAAATCATTAAATTTTTAAAAGAGGGACAAAACATTGCTTTGATTTCAGACGCTGGAACACCGGCAATCTCGGATCCGGGATTCTTACTCGTACGTGAGGCCATCAAAGAAGGACTGGAGGTACAGTGCTTACCGGGAGCAACTGCATTCGTACCAGCGCTTGTCAATTCGGGACTTCCCAACGACCGTTTTTGCTTTGAAGGTTTTCTACCCGTAAAAAAAGGAAGACAAACACGCTTAAAAGCTTTGGCAGAAGAAAAAAGAACAATGATCTTCTACGAATCACCACATCGTATTCTCAAAACAATTGAAGAATTTATCACCGTTTTTGGACCAGAAAGACAAGGGTCGATATCTCGTGAGTTGAGCAAACTCTATGAGGAAAATGTGCGCGGAACATTAACTGATTTAAAATTACACTTCGAAAACAATCCGATTAAAGGAGAATTTGTATTTTGTGTAGCAGGATTGGAATAAATTTTAACAATCTTTATGTATTAAAATGTATTTGACATGAACATGGAACAATTTGCACAGGATGGGCAGGACATAAAAATCATCGAAAAATTGGTTTCTAAAGTCCAGGATATGCTTACTCCAGGAGAAAGAATAGATTATATAGCAGTTCAAAAGAAACCTGCAGTGACTATTTTACCGGATAGTATTACCATCAGTAATAAGCGCATATTTATGTGCGAGTTTACTAAATTGGGCTTAGCTACTGATTTCGAAATTTTCGGCTGGCAAGATATCAAAGATATTGCTTTCAAAGAGGAAATCTTCGGTTCGAAAGTGACTGTTATTCCTTTTACTGGGGAGAATTTGAGCATCGATTATATCCCTAAAGTTCAGGCCAGAAAATTATATCAATATATTAAAGCTGCACTTGAAAATTATAAAAAAGCGGAATTGGCCGCCGAAAAAGAGAAAATAGTGATCGCTTCAACTGTGGCAAAAGAAGGGATTATCGAAAGACCGGAAAGTAATGCCGCAGGGCAGCCAGCAGTTACAGCACCTGCTCAATCAGCACCACAATATTATGGGGCTGGTCAGCCAACACCGCAGGCGCCGGTTCAGACACAGCAACCGATCGCATCCACCCCAACTATTCCGACAGTTTCGGCAGCTGCTATCTCACCTGCTGCGGCAAAGGAAGAGGAAGAGGATGAAATTACGTTAAAGCTCAAAAAATTAAAAACGCTCTTCGACAAACAATTGATTACCCAAGAGGAATACGAGAGTAAAAAGAGAGAAGTCTTATCCAGTTTATAATTATAAATGGTAGAAAATATATAGTGAAAAACAACTATTTACTGGCACTTTTAAGTGCCTTTTTATTGTGGTTGGGCTGGCCTCCAATCCCCTATTCCAGTCCATTGTTATTTATTGGATTTGTACCTCTGCTAATTGCTGTGGAAAACATTATCCGAAGTGAAACATGCAAACGAAAAGGCCGTAAAGTGTTTCTTACTGCAGGACTCTCCGCAGTTGTCTGGAACACCGCCTCTATTTATTGGGTATACAACTCCATTTCAGCAGTTATGCCGCCATTTGCAGCTGTCTTAATCAGCTTGATCCCTTTTTGTCTGGGAGCGGCTTTAATGGCGCTGGTTTTCAGACTTTATGCGCAACTACGACGCAAAACAAACATCCTGTTATCCCTCTTCGGATTAATGGGATTCTGGATAAGCTACGAATTTTTACATGAATCCTGGGATTTAGCTTTCCCCTGGATGACATTAGGCAATGGTTTTGCCAGTTTCCACCAATTGGTGCAATGGTATGAAATCACGGGAGTCTATGGTGGAACCATATGGATCTGGCTGGTCAATATCTTGGTCTTTACACTTTACCTGAATCGGGAGGGACTTTATCCGGTCAAACGTAAGATTGTCCCGATTGCTGTATTGACCGCAGTGTTACTAATCCCAAGCACCTACTCGTTGATACGTTACGTTAACTATGAGGAACATCAGAATCCCGCACAAATCGTTGTTGTTCAGCCTAATATTGACCCTTATCTTAAATTCCATATTAGTCCCGAAGAACAATTAAACACCTTATTCTCCTTATCAAATTCAGTCGCTAAACCAAATACCGAGTTTTTTATCTGGCCTGAAACGGCACTTTCACAGAACGGAGATTTCGACGAGGATAATTTTAGGGAAACATACTCTTACCAGCGCATCTTAAAGTTTTTAGATCAGTATAAAAATGGCAATGTACTTTCAGGTATTGAAAGTTATCAGCTGTACAACGATGCCAAAACACCGACTGCACGCGAAATAGCTCCTTATGTTTATCAAGATAATTTCAATGCCGCGACATTGATCGATTATTCTTCCAAACTACAATTTTATCATAAGTCCAAGCTCGTTCCGGGCGTTGAACAAATGCCTTTTGGTGCAGCCATGAACTTCTTAAAACCTCTGTTTAAAGCATTCGGCGGTACTACGGGAGGCTATGGAAAACAGGCCGAACCATCGGTATTTTATGCGCAAAGTGGCATTGGTGCAGCACCGGTCATCTGTTACGAATCCATTTGGGGCAATTATGTTGCTAAGTACGTCAAAAAAGGAGCACAGTTTATTGCGATCATCACCAATGATGGCTGGTGGGGAAATACTTCGGGCAAAGACCAACATTTACAGTACGCTAAACTACGTGCGATTGAGAATAGACGATGGGTGGCTCGCTCGGCCAACACAGGGATCTCTGGCTTCATTAATCAACGCGGAGATATTGTGCAACAGACCAAATGGTGGCAGCCTGCAGCCCTCAATCAGGAAATTAATTTAAATGAAGAAATCACGATCTATACGCAAGCAGGTGATATCGCCGCTTATTTAGGTTTGACGCTCGCATTAGGAGGAATTTTGCTCCTGATCGTGGTCAGACGAAGAAAGGAAGTCATATAATTGAAAAATAGCGCCAATATGAACTAACATTAGCGCTATTTTTCTTTGTCAGAACAGAAAAGCTCTCGCCCTATACCATAAAGGGCAAAAAGGATCTCATTCTTAGAAACCGATTAACTCAGACACCTACCGGCCATAATTAGGAAATTAAAATGATAAAAATTAGTGATTTGATAGCTTTAATTTACTTGAGAGATTTGTAATTTTGCGGCATGCAAGTATATTTTGATAATGCAGCGACTACAGCCTTAGATCCTGAAGTAATAAAAGTAATGATCGATGTGATGGACAATAACTTTGGAAATCCATCCTCTATCCATAGTCACGGACGACAAGTAAAAACAATTGTAGAAAAAGCACGTAAAACGATTGCCAATCTACTTCATGTATCTCCTGCAGAGATATTTTTTACATCGGGTGGAACGGAAGCAGACAATATGGCCATCGTGAGGTCAATAACCGACTTTGGGATAACCCATGCCGTTACCACACCCATTGAGCACCATGCCGTATTACATACATTAGAAGAGCTGCAAAAAGCAGGTAAAGTGCACCTGGATCTGCTTGAAGTTGACGAAAAAGGCAATTTAAATATCAACCAGCTGGAAGAGCTTTTAAAGGGTAACCCACGTACTTTTGTCTCTATTATGCATGCCAATAATGAAATTGGAAATCTCAACGATATTCACCATATCGCCGAGCTATGCCAAAAGTACAATGCCATTTTTCATTCGGACACTGTGCAGACGATGGGGCATTATCCGCATGATCTTGGTAACCTTAAAATAGATTTTATAACTGGAGCTGCACATAAATTTCATGGCCCGAAAGGGGTAGGCTTTCTTTATATTAATGCCAACAATAAAATCAAACCTTTAATCTATGGCGGAGCCCAGGAACGCAATATACGTGGCGGGACAGAAAATGTATATGGCATAGCAGGACTTGCCAAAGCGCTGGAACTTGCCTATGAAAACATGGAAGAACATCATACTTATATACAGGGGCTCAAATCTTATATGATTGATGAGTTGTTGAAAGCAATACCCGACATTGGCTTTAATGGCGTCATCGAACCAGACAAATCATTGTACACCGTATTGAATGTTTCTTTCCCTTGCAGTAACCTCGCTGATATGCTCCTATTCAATTTGGATATTGCCGGCATATCATGCTCTGGCGGAAGCGCCTGCAGCTCAGGGACCGACATAGGCTCTCATGTATTGAATGCGATCAATTCGAGCGCTGAACGCCCCTCGGTGCGTTTTTCTTTTTGTAAAAACAATACCAGAGAGGAAATCGACTTTGTTGTAAAAACGTTAAAGGAACTTTGTACAAAAAACCAATAAAGTCTTCAGATAAATGTTGAGAAGTTATCCCAAATGAAATTAGAGCATCAATCATATGTGCGAATGTTTTAAAGACTAAAATAAGCTTAAAAATAAGAAAGCCGGAAGTTGTACCTCTGGCTTTCTTGTTTTTACATCATTTATAAAAAGTTAACTCAATTTTTCGTCAGCACATAGTATTTGGATATATCTCCGGTAATGTCATTTCCTGAAAGATCCAGCTGACTGAGCATTCCATTTCCAAGTTTGAATTTATAATCTACACCATCTAAGGTAATAATATTGCCATCCAACTTCCACTTTCCTTCGCGAACAAACACATCTTCACTTTTATTTAGATATTTAGATGAGTATTGATAAGTATTGTCAGCATGTAATGAAATTAATGTTTCAATCCCGTCGCAATCCGCACAAGGGAGCACGCCCTTATACTCACCAATCACTACTTCCGCCTTATCTCTTCCTTTAAGATCCTGTAAATTATCTTTATAGACGGCTACACTTTGCTTGGGATTATCACACCCCACCATTCCAATGATCACCCACAAACCCACAATCCAAATATACCTTTTCATCACATTCTAAATTCAAAAAAATCAGCATCTAACAGTTACACCAATAAATTCATAACAAATTAAATACCAAAAATTTAGAAAAGATTAAAAATCATCATCGTCATCGTCTCCCAAAACTGCCAATGCACCCTGCAACTCGCCCAAAGCATGGAAATTACGACTCTTGCGGGCGATCTCGATTCCAGATCGGTATGTAGCAATCGCCGACTCTTCTCTACTTAATTTTTCGTACAATTTACCCAAATGATAGTAGGTTCCTACATATTCTGGATTCGACTGTACTAAATCCTCGAATCTCGACATAGCCTCCTGCTCATTCCCCTGCTTGAGATATTCAGCTGCAATCGCATATTTCAAAAAAGGATCCTCCGGGCTCTCTTTCAGAAATTCATTCAGTTGGTCCAATCGTGTTGACATATTTTTTTATTTCAAACTTAGACAAATTGAACTTTATATCCAATATAATATGTATAGCTGTGATAACGATCTACATTGGTGTATGATAGAATAAAACCATTCAATCATTTAACCCTCGTCACATCTGCCTTTATCCAAAAATTACTATGCTAGCATACAAAATGACAATTTACTGACGAAATAAATGAATTGCCAAAAATCACTTGTTCAAAATATAAAATTACAAAAACAGCAATAAAAGAACTGCATATCTTATAACATCAAAAAAAATAAAGGGAAAATACTTAAAAATTTCAAAAATATTCAATATAGACAACCTGTTATCTCAAGGAATTTTGGTTGATCGGAAACTTTTTAATTAAATGAAAATATGGTAAGTTTGGGTAAAACCAATCGTATATGAAAATATTAGTTTGTATAAGCAATGTCCCTGACACTACATCCAAAATCACTTTTACAAATGACAACACTGCATTTAATACAGCTGGTGTACAATTCATTATAAACCCTTATGATGAAATTGCTTTATCTAAAGCAGTAGAATTGGCCGAAGGTGGAAAAGGAACCGTAACTGTCATCAATGTGGGTGATGCATCGACAGATGCAACCATTCGAAAAGCATTGGCAATTGGCGCAGATAGCGCTGTGCGGATAAATTCCGTTCCCCGAGATGCTTGGTTTGTTGCGAATCAAATAGCAGCATATGCCAAAGACAAGGCATTTGACTTAATTTTAACTGGTCGTGAATCTATCGATTACAATGGTGCTCAAGTGGCGGCAATTATAGGAGAATTGCTACACATCCCATCCGTTTCGATAGCCAAAAAAGTCGAGGTTGCAAGTGATATGGTGACCGTGGAGCGTGAAATTGAGGGTGGGAAAGAAGTGTTAACGGCCAAGTTACCACTCGTCATCGGTACAGCCGAAGGTGTTGCTGAGCCTAAAATACCCAATATGCGTGGTATTATGAGTGCACGAAGCAAACCGCTGGACGTGGTGGAACCGTTCTCCGTAGAACTTCTTGCTCACATTGTCAACTATGAGACACCAGCTCCACGAGGTACGGTCAAACTTGTTGACGCTACTGAGGTAGAAAAATTAGTTTCTCTTCTTCATGATGAAGCTAAAGTTATTTAATCTTTAAACGCTAAAACACTATGTCGATACTTGTATATGTAGAAAATACCGATGGAAAATTCAAAAAATCTGCTTTTGAAGTTGTTTCTTACGCCAAATCCATCGCTGATAACATACAGACTGATGTTGTTGCAATTTCAATCGGAAATGTCGCCGAAGACGAACTTGCTGCTTTGGGCAAATACGGTGCTTCGAAAGTATTAAATGTCAATCAGGAACAACTTGCTTCTTTTGTAAACCAAGCTTATGCTAGTATCATCGCAGAAGCTGTAAAAAGTACGGGTTCGAAATTGCTTGTCCTGTCCAATTCATTTTCCGGAAAAGGTCTTGCTCCTCGCATTGCAGCCAAATTGGAAGCTGGTCTGGCCGATGGCGTGCTCGAATTACCGCACATTACGGACGATAAACTGACGGTCAAAAAAACAGCGTTCTCCAATAAAGCGTTCGCTACGCTCGAACTAACCTCGGATATAAAGGTCATCGCACTAAGTCCAAATGCATATGAAATAAAAGAGACCGGTGGTAATGCCGCTGTCGAAACCTTTACGCCCAATATTGACCAACTTGATTTTTCAACCATGGTTAAGGAGATTGTGCGCGCAACAGACAAAGTTTCTTTACCCGAAGCTGAAATTGTGGTCTCTGCAGGCCGCGGTCTCAAAGGCCCCGAAAACTGGGGAATGATTGAAGAACTTGCGGATGTGCTAGGTGCAGCTACCGCATGTTCGAAACCTGTGTCCGACGCCGGCTGGCGCCCCCATTCGGAACACGTAGGACAAACAGGTATTGTAGTAAGCCCTAATCTCTATATTGCAATTGGTATCTCTGGAGCAATTCAACATTTGGCCGGGGTGAGCTCCTCGAAAACCATTGTTGTCATCAATAAAGATCCCGAAGCTCCATTTTTTAAAGTTGCCGATTATGGAATTGTAGGGGATGTATTCGACATCGTTCCAAAATTGACGCAAGCACTGAAGGCTTATAAAGGTATCTAAACGTTTTATCCCATATATTCTCCCCATTTATTGAAAATGAATGGGGAGTTTTTTATTGGTTATAATTGCATATAAAAGCAAATTTATCTAAGTTTGTAAACCGGTTTGAAATT
This sequence comes from Sphingobacterium zeae, assembly GCF_030818895.1. Lineage (NCBI taxonomy): Bacteria > Pseudomonadati > Bacteroidota > Sphingobacteriia > Sphingobacteriales > Sphingobacteriaceae > Sphingobacterium > Sphingobacterium zeae. Next base: position 4,687,074 of record NZ_JAUTBA010000001.1, read on the forward strand.
AAAATGAAGAAAATCAGATTAGATATCGTTGGTTTATCCTATAGTCAAACCCAATCAGGGGCTTATGCCCTGGTATTAGGTGAAGTGGAAGGCAACAGAAGATTACCCATCATCATCGGCAGTCACGAGGCTCAAGCTATTGCTATTCGGATAGAAAAAATGATTCCTAGTCGCCCGCTGACACACGACCTATTTCAATCCTTTGGAGAATCATTTGGAATTCGGCTTATTGAAGTTATTATCTACAATCTAATTGAAGGGATATTTTATGCTAAAATGATCTGTTCCGACGGCAACAAGATTGTAGAGATTGACGCACGCACTTCTGATGCTGTTGCACTTGCAATACGCTTTGAAGCGCCCTTGTATGCCTACGAATTTATTATGTCCTCTGCAGGAATTATTATTGAAGGACATGATTTCGCATTTTTGGAAAATATGGACAAATCCAACAAAGTCCAGGATCCAAGTGTTGTTGAGGTCGAAGAAAAAACACCTTCCAAATCCCCACACAATCCTTTCTCCTCATTGACAAATGAGCAATTGGAACAAGCACTTAATCAGGCATTGACCGAAGAAAACTACGAACGGGCGGCGTTGATTAGGGATGAGATTTCCAAAAGGAAATAGTGCCTTTCATTAGAGCAAAACAAAATTTTAAATAACATCATTTATGTCTATTAAATTAAGATTGACCATCATGAGCTTCTTTCAGTTCTTCGTCTGGGGAGCATGGTTGATTACAATAGCGAACTATTGGTTTGGCACAAAGCAATGGGATGGTACGCAATTTGGAGCCATTTTTGCAACAATGGGAATCGCATCTCTATTTATGCCTACACTGATGGGAATCATTGCAGATCGGTGGATAAATGCAGAAAAATTATATTTTATTCTTCACTTATGTTATGCAGGTGTTTTATTCTATTTACCTCAGGTAAATGATCCAAACACCTTTTTTTATGCGATGCTTGCGGCGATGTGTTTTTATATGCCGACTTTGGCGCTATCGAATTCCATCGCTTATACTGCACTAAATGAAAACAACTATGATCTGGTCAAAGCTTTTCCCCCTATCCGGGTGTTTGGCACGATCGGTTTCATCGTCGCGATGTGGATCACCAATTTAACGGGTAGCAAAGCAACGGCCTTTCAATTTTATATCGCCGGAACTGCAGCGTTGGCATTGAGTCTCTACGCGTTTACGTTACCAAAATGTCCACCGAAAAAATTACAACAGGAAAATGCTTCTTGGACACAACTATTGGGCTTAGAAGCGTTTAAACTCTTTGGAAATTATAAAATGGCTTTATTTTTTATTTTTTCCATGTTCTTAGGCGCAGCACTCCAGTTGACCAACGCCTACGGTGACGTATTCTTGGATGAATTTAAATTCTACCCCAAATTTGCAGAATCTTTCGTCGTGAAATATTCGACGATCATTATGTCGATCTCGCAGATATCCGAAACGCTCTTTATTCTTGCTATTCCATTTTTCCTTAAAAGATTTGGTATAAAAAAGGTGATGCTGATTTCGATGTTAGCCTGGGTATTACGTTTTGGATTGTTCTCCTTTGGTGACCCTGCTGGCGGGCTTTGGATGATTGTATTATCCTGCATTGTATATGGCATGGCCTTTGATTTTTTTAATATTTCAGGCTCACTGTTTGTCGAAACCTCCACAACCTCCAGTATACGCAGTTCTGCCCAAGGTTTGTTTATGATGATGACAAATGGTTTTGGCGCCGTTGTAGGCAGTTTTGCTTCTGGGTGGATCATTGATCAATACTTTACCAAAAGTTTTCAGCATAGCAAAGATTTAGCCCAATACCTGGACACAACAGTGGATAACACTCACTTTCTGCACTTCTTAAAGGAAAGAAATATCTCGATCTTACCTGACGGTGTTTTAAGTGGCAATCTTATGCTAAAAGACTGGCATGATATCTGGCTTGCATTTGCGCTGTACACCTTTGTTATCGCAATTCTTTTTGCCTTATTCTTTAGACATAAACACGAGCGTTAACCGCTAAGCTTAAACTAACAAAAGCCGCAATTAGCGGCTTTTTTTTGCAAAAAGACAGATCGCATGAATGGATCGTATTTTATTGCTATAGATGTTTTTTAATAACATAGGCAGTCGTTTATAACAAAGTTTAAGCACATTTTACCACGACGGGGTTAAAAACAGTGAAAGGTAATCTGGGGAGATTACCTTCACTTTAAAAACAAACTAAATTTTCAGACGTGTTTCACAACAGATCTACACATTAACCCTAACTCTTTATGAATCAAAAATTACTCTATACAAATATAGGAGACATATATTAAGTGTATCTTAAGCTATCTTTAAACTTAAAACAAAGCTAAAGATTTATCTCACCTCTATCGTTTTGGTTGCCACATGCGCTCTATTGAAAAGATCGATCGCCTGAACTTCAATCTGATATTTGCCTGCTTTAAGTTTTGGCAGATTAGCGCCCCATAAATGACTGGATTTTTCAGGATTGGAAGGTCTACGGGTGTGCTTCAATTCAATTGCTGTATCATATTTAGCCAACGAATTTAAAAATGCTGGATCGTTTTCATTTACAAAGTCCATTTCTTTCCATTCCCCCTGATTGATTCTATACCTGACCTTATCGCCCTCCTTTCCAATAAAAAAATTAGCGTATATCGGATATCTTTTGGTGTACTTTTCCGGAATAACCGAAGCGCCGTATAAGTCGATCTGATACGATGCCGGCTTATCGACAACCTTATAATCGAAAGTATATTGATTACCATCAATTTTCAAAATAGCATATCCTTTTGGTGTACCATCCCGCATCGTAGAAACAGGAATCCCTTTCTCATTCAACTCGCCAGAGTACCAATCACCCGATGTAGTGCCTACGTTATATTCGTGATGTGCCTTTTCCTGTTTCCATCCGTCTTTTTGCCCATAAAAATACTGCCGCTGAAAGTGTGTATGTGCCGATAAAGACAAGGTATGCTTAAATGGAGCGAGAATATCGAAAAGACGTTGTCTATCTTCGTTACGAAAAACATCTGAGTTCTGATGGTATAAAGGAATATGAAACGCCAGCACAATTAATTTGTCTTTGGCAACGTTTTTTAAGTCATTTTCCACAAAGTCTAACTGATCTTTCCGAAAGCCACCTAAATAACCTTTTCCTGTGCGTGGGTTCGGATAAATAATATTGTCTAGGATAATAAAATGCGCATTCCCATAGTTAAATGCATAGTTGTTGGGACCAAAAGTTTTCTCAAATGATTCATCGGATAGGCTATCTACTTTGGCATCATAGTTCATATCATGGTTTCCCATGACATTATACCATGGCAGCCCCATGCCGGAAATTACCGATTTATATTTTGGTTGTAGGGAAAGATCGTCACCCACCAAGTCGCCTAAGCTGATGCCAAATTTTGCTATTGTCTTATCCGAAATTTCATTGATCACCCCGTTTTTGAAATAGGCCAGTTCTTCCTCCGTGTAAGCCTGTGGATCACCGAAAACAAAGGCTGAAAAGTTTGAATCCTCTTCTTGCTGATACAAAGCAAAATTTACAGCAGCCGGGATCTTCCCTGTAGCAGTTACGGCAGGGTATTTAGAAACCGGACTGCCGTTCAATTTATGGATATAATAGAATTTTGGATGATTATTTTCATCCAAAGGCAAGGCATAACCTGCCGGTTTGACGACGAAAATGATATTGTCATTCCCAATGGGTAATTGATAATTACCATCTTTATCTGTGGTGGTTACTTCACGTCCGTTACTAACGGAAACAGACGCAATACCTTTTTCATTTTTATCTAATTTTCCGTTTTTGTTTACGTCCAAATAAACCTTTCCTTTTGCAAAATCTTGTGCATGCGTAGCATGGACGAATGCCCAGGAAATTGCTAATGCCAAAAATGTTTTCATATGTTATTTTGTTTTGGCGCTAAAGTATTCCATTCAGGTTAAAAGAGTATAAAGAGAATATCAAGAATTCATCAAGAATCGAAGGGTATATCATCCAATCTACTTACTAATTAACACATATTTAATACTAAAGTAATGGGTATATTCGTACTTTATATGTTTTCATCGGAATGAAGTCCCTATTAGCTCCCATAAAGTACCTGTTATATTAGGCTGTATTAGTAGATTGACCTATGTTCTTGCTTTGCAGTCTTAGATAAATGTTCCGAGAAAAAAGAGTAGATACAAAAAAAGAGAAACCAATTGCTTAGTTTCTCCTTTTACCCTTAGGGTCTATATCTTAACTACCTTGCCTGCGCGGTCGCCAACATGCGGTTGACTTCATCAATCATAGACTTTGCCGCGTCATGCATGCGCGGATTGCCTGCGAAATCCGCATCTAAAGTTACATGTTTGGATTTATCTTTGTAATTGAATTCCAGATAAAAACGTGGAACCTTAGAATTTGTCGAATCCTGCTGCCATTCGGGACCTGTCATATCGGTATCCAAATTCCAAAAACCCAGCTCCATCGCTTTGCGATGTAAATATAATAAATCGTCTTTTGTAAATTTTACAGTATCGGTAATTAAAGAATCTTTTTTGTCTAAATATTTATAGATACGCGTTTTTGAATTGTATTCGTTGACCATGTGGTTCGGCTCGCCGTATTTGAATTCTATGGATTCAAAATCAGCAAAACGAAAAGGGGCATTTTTGATCATATTACTATAATAATAAACACAATACATCAAAAACGGCACAATAATACAAAGGCCCAAAAAAATCTTCTTACTCTTTATTGTCATTGCTATAAATTTTGACAAAAATAAGGATTTATATAGGGTATAAAAGTTTATATCAAGATATGACATAAAACCTACATGAGCTAATGCTATCTAAATACTAGGGGAGCCTGCATCAACAAAGGTCTTGGCATACCAGCTATCAGAAAGATCAGATATAATAACACCCTTACGCGTTGACACATGCACAAACTTATTATTATGAAGATATACACCAACATGATCTATCCCGTTACGCCCAAATGAAAAAAACACAAGATCCCCTTCTTGAAGTTTATCCACCCTTTTTCGCTTTACAACTCCTTCCATGTCACGGGAGGTGCGTGGCAGATTGCCTTTATACACTTCCATGTAGAGCAGATTTACAAAGCCCGAACAATCCACACCGGATTTGCTCTGTCCGCCCATACGATGCGGTATGCCCATCCAGTCATCAATAAAAGAGTAAAGGTTTGGATTTAGCCTTTGGGCACTCACGTTAAGCAAATCGGCATAACTGTCAAGCCGAGATCCCGAAAAGGACCTTCCTCGCGCTGAACTAGCATCTGTCAAAACGCCACCCTTAGCAGGATGAGAATTAGCGATAAGTACTTTTTTCTTTGTTGAACAACTGCTCAAAAATAGAACTACACCCAAAAAGAAGACAAAATAAAACCTAACAATCATGCTGTTCAATCTACGTTGTTGCCTAACAAACTTAAGTAAATTGCTATTTATATGCAATACATTTACCGTTTTGCTAAAACATTTTACGGTAATAACCCCTTTATCCACCCATCGAAAACCGTTGATTATTGATAACATAATTTTCACCAATGAAGTCTCAGCTAAAGCTATTCCATTGCGATACCATAGTGGAAAGATTCCTTTTCTCGATAAGAACGTCAGATCAGGAAAAGAATTGTTCAGAAATCGTAACTTTGACGCCTAATTTATTTGAGAATGGAAAAATTAAAAGGTGCATTAGCTGTCTTTTTAGGTGCAAGTAGTTTCGGAATACTATCAACGTTTGTAAAAAAAGCTTACGGTAAGGGACTGACTTTAGGCGAAGTAACGGGAATCCAGGTTTTGTTTGGCATGCTTATACTGTGGCTTATTTATATTACCATCAAACTCTTTTCGGCAAAGTCCTTTCAATCTTCAAAAAAGAAATCTTCCTGGGTCAAGATATTAATCAGCGGTACTTCTACCGGTTTGGTGAGTGTTTTCTATTATAAATGTGTTCAGCTCGTTCCCGCTTCACTAGCTATAGTCTTGCTAATGCAGTATATCTGGATCGGTGTGCTCATTGAGTTTATCTTTTTCAAGACAAAACCGTCAAGAAACAATCTGATCGGCATTGGAATTGTACTTATTGCAACGTTATTAGCGACTGGACTCATCGAAAAAGGATTACAACAACTCAATTTAACGGGTGTGTTATTCGGTCTTTTGGCGGCGACTGCCTATTCGGTGTTCATGATTGTAAATGGGCGTGTAGGCAATGACTACCACCCCATTCAAAAAAGTGCTATTATGGTAACAGGTTCTTGTATCCTGATTTTCACTTTATTTCCACCGAATTATTTATTTAATGGTCAATTTGATGATAATTTTTTCTATTTTGGATTGATACTTTCTTTATTTGGCACGGTCATTCCGCCTTTATTGTTTGCTTATGGTTTACCCAAAACTGGATTCTCATTAGGAGGAATACTGAGTTCGGCCGAACTGCCTGTAGCGACCTGTATGTCATTTTTCATCCTTCATGAAAGTGTATCGACTGTTCAATGGATCGGTGTGCTTTTGATCTTGGGTACCGTTATTTGGTTAAATGCAGCAAAGAGCAGTTCACATTAGAGGTACCAATCACCTTTTAGTCAGATAGCTGCACTCAATTTGACGATATCTATCCGAATACAGCAATCAAAACTTCGTGATAGCGTAGAGAGAAACAAAAACAAATGAAAATCCTTTCTGGCCAATAACAGCAGAAAACTTGCATACAAAAAAGGCAATCTTATTTAGAGAAGATTGCCTTTTTTTGTATGTTATAAATCTTTATTGAACTAATGTACCAATGTCTCTGGAATTTCTTCCACCTCGACTTCACAGGAATCCGTTACTTCCATAAATTTAACCGGCACGACCTCATTTACCAATAAGGGATCGTATAAAGTCCGCACTTTAACATAATTTTTAGAGAACCCATGCATGTAACCGTCTTTCTCATCAGCCTCAAACAATACGGCTCCGATTTCTCCTAATTGCGATTCATAGAAAGCACGACGCTTCTTCTCAGAAAGGATATGCAGCATTTTGCTGCGATCGCTACGTTGCACTCCCGGTACTGCACCATCCATTTGCGCGGCAATCGTATTTTCTCTTTCAGAATAGGTAAAGACATGCAGATAAGAGATGTCCATATCATTCAGGAAATTGTAGGTATCGATAAAATCTTCGCGTGTTTCTCCTGGAAATCCAACAATCACGTCAACACCGATGCAACAATTAGGCATTAAAGATTTGATATATGTCACACGCTCTGTGTAAAGCTCTCTTTTGTACCTTCTGCGCATTAAACTCAGAATTTTATTGCTTCCTGACTGTAAAGGCATATGAAAATGTGGAACAAAACGTTTTGATTTTGCCACAAACTCAATAATATCATTGGAAAGCAGATTGGGTTCTATCGAAGAAATCCGAATCCTGTCGATACCTTCAACTTCATCCAAAGCCTTTACCAAATCCAAGAATCGGTCTTCACGCTTACCATCACGAATACCAAAATCACCAATATTAACGCCCGTTAGCACAATTTCCTTAACACCTGAGGCCGCAATTTCTTCGGCTTGTCGTACAATTTCTTCAATCTTACCGGAGCGACTTCCGCCGCGCGCTAGAGGGATCGTACAAAATGTGCACGAGTAATCACATCCGTCCTGTACTTTTAGGAAAGTACGCGTACGATCACCAATTGAATAAGCAGATACAAATTGATTGGTCTCATCGATCGGACCATTATAAACAATTGTCTTTTCCTGTTTGGTCAAATCATTGATATGCTCAATAATATTAAACTTTTCAGCAGCACCCAAAACCATATCTACACCAGGAATCTCGGCGATTTCTTTTGGTTTTAGCTGCGCATAACAACCAACAATCGTAATATAAGCATTGGGAGAGTGCTTTAAAGCTTCCTTAACCACTTTTCTACACTTCTTGTCAGCATTATCCGTTACCGAACATGTATTGATTACATAAACGTCCGCACGGCTATTGAACGCTGTGGTATCATAGCCCGCTTCTTTAAATAAACGACCAATGGATGATGTCTCCGAATAATTCAGTTTACATCCAAGTGTATAAAAAGCTACTTTTTTATTCTCCATAATATTTTGCAAAATTACATTTTTTTTCAGTAACCACTCTTATCATTTTAAGTTTTGACTTTCTCGTTATAAGGATTTTCCTTAGTTTTGGCTATCTTGAAGGCTGAATGCACAGGCGGCTTAATACAGGTAAACTAAATTAGTCCAGACCGATGTATTCAGGCATTCCCCGATTTAGAATCAGGCCCATAAAATAGCGCTATTCGTTCCCATACAGTTCGACAATAGCATTGATATTTAATATTTAAAAATTACTTTTTACAGATGAAACAATATTTAGATTTACTCAGACATGTATATACACATGGTGTTGTTAAGACAGATCGTACCGGCACAGGCACCAAAAGTGTCTTTGGATATCAAATGCGTTTCAACCTTCAGGAAGGTTTTCCTTTGGTAACAACAAAGAAATTACACCTGCGATCCATTATACATGAGTTAATCTGGTTCTTAAAAGGCGAAACCAATATTCAATATCTCAAAGAAAATGGCGTAAGCATTTGGGACGAATGGGCTGACGAACAAGGAAATTTGGGCCCTGTGTACGGATCGCAATGGCGTTCTTGGCCGACACCTGACGGCCGTCATATTGATCAAATTGCACAAGTAATTAATCAGCTTAAAAGTTCGCCGGATTCCCGCCGTATTATTGTATCGGCATGGAATGTTGCTGAAATAGAACATATGGCATTACCGCCTTGTCATGCTTTTTTCCAATTTTATGTCGCTCCAGCGCAACCTGAAAAAGGAATTTTAAAGCCACAATTGTCCTGTCAACTCTATCAGCGTAGTGCGGATATATTTTTGGGCGTACCTTTTAACATTGCATCTTACGCACTTCTAACCATGATGGTTGCCCAAGTGTGTGATATGGAAGCGGCGGAATTTATTCATACCCTAGGGGATGCGCATATCTATAGTAATCACTTTGAACAAACGGAACTTCAGTTGAGCAGACAGCCTAAAGCCCTACCACAGATGAGAATTAACCCCGAAGTAAAAGATATTTTTGATTTTAAGTTTGAAGATTTTGAATTATTGAACTACGAATCACATCCGCATATTAAAGCTCCGGTTGCTGTTTAATAATGACCGCAACTAATTTTGCAACATTCTTTTATCGGACGAATAATCACATTATATCAACAATGAGCAACCCAACGATCACATTAATTGTCGCTGCATCGGAAAACAATTCCATCGGAATCAACAACAAGATGCCTTGGCATTTACCAAACGACTTTAAATATTTCAAGAAAAATACTATTGAACATTCTGTACTGATGGGCAGAAAGACATTTGAGTCCATCGGTAAAGCATTACCGGAAAGGAGGAATATTGTCATCACACGCAACGCAGATTTTCAAGGCGAAGATATTGATGTCGCTAACAGTATTCAGGAAGCTCTTTTATATTGTCGCGACGAGCGAGAGATATTTATTATTGGTGGTGCAAACATCTATCAGCAAGCACTTCCCCTCGCCAGCAAAGTACTTTTAACACGGGTGCATACCACCATCAAAGGAGATGCTTTCTTTCCTACGTTACCATCCGAAGAATGGGAATTAGTTTCCTCAGATTCGCATCAGGCGGATGAAAAACATGCGTTTGCTTATACCTTTGAAGTTTATACAAGAAAATAGTTCTATGTTTACGAATCTCAAAACGCAATATCATGGAGCAAAAAGCTCCTTGATCCTATGGACATTACGTTTCGTAATTTTCTTACTGTGTACCTCGAACCGAGCTCTCGCACAATTTAGCCCGCCAACCACGATACGAACTCCTAGTGGGAACGTTACTTTACCGGGCTTATATACCCCCCGGTTCTATTCTTTCAATAGCGAACCGATAAGCAGTAGGTATAAATTTTATATTGTTTTGAAAAATGACAGCACCGTTGTTGCAAAAACAAAAATAAAATTAAGAACCACAACGGTACCCAGTGAAATATCCTGGCGGGAAAAAGGCAAGAAACATACGGTAACGCCCGATCAGACGAAAGAAATCTATCGGATAGATTATTGGAACAAGAAAATAAAAGGCATTCCACAGGACAGTTGCTGGTTATTTTTGGTTGACACTGTCAGTCATGAACAGCGAATCCGCCGCTATAGCATGACCGCTGATATCAATCAGCCTTCCATATCGCATTTTAAAATGGAAAAGGCGAAGGAAATTTTACCACTGAAAAAAGAAACCTTGGAGCCTTATGTAGAGGGAAATGAAAAAGCAAAAAAACTCCTGTCAAAAAACAAATTGTTAAAAGTTATAGAAGAGCTTAATAGACAGGAATCAACAAGCGCGACACTTTGATCTAAAGCACATGCACAAATACTTTATCTTAATTTTCACCCTATTCATGTCAGACGCATACGCTCAAAAGATAGATACTGTTTACCTGGAAAAATTACTTCAAAGTCATCCTGATCTATTTCAAAGCATATTGAGTCATCCGACTAAAAATGAGGTGCAAATTCTGTATACGCAAATTGATCGTGACAAATCCAATAGGCCACATTTCAGGTCCTATAGCTATCGACTGAATCCGAACTGGTATTTTTATCCCGCGAGTACAGTGAAGCTGCCGACAGCAATTCTGGCTTTGGAAAAAATCAATGACCTGCATATTGCCGGTCTCAGCAAAGATACCCCACTACGCATTGATTCTGCTTTTGAAAAGCAGACTAAGGTTCTTGTGGACGAATCGGCCGCCAATGGTCTTCCTTCCGTGGCACAATATGTAAAAAAAATCCTATTGACCAGCGACAATGATGCCCAGAACAGACTGTTCGAATTTATTGGCCGTGCTGAGCTCAATACAAAACTTAAAAAATATGGTACCCAATACAGCCGCATTGTCAACCGCCTCGCTATTGGTGACAAGGGCATATGGGCCAAACATACCAATCCTATAACCTTTTACAATGGAGAAAATATTATTTATAAACAAGAGGCACAGTTCGACCCCAAAGACTATCCCATCAAGCTGGCCAATACCCTTCAAGGAAAAGGCTATATGAACGACAAAGATGAGCTAGTCCATGAACCCTGGAGCTTTGAAGGATTAAATGTCTATGCACTCCAAGATCAACAGCTCATCTTGAAGAAATTGTTATTTCCTGAAGCATTTCAGCCTAAAGATAGATTTAACCTGAAAAAGGAGGACTACGCACTGCTCTATGATTATATGTCGCGCTATCCCTTTGAGTCGGATTTCCCGAAATATGACTCCACAGAATTCTGGCCAACATATAGCAAGCTCCTTTTTTATGGCCGTGAAAAAAATACGACCTTAGATCCCAACATACGGATCTTCAACAAGTATGGTGATTCTTATGGCTATAATATTGATAATGCTTATATCGTCGACTTTGAACATGGGGTGGAATTTATGCTCGCCGTTGTTGTGCAGTCTAATGAAAATGGCATCTACAACGATGGACGCTATGAATACGAAACGGTAACCTACCCATTTTTAAAAAATATCGGGCAGGTAATTTATCAGGAAGAATTAAAAAGGGTAAAAAAGTTTAAACCTGATCTATCTAAATTTGATTTCAGAGAATAAAATACAAAAAGACGGCTTTCAATTTTCTGAAAGCCGTTTTTTTGTTATCTTTAGTTACCACGTCGCATATTGTTATTAGCAATCGTAAGAACCTTCGATTCATATCCCATCCCCTATATAAGGACAATATTATTTCGACTGCAAGGCTGTTTCGATCAATTCGCCGTAGAAATCGCCTTCTTTCATTCCAAAAGCGCGTACTTGCTGCGGTATGAAACTTTGCGCCGTCTGCCCCGGAATAGTATTGATTTCGATAAAATAGAATTTATCGGTCTCGTTTTCCAAAAAGAAATCTACACGCACCATACCTCTGCAATTCAATCTGACATAGATCTCTTTTAAGACACGTGCAACCCGTTCCTGCTGTTCGATAGTCAACTCTGCCGGCGTAATCTCTTCGGTCAGTCCAGGTATATATTTCGCTTCATAATCAAAAAACTCGCGCGTAGTCCGAACCTCCGTAGCAGGTAAAACAACCAGCTCGCCTTTTGAATTGCGAAAAATTCCTTCCGAAAACTCGCGTCCGCTAACAAATTCTTCAACAATGACCTGTTTACCTGTATTCTCTGCATCAAAAGCTTTATCGATGGCTTCTTTTAGCTGTGCAGATTCTTTCACCTTAGTCATACCGATACTGCTCCCGCCTGCATTAGGTTTCACAAAATAAGGCAGCGAAAGATTGCTTTCGACCATTTGAACCGCTTCCGGTCGCTGCGATTCAAATAATAGAACCGATTTTGCCAAATGCAGCCCTGGAATATCCGATAAAATCGCCTTTGTATACCCTTTATTCATCGTCAAGGCAGAAGTTAGCGCGTCACATGACGTATAAGGAATATCTAATAAATCAAAATAACTTTGGAGTCTCCCATCTTCTCCAGGCACACCGTGTACCATAATAAATGCCAAGTCAAAAACCAAAACATCCCCATGCAATGGAAGCGTGAAATCTGCTTTCGAAATGGGATGACGTTGACCATCTACATCTTCATAGTACCATGCATCTTTGGTCACCGTAATCAGATACACATCGTATTTGTCGTGATCAAGTTGCGAATTGACGAAGGCTGAACTTTTAAAAGAAACTTCAGCTTCTCCTGTATAACCTCCAGTTATTAATGCTATTTTTGCTTTCATAAATTTTAGCGATTCGAAGAGCAAATATAATTTGCTATACACGGAAAAACGAATAATTTTGTGACGAATAATTTTATTTAATCTTTCTGCAAACTTGGCTTTAATATTGCGGTTCTATGCAGAATTAATTTTTATTAACAAAGAAATGTCCAAAGTAGTACAATATCTTCAGACCCCCACATTTAGGAAAAATCTTATTGCCGCTTTCATTGCGATAGTATGCGTATTCCTTTTCGTTTATATTGGTCTGAAAGTATATACCAAACATGATGAATCTATTGCGGTCCCTAAAGTCAAAGGACTTCATATCAGTGCAGCTATTCAGGCGCTGGAAAATGCAGGGCTCGAATATCAAATTGATTCTGTCTATCAGATGGACGCTAAGCCTGGTATGGTTATAGAACAAGATCCTGAACAAGGATTTCATGTAAAATCCGGTCGGACTATTTATTTGACCATTATCACACAGGTGGCACCTGAAGTTGCTTTTCCGAATATAAAGGATAAAACATTGATCGAAGCCACCGCCATCTTGAAAAACCATAACCTTAGAATAGGAGACACTTCGTATGTAGCGGACATCGCAAGAGATATCGTTTTAGATGCTCAATTTGCAGGACAGTCCATCCGTAATGGAAGGATGATACCTAAAGGTTCGCGTATAGATCTCGTTTTGGGAAATGGATTGGGAGCAAATGAAGTAGAGATACCTAATTTAATTGGACTTCCGTTAAATGAAGCGAAGTTTGCCTTATCTGGAGCTGGACTAGGTCTGGGCACTGTAACCTATGATCCAAATGTAACGGATACTGCTACCGCAGTAATCAGTGTGCAATCACCAGGAATCGAAAAAGGGCTAACCAGCTTAGGAGCTAAAATTGATGTAACACTTTCAATTACAGCACCAGCACCTATTACAGATGCTCCTGAAGGTGTTACAACAACACCTAAACCACAAGTAAACCAAACACAAGTTAATCCGTCGATCGCTAAGCCGAATGCCCAATCTAAGCCTGCTGCACCGGCGAAAAGTACGACCACAAATACGCCGACAACTAAACCTGCAAATAACGCCGTGGGTCAAAAGAAGGATAAAGAAAATAAAGGAAATAGCCTTGGGTTCTAAGGCTACGAGCATAAATTGAAATTGCATTGAATCACCGATTAAAGATGCTAAACTCTTTAAAGATTCAACACGATAAACATGAGAAAAAACTGCGCTTTCATACGCGAGATTTTTCAAACATTGACCGCTAAAGGCTGCATGAATGCCATGAATAGCGAACAACAAATGATTAAAAAATTTTAGAATGGAAAATAAAAAAGGAATACCAAGTTGGTTAAAAATCATTGCTCTGATCGTTGTTGTTGTTGGAGCTTATTTCGCTTGGAAATTTTATAGTACGTTTTATGCTTCGAATGTATCGGGAGATAAGAAGTACCTGTATATACACGAGGATGAAAAGTATGAAGACGTGCTGAAATCAATCAGCGACTCAAATCTATTGGACGATATCGCTTCATTTCAGCGTGCAGCGCAATATAAAAAATATGAAAAGAGTGTAAAGCCAGGTCGGTACTTACTGATACCTGGAATGAACAATAGACGGTTAATTGGCAACTTAATGGGTGGCTACCAAGAACCCGTAAAATTCCGATTCGCCAATGTCCGATTAAAAGAAAATATGGCGGCGCTTCTTGGAAAAAGTTTCGAAGCTGATTCTGCGCAATTTATCGCTGTGCTGAATGATGAAGCTACGGCGCAGAAGTATGGATTTACGAAGGAAAATCTGATTACGATGTTTATTCCTAATACGTACGAAATTTACTGGAACACCAGTCCCGAAAAGGTAATCGCTCGTTTTGATGATGAATGGAAAAAATTCTGGAATACGGATCGCACGGCGAAAGCAAAAGCACTTAATTTGACACCACAGCAGGTCAGCACGTTAGCTTCCATTGTCAAAGGGGAGGCGCTACATCAAGATGAAATGCCCATGATTGCGGGACTTTATTTAAACCGCCTCAAAAAAGGAATGTTGTTACAGGCAGATCCAACAGTGATCTTTGCTAATAATGATTTCACAATCAGAAGGGTATTGAATAAGCACCTAAGAACAGACAATCCCTACAATACATATATTTATAGAGGATTGCCTCCAGGCCCGATTTCTATTCCGAGCATTGCTGCTATTGATGCAGTGTTGAACTTCAAGCAGCACGATTACATCTATATGTGTGCGAAAGATGATTTCTCAGGTTACCATAATTTCGCAAAAACAGAGACTGAACATCTGATCAATGCGCGCAAATTCCAACAGGCTTTGGACGCTAGAAATATTAAAAAATAATGTTTGTATTTGACCATCAGATTCGCGTTCGTTATGCAGAAACAGACCAAATGGGATATGTCTACTATGGCAATTATGCTGCATTTTATGAAATAGCACGAACTGAAATGCTACGGAGCACGGGGATATCGTATAAGGAACTGGAAGAAATGGGTGTCATGCTCCCTGTCACAGAGATGAAGACCAAATATCTAAAACCAGGCAAATATGATGACCTGATTACAATCCGTGTGACCATCCGAAAGAAACCTGCTGTTCGTATTGTTTTCGAATATGAGCTTTTCAATGAGGATGGAGAGCTACTTAACCAAGGGGAAACGACATTGGTCTTTGTTAATATGGAGAAAAATAGACCTTGTATGCCACCGCAAGTTTTTTTGGATAAGATGAGTAAATATTTTAATTGAAATGGGGAAAATCCACCAATGGCTATTAAATTTAGAACCTTATTTTAGATTGATCGAATGGAGTAAACGGGTCGTACTACCTGGCTTTGGCTCGCTCCCTCTTTACACCGTAGCTGTATTTTTCTTTCAGGAAATCTCCAGAGACTCCATTATTAGCAAAGCTTCTTCCCTTTCCTACAGCTTTCTATTAGCTATTTTTCCGGGAATAATATTTTTATTTACGTTAATCCCATACATTCCAATAAATAATTTTCAAGAACAATTGTTGGATTTTCTTGCTGTAGTTATTCCTAAAAATGCTTTTCTCGTTGTTGAAACAACTTTGGAAGATATTATCAAAAACCAAAATGGCGGATTGCTGTCCTTCGGTTTTGTCTTTGCAGCCTATTTTGCAACCAACGGTATGGCCTCCCTAATGAATGCATTCAATAAAGCATCGTTAATGACGGAAAAACGGCCTTGGATCAAAAAACGATTGCTTGCCTTAGCTTTGGCCTTCTTAATTATCTTTGCCTTGACTGTTGGAATGACGATTTTTACGATTGCTGGCATTACGATAGACTATCTTAAAGAAACGACGGGTATTAAATCAAGCTTCTGGGCGATACTGCTTAAGATAGCCCGATGGTTGATTATATTCGCTATCTATTTTTTCACGGTGAGTTGTATCTACAAATTCGGCCCTTCAACCTCCAATAAGTGGAAACTCTTTAGTGCAGGAGCATCGATGGCCACAATCCTAGCGATATTGACTTTTTCGATATTTACTTTTTATATCAATCACTTCGGTGCATACAATAAATTGTATGGCTCTATCGGAACTTTAATTGTCATTATGATCTGGATTTATTTGAATACGCTTATTTTATTATTGGGTTATGAACTCAATGCTGCTATTGCGCTGTCCAAACAAACCATTGTTATTGCCAAACCACGTATTTTCAATTCGTTTAAGAGAGAAGATTAAGTCTTTTTGAGCACTTTAATTTATGATTTCCAAGAAAGGAATTTCAGCAAATAAAGTCGATAAATAACAGAGTCAACGTTCAATTAGTACCCTATATAGCTTGACCTATAAAAACATCCCTATAACTGAAAGTCTTTCAATAAAATAAGAAAAAATAAAGTTTTGCATTTAAAGTTTTTTTGTACCTTTGCAACTCCTACAAAGTAGGAAAAAGGAGAAAATTAATTAATGGCAAAAAAACAAGAAGCAGAAAAAGAATTAGCAGCGAAAAACGCAGAGCTACAAGGTGCTGACACTAAAGTAGTGAAAGACACTGAACAAATTGAATCAGAAGCTGATTCAAACTTAATCGATGAAATCAAATCAAACACTTGGATCACACCAGAAGGTGAATTTGACTGGGATGCAAATGATAAAGGTTTCGGAAATTATAGCGAAGCTGAACGCGCTAAACTTGAAGCACAATACGCAGATACTTTCAACCAAGTTAATCAAGGTGAAATTATCGAAGGTACTGTAGTTTCTATCAACAATAAAGACGTAGTCTTAAATGTTGGTTTCAAATCTGACGGTTTAGTTTCTTTATCAGAATTCCGTGACTTACCAGAATTAAAAGTTGGTGATAAAGTTGACGTATTCGTTGAATCTCAAGAAGATGCTAACGGTCAATTAGTACTTTCTCGCAAACGTGCTAAAACTCAAAAATCTTGGGAAGCTATCAATGAAGCATTGGAAAATGATGCAATCATTACTGGTTTCGTTAAGAGCCGTACTAAAGGTGGTCTTATCGTTGATATTAAAGGTGTTGAAGCATTCTTACCTGGATCTCAAATTGATATCAAACCTATCCGTGACTACGATGTATACGTAGGTAAAACAATGGAATTCAAAGTTGTGAAAATCAACCACGAATTCAAAAACGTTGTTGTATCACACAAAGTCTTAATTGAAAACGACTTAGAAAACCAAAAATCTGAGATCGTTGCTAAATTAGAAAAAGGTCAAGTATTAGAAGGAACAGTTAAAAATATCACTGATTTCGGTGTGTTCATCGATTTAGGTGGTGTTGACGGTTTATTGCATATCACAGACATCTCTTGGGGTCGTATCGAGCATCCAAAAGAAGTTTTATCGTTAGATCAAACAATCAACGTTGTTGTATTAGACTTTGATGACGAGAAAAAACGTATCGCTTTAGGCTTGAAACAATTATCTGAGCATCCTTGGGAATCTTTAGATACTGCATTAGAAGTTGGTTCTAAAGTTAAAGGTAAAATCGTAACAGTTGCTGATTACGGTGCTTTCTTAGAAATCATCCCTGGTGTTGAAGGTTTGATCCACGTTTCTGAAATGTCTTGGTCACAAAACTTACGTTCTCCACAAGAGTTCTTGAAAGTTGGTGATGAGATCGAAGCGCAAATCTTAACGTTAGATCGCGATGAGCGTAAAATGAGCTTAGGTATCAAACAATTGACTCCAGATCCTTGGAAAAATATCACTGAGCGTTACCCTGTAGGTTCTAAACAAACAGCTGTTGTTAAAAACATGACTAACTTCGGTGTATTTGTTGAATTGGAAGAAGGTATCGATGGTTTGATCCACATCTCTGATTTATCTTGGTCTAAAAAAATCAACCACCCTAACGAATTCACTAAAGTTGGTGAAACATTAGACGTAGTTGTTTTAGAATTGGATGAAGAAAACCGTAAATTATCTTTAGGTCACAAACAATTGGAAGAAAACCCTTGGGATACTTTCGAAACGATCTTTACTGAAGGTTCTATCCATGAAGGTACTGTGATCAAAGTTGGTGATAAAGGTGATATCGTAGCTTTACAATATGGTGTTGAAGGTTTCTGTCCTTCTAAACACTCTGTTAAAGAAGACGGTTCATCATTGAAAGTTGATGAAGTTACTTCATTCAAAATCATTGAGTTCAACAAAGAGAACAAACGTTTGGTAATTTCTCACTCTCGTATCTGGGAAGAAGAGAAAGAAGAAGCTCGCAAAGAAGAGTCTAGCAACCGTAAAAAAGACGCTAAAGCTGAATCTTCAGCTGTTAAAAAAGTAAAAGATTCTGTTGAGAAATCTACTTTAGGCGACTTAGACGTGTTAGCTCAATTGAAAGAGCAAATGGAAAATGATAAAAACGCTAAGTAATTAGCAATTTCAATCCATAAAAAGCGGCTGTTCCAAAAGAACAGCCGCTTTGCTTTTATAGGGATGCTTTTGTAATTTTGTAGCAATAAACTTTATTGTTATGTCATTCAAATCAGCCTTAATCAACCCCACCGAACTTCTGGAATCATTGGGACAGCATACAGACATTGTCCTCCTTGATTGCACCATCGACAAAGTTGGCCAATCCATCAAGGACGCCAAGTTCGAAGTACTACCCCATTCTCAATTTTTTGACATCGAAGGGAAACTTTCGGATTCTACTTCTAAATTACCACATACCCTTGTATCGGCAGAAGTATTCGAACGAGAAATGCAACGCCTAGGAATCAATCAGGATAGTACCGTCGTGTTATATGACAGATGGGGTGTTTATTCAAGCCCAAGGGCATGGTGGATGTTTAAGGTCATGGGTTTTGAACAGGTATTTATTCTAAATGGTGGCGTCCCCGCTTGGAAAAAAAGTAAATTACCGCTCGTAGACCAGTATGCAGCTGCTGTAAAGCCTGGAAACTTTAAAGCTCAATTTCAAGCAAACCATTATGCTGACAAAGAATATATCTTAACACATTATCGGGATACGCAAGTAAATATTTTTGACGCCAGAAGTAAAGGTCGATTTAGTGGTTTAGTAGCTGAACCTCGAAAAGGCCTTCATGGTGGGCATATCCCTCATTCCAAAAACCTCCCTTTCGAAGAATTACTTGATGGAATCGTTTATAAACCCCTTGGTGAACTGAAACAGCAATTTGATCATTATAATGCTACCGGAAATGAATATGTATTCTCCTGTGGATCGGGTATCACGGCCTCAATCTTAGCATTTGCTGCTCATCTTGCTGGTCACGAGCAAATCCGTGTATACGATGGTTCGTGGTCTGAATGGGGGCGCGAAGAGCTTAATCTTCCAATCGAAAAATAAGTCAAAATAAAGTATTCCAAGAGTAGAGATTATCCTCCAGGCGGATTTTTTCAGCATCCACCAGATCACGAATGATCTCTATTCTTTGCTTCTCCGTCCCTAATGTTAAACTACCTACCAAATCATGGATATTTTTCGCCCCGGCAAGTAAACTGCTTTTTATTTCAGCCTTTATATTTGTCCGCTGCTTTGCTCGGTGATTACGGATCAAGCACAGATCACATACTCCACAGAACCCCGCATTTTTCTCACCAAAATATAATAACAGCGATTGACTACGGCAATTACTTTGCTCGATATAATTAATCATGCCATTGACTTCCTCTTCCTTCACCTGATGGCGATCCCGAATAAAAACATGGTCGATATGCAGATGTTTATAATCGACCCGATTCTGTAAGAATGTCAATTGCGGTGAATCTGTGGAAGGCAAATAAGTTGCTATTTCCAACGTTTCTAACGATTTCAATAGCTCTACGACACGACCATATGGTAAACCTAATTTTCCTGCAAATTCGTATTCATTGATTAATATGAAATTCTCAAATACGCCGCCATAGCTACGTAAAATAGCCTTGACTAGCTTATCATATTTTGCATACTGAACCTGAAATTTATATAGCTCAACACTGTCAATCTCAAATTTAAAGCGTGAAGGGATTGTAACAGCCTCCGACAAAACCAACCAGGTATCCCGCTCCAGAAATTTCAGTGCACTCATCACTGGCACCAAGGGGAGCTGATATTTTTTAGCAAATGTAACGACATCAAAATCCACTGTCACTCCCTCACCAGAACCATAAGGAATCTGAAAATGATTACAAAGGTAGTGATAGGTTTGTTGAATAAAGGAAATATCTGGAAAACTAGCCTGCAGATTATCCAGTAGTTTCTGCTCATCTGTTTTTTGATAAAGAATAACAGGGTAAGCTTTTTTTCCATCCCTCCCTGCCCTACCGGCTTCTTGATAATAGGCTTCCAGCGAATCGGGCAAATCCAGGTGAATCACGAAGCGCACATCAGGTTTATCGATCCCCATGCCAAAGGCATTTGTAGCGACGATAACACGAACAACATTTGTCATCCACCCATGCTGTTTCTGATCCCGCTCTTGCCCAGAAAGCCCTGCATGATAATAATCCGCAGAAATCCCATTATTGACTAAAATACGCGCTACTTCTTGTGTTTCACGACGGTTTCTTACATAAACAATACCGCATCCGCCCAATTTATGAATGATGCGTACCATGCGGCCCATCTTATCTTCCTCTTCAATAGCCATATAAGCCAGATTATCCCGAAGAAAGCTTTTTACGAATACATTTTCCTTTAAAAAATCGAGTTTCTGCTGAATATCGGTTATCACACGCGGCGTTGCAGTGGCTGTGAGCGCCAAAAAAGGAACTTTGGGATGTAATTCACGTAATTTAGCTAACTCTAAATAAGGCGGTCTAAAATCATATCCCCATTGAGAAATGCAATGTGCTTCGTCGATGGCAAATAGATTGACATTCATAAATCGTATACGTTCTCTTACGATGTCATTGTACAACCTTTCGGGAGAGAGATAGAGAAATTTTATTTTTCCATAGACGCAGTTATCCAGGGTGATATCCACCTCTCTCTTCTTCATACCCGAGTAAATGGCGACCGCCTGAATTCCATTTCTTTTCAAATGTTCAACCTGGTCTTTCATCAACGCAATAAGCGGCGTAACCACGATACAAATTCCTTCTAGCATCAATGCAGGTACTTGAAAACAAATCGATTTCCCTCCACCTGTCGGCAATAAAGCCAAGGTATCTTTACCAGAAATGACAGATTGAATAATTTCTTCCTGCAGGGGTCTAAATGAGTCAAATCCCCAGTATTGCCTTAAGATTGATATACTATCTTGCGTCATAAGTTCTCCTTATTCCAAACATACGCAAAATTATCTTTCATGAGATAATGTTGTATCCCCAAACTATCCAGCATGCGTTGCGTAAGCAGACACTTTTCCATGGAATTGGATCCATCCAGTATAACAAGTTTTGGTCTAACTTGCTTTAATACATCTGCTAAACCATATAAAAAATTTTTTCTGATAATGACCAGATCAGCCGGTGACATCGTTCCTTTCGGATGGGACAAAATAGCGACTTTGCCTAAAGGTAGGGTAACAAAATAGTTCTTTCTATCCTGTCCATTTAATGGCACAAATTGAAGTTCACCTGTCGATAGCAATGCAATTTCCCTTCCACAAGCATATTGTAATCCTTTGGCCTGCAAAGAGTCAAAAGTGCTATAAACAATTCCGCGACCAGCTTTGAAATACCCCATCGTCAGTTCATGCTTCGTATTGTAAATACGAAATCGTTCTAAATCATTACTTGCTAACCATTTTTTCCCATTGATTAGCAACATTCCAATTCCGCAATATAGCGCCAGCCATACATACCTCTTATCCTTCCACTGAAAAGCATATAAAAAAGAGAAAACTGCAAAATAGGCCAAAAATAAAATACTGAATTCCATAGGGCATATTTTTATCGTCGAAAAAGGTAAATGATCAATAAATTTCAAACTGGATAGTATAAAATCCATGAGGTGTTCTAAAAGAAAACCCAAAATCTCATTAAGCCAGTCGACAGGGTTAATGGTTATAATAAAACCAGCATACATCACTAGGGTGGAAGGAATATCGACAAGTAAATTGGCAAGCAGAAAATAAGTAGGGAACTGTCCAAAATAATAAAGACTCAACGGTGTTGTCAGTATCTGTGCAGCAATAGAAACCGTTAATATATCTCTTAAAAATCGAAGTATAGAACTGTTGACAGGCAGAAGCACTTTCACCAGTGGTGCACATATGATCATACCCAACACTGCTAAAAAGGACAATTGGAAACCAACGTCGTAAATAGCCCGGGGCGCGAACAATAGAATCAATACAGCTGCAATAGTTAGCGAATTCAAGCTTGAAAAGCTTCGTTTAAAATATTGTGCACATAGGACAAAACTAATCATTATAGCTGCGCGTGAAATTGGCGCATCGAGACCTGCTATGAATGCATATATCCAGATCGTGCTCCATAATAAAGTTAATGGTAGCCACTTCAGATAAGGTGGCCACGCTATTTGTCGGATAATAAGAGATAAAAAACCAAATAAAACAGCAACATGCATCCCCGATACACTTAAGATATGTACAGTTCCTGTATTGATGAAAGCCTCCATACTATCGGTACTGATCTCGCTTCGAAAACCGTATAACAACGCCGATGCAATCGCAAAATTTTCATCCCCTTTGAGATAGCTACGAAGCTTAAGTAAAAAGTACTTCCTCATTTGCAAAGCAAGTCCAAAAACAGAAAACTCCCTTATTGCTTGCCGACTGATCACCCTATAGTAACCAGATTTCACAAAAACTTGATGATGTATTGCGTACTTTCTCATATACTCCCTATAATCAAACTCCATCGGATTACGTGGCGGAGCTATTCTCTTCACATCCGCTTTTAACCATAACAAATCACCAAATTGAAGGAAGTTTTTCGTACTCAATTTTAGGGTTATGATCAATCGGCCGGAAGTTTGTACGAACTTACCTTGCCTATGAACACCGATCACTTCTCCAGAAAAACGGGTAATATGCTGCTTTATATGAGGTTCCTCTATTATTTTCACTACATAACTCGCTGCATCTATCTGGGAGAAATGGTTTGCGATCACTATTGGGTCATTGCGCCAATAGTGAAAGATGCCAAATAGTACAACGGATAAGTAATACCCGCACGTATAACCGTATTTGCAAATTTTACCCCTAAAAAAATAGCAGCACATGGTTAGCAGAGTCATTACAATCAATGCCTGCTGTAGATATTGAAATATTGGGCGAGAAATTGGTAATGTAGGAGCTACGAGGAGCGTCAAAATATATAAGATGGCAATCTTAAGAATGGGAATGCGCTCTAATCTTTGAACAAAACTTAATTCTTTCATAATTGCCATCTCAATTGGAATTTAACCTCAGATTTTTTGTTACCGTCGATCTGATCCAATCCTGTTCCAATAGTTTCTCTTCCAGGATAATAATATAGTCCGTACTTCGCCCATACTTGAAGATGGCGGCTTAAGCGATAGTTTAGATTGAGGTAAGTTCTCCATCCCTTTGTATTGTACATGCCGAAACCAGCTGCGTACAGTACATCTTGCTCATAAGCATAGATTCTATTGTCATAGCTCGCCGCGTCAAAATATGCGATCCGCATATTGGACTGCAACTTTCCAGCGGCCGACTTCCAGAATACATCCTGAAAAAACATGTATCCGAAACTGTTTTCCTGATACTCCTTTTGGAACATATTAGCTTCAGAGCGGGAACGAATAGTCCACCTTGAGCTAAGACGATAATGGAATTCTACCCGTAATTGCTGCTTAACTACATTCACAAGCCCATGCTCGGTCTGTCCCTCTCCTGTGTAGTTAACTTGTTTTAATCGGTTGCGATAACGCAAGGAAAGTTGCCCCTTTTTATACCACATGTAACTTAGCTGACTGAAGAAATCAGCTCCTGTAGATAGCGTATCAGCCTGATACTTTGCAACTGGAAATCGGAATACATCAGCATAATTAGACCAGAGTAATTTTCTTCCAAGCTGGTACGTTAATCCCAAATATCCTCCCTGCTCATTCGACGTATCACCCGATTCACCAAAACCCTGTCCATAAAAAGTATGAAAATTCCTCTTGTAATCGCGAAGTAAAAAGACCGAAGACAATCGCGGATGTAAACTGATTATCGACCCTGCTAATAAAGCCGAACCGCCATCCATGCTATTGGCATATTCGCCGAACACATAGATATTTCGAATCGTATAGTTTGTATACAAACTTATGTTTCGCAGAAAGTCGCCTTCAAAATCAGCTTGTTGTCGTATTCCCTTTCCCTTGATTTTAAAGACATCCAACTGGGTCTCGTTAAAATGAACACCTGCTTTGAGCCGTTTGTAGCGCCACAATAAATTCAATCCATACGCCATTTGAGATGCGGCACCACGATATTTCTGTTCGGTTGGAGTGCGATGTAAACCTGTACTTGCAATCGTTGAAATCGTTGCCGGAAAAGTGGTACGGTCAACATTTCCGTCAATAGATCGATAAGAAAAATAGGGTGTAATTTCTATATATTTAATCTGTAGTGTTCCGGCAATACCACGCATAAAATTACTCTCATTTAACGAAGTGTAGGGTTTTACCCCAATCCCCTGTCTTGCGGCATTCTGCACCAATCCTCCTTTTCCGAAATTCAAACCATTCCACATACTGAGCCCCTGTCCAAATTGCAAAGCATAGTCGCCGATCACGATATTTCTAAAACGGCCAAAGTTCTTTATCGACAAACTCATGCTATAGAAATCAAAACCCATTTTTTGCCGATCTCTAAAAAAAGGTTCCCCGGCATCTTTTTTCATATTAACGGCGAGTTGGATTCTATCGTTCAATTGAGCTCTGTACCTTAGCGCATAGCGATTAGCATCGCCGAGATACCTGGATCGCGTTGTATCCGTGATACGATAGCCCTTCGCTTTTTCGAGTGTCCGAGCATACCGCAACATAATTTCTTGCTTAAATTTCCTTAATTTAAGGACGTTCAATGGTGATTCAGAGCCTATTTGTACAAAAGGCAGCAATAAATAGACGATTCGTTCATTAAATCCTTCGATGGCCTGTAGTTCCAGTATATTGATAAATTTGCCTGAGATAGCCCTATGCTCCAGCAGGTGATTAATTAATAAAGGATTTAGAAATTGTAATTCAGCGAGGTCGCTACCATCAGTTTTGTTGAGGTCGATGGGGTGTTTGAGGTAATAATGCCACTTTTCATTCAGTTCACTCAAATCAGCACCCTCGGAAAGATCTTCCGATAAACTCTCAAATAAATCTTGGAGATCGATTTTTTCATTTGTCTGCGCCATACAGGTTCCAATAAAACAACCTATAAAGAGCAAAATTTTGCTACAATATTTCATAATAGGTTTTAATTAATATTGGCTAGATGTTAGGCGATGAACCTCTTATCCCGGCAGAAAAAAGACTCATTAGCATGAAAATAGGAAATATAAATGAATAAAAAAAGCCTGATGAGAAATTCATCAGGCTTTTTTTATTCATTTATATAAACCGTTAGGTTAAATTTACATTAAATATCAATTTTAGCATAGCGCGCATTTTTTTCAATAAATTCACGACGTGGAGCAACTTCGTCTCCCATTAACATGGAGAAAATACGGTCACATTCCGCTGCATTCTCAATAGTTACTTGCCTCAAGGTACGCGTTTCAGGATTCATGGTCGTATCCCATAGTTGTTCAGCATTCATCTCTCCAAGACCTTTGTAACGCTGTACGTGCACACTATCCTCTTTACCAGCTCCCTTCAAACGCTGAATAGCATTGATGCGTTGATCTTCATTCCAAGCATATTCGTGTTCTTTTCCTTTTTTGACCAGGTATAGCGGCGGCGTTGCAATATACACATATCCTCTTTCGATCAATTCTTTCATATATCTGAAATAGAATGTCAAAATTAATGTTGTAATGTGGGATCCATCCACATCGGCATCCGTCATGATGATGATGCGGTGGTAACGTAATTTTTCGATATTCAATGCTTTAGCATCCTCGGCAGTACCTACACTCACGCCCAAAGCCGTAAACATATTTTTGATCTCTTCATTTTCGTAGATCTTATGTTCCATTGCTTTCTCAACGTTCAGGATCTTACCACGTAGCGGCATGATCGCCTGATGTTTTCTATCCCGGCCAGACTTAGCTGTACCACCCGCAGAATCCCCCTCGACGAAATAGATCTCACATTTCGTAGGATCGTTGTCTTGACAGTCGGCCAATTTACCCGGAAGTCCGGAGCCACCCATTACGGTTTTCCGTTGTACCAAATCGCGGGCTTTACGTGCAGCGGCTCGTGCTTGAGCAGCTATGACAACCTTTTGAACGATAGCTTTTGCTTCACGTGGATTCTCTTCCAAATAAACACCCAAGATCTCTCCAACAGCGACATCTACAGCCCCCATTACTTCGGAATTACCTAATTTAGTTTTTGTCTGTCCTTCAAATTGAGGTTCTGCAACCTTTACTGAAATTACAGCAGTCAAACCTTCACGGAAGTCATCACCCGTAATTTCGACTTTTAAATTCTTAAGCAAACCGGACTTGTCCGCGTAAGCCTTCAATGTGCGTGTCAAACCACGACGGAAACCAGCAACATGTGATCCGCCTTCAATGGTATTAATGTTATTCACATAAGAATGCACATTTTCAGAATACGTATCATTATATTGTAAAGCGAGTTCCACAGGAATACCTTGCTTGATACCTTCCACATAGATTGGATCTGGAATTAACGCCTGACGGTTTCCATCCAAAAATTTAACAAACTCCTTAAGACCACCCTCAGAATGGAATGTTTCTTTTTTCTCAGAACCATCCTCATTTGTCTCACGCTCGTCATTCAACGTCAAACTCACCCCCTTATTTAAAAATGCAAGCTCACGAAGACGATTTGCCAACGTATCGTAATTATACACCGTAGTCTGCGTGAAAATCGTAGGGTCTGGATGAAATGTTACAATTGTTCCAGTCTTATCAGATACCCCAACTTCTTTCACATCATACAAAGGCTTACCAATTTGATATTCCTGCTGATAAATCTTCCCGTCACGATGAACCTCGGCTTTCAGAAGAGTAGATAATGCATTTACGCAGGACACACCGACACCATGCAAACCACC
Source organism: Sphingobacterium zeae (assembly GCF_030818895.1). NCBI lineage: Bacteria > Pseudomonadati > Bacteroidota > Sphingobacteriia > Sphingobacteriales > Sphingobacteriaceae > Sphingobacterium > Sphingobacterium zeae. Next base: position 4,714,549 of record NZ_JAUTBA010000001.1, read on the forward strand.
AGAAACCTTATATGTATCTTTATCAAATTTACCCCCAGCATGTAATACTGTCATTACAAGCTCCAAGGCTGATTTATTTTCCTTTTTGTTGATTCCTGTAGGAATACCGCGACCGTTATCCCGAACAGAAATCGAATTATCTTTATGGATAGTTACAAAAATGTCTGTACAATACCCTGCAACAGCTTCATCGATTGAATTGTCAACTACCTCGTATACCAAATGGTGTAGTCCTTTTACACCGGTATCACCAATATACATGGATGGACGCTTACGAACCGCCTCTAAACCCTCTAATACCTGGATATTATCGGCGGAATAGGTGGATGTATTTTTATTTTCTTCGCTCATTGAAAACCTCTTAAATGTAATATCCAAAAATACGAAATTTTGCCCGATTTATCAAGCCCACAAACAAGTATCAAGCCGATATCTGGAATTGTCAGAACATAGGATAATTTTACTTTTTTATTCTAAAAACTAGAATTTCGATTTTTTTGTGGTAGGTTTGTTTTCAGTAATAATTTGCAAAAAAACAAAAAAATGAATACTATATCTTCAATTGTATCGAAAGTGTCCTTTGCCCTTTTGCTGGCAGGATCGATTGCATCGTGTAACCAAGGTACAAAAACAACAAGCGAGCCTGCAAGAAATGATTCCAATACCGTAAACAAGGAAAATCTGGGAAGTAATAAAGATAAAATTGTCTATTTAAACTCCGATTCTCTTTCAGAAAAATACCAATATTTTAAGGATATTAAATCAAAGCTTGAAAATAAAGTAAAGAAAGCACAAACGGACCTGCAATCCAAAAGTACGGCCTTCCAACGTGAAGTTGCCGAATACCAAAAAAATGCAGCGACAATGTCGGCTGCAGATCGACAAGCTACAGAACAAAAATTAGCACGAAAACAGGATGAGCTTGCACGCTTGGATCAGACAGCATCTTCCTCTATTGCAAAAGATGAGTCTGAAGAATTCAACAATGTTTATAATAAAATAACCGAATTTCTAAAAAAACATGCCGCAGAAAACGGATATAAGTTAGTATTGACATATTCAAAAACTAATCCGACAGTGTTATATGCTGATCCTTCTTTGGAAATTACCAATGAAGTAATCAAACAACTAAATGAAGAATATAAATCTTCTAAAAAATAGAAGATTACAATAATCTAGGAAGCCATCAACTCAGTTGATGGCTTTTTTTATTTTCTTTCTTATCTTGTCTTCCATAAATTTAGATGTATGATCAGAACGATTGTTGAAAAAGAAATCGCAAACTACGAATGGATAGATATCGCTGAGCCAACGTCAGAAGACTTCACTTTTATTAAACAGCGTTTTAATTTAAATGAAGCTTCGATTAAGGACTCTAAAGAACCAGAACATCTGCCTAAAATTGAAGAATTTGAGAATTATACCTTTGTTATCCTCCGCGTCATGTCAGACAATTTCAAAGAGAATTCAGACAGTATCGGAGAAATTACCGACCGCCTCACCATCTTCTACGGAAGTGATTTTGTAATTACTGTACACAAACGTCGCATCGAATTTCTAGAAAAGCTCAAGAATATTGAGTTCACATCTAACAAAACAAAAAATAGCCGTAAACTGGCTGTATTTATCACAACTGCAGCTGTATTTACCTTTAGCCAAACCTTGGAGCAACTCTCAACGCGCATCGATGCATACGAAGAATTGATATTCCTGAAACGCATGAGACAACAGCCAGTACTGAAAAATCTCTATTTTATCAAAAGACAGATTGATGTCGCACGTAAAGTGATCTTTCTCTACAAAGAGGTTGTTGAGCATTTTCATTCATCATCAAAAAAGGATGTATATACACGCGATCTTAAAGATCTACAGATTCGAACAGCAACTTTATATGAAAACTTATCTGAAAATGTAGCTCAGCTACTGAATGTATATTTCAATATCTCGTCCAATCATACCAACGAAATCATGCGCATCCTCACAATTTTCTCGGTATTTTTTATGCCAATTACTTTTGTTGCAGGAATTTATGGCATGAATTTCAAAAATATGCCCGAACTCGAATGGTACTATGGATATCCAATCGCCATAGCGATCATGATCGCCATATCCCTCGCGATTTATTTATGGTTCAAAAGGAAAGGTTGGTTATGATAAGCCAACCTTTTTCTTTGCAGCAGTCACTACGAAATCTTTGAGATAGAAAGGCTCAAAATAAGCAACATCCTCAAACTCTTTCCGCTGAAATTTATCAAAGGCCAATGGTGATAGAAATGCCGCGGAATCTTTGAAACCACTCAAAATATTTACCCGCTCCGTTGAACTAAACAAAGCCTCGAATTTATCGGCTCCCGAACCAAACAATTGGACACGATCGTAGTCTAACAGCAATCCATTGAAATAATCTATATCGATAATCTCCGCTGAAGTTGCCCTTACTAATGTAGAATCATGACTGTATACAGCTGTATACACTTCCATACGGCGTGCATCGAGCATCGGAAGATAGGCCTCACCTACTGTCAGACCAAATTGACTTTTATACCCTAGAAATAAAGCTTCTAAGGTATTAATAGCAATTAAAGGTATATCTAACGCGTAACAGAGACCTTTGGCCGTAGATACCCCGATACGTAAACCTGTATAAGAGCCTGGTCCCATGCTCACCGCCACAGCACTTAAATCCTGCATCTTTCGACCTGAGTCTTTTAGAATTTCCTCGATCAAAATAGTTAGTTTGGCTGCGTGTGCATTCGGTTCATCGAGATTGATAACGTGTAATGTTTGACCATTTTCACTCAGAGCAACCGAACATACAGTGGTTGATGTATCAATCTGTAAAATTAAATCATTCATCGTCTTTATAGAAATCAAGGTACAGGATCATGCCCGTGACCACCCCAGGGATTGCAACGTGCTATTCGTTTCAAAGCCATCCAACCACCTTTAAAGGGACCGTATTTTACAATAGCTTCCTTACCGTACTGAGAACAGGTGGGCGTATATCGACAACTGGCACCTAAAAATGGCGAAATAAAAACTTGGTAGAAACGAATAATAATTAAGAAAATAAAACTAAACAGGGGGCTAATCCCCTTTTTCCAAATAAGCTTCAGCACATTCATCCTGCAATTTTTTCAGCATTTTATTCATTGCGATACGAAACACATCATATGCTAAGATCTGCTTGCCCACATATTGAATAGCTAAATACAAAGTTACATTATGTTTCAACAAAAATGGAATTAAATCATTCGATTTTTGCAAGCGGTAACTTTCACGCATCAACCGCTTAATTAAATTGCGATCAATTGCTCTTTTAAACCTACGTTTGGATACAGAAATTATAGACTGACAGGAAGGGGAATGGTCAGCTCTATTGTTTTTTTCAAAAATAAAAACAATTCTAAAGGGATACAAAACAAAAGAAGAACCGCTTTTAAAAAGCGTATCAATACGCCTTTTCGCACACAACCGTTCTTCTTTTGTAAATGTATTTTTCATACGATGACTTAATCTTATTTAGAAAAAGCTCTTATAAGTGGCCACCGATCTTTGTCAAAGATTAACCTTTGTGACGGTATTCGTCAGACACTGTAAGACGTTTTCTACCTTTGGCTCTACGTGAAGCTAATACTCTTCTACCGTTTGCAGAGCTCATACGCTCTCTAAAACCGTGTTTGTTTCTTCTTTTTCTTTGCGATGGCTGAAATGTTCTTTTCATGACGCTATTATGCTAATTTGTTCTTACTTCAATTAATACAAAACTCCCCAAGAGGAATGCAAAAGTAAAGTTTATTTTAGACAAAAACAAACAATATTACGAACATTTAAAGTTAATATGGACTAACCTGGCTAATCTATTCAGCTACAGGGAAAAAAAACAACTTTCAATGCTCACAAAATAAAAAAACAGCACGGTCCGAATGCGCTGCTTTTTTAGAATGTAGCCTGTCCTTCAAACTATTTATTTTTTAAAATATCCCTGATTTCCGTCAACAGTGTTTCTTCCTTACTTGGAGCTGCCGGTGCCGCAGGCTTTGTTTCTTCCTTACGTTTCAATGAGTTTAAAGCCTTGATAACGCAAAAAATACAGAATGCTACAATTAAAAATTGAATAACTACGTTGATAAAATTTCCGTAATTAACAGAAACTTCAGCTTGTTTTGTAGCCTCATCAGCGGCCTTCAAAATCAATTTTTTGGATGAAAAATCAACACCGCCTGTTAAATACCCTATCGGCGGCATGATGATATCGTCGACCAATGAGGTAACGATCTTACCAAAAGCTCCACCAATAATGACACCGACAGCCAAATCGACTACACTGCCGCGCATTGCAAACTCTTTAAACTCTTTTAGAAATCCCATATTTAAATTTTTTAGTGTATTAATAATAACAAAACTAGTAATTGTCACATAAATCTAATTAAAATATGCTAATTTTTTATCGTTAAACTAATATTACCCCGTATTAATTGAGTTTATATCCTTATTCACAAAAATACGCTCAACTTGCCGCTAGCTAATTTTTATTAACTTAATTTCTTATATTTGCACGTTAACTAGTAAAATATCAAGATATATTGTATATTGTTCGTACATTATTTCATACGGTAATTAAAGCCCAGCATCAGATAGCAAATCTATGAAAAAGATTCTTATAGCAGACGACCATGGCATTGTACGGTTAGGAGCCTCCGTTATTATTAAAGAAACTCTTCAGAAAGCAGAAATATTCCAAGCTGAAACCTTTGACGAGGTTCTCGAAAAGATAAAGGTAGAAGATTTCGACCTATTATTGCTGGATATTAACATGCCTGGAGGAAATAATATACGCGTTCTTGAGGAAATCCTTCAAATTCGTCCAAGCATCAAGATTTTAATTTTTTCGTCTTATGACGAATCGCTATATGCGTTACGCTATATTGAAGCTGGGGCAGTAGGCTATCTCAATAAAACAACCGCAATGGCTGAACTTTCGAATGCCATTTTGGCTATTCAGGATAGAGGCAAGTATATGTCGAGCAACGTACAGGATCTATATATTCAGAAACTGACGCAAAGTAAATCTGAACTGACGAAATTAAACCCTTTGGCACGTTTGTCAAATAGAGAGGTGGATGTTGCTAAGCAACTAATCAAAGGACTTGGCATCATTGAGGTATCTGGATTATTGGAGTTAAGTCCATCAACCGTAAGCACTTATAAAAGCAGAATATTCGAAAAACTTAATGTTTCCAATATCCCTGAATTGATCGAACTTTTTAGAATACACTCCAACAATTAATAAGGTTGTTGGAGTGCTTTTTTAATATATCAGCTCAACTTATCCATCGTAACAACCGGAATATCTTTTACATTTAAATCCTTTAAAGGCTCACATTTCTTGTAAGAGTACCCCACTTCTGCTTCTAAATCCCATAACATCGGTGCTAAGAAATTGAGGCAAGTAGTGAATCCTTGAACCGTAGCTGAGAAATCACCCGTATCTTTCGAATTCTTAGCTTCATTTTCTATCTCAAACGGACCGCTGAAACCACGTTCTTGCAGTAGGTCAACAAATCCTCGCCAATCCATACTGTCAGAACCGCCAAAGCCAGGCAACATCGCTTCGTAGTGATGTCTATCCCAGTCGTGCCCTGGAATACTTACATTGGCTTTTTTAGCCAATTCCATATCAACATGTTGCATTGGATACATCCCGCCCCAATCAATACGTGCGGCCGTTTGTAAATTACGTGTTGTCTTCACATGGATACGCTGCAGACGCGCAATATCCGTATTACGGATTACCTCAATCGGATCTGTGTTTTGCCAGACATCATGTGAAGGATCATAGATCTCGCCATGTGCCTTACTCGGTATCATCGCGTACATTAATTTACGAGCAGCAAGCACTGCTGGAAGATTGTTATAGGTTGAGCTATAACGTGACGATCGCCAACCCTCCATTGGGCAATTCTCATAAAGAATGGTTACGCCCAAACTCTCTGCATAGTCAACAATGGGAGCAAATACACGCTTGTATTCTTCAAGATTCTTTTGAAATCCATCAATTTGATTGCCCAATTCATGATTGTAGCCTACAAATGTTCCCACTTTGATATTATTTTCGTCGCCGCCAAGCAGATGAGCAATACGAATTAATTTTAATAAATGATTTTGATTCTTCACCCGCTGCTCAGGATCCCCACCAATCATATTTTCAAAAGCACCAAGCGAAAGTTTTAAGTCAACCTGATTGAACAACTCAATAATCTCCCTTGCTTTTGCAGGCGTAAAATCGTCATAGTCTAAATGCGTTGCAGTATGATCTTCCCGGGTACCGTCCTTTCTAAACACACAAAGGTCTATCCCCCCTGCTCCGATTCTTTTGGTCGTCTGAATCAACTCTGGTAAGGATAATTTATCAAATGCAGAACTCATTACCCATACAGGGTTATTTAATTTTGTCGTCATAGCTTGTATAATTGTCTTATTTCGGTATTTAAAGATACTAAAAAAGCCATCCGATTGGATGGCTTTTTGTTATTTTATAGTGAATCAATTAGTCTACATTATCATGTAGAAAAGAATTGTTCGGTCTAATTTCAGTATTTCCGTCTTCAAAGGAAAGTGTAAAACGAGACACTTGTGATTGTGAAGAGTGCGGTGTATCTTCCAATGACATTTGTTTCCGCTTATAAGCAGGCTCATTTTCCAACTCATGTAGACCATTGGAAGATTTTAGTTTCATGCTCAATTCCTTAAGACGTAAGATGCGCTCTTTAGTACGAACAAGCTGATCTTCAAAAGAAACCTGTTCTTCTTCCACCTGTGGAACTTCTACTTGCTCATTTGTTGTACTTGATGAAAAAGTAGGTTTCTCTTCATATGCAGATGCAGAAGGAGCTGTGTAAGAATCAAAAACTGTTGGCATCTGGAATTGAAACACAGATGGCGAAGTTTTCAATTGAAAATCACTGTCACCAAATGAAGGTTCCTCTTCATAAGTACCATCAAAACCTAAATCATGACGTATAACCTGAGGCTCCTCAACAGCGACCTGTTGTTGTGCCGCATTTCTTGGCGAAGTGAACAAGTCAGATTGCAAATTATTTGGAGTAGAAGTATTTGTAGAAGATGCTGGTGTATCCACACGTTGAACCGGAGTTACGAAACTATTCGTAGCTGGAACTTCTTTTGGTGCCACCTGAGACACAGGTTTTATAAAAGAATTAGCCGGTTCAGCAGTTAAGGGCATGGACACTTTTGTATTTTCACGTTCTTTATCACGTTCTTCAGACGTTTGAAAACCAGTGGCAATAATTGTTACTGACAATTCGTCTTCAAAGTTCTCATCAATACAGTTACCCCAGATTAAATCAGCTGACAAACCAGCTTTTTCCTGAATGTAATCCGTAATTATCGCAACCTCATCCATCGTTACTTCTTTCGTTCCGGAAGTAATGTTCAATAAAATATAGCGAGCACCTTCAATCTCATTGTCTTTCAACAATGGCGAAGCTAAAGCACCTTCCACTGCACGCAATGCACGATCTTCACCCTCGGCAACAGCATTACCCATGATGGCAACACCACTGTCGTTCATTACTGTACGCACATCCTTAAAGTCGACGTTTACATAACCAGGGATTGTTATAATTTCGGCAATACCTTTTGCAGCTGTTGTTAAAATATCATCAGCTTTCGCGAAAGCCGCAGTCATTGTTAAATTACCAAAAATTTCACGAAGGCGATCATTTGATATCACAAGATAAGAGTCTACATATTTACGTAACTCAGACAACCCTTCTTCAGCTTGTGAACGACGACGTTTACCTTCAAACGTAAAGGGCGTCGTTACAATAGCAACAGTTAAAATACCCAATTCTTTAGCCGCTTTAGCCAATACTGGACTAGCACCGGTACCAGTACCACCGCCCATACCAGCTGTAATAAACAGCATCTTTGTATTGGTGCCCAACATACGTTTGATATCCTCAATACTCTCGATCGCTGAATTTTCACCTACATCAGGATCTGCCCCAGCTCCCATACCTTCGGTTAGACTTATTCCCAATTGAACTTTATTTGGAATCGGGCTCAATTCTAATGCCTGAGCATCAGTATTACACACGATAAAATCTACCCCACTAATTCCTTGTTTATACATGTGGTTTACGGCATTGCCGCCACCACCACCAACCCCAATAACCTTGATTATTGAAGATTGTTCTTTTAACATTTCAAACTGTATTGACATAACTTATCCCTATTTAACTTACAATGAAGATGATATCAAAAACGAATCAAACCCACTATATGTAATGTAATAATAATATAATTTCAACAAAAGTTTTCCACATTTGTGAAATTGTGGAAAACTTCAGTTATTGTGGAAAACTTACTTTTTATCTAAGAAAGTTGCATCATCGATTTCGTTACCATCTTTGATAAAACGTTTAAACCATGATAGTAGTCCCTGCTCTTTCTGTTGTTGTTCTGAAACCTCTTTTGTTGTCATCGTAGCGGCCTGCACTTTTTTCGATGGGGTGTGCATTTCTCTACGGCTATCTTCCTCTTCCTCGTGTGACTGAATTCCTTTAATCAACAAACCAATACTTGTTGCATACAATGGACTTTTCAATTCTTCAAATAACGGCTTTGGTAAAACCTCATTCTTAGAAAGATATTCATTTGGAAATCCGATACGACAATCTATTCCGGTAATATATTCAACAAGTTGTACCAGATGTTTCAATTGAGCGCCACCGCCAGTAATCACAATACCACCGATCAGTTTGTTTTCATATCCAGAAGATTTGATTTCATAATACACATGCTCAATAATTTCTTCCATTCTAGCTTGAATAATGTAAGCTAAGTTTTTAACGGAAATCTCTTTTGGCTCTCGACCTTTTAATCCCGGCACACAAATCACCTCATTTTCTTTGTTTTCATCAGCTAGCGCTGATCCAAAGCGAGTTTTCAACAATTCAGCTTGAGAACGCAAAACAGAACAGCCTTGACGGATATCTTCTGTGACGATATTCCCGCCTAAAGGGATTACAGCAGTATGACGAATAATTCCTTCATGGAAGATGGCAACATCTGTGGTTCCACCACCAATATCTACTAATACAACACCAGCATTTTTTTCGTCTTCATCCAATACAGCTTCAGAAGACGCTAGAGGCTCGAGAATCAATTCTGCAACTTCCAGATTGGAATTATCAATACATTTTTTGATGTTTTTAATATCAGTTACTCGACCCGATATAATATGAAAATTCGCTTCAATACGACGACCAGCCATCCCAATTGGTTCGCGAATACCGGGTTCGTTATCTACCGTAAACTCTTGAGGTAAAACATGTATAATTTCTTCTCCTGGAGGCAGTACCAGTTTATACATGTCCGAAATTAAACGTTCAATATCGCGTCGAACAATTTCGTCATCACCATCAGTTTTGGTAAATATTCCACGGTGTTGAATACTTTTGATGTGTTGGCCAGCAATTCCCACATTCACTACTTTAATATCCACGTTAGACTGTGCTTCGGCTATCTCGACAGCCTCTAAAATACTTCCCACAGTTTTTTGGATATTAGCCACAACTCCACGGCTTACACCCGCGGAATCAGCTTTCCCCACACCTAATAATTCAATTTTGTTTCCTGAGCTACGTCTCCCAACCGTAACACAAATTTTGGTAGTACCAATATCGAGTCCCACGATAATTGGGTTTTCTCTTTCAATTTCTGCTGCCTTTGAGTTCATAATTTCCTGTATTGTTGCTGTATTACTATAATGTATTATTTGCTATTTTTTTTGTTTGATCATCCGAAAAACTCCAGTTCCCACGCTTTTCACAGATAATCTGACCACTATATTTAACGTTGACAACACCATAAGCGTTTATACCCACCTTTGGCATGATCTGCGTATAAAAGGTCTTTAATAATTCAAATTTTTGTACTAAAGAATCTGCCGATCCAACAATCAGCTGTTGCGTTCCTATGCGTGGTACAAGTTCAATATCCTTATCTCCATTAACATATATCTGCACCACTTGATTAGTCCATAACTCATCGTTTTTTATAAATTCAACAACCTTCACCAAATCCTTAACCAATGGTGTCGAGATGGTATCCAGTGCTTCATTATACCCTTCAGCGATGTTGCCGGTAGCAACCATGATGTGTGGGATATATTTCAACGTCGTCGGTATCTTTAAGCCATTAGGATCGACATAAAACTCCTTTCCATTTTTATTGATGACGCGCATGACAGCCTCGCGCTGACTAATATTAATGCTAATCGTACCATCCATATCAGCATGTATACTGGCATTGGAAACATAAGGTAATTTACGTAAGGTTTTTTCAACCTTCTGAAAAGGAATTCCATTCACTTTCTTTCCAACGAAACTACCGTAGTTCTGTTCGATCAATTTGGAAATATCTGCTTGATCTATAAAAGCCTCGGTTCCCTCAATAACAATTTTTATATCTTTGCACAGCTGTTGTTCATCACGTTTACCCACAATATTCATAATCACCACGACGACTATTACACCGATAAAAAAAAGCGTAAAGTACAGTACACGATTCCATTGTATGTCACGTAATCTTCTAAGCATGCGCTAATATCGTCTGTAAAGGTTTAACCAATTTGTCAATATCACCCGCCCCCACTGTAACAATCAGCTCGGGCTTTTCATTGCGTGCAAATTCCAAGACCTCTTCCGGAGTGACGATGCGCTTTTTCTCAGCCGTAATTTTATTCAACAACCAATTGGAGTTGATGCCTTCAATCGGAAGCTCCCGTGCTGGATAGATTTCCATTAACAACAGATTGTCTGCCATGGATAACACCTCTGCAAAACCGTCGACAAAATCGCGCGTACGCGTGAATAAATGCGGTTGAAACACCACATTTAAAGTTTTAGTCGGATACAATTTTCGCATAGAAGTCAAAAATGCACGCAGCTCTTCTGGATGATGTGCATAGTCATCAATATACACCGCTCCAGGTCGACGGACAATATATTCAAACCTTCTTTTCACGCCTTTAAATGTCGTCAATGCTTTCTTGATAGCTTCGTCTGCAACCCCAAGTAAGCGTGCGACTGCAATCGCAGCTACTGCATTTTCCACATTGTGAATACCAGGGATACCCAGATGAATATCATCTATCCGTCCATTGGTATCTTGGTAGTCAAAAAAGAACTCTCCGTCGCGTACATGCACATTGGAAGCATATGCATCAGCGACTTCATGGCCCGAATAACTGATTTGCCCCTCAAACTCAAGGCCTTTTTTTATAATACGTGTTCCCCCTTCAACTACTTTATCCAAGAACAATTGGAATGATTCGAGCAAATGGCTGCGATCACCATAAATGTCCAAATGATCAGCATCCGAAGAAGTCACTATTGCGATATTGGGGTGAAGCGTCAAAAATGAACGATCAAATTCGTCTGCCTCCACCACAACTGTATTATTATTACCATAAAGCACATTTGTACCGTAATTGGAACTGATTCCGCCCAAAAAGGCTGAGCAGTCGTAGCCCGAATCTTTCAATACATGTGCCACCATTGTAGAAGTTGTCGTCTTACCATGTGTACCGGCAACAGCGACTGTAAATCTACTCGCACTAATGATTCCCAAAACTTGAGATCTTTTATAGAGGATATGTCCTAGAGATTCAAAAAAAGCTTTAATCTTTGAATCTTTGGGAATAGCTGGTGTAAAAATCACCAGTGTTTCCGCAGTAGGTATGTGAAAAATAGCATCAATCGTATTGATATCATCCTGATAGGAGATCGCGATTCCTTCCTTGACTAAAGTTTTAGTCAGCTCAGTTTCTGTACGGTCATATCCATTCACCTCACAGCCCAAATGCTTAAAATAGCGCGCAAGACCACTCATACCTATCCCACCTATTCCGATCAAGTAAACTTGTTTTATTGCATCTAGATTCATACTTCGTCTATTTTTTATTAACCAATTTATACACCTCCTCGGCAATCTCCACGTCAGCATTCAACTTACCGAGCTTTTTAATATTTTCACTTAATTGTGCAATATGAGCTGCATCTTTTAATAAATTTAAAGCAGCAGGCACTAAATCTTTTTTTGCATCACTATCCTTAACCAATAACGCAGCATCTTTATTAACCAATGCCATCGCATTTTTCGTCTGATGATCTTCGGCCACATTGGGCGAAGGCACGAGAATTACAGGCTTACCGACTACACAAAGCTCGGAAATTGTACCAGCTCCAGCGCGGCTAATAATTAAATCTGCCGCAGCATAAGCATAATCCATACGCTGTAGAAAGGCCAACATCTTGATATTAACAGGAAGTTTACCTGCCAGCTCCGCTTGTAGTTTTTCAACGTAGAAACTACCGCATTGCCAAATTACTTGGACATCCTCTCCCTTTAACTCATTCAGGTAAGCAAGTACACTTTCATTTAATGTTTTAGCTCCAAGGCTCCCCCCGATGACCAAAATTGTTTTTTTGTGCTGATCTAAGCCAAAGAACGTTAAAGCTTCTTCTCGTTTCCCTGCTATCGCAATGGACTCGCGTCTTATTGGGTTCCCAGTGAGTAAAACTTTCTCAGCAGGAAAAAACTGCTCCATCCCCTCATAGGCGACACATATCTTTGCTGCCTTTGCCCCAACTTTTTTATTGGTCACGCCTGCATAAGAATTTTGTTCCTGGACAACAGTTGGCACACCCAATTTATTCGCCATCATTAACAATGGTCCGGAGGCAAAACCACCTACACCTACAGCCACATCCGGTCTAAAATCCTTAATTACACTTTTTGCCATATTCAAGCTTTTCATAAGCTTAAATGGCAAAAAGATATTTTTCCACAGCTGTTTTCTATTGATCCCCTGGATATCAAGTCCAATAATTTGATAACCGGCAGCTGGCACTTTATCCATTTCCATCCGGCCATTGGCCCCTACGAATAGAATTTCATTTGCAGGATCCATCGCCTTCAGTGCATTTGCAATTGAAATCGCCGGAAAGATATGTCCTCCGGTTCCACCACCACTAATAATTACACGAATTGCCATGCTCAATTTTTTATTATGCTGGAATTGATCCTATAACCACTTTTTTCGGTTTAGGTTTTTCATCCAACTCTTCTTTACCTTTTAATTCTTCAATATTTCTGCTCACACTCAGTATAATTCCCAAGGCGACACTCGTAAATAAAATCGAGGTTCCTCCCATACTCACTAGTGGAAGCGGAACCCCCGTTACTGGTCCCAATCCGACGGCAACAGCCATATTTGCTAAAGCCTGGATAGTCAAACTAAATCCTAAACCAGCAGCTAGAAAGGTACCGAAAGCTTTAGGACTCATCGTTACAATACGGATACATCGATACATAAAGGCCAAATACAGGAATAGCAAGATGACCCCTCCTACCGTCCCATACTCCTCAATGATGATCGCATAAATAAAATCGGAATAAGGATGTGGCAACACGTTGCGCTGCACACTATTTCCAGGCCCTTTTCCAAAAAGCCCCCCTGTTGCTATCGCAATTTTTGCATTATTCGCCTGATAATTTTTATCATCCTGAAAGGATACCGTTTTATCAACCTTCTCGGTATGAAAAAAAGACTTTACCCGGCTGATATAGGTTGCCCTTCGGGGACCAAAGAAGATAACCATCATTAAAAGTACTCCCCCACCACAACACACAATGGCAATTTGTTTAAAACTAATCCGACCGATCAACAGCAATAAAACACTCACCCCAAACAGCATTAATGCTGTAGATAAGTTGGCCAAGGCAATCAGAATAAATACACCGCAAACCGATCCCATAATAGGTAAGAACGATTTTTTCACATCTTTGATCTCTTCCTGTTTCCGGGATAACATCCGCGCAAGAAAAACAATGAGTGACAACTTTGCCAAATCCGATGTCTGAAAGGTTAAACCAATACCCGGAATGGTCAACCAACGACTGGCCTCATTAACTTTACTACCAAACAATAAGGTAAACAGCAATAAGGGGATTGTAATGCCCATCATAATTTTGGATATACCTGCGTAATACCGATAATCCAACTTATGGGAAAGATACATGAGGAATAAATCCAACGGCAATAATAGAAAAGTGCTTTAGCAAATACATTTCTGTACCCTTTCCTTCTTTATACGCCAACGTACCCACCGAACTGTATACAGCCAAAAGTGACCATCCCGATAAGATAATTACAATGATCCATATCCATCGATCACCCTTCAACTTAGACATTATATTCTGTAGCATATCCTTCCTCCTCTTATTGGGTTACACCATTTATAATTCCATCACGGCAGCCTTAAATTTATCGCCACGATCTTCATAGTTCTTGAACCAATCAAAACTGGCACATGCAGGGGACAACAATACGGTATCACCTTTTTGCGCCAAATGCGAAGCCAACACCACTGCATCTTGCATAGAGGTGCTATTGACAATAATCTCCACATCTTGATCAAATGCCGTATGAATTGCAGCCGTATCTTTACCCAAGCAAACAATAGCGCGCACTTTGTTTTTCACCAAATCAGCAAGCATACTGTAATCATTTCCTTTATCCACACCGCCCAACAACAATACGATTGGTGTAGAGAAACTTTCTAAAGCATACCATACCGAATTAACATTCGTTGCCTTTGAATCGTTAATGTAATTTACACCGCCGATACAGGCTACATGTTCCAGGCGATGTGGAATATTCACATACGATCCCATGCTTTCCTTCATCACTTGATTTCTCAATTCCTGCACTTTCGCAATTAACCCAGAAGCCATGCTATTATAAATATTATGCTTCCCCTGCAATGACAATTCCTCAGCTCTCATAGTGAATGTATCGTTATTTGGTGTATTAATAATTATTGTCTTATTGGCATTCAAATAAGCGCCCAATTCAACAAGTTGTTCTTGCGTAAAAGGCAAATAAGTCCCTTTACTATGATGTCTTTCTAACCCTTTGACAGTCTCGGGATCATCCAGGCAATAAATAAAAAAATCCTTCTCGGTTTGATTTTGTATCATCCTAAATTTTGAATCCACATAATTTTCCATTTTATGGTCATAGCGATCCAAATGATCAGGAGTAATATTCAATATAACAGCAACATCTGCTCTAAAGTGGTACATATCGTCCAGCATAAAGCTTGATATTTCCAGTACATAACAATCAAACTGTTGTTTAGCGACCTGAAGCGCAAAGCTCTTTCCAATATTACCTGCCAATCCAACATTTAAGCCGCCATGCTTAAGCATCTCATAGGTCAACATGGTAGTCGTTGATTTCCCATTCGATCCTGTAATACAGATTAATTTTGCATCGGTATATTGTGCTGCAAACTCGATTTCGGCAATTACAGGGATATTCTTTGCTTTCAATGCGACCACCAATGGCACCGTCTCCGGAATACCGGGGCTCTTCACAACCAAAGCGGCATTCAAAATCCGTGCTTCATCGTGATTACTTTCTTCAAATGCTATCCCCTCAGCTTTCAACTGTTCCTTATAATGATCCGCTATAAGCCCTTTATCTGACACAAATACATCAAATCCTTTTTCTTTTCCGAGAATCGCCGTTCCAACGCCACTTTCGCCTGCGCCTAAAATGACCAAACTTCCAGATTGAGGATAATATGTTGTTGCAATGTTTGACATCGTTATCTAATTTTCAATGTTACAATAGTAAGAATGGCCAATATGATTCCTACAATAACAAAACGTGTTACAATTTTCGCTTCATGATACCCCTTCTTTTGAAAATGGTGATGTAATGGCGACATCAGGAAGATTCTTCTACCCTCGCCATATTTCTTCTTCGTGTATTTGAAATACGACACTTGAAGAATAACCGAAAGGTTTTCCAACAGAAATACACCACACAAGATCGGAATCAACAATTCTTTCCGGATCAGGATAGCGAAAGCAGCAATGATACCTCCTATAGCCAGACTTCCCGTATCACCCATAAAAACTTGAGCAGGAAATGTATTATACCATAAGAAACCTACACAAGCCCCTACAAATGCTCCGGCGAATATCACGAGTTCTCCCGAATTAGGGATATACATAATGTTAAGGTAATCCGAAAAGATCACGTTACCAGACACGTACGCTAAAATGGCCAAAGTAACACCAATGATAGCGGAGGTACTCGTGGCCAGACCATCAATGCCGTCCGTTATATTTGCACCGTTTGATACTGCCGTTACGATGAAGATTACCACAACTAAAAAAACAAAAAAAGTTAAATAGTCACTCTGCAATCCAAACATCTTGAACACTTTCGCATAATCAAACTCGTTGTTTTTATAAAAAGGTATATTTGTCTTTGAAGATTTGACGTTTTCTGCATAGGTCTTCTCTCCAGTGCCTTCGTTGATAACCACTTCAACGGGCTTCGTAGAGGTTGGTTTATCCACCCCTTTTCGAACAACAATATCGGGGTGAAAGTACATGGTACAAGCAATTATGGCGCCCAAACCAACTTGCCCAACAACTTTAAACTTACCAGCTAAGCCCTCTTTATTATGTTTAAAAACCTTAATATAATCATCCAAAAAGCCAATTGCGCCCATCCAAAGTGTTGTCACAATCATGATAATCACATAGATATTGGTCAATTTCGCAAATAACAAGGTTGGGATTAGTATACCTGCAATGATGATGATCCCGCCCATTGTTGGCGTACCAGCTTTCTTTTTTTCTCCTTCAAGCCCCAAATCACGAATTGTCTCTCCAACTTGCTTATTATGCAAGAATTGAATCAATTTTCCCCCAAAAACCGTGGTAATAATTAGTGAAGCGATTACAGCCATAGATGTCCGGAAAGAGATGTACTGAAACAACCCCCCTCCTGGTATATGAATGTATTCGCTAAGCCACGTAAAAAGATGGTACAACATATTTCTATTTTTCGTTAAATGTATTCTCTAAAACTTCTTTATCATCGAAATGATGTTTCACACCATTTACATCCTGATATTTCTCATGTCCTTTTCCTGCCACCAGAATAATATCCCCGGGATTAGCCAGCTGATAAGCGACCCTTATCGCTTCCTTACGATCCGCTATAGAAAGCGTCTTCGCCTTTTGGTCTGCTGCCACACCAGCCTCGATATCTCTAATTATCTGATAAGGATCTTCCGTACGCGGATTATCAGATGTAATTAAAAAACGATCACTATAACGCAGCGCCGCCTGCGCCATTTCAGGCCTTTTGGTCTTATCCCGATCTCCTCCACATCCTAAGACTGTAATGATTTTTTGTTCTGGCCGTCTCAGGGCGCTGATCGTTTTGAGTACATTTTCCACAGCATCAGGCGTATGTGCATAGTCTACAATTCCAAAAATGCCCGTAGCCGATTGCATTGTTTCAAACCGTCCTTCTGCTCCTTTCAATGTGCTGAGTGCAGTCAACACTTTCACAGTCTCCTGTTCAAGTAAGATGGCAGCAGTATATACCGCCAAAAGGTTATATGCATTGAAATCGCCGATCAATTTTACCCACACTTCTTGCCCGTCAACACTCATCAGCATACCATCAAAATGGCTTTCAATCACCTTTGCTTTAAAATCTGCCCCTGAACGTAAGCCATAGCTTTTCCGATGTGCCACCGTATTTTGAAGCATGACCTGGCCATTTCTATCGTCAGCATTCGTCAACGCGAAAGCATTTGCATCTAAGTCATCAAAGAACTTCTTTTTTGCTTTAATATAATGATCAAACGTTCCATGAAAATCCAGGTGATCATGCGTAATATTCGTGAATATAGCACCCGAAAACACTAATCCTGCGATACGTTCCTGAACTACGGCGTGCGAGCTAACTTCCATAAAGGCATAATCACAGCCATCTTCAACCATATCATGCAGCAATTTATTCAGTTGAATAGGATCTGGGGTCGTATGCGTAGCTGGTATAATTTTCGTACCAATCTGGTTTTGCACAGTAGATAAAAGTCCCACGTGGTAGCCCAATTCAGTAAACAACTGAAACAGCAAAGTAGCTACGGTCGTTTTACCATTTGTGCCGGTAACACCGACCAACTTCAGCTGTTCCGAAGGATTTCCGTAAAAATTAGCTGCAGCCACACCCAAAGCGTAAGCCGAATCGGCTACTAAGATGTAGGCAACAGAGTCTAATGTCTCTTTTGGCAACTCCTCTACAATAACGGCTCTTGCTCCTGAAGTAATTGCCTTATCTACAAATAAGTGACCATCTGTCTGAACACCCCGCACTGCGATAAACAAACTTCCCAACTCCACTTTCCTGGAATCAAAGCACAAAGAGTGCACATCAACCTCCTCAAGGTTTCCTACAACCTGTTGTACAGGGATAGCATGCAATACTTTTTTTAAATCCATCATTACTTAAGTTCTAAATTTATCGCCGTCCCAAAAGGCAGTTTCTGTCCAGCAACGAGTGACTGCATCCCCACTCTCCCTTTTCCAGTCACGTGCGCTTTAAAGCCTGCATTTTCTACCACATATAAGGCATCCATCAATCCCATTCCAACAACATTCGGAACAATTCCTTCTCTATATTTCAAATCTACAAACGGCACTCCCCGCGTCGACGTATCCACTTCTCCCCGTGCAATTGTATCCCAATTCACCGTATTAATCCCCAATCTATCGTACACTTTTTTACTCGCTTCTCTCGACCCTTGTAAAGTCAACGGCATTCTTCCCCCTACATTGACCGCTTTAAACGTCTTTTTTCCTTTCATCTCCATATCGTTCGCGTATACCATATCGGCAAGCTCTTTAAAGACAGGCCCCGCAACTGATCCGCCATAATATCCATTTCTCGGGTTACGGATCACCACTATGATGGAATATTTCGGATCCTCGGCTGGAAAATATCCTGCAAAGGAAGATTGGTAGCGTCGCGCACCATATCCTCTCGAGCCATCTGCCATCTGGGCTGTACCAGTTTTTCCACCAGAACTATACAGCGGACTGGCAACACTTTTACCTGTCCCTTCAATCATCACCCCTTCCATCATTCCCCGCACCTCTGCTAAAGCGTGGTCTGAAGCTATCTTTTCATTAAGGACCTTAGCCTTAAACGTTTGAATCGTATTCCCCAAATGCCTAATTTCCTTCACAAAGAGTGGCGCTATCAATTTACCATTATTCGCAACAGCATTGTAAAAAGTCAACGTTTGCAACGGTGTAATCTTCATCTCATAGCCGTAAGCCATCTGTACCAAAGACAATCCACTCCAGCTCTTGCTCTTCGACGATTTTACCAGAGGCACCCCTTCTCCCGGAATCTGCAAACCTAATGTTTTCCCGAAACCGAAAGAATGCAGCTTCGAGGTAAATTGATCTGGATTATCTTTATATGCCTGGTAAACAAATTTTGTAACCCCCACATTCGACGATTCCTCAAAAGCCCTTTTCGCTGAAATTATAGACTTCTTGGGCGCATGTGAATCCCGAATGGTATGTTTGTAAATCGGCCAATTACCATTACCAATATTTACAGTTGTACTCGAGTCTATTTTCTTATCATCAATCAAAGCTAAATAAGAAGCTAACTTAAATGTCGACCCCGGATCCGCACTTTGCGCAATGGCAAGATTGAACTTTTCACGATAGACTCCATCCTTATCACGCATAAAGTTAGCCACCGCACGTACCTCGCCTGTTTTCACCTCCATCATCACAACACAGCCCTCATCCGCATTACTCGTAATCATCTGCTTCTCTAGCGCCCTTTGCGCCATATCCTGCATATTTACATCAATGGTCGAGATAATATCAGACCCATCCACTGGAGCAACCTCGATATCTTTGTTAACCGGAATCCATACTCCTCCTGCGATGCGCTGCATCAATCTTTTCCCACTTTTTCCGTCGATATATTCTCCATATGCACCTTCCAGTCCAACATGAATATTTTCTTTCACATTTTTATAACCGATAGTTCTTGCAGCAAGATTGACAAAAGGCAAAATACGTTTGTTTTGGCGATCTGTAATCAAACAACTTGGAAAACGCTCTTTATTGACGCGAGCAGATTTAAGCAGGGGAAATTGCTTTATTCGTTTCAAATCCTGATGCGACACATTACGTTTGAGCAACAAATAGCGCTGCTTTTTATTCCGCGCTTGTTTTAATAATGTCAAATACTGCCGAGACGATTTATCTTTAAAAAAATCAGCAAGCTTAATCGCTAATGAGTCGACTTTTAAGTTAAAATACTCTTCATCCTCTTCCGGAATAGCCATGGCGTCGAAACGAAGCTCATACTCAGGCACAGAAGTAGCCAGCAAACTCCCGTCATTTGAATAAATATTCCCACGAGCAGCTTCCACCTCCCGTTCCTGAATAGAAAGGCTATCCGCTAAAGCTTTCCAATGCTGTCCATCGACATACTGCAATTTTGCCATTTTTCCAAACACCAAAAACGCAAGCAATACGATAAGCCCAAAAGCAAAGTAGACACGAACAAGAATCGTATTTCTGATACTCATAACTCTTCCTATTTATCTTCTTTATTCTCTATAACTTCGATCTTGATCGGTGGTTCCACTCGCTCTTTCAAACCCAAAGAATCGACACGCTTAGCAATTTCTGTTTGCGTAGACATTTTCATCAGTTCAGCAGAGAGAGACTTATGATCCCACCCCAATTCTTTCACCTCTTTACTCACTTTATCGATACTCCGAATAGTTCGCTCGGCAAAATGACGATTGGAAATATACAACAGCATCAGAAAGGCTATAAATGCTCCAAATGGCAGATAATGCAATATTCTGTTTAACGAAAGGTCTCCAACGGTAAAAAGCGTTTTGATAAACGCTTCTGTTTGTTCGGCCTTTTCTTCGACAGTTTCTTGCAGTTCCTCTTGAACTTCTTCACTCAACTCTTTCTGTCTTATCGTATTTCTGCTCATCCTCTCGCTCCATTTTTAAGACACACCCAACTTTTCAGCAATGCGCAGTTTCGCACTGCGCGATCTATTATTTAAAGCCAGTTCCTCTGCAGAAGCCGTAATCGCTTTACGGCTAACCACAAGAAATGGCTTAATTTCATTTCCAAAAAAATCTTTCTCAACCGCTCCTTTGAACTTACCTTTGGCCATAAAATTTTTAACCAAACGATCTTCCAACGAATGATAGGACATAACAACCAATCGCCCCCCCACATTGAGCACGTCCACCGTCTGCAACAAAAATTCCTGTAAAGCATCTAACTCACGATTCACCTCGATACGAAGCGCCTGAAACACCTGCGCATGGTACTTATGTTCTTTACCCTTTGGAACCATACGTTGAATCACCTCTTTCAATTCAGCAACAGTCTGGATCGGCTGTGACAAACGCGCAGTAACAATTGTTTTCGCAAGCGATTTAGCGTTCATGATTTCACCATACATACCAAAAATACGATGCAGATCCTCCTCCGAATAGGTTGCCAACAGCGACTTCGCATCCAAATCACCAACTTGATCCATACGCATATCCAAGTCTGCATCAAATCGAATAGAAAATCCTCGATCTGCAGCATCGAATTGATGCGAAGAAACTCCTAAATCTGCCAAAACCCCATCCACTGCACGCACACCTTGCAAACGAAGACTATTCTTTAAAAACCTAAAGTTCTGATGTATCAATGTAAAGCGAGGATCGTCGATTGCATTCTTCAATGCATCCGGATCCTGATCAAAAGCAAACAGCTTCCCTTCTGGCCCCAATCTCTTTAAAATCTCTCGAGAATGACCACCACCACCAAAAGTCACATCCACATAGACACCATTCGGCTTAATCGCCAAAGCATCCATGCATTCTTGTAACATAACCGGAACATGATAGACATTTTCCATACGCTTATAGTCCAAAATTAATATCTCCCATTACCTCTGCCGCCAAAGATGATATATCCTCTACTCCGCCATCGCCCATCAATTCCTCATACCCTTCTTTTGACCAAACCTCAATCTTATTAAACTGACAAGCCAAAACCAATTCAGTACTTATACCCGCAAATTCCAACAGACTTTTGGGTAACAAAACACGACCCGCAGCATCCAATGCCAATTCCGTAGCGCCACGCGTAAAAGCACGAACAAACGCCCGTACTTTAGGATCGAATTGATTCAATTTCGCCAGTTTGGCCGTCATCAAATCCCACTCTTCTCTTGGATAAAACACCAGATGCTTCTCAAAACCGCGATTCACCACAAGACCATCCCGCTCTACATGAGGCATTTGCCTCTTGAGCGCAGCTGGCAACACCATTCTTCCCTTGGCGTCTAACTTGCATTCAAATTCACCGATCAACTGAGTCATGTCGTCAATTATCCTATTCTAATTTAAATGTAAAAGTATACACTTTCTCCCACTTTCCCCCACTTTATAACATAAAAAAGTTTTCCACATCGATAAATAGCTACAACAAATAAAATCTCCCTTTAAAAAAAACGTTTAAAAAACCTTATTTACAGGCAGTTAAACCCCAATTCACATATAAAATACCGTTAATTAGAACACTTTATTTTCCATACGTTTCGCTAAAAAATTAGAAATGGATTGTAAAACTTCCAGGCTTATTAACTTAATTTCAACTACTTTTTTAGTAAAAAGGGGATAAAGTGGGAGCCATAAAAAAAACCAAAGAGTATTGTGGAAGAAAGTGGGAGAAGGCTATTCAAATAACCAAAGTAGAATTCGTTATTGTCGACTAAAACCAATAATTTTGCGTCAAATATAATTTTCATAACGATATGCACAGAACACACACTTGTGGCGAATTAACACTAGCTGACTTAGGGAAGACGGTTACCCTAAGTGGATGGGTTCAAAAATCCCGCGATTTAGGCGGTATGACTTTCATCGATGTTAGAGACCGATATGGTATCACACAATTAACGTTCAATGCAGATGATGATGCTTCCTTGCGCGCAAGCGCCCGTGAGCTCGGAAGAGAATATGTCATCAAGGTAACCGGAGAAGTTATCGAACGCTCGAATAAAAATGCTAAAATCTCGACTGGAGATATTGAAATCAAGGTTTCAATTCTTGAAATATTAAATGCCGCTAAATTACCCCCTTTTACAATAGAAGATGAAACAGATGGTGGTGATGACATCAGAATGAAGTTCAGATACCTGGATTTGCGTCGTAACCCCGTACGTGAAAACCTTATTTTACGTCATAAGACCTCTCAAGAGGTACGCCGTTATCTTGACTCCCAAAACTTTCTGGAAGTAGAAACCCCCTATCTGATCAAATCAACTCCAGAGGGAGCACGCGACTTTGTCGTACCTTCCCGTATGAATCCTGGAGAATTTTATGCGTTACCACAATCCCCACAAACCTTCAAACAATTATTGATGGTTTCAGGTTTTGATCGCTATTTCCAAATTGTAAAATGTTTCCGTGATGAAGATTTGCGTGCAGACCGTCAACCAGAGTTCACGCAAATAGACTGTGAAATGTCTTTTGTAGAACAGGAAGATGTTTTAAATATCTTCGAAGGGCTTGCAAAACATATTTTCAAAACAATCAAAGGTATTGATCTAGGTAACGTTCCACGCATGACATACGCAGACGCGATGCGTCTCTACGGATCCGACAAACCGGATATCCGATTCGGAATGCAATTTGTCGAACTTAACGACCTGACCAAAGGAAAGGGTTTCCCAGTATTCGATGCAGCGGAATTAGTCGTAGGTATAAATGCTGAAAACTGTGCCCATTACACCAGAAAACAATTAGATGCACTGACAGAATTCATCAAACGTCCACAAATAGGCGCAACCGGATTGGTTTATGCGCGTGTGAATGAAGATGGTTCAGTCAAGTCCTCTGTGGATAAATTCTTCACCCCAGAACAACTTAGTGCAATCGCGACAGCGTTCCACGCGAAAACTGGCGATTTATTGCTAATTATGGCAGGAGGAAAAGACAAAGTTCGCAAACAACTCAATGAATTACGCCTTGAAGTTGCGTCACAATTGGGTTTCCGTAATAAAGAAACCTTTGCTCCTTTATGGGTCGTTGATTTCCCGCTATTGGAATGGGACGAAGAAAACGGTCGTTACCACGCCATGCACCACCCGTTCACCTCGCCAAAACCGGAAGATATACCGCTTTTAGATACCAACCCCGGAGAAGTAAGGGCAAATGCTTATGACTTTGTATTAAATGGCGTAGAAGTAGGTGGTGGATCAATCCGTATCCACGACAGAGAACTTCAATCGCTCATGTTCAAGCATTTAGGATTCAGCCCTGAAGAAGCAAAAAAACAATTTGGATTTCTGATGGAGGCCTTCACCTTCGGTGCTCCTCCACATGGCGGATTGGCTTTTGGTTTTGACCGACTGGTATCCTTATTGGCAGGCTTAGATTCTATCCGCGACGTCATCGCCTTCCCAAAAAATAACTCGGGAAGGGATGTTATGATTGACGCCCCGTCAACCATTCATCAAGAGCAGCTGGATGAGCTAAGCTTAAATATTGCGAGAAAAGCATAAATTATGTAACTCGATTTTCGAGAAACAATTTATTAACAGTATATTTAAAAGTTGGTAATTTTTACCAACTTTTTTTGTGAAAAATTAGCAGATTAGATGGCAGAGAGTACCGCTAATGCATTTATTGAGGAAAGTGCGCGAAAAGCATTTGACACCAAACACCGCGATATTATCAATTACAATATCGACAAATACAGCATGGCTTTCGA
The DNA here is from genome assembly GCF_030818895.1 of Sphingobacterium zeae. Lineage (NCBI taxonomy): Bacteria > Pseudomonadati > Bacteroidota > Sphingobacteriia > Sphingobacteriales > Sphingobacteriaceae > Sphingobacterium > Sphingobacterium zeae. The sequence continues at coordinate 4,739,296 of NZ_JAUTBA010000001.1, forward strand.
AAAAGGCAAGAGCAAATTTGCAAATCTTGAAAATAGCAAGATAAAAGCTAATTTGATTAAGTGGAAGGTTATGGAAAATCTCGACCGCTACCTATTACAGTTTGAAGCCAATTTCACTGCCCGAGGTGGAAAAGTCATCTGGGCAAACGACGCTACAGAAGCACTGGAAGAGATATATGCAATTATTCAGCGTAAAAAGGCAAAGTCTGTAGTCAAGTCTAAATCGATGGCAACAGAAGAGATTGAGCTTAATCATTTTTTGGCTTCCAAAAATATTGATGCAATAGAAACCGATCTAGGGGAATATATCATTCAGCTGCTCGATCAAAAACCCTATCATTTTGTTACCCCAGCCATGCACTTGAGCCTGGAAGATATTGCTAAGCTTTTTCACGAAAAATTTGACACCCCATTAGATGCTTCCGCAGAACAACTGACAATGAAAGCGCGTGAATTACTTCGTGATCGCTACTTATCAGCAGAAGTCGGAATTACTGGGGCAAATTTTCTGATTGCTGAAACCGGTAGCCTAGCGATTACCGAAAATGAAGGAAATGCACGATTGACGTCGACGTTTCCAAAAACACATATCGCTGTAGTTGGAATAGAGAAAATAATACCCAACTTACAGGACTTAGACCTATTTTGGCCGCTTTTATCAACACACGGTACTGGTCAGAATTTAACGGTTTACAATACACTACTTACAGGGCCTAAACAAGCTTACGAATCCGACGGTCCCGAAGAGATGTATGTTATTCTGCTGGACAATGGCCGAAGCAAACTGCTTGCTCAAAAAGAACAGCGTCAGGGCTTGTATTGCATCCGTTGCGGCGCCTGTCTAAATGTATGCCCGATCTATCAGAACATTGGTGGCCACACTTATGAAACAACTTATCAAGGCCCAATAGGATCCCTCATATCGCCGCATTTAAATGGAATGAAGGAATTTAAACACCTGAGCTACGCCTCTACACTTTGTGGAAAATGTACTGAGGTCTGTCCGGTCGGTATTGACATACAACGCATGCTTCTTGTGAACAGAAAAGATTCAGTTGATCAAGGTCTAGCTTCAAAAACGGAGCAAAAAGCTTGGCAGTGGTTCACTTATGGAATTATGCGAAGAAAATTCGTCGATTTTTTCGGTGGAAAATTCAAAATTTTTTTCATCCGAAAGCTCTTTCAAAAAACATGGGGAGATCAACGGGAGTTACCAAAATTGGCTGACAAATCGTTCTCCAAACAGTGGAAAGAACAACAAAAAAATAAAGAATAAAAAAAAAGAAAGAGGGAACCAACGGTTCCCTCCTCTACTAACACTCACCAATAATTAATATGAAAACTATCGTTGTTTACTGTTTATGATGATTTTACGTCGGCGTGATTTGATTTATTCACTTCTCCCTTTTTAAAGTCCTTTCTTTTGAGCTGTCTGTCTTTTTTCCAATGCTCTTTGTGCATTTTTCGATTTTCAACGTAAGAATCCTTTAACGTTTTTTGCTGCTCTGGGGTTAACATTTCCATCATTTTTTCATGCTCTGCAACACGCTGCTTTTTCATTTTTGCACGATGTTCCTTCCGTTCAACGGCTATTTTTTGATGTTCCTGTGCTTGCTTCAAATTAAATGCATAGATATCTTTACGCTGTTTATCCGTAAATTTTAGCTTTTGATCCATCCGATCAGTTTTCATCTTAGCTACTTCCTCAGGAGTTTTATTTTTAAAACCATCTTGCATCCTTCCGCTTTTATGTTTACGCATGGAAGTTTGCATTTCTTTCAATTCTGGTTTAACATCTTTTTTTTCTTGAGCGAAACCGGCTAACATCAATCCAGATAAAGCCAAACTTAACATCAATTTTTTCATTTCTTTATTTTTTAAAACCAACAATCACTTTTTTAATAAGTACTCTTTTTCAACTTATTTATTAGTAAGAGCCGTATCGGCTATCAAAAGTTTAATTGATGATCTGTTAAATAAAGTTAAGAACCATTTATTGTGAGACGGCACTTAAACGGATCGGTAACGTATAGGCCACACGCACTTTAAGTCCATTTTGTACCCCTGGTTTCCATTTTTTCGCTTTCTTCAATAAGTTTATAGCAGCATCTCCTGTACCAAATTTCATATCACGTTTAACAGCAATATCTGTCAATGACCCATCTTTCTCAACGACAAAAGATACCTCTATAACCCCCGAAACTCCTTGGTCTAAGGCCTGTTGTGGAAAGTTATAATTCTCGGCGATCCACTTCATAAAGGCAGGCAGTCCCCCCAAAGGTGTTGGCATAATTTCTACCGATGTAAATGTACTGTTAGCATCAGCATCGGTTCCACTGCCGGATACCGAACCAATCCCGGAGCCAGTAATATCACCATCTCTTTTCGAAGAACCAAATTCACCGCGCGCAATATATGTACCCGATGGACTTGCCTTCAATGTAATCCTTGAAGTCATCGTATTTGGATTTTTCAGCTCATCCTGACTCACAAGTTCTTCCGTAACTTGATTTGCTTTGGCCACTTTTATATCAGGCATTCTAACCAGATCAAATTTGGATACATCTTGGGCAACCTGCTGCGGGGCTTTCTCCTGCATCATGACAGGTTCTTCGGGGACCTCCTCTTTCTCCTCTACCTTCTTTTGAATTTCTTCCAGCATGTCGGGCCCAACATCTTGTACTTTATAAATGACGGGCGGAACAGGTTGCTTTAAATATGTATTATATGCATAGGATCCTGCAATCAGCAAAACTGCAAAAGATACAACAATTCCCAAACCGACATTTGTTGCTTTGTCAGAGAGATTTCTCAACTCGTAAGCGCCGTACATTTTGTTGCGACCAGCAAAAATAACATCCAGCCATTCTTTGCGGTAAATATTCAATTTAGAGTTCATCATAATATTAAAGTTTAAATCTTTTCATTATGATGCACGAAAGCCTTATATTTCACAAAAAAATATAGATGCTTATGAAGTCATTTTTTTCAGCTATTTTTCTACTTACATTATATGCTTGTGGCAACAATCAACAAGAATCAAAGACTGCAATTAAGCATGAAAATACGGAAGAAGCAATTTCACCCTATTTTGGTTTTTTAAACCAGCAAAGAGACTCACTTATCGCTCTTCCGATGGATCAGGCAATGGAAAGTCCCGAAAAATATAATTATGTTATCGTAGAAGACCAAGTAAGCCCCCTTGAGTTTGTGCAGAATAAAACAGATAATAAGGGGAGCAACGGTAGACAGACCGCACAGAACTTTGCAAATAGTGAAGGTTCATTATTTAAAATTAGCACTGCAATTAAATCCGGCGAATTCGGTATGCTTGTCAACAAGGCTTTTATAGATCAATATAAAATCGAGAAGTTTACACAAGTTCAAAGAGAAACTTCCCAAAAAATTAGGGAGCAACTTGAAAAAAAATACAACAGAAAGATTAACAAAAGTACAACTGTTGCCACCCTTAGCGACGGGTCCGAGTTTAACCTTACCGTGTTTGAAAATCAACAAGACTCTGCTTTAGCTGTATTTTCCTACGCAAAGGATGAACAGCTGATCAATTTGGATTTCCCAGCTTTATACGATGATATCAGCACTTGGCGTGTTGATGACGGAGGTCAGTTTGATAACGAGGCTTTTCAAATACTAACAGTATTGCGCTCTAAGCAAGGAATTGGTTTTATCAGTATCTTTTGGGGAGCTGAAGGTTATGAACTGAATTTCTACCAACCGAAGACAAACGTATTTACCTCGGCAGCACAAGCCTATGGATATAGTTCGCCATTATAAAATTGTAACTATGCTAAGTTTCCCATGAACAATGAAATTGCCGTGGGAAACTTGAAGCACCTACTTGATTATAGATGCATCCTAGCCATAGGAGCCACATCCTGACCTACAAAATCCTTCTTTAGAAATTTATGATAGCCTGCAATCGCAATCATCGCTGCATTATCCGTACAATAGTCAAATTTTGGTATGAAGACCCTCCAATTGTATTTTTCACCCATTTCAATCAAGCTCTGTCGGAGACCAGAATTAGCCGAAACGCCCCCTGCGATAGCGATATCTTTCACGCCAGTTTCCTTTGCCGCTTTCTTTAATTTATTCAGCAGAATAGATACAATACGCGATTGTACACTGGCACACAAGTCGGCCATATTGTCTGTCAGAAAATCTGGATTCAGCTTCAGTTGGTCTTGAACCAAATAGAGTATTGCTGTTTTCAATCCTGAAAAACTGAAATTTAAACCGGGGATCTGTGGTTCAGGAAGCCTATAAGCGTTCGGATTTCCATCTTTAGCATATTTATCTATAAGCGGTCCACCCGGATAAGGAAGATTTAAGATTTTAGCTGTCTTATCAAAAGCCTCCCCCGCTGCGTCATCCAACGTCTCCCCTAAAAGTTCCATTTCAAAATAATCTTTCACCAATACAATTTGTGTATGACCACCTGAAACTGTAAGACATAAAAAAGGAAAGTTTGGCTTCGGATCTTCAATAAAATGAGCTAAAATATGCGCCTGCATGTGGTTTATATCAATTAAAGGAATATTTTGCGCAAGTGCAAATGACTTGGCAAAAGACGTTCCTACCAAAAGTGCACCTAATAATCCCGGCCCCCGTGTAAAACTCACTGCATCTATCTGATTTTTGCTTACTTTTGCTTGGCGAATGGCTTCGTGCACTGTTGGAATAATATTTTGTTGATGAGCGCGAGAAGCCAACTCGGGAACTACTCCACCATATTTCGCGTGGATGGCCTGAGTGGCGATAACATTTGAGCGAATTTCACCGTTTATACAGATAGAAGCGGAGGTTTCATCACAAGAGGATTCGATCCCTAAAATAATAGCCATAGCTGGAGGTAATAAATTTTAATACAAAAGTATCAAAAAAATAATTAAAATAGTGTCAATAGTCCTGGGTAGTATAGTCATTATACTGCTTGCATTGGCATTGTCCCTGCAGTTGAAGCCCGTACAAAACTATCTTGCACAAAAAGCTGTAGACTATTTATCAAAGGAACTCAATACCAAAATAAGTCTCAAGAACATCTATTTCAAGCCCTTCAAATCTATTGTAGTAGAAGATTTTCAACTCTATAGTCCGCAAGGAGAAAAAATAGTACATTCAGGCAAGCTAGAAGCTAATGTCAACCTTTCTGAGTTCATCGAGTCGAACAAGATTGTAATCAATAAATTAACCATTGAAGACACTGAAGCTTCATTTGAACAATTTCGGGACAGCAGTAATATTTCATTTTTAATTCGGTATTTCACCCCACCAAAAAAAGAAAAAAAGAAAAGTTCAAAAAAACTCATCTTTGCGATCAAAGAAGTTATTATCAAAAACAATGCATTCAACTACATTGACCACAAACGTAAGCATTACAATAAAGTGGTTGATTTTGGAGATTTAGGAATATCCAAATTAAACGCTCATCTCGATAATATTAAAATGGATTCCAATCAATTTTCAGCAGATATTAAGACATTTAATCTGCATGAAAAGAAAGGGTTGGTTATTAAAGGTCTTCTTGCACGCACGACGATAAGCAATACAGCTATTGAACTCAGTGAACTGATGTTGGCAACCAACCGTTCGACATTCAAGAATTATATCAAACTTAGTTATAAAAGCTTTGATGACTTTTCTGACTTCATCAATAAGGTTCACATACAACTTCGAGCACGGGATTCCCGGATTCATTCGGAAGACATTGCTTTCTTCTCCTCCCCCATGCACCAAGTCAAATTTGATGTCCATATTAAAAAAGCAAATTTGGAAGGTACAGTGTCGGCAATCAACGCCAGTCAGGTCGATTTAACAATCGGTAAGAAAACAAACTTAGCAGGTGATCTACAAATTATTGGGCTACCTGACATCGATAAAACAGATTTCATCATTCCACAGATAGCAATTTCGTCCGAACATAAAGACTTAAATCGGGTTATTGCCGATTTAGGAAATCTAAAAAACTTTAAACTCCCTGAAATTGTTCAGCTTTTCAATAAATTTTCTTTCAAAGGAAGTCTAAATGGCCTATACAATAAATTTAAGACCGAGGGAGTATTCACAACTGCAATCGGTAATGTTGAAGCCGACGCCTTATTGAATATCCAGAAGGAAATAAAATACGCGGGCAATTTTCAATCTAAAAAGTTCGATATAGGAACGATTACAAAAATAAAAGATTTAGGAACAACAGGGTTCAATCTACAAATAGACGGAACAGGCACCGAACCAAAAAAGCTCGCATTAAAAATAAAAGGAAATCTGACAAACTTCAACTTCAAAAATTACAGTTACCAAAGTGTTCAGATTGAAGGAAATACAGCCAAACAACTGTTCCTTGGCTCCGGAAAAATATCCGATCCAAATTTAAAATTACAGTTTACAACAGATATTGACTGGTCCGCCACACCCAATTATCATCTAGATGCTGATATTCAGCAAGCTAATCTAAAAAAAATCAACTTCTTTCAAGGAGATTCCATCAACATTACGAACACAAAATTCCATACCAACTTAATTGGGGATAATATTAATAACATTACCGGTGAGTTTATATCAGACAGTTTAAGCTTCACCTCGTCGAAGGGGCAATTTGTTATACGAAACATCAATTTTCTAGCAGAAGGAGATGAAAATGCTCGATCGTTAACCTTGCAGTCCGCTATCGGGCATATCGACCTCAAAGGAAGAATAGACCTTAATACGATAGTTCCTTATTTTAAAGCTTTAGCGATGCGCTATGCCCCAGCTATCGGTTTTGAGAAGGACAAGTTTACCCGTCAAGACTTTGACCTCAATATTAATATTACTTATTTTAAGCCTATCGCAACGTTCTTTAAAAAAGATATCGCGCTGGACAGCGGTGCAACATTGAACGCCAAATTTGAAAGTGAAAAACAAACGGCTAATTTTAATTTTTACGCGCCTGAGTTGAAGTACAATGGTATTCGACTCACTCACCTGATTATCGATCAAAATGCCAATTTGAAAAATATGGAACTGCAGACCTCCATTGATCGAATTAACTTTACCGACAGTACTTATATTAAAAACGTCAATATTTCAAACACGCTGGCAAACGATAGTTTACAATTCAACATCAAAATGTCGGAACTAGAGGCAAGTAACAGCCTAGATTTGAATGGAGTCATCCGTTTCGCTCATGCCAAACCTGCCTATATCAATTTCTATCCCTCGAATATTTTGATCAATAGAGAGAGCTGGATAGTCAATAATGATGCACAGCTGAAAATATCGAAAGGAAAATGGTACTTTGAAAAACTAACGCTAAGTCATGATAACCAAAAGGTCCACATTGACGGTATACTTTCCAATGAAGAAAGTGATCAGATCAATCTCAAATTTCAGGACTTTAACCTCACCTCCTTAAATGGTATAACCAAGCCTTACGGCATCAATCTCTCCGGAAATATGAACGGAAATATTGAAGTTAACGCTGTGTTTAAATCTCCCTTTGTGGTAGCCAATATAAAGACTTCTCCTATCCTCTATAACAATATTCCCATCGGTTCACTGGCGCTTAGTGCTAATTACGACCCCGAAAATCAACACGTAAAACTAGATAGCAAGATCGAAGAAGGTAATAAATTGATTCAGCTACAAGGTTCTTATAATCACTTAAATGAAAATAATAAGCTTAATCTTAAAGCCAAACTCGCAAATACAGATGTATTTATTTTCCAGCCATTTTTACGAAGCTTAGTATCCAATATTCAGGGAAAAGTGAACGCAGATCTTACGATTGAAGGTGACATTCTAAATCCCAAAATTACAGGCGACGGCAAATTAGAAAATGCTTCGATGGTTATCAATTATCTAAAAACCCCCTATCGGCTTTCTGATAAAATTGAGCTTACCAACAATCGAATCTTTCTAAAAGGATTAAAAGTATATGATCCAAAAAACAATATAGCGACCATTGATGGGGTTGTCGACCTCAACAAATTAAGTGACCCTGATATCGATATCACTGCAGAAGCCAAGAATTTTTTAGTATTAAATACCACAATTAAAGACAACGACATCTATTACGGAACGGCTTACGCCTCAGGGAATTTCAAGTTTAAGGGACTTACCTCAGCAATGAATATCAACATCCGTGCTAAATCCGAAGAAAATACTGTTATCAATATCCCTTTCAACAACGCGAGCACCATATCAGATACCGACTTTATTTACTTTATCGAGAAAGACTCTACAAAAATCAAGAAAACCACACAAAAAAGAGATTTCAACGGTCTGACCATGAATATGGATCTCCTAATCAACCCCAATGCAGAGATCAATTTATTCTCCAGTATGGGCGAATTATCGGGACGTGGAAATAGCAATCTTAATATGCGAATATCCTCTTTGGGCGATTTTGAAATGTTTGGGGATTTTATCATCAACAGTGGAAAATTTAATTTCACAGCCCAAGATTATATCAATAAAATCTTTGATCTCAAAGAAGGTGGAACAGTGCGATGGGCTGGAAATCCCACAGAAGCCAATATCAATATCAACGCCATCTATCAACAAAGAACGAGCTTAGCACCGCTTTATAATGCAGCCGGACGTGAAGAAAATCCCGAACGCATATTGGCACAGGCCGACATGATCTTAAAAGGTCAATTAAGTCAGCCTGAGATCACCTTCGACATCAATTTCCCACAGAACCCCGGCGTTAAGGATGAGTTGCAAGGTTATTTTTCAGATGCCAACAATGTCAATCAACAAGCACTTAGTCTGATCGTGCGAAGGAGTTTTACCCCTGGTACACAAACTGACTTCGGTAAAGAAGTGAACAATACTTTGTTATCTGCGGGAACTGAGATAGCATTCAACCAAATCAACAACATCATAGCCCAATCGCTTAACATCAACTTCTTTGATATTAATATTAAATCTTTAAATGATGCTTCTGCCTCGCTACGTTTATTTAATGACAGACTTGTCTTGACCGGAGCGATCTCGGATCGCAGAAGTCAAGCCCTTACGGATTTAAATGTTTTTTCAGATCGGGTCTCTACAGATGCCGAAGCGATGTTTTATTTAAGAAAAGATGGGCGTTTAGTCCTCAGGGCCTCAAACAGATTAAACACCCGAAATTTTCTTCTTAGCCCCAACGATGGCGAGTATATAAGCGCTTTCGGATTACTGTATCGACAGGAATTCAACAGCTTCTCCGAGTTCTTAAAAAGGCTATTTCCATTTGGCAAGAAAACGATTACGACAACTCCTGCTGAAACAAATAAAGGCAAGGTCAATTAACCCTTTCCGTCTAATTCTTTGGGTAGTTCAACCGGTCTCTTCAAACGCAAGAAAACCTCTTTCAATTCCGGAATACCTCTTTAAGCTAAGACAGACCTCGTCCATCTCAATCGGACCCTTTTCATCTCCTAATAGCCCAACTCCCATTCCAACGGCATTCTCCCCATTCCATGAATTCATGTCGATTTCAACAGCAGCGCTTTTGTATTTCAGCTCCATATAACTGCCGACTCAGGCGATTTGTGGAAGATCTGAACAACAAAAAAATAGTGTAAAAGCTGCGGCCACGCTGCGATGAAAATAAAAAAAGTCCCTTCAGTAGATTGAAGGGACTTCCTTTTTATTTAAAAATCGCTTAGGATAATTTCTCGAATTCTTTGTATTCGATTTCTTCCGAATTCAATTTAACTAAACCCTTCAAGTGATCAAATACCTTCAAAGCTTTAGCTTCTTCAAACAAACGATTACCTTGTTCGCGGTCTTGCAATAATTGAATTGCAAATTGGTTCAACTGCTCATCAGAAGGCTCTTCATTGATGTTATACATCTTGATTTGCGCATAGATGCGTTCCTTCGCTAAATTGATCACTTCATCATATTTAACTTCAAGACCGTTTTCTGTAACCACACGATTTTCAATGATCGTCCATTTCAAGTTGTTTAAGAAATCGGCAAATCCTTCGTTTAATTCTTCTTCAGAAATACTTGGATTAGTTGCTTTCAACCATCTTTTTAAGAACTCTTCAGGGAAAGCTACATCAACCTTTTCCATACCAAAAGTATACATGTCATTACGTAACTTTTGATCAGAATTTTGTTTGAATAAGTTTTCAACTTCTTCTCTCACTTTTTCTGTGAATTGAGCTTCTTCCGTCACTTCACCTTCAGTGAATAACTTATCGAAAAATTCTTGATTAAGATCAGCTTCCTCTAAACGGTTGATATTCTTAACAGTCAATTCAAATTTAGTTACGTCTAAAGCGGTTGCTTCCTCTTCTATAATACCTAATATCCGTGCTAAATCTTCAGTTTTAAATGCTTTTTTAACGTCAATCTTAACAACATCGTCCTTCTTAAGACCAACCAATGATTTTTTGACCTTAGCATCTTCTACGATATCAGTACGTATAGAAGTTGTTTTCTCTAAACCATCCTCTTTATCTTGCTTCAATGTTGCATACAATACATCACCTTCTTCAGATACTTCTGGATTAGTCATTTTTCCATAGCTACGACGCAAGTTCTTGATACGATCTGCCAATGTTTCTTCATCAGCTTTGATTTCGTAAGAAGTAAATTCAGTCTCAGCAGTGAAAGGCAATTCAAACGCCGGAGCAAGACCAATTTCATATTTAAAGTTGAAATTGTCTTTATAATCCCAGCTATACTGCGCGTCATCTTCCAAAGGAAGAGGCTGACCTAAAACTTCTAATTTATTTTCAGTAATGTAATTGGTGATTTTTTCATTCACTAATTTATTGACCTCATCAAATAAAATAGACTTACCATAAGTACGTCTGATATGTCCAACAGGAACTTGACCTGGACGGAACCCTGGCAATTTTGCTTTTTTAGCTTGCGCTTTAATCTCTTTGTCGACTTGAGGATTATAATCTTCAGGTGCTAATGCGACGTTGACTACCGCATTGATTGCATCTACATTCTCGTGTGAAATATTCATACTCTTTTTAGCTATATCGCATTCATAAAAAAATCCTCCCGAGGTTTTAAGTTCGGGAGGACATCAAGTGCGGAAGAAGGGACTCGAACCCCCACGCCTTGCGGCGCCAGATCCTAAGTCTGGTGCGGCTACCAATTACGCCACTTCCGCATTAGGATTTCTTTTGATGCCACAAAGATAGAAACCAAACGTATATCCTGCAAGTATTTTCTACTCTTTTTTTTATTTTTTTTCAATACTCGCCTAGGCTCTTGCATAATTCATTATTATTCATTTACTTTGAATATCAAAGTACTTTTATGGAACAGAAAGATTTATATAAAGAGCTTGGGCAGATCAGATCATTAATGGAAAAATCGTCCAAATTTGTTTCAATAAGCGGATTATCGGGCGTCCTTATGGGTTGCTATGCGCTCGTGGGAACACTATTAGGATACTATATCATATATCAACCTCAAAGTGACGTGCTATTAGGGGGCAATAATTTGGAAAGATCCCAAGTGCTTTTGATCATTGCGCTGACCATTTTATTCTTATCCTTAGTGACTGGTTTTGTCATGGCGCGTAGAAAGGCGAGAAAAAACAAACAGTCCATTTGGAACATGACAAGCAAATCACTTTTATTTGCAGTTTCAATTCCATTGCTTGCAGGTGGCTTCGTATCAGCGCTGTTTTTTATCCAAGGATACTACCAGCTGGTTGCCGCTATGCTACTCATATTTTATGGACTAGCACTGACCGCAGGGAGTATTTATACATTTGCCGAAGTAAAAGCACTAGGCATAATAGAAATCTGCCTAGGCCTGCTCGTGCTAGCTTTTCCAGATAAAGGATTACTTTTGTGGGGATTGGGATTTGGTGTGTTACACATCATCTATGGTTTTATCGTTTACAAAAAATACGAATCGTGAAATTAGATCTTTCTCTATATGACAAAATATTTGAAAACAGAGTACGACTCCAGATAATGAGTGTTCTCGCGGCAAATGAGGAATACGATTTCAATTCTTTGAAAGAATTGTTGGAGGTAACGGATGGTAACCTTGCCTCCAATCTGAAAACGTTGGAAAAAGAAGAATATATTGTTGTCGAGAAAAGCTTTGTCGAACGAAAGCCAAATACCCGATATAAAAGAACTGCTAAAGGACTAAAAGCATTTGAAAATCACCTTGCTGCACTGGAAAATTTAATAAAACAACAATACAAATAATTTTTTTATCCATTTACTTTGAAAAACAAAGTACTTTTAAAAAAAAGAGAAAAATGAAAGAAATCAGATTAAAACTCATGTTACACCTCTACAATTCGTCCTCCAAAGTGTATGCGAACATCTTCAAATGGAACAAAAAGCCATGGGGAATCTCAAAAGCAGATTTCATGAACTATCCAATTGGAAGCATTGGCCATAACTTAGGGCTTTTCTATAAAAGCAAGGGTTTCGATGTCATGCCCAAATTGGAAAATCACGATGTCTTTCATATCTTGACTGAAACAGGAACAGAAATACAGGATGAAATTGCCATGCAATTCCTTCTACTAGGTAATGGAAAGATCAGCTTATATCTTATTGCGATGCTTTTTATTGGCGGGACTTTATTCCCCGAACATTTCGGTTACTATAAAAGACACTTTCAAAAGGGACGATCGCTCCAAAGCTTTCACCATTTAGAATTTAAAGAAATTCTGCATTGGCAATTAACGGAAATCCAAGTTGCCTTATACAGTAAAAATATTCAAATCAACTTAAACAGCTGAATTATGAACTATGGTCACTTGCCCAGCTTTCCTTAATAAACGATTTTATTGAAAGCACCAAAACAGGGAATAAGATCGGTCGGTATGAATACATAACAACATCATCTTTATAGGGTATTGATCCAAATGTGGCGTAAAAAAAATCAGGCGCCCGAATAGCGCTATCAAAAAGAGATCCTATTTTTATACTACGTCTCACAATTATTGCCAAATTCTGTAACTTGCGAAGAAATTTTTCAGCGGCATAGAGACTTTTAAATAGATGAAAAAACTTACAATACTTACAATAGCAATTATGGCTTGCAACCTAAGCAATGCACAAGAAGGCAAAGACGGAAAAAAAGATAATAAATTGACATCGGAATCGTCGCAACCAATTACTCCCAGCACACTTTGGGATCTTGGACGTGTTTCGGCTGAAGGACTTTCTAAAGATGGTAAAACACTGGTGTATGGGGTTTCAAATTATAACCTGGAAAGTAATTCAAGTGAAAAAAATCTATATACGGTTTCACTCACCAATGGAGCCGTTAGCCAGTTCACCGACCAAAAAGGGGGCGAAACAGTTGTTCAGATCGAGCCTAATGACGACGTCATTTATTTGTTGAAAGGCCAGTTATGGAAGAAGAACCTATCTAAAGGTGAGGCACTACAATTGACAAATGGCGATAGTGCCTTAGAAAATGTTAAATTTTCTCCTGATGGAAAACAAATACTCTTCAGCCAGTCCGTTCTTGTAAAAAAATACCACAGCACGGATAAATACCCCGAATTGCCAAAGTCAGACGTTTATATCTATGACAACTTAGATTTTAGACATTGGGATACCTTCAACGATGGTAAGTTCAGTCATCCTTTTGTAGCGAGTTTTGTTGATGGTAAAGTTGGAGAGCCGGTAGACCTGTTGAAGGACCAGCCCTACTATAGTCCGCAGGCGCCATTTGGTGGCGCTGAAGATTTCACTTGGTCTCCAGATAGCAAGGCCGTGCTGTATGTCTGTAAAAAGAAATTCGGAACAGATTACGCCGTTAGTACCAACACCAATATTTACAGGTATGATATCGCGACTGGAACAACATCCAACTTAACTGAGGGAATGAATGGGTATGATACCTCACCAACATATTCTCCCGATGGAAAGAGCCTAACTTGGCTAAGCATGAAGACCGATGGGTATGAATCAGACAAAAATGACATCATATTATTTGACAAAAATAGTTCCATCCGTCTTAACCTAACAGCGCATTGGGACGGTACAATCAATAGCTTTATTTGGAGCAACGACAATCGAAAAATCTATTTCACCGCTGCGACGAAAGGAACCGTACAATTATTTGAACTTGAAGTCCCTACCAATATCCAAACAAAAGCCTTACCTAAGATCCATCAAATTTCAGCAGGCGACTTTGATATCACGGGCATTGTAGGCCAGGTAACTGATAAATTGATCGTCACCTCCACAAAATTCACCCGCGCAACCGAGATCTTCAGTTTTGACCTAAAAAGCAAATCCTTAACTCCGGTCACCAGAGTCAATGACGCCAAGTATGCAAGGATTAGCGAAAACAAAATTGAGAAACGCATGACCAGGGCATCCGATGGAGCGGATTTGTTTTCATGGGTCATTTATCCACCAAACTTTAATCCCGCAAAAAAATATCCAACTATACTTTATTGTGAAGGTGGCCCTCAGTCTGCCCTCACACAATTTTATTCATTCCGCTGGAACCTACAGTTAATTGCATCGCAAGGTTATATTGTGATCGCGCCAAACCGTAGAGGGATGCCTGGTTGGGGTGTAAAATGGAATGAGGCTATTTCTCAAGACTGGGGCGGTCAGCCTATCCGGGATTACTTAGCAGCCATAGACGATATCTCCAAAGAATCTTACGTGGATACCGCACGTCGTGCGGCCATTGGAGCAAGTTACGGTGGATATTCGGTTTACCAATTAGCGGGCGTACACCAAAACCGTTTCAAGACCTTCATTGCCCACAATGGTTTGTTCGATATGAGAAGTTGGTATGGAACCACAGAAGAACTATTTTTTGCTAACCATGAATTAGGGGGGGGATACTGGGATAGCAAAAATGAAAAATCCTACACAGCATTCAATCCGATTGAAAAAGCAAATAATTGGCACACCCCGATTTTAATCTTTCAAGGTGGAAAAGATTATCGTGTTCCAATCGGACAGGGGCTGGCAGCATTCCAATTGGCTCAGCTCAAAAGGATTAAGAGCCGTCTAGTCTACCTTCCAGATGAAAACCACTGGGTACTGTCTGGACAAAATGCCCAGGTTTGGCAAAACGAATTTTTCATCTGGCTGAAAGAAACCCTTTAGGGGGGAAGGTGAGATCCTCCATCAAGTTTTAATGTTGTTACCGAAAACGCCACGCCATGCGTGGCGTTTTTGTTCCCACTCAATTGGCCTTCTCATTGTCCTAATCGCTATGGCTCAATACCACGTTATTGCTTATCCAGGTGTTTACAGGGGGTTAACAGGGGGTCTACAGCGGTTTACCCCTATTAACCCGGTGTTACTACCTTGTAAAAATGGTGCTAAAACGGTGTTAATAGATAATGTGGTATAACCTTGCTAACTAGAAGGTATTGGTCAGCAAGCATACAATGCAAGGAAGCAAATGTAGGGTATTGAATCGGCCGACGAAATACAATGCCAAAAGTCAACCGCTTGAAAACAAAAAAGCCTGCAATATGCAGGCTTTCGCTATAATATTATTTGTGTTTTCTAAATGCTACTTTTCTCCCTTTTTTCCAAAAATAGAAAGCTTGATATATTTTCCAGGATTCTCTTTAACATCCTTCATCAAATAATCCATTTCTTTTGAAGCATTATTCAGATTATTATATAAAGCTTCATCATTAAGCAATAATCCGATAGAGCCCTTCCCGCTGTTAATCTTCCCAGTAATCTCCTGAAAATCATTAACAGCGGTATTCACTTTGTTCATGGTGTGTTCAAAATCCAATCTGGCCGCTTTGTCTGTGATATTATTTAAATTGGACATAATCGCATTGATCCTCTCTCCATTTTGTGAAAAGTTGGATGTAATTGATTCCATGTTGGCCATGATGCGATTGAGTCTTCCCTTTTCGTTTCCAACTAGACCTTCTACGTCTTTTGTGATTCCTTCCACATTTTTCAATGAGGTAGATATACTATGAATACTGTTTTTAAAGTCGTCCTGAAACTGCTTATCTAAAACATTATTCACAACGGACAGTGTTGAATCCAGTTTAATGGTAATGGTTTCGATCCTCTTTTGAATAGGCTCAACCTTATCCATGATATTCGCTTGCACACCCGAAGCTAAAAAATCGCCATCCTTTGCCAATTCCTTACTGTTGCCCATTTCAAAGACAATCGCTTTACTTCCCAACAAATCTGTACTTGAAATTCTAGCAATTGTATTCTTCGGCACAGCGTAATCGGAGTGAATTTTAAATTCCGTTTTAATTTTACCATCAGGCTGAAGAATCATTTTGGATACACGTCCGATTTGATACCCATTCACTAAAACAGGCTTGGATGGAGTTAATCCATCAACAGTCTCGTAGGTTGTGTAATAGGTGTTATCGCTACTAAAAACATCATTCCCTTTTAGAAAGCTATAACCAATAAATAATAAAACTATTGCAACCGTTGCTAATATGCCGACTTTCGTCTCGTTTGATATTTTCACAAATAATCTATTTAGTAATGATCATTAATTTAAGTTTAAAACAGCACAAAAGCAAATCTGTTTAGCGTTCTACTGAATTTTTATAGATTTTTATAGCAGAAACCAGATTATCAACAATTTCTTGTTGTCCCGCATCAGACAATAAGTAGCTCTCCTCTTCTCTATTACTTATAAATCCAATCTCGGTCAATACCGCTGGCATACCCGCTTCCGATAGTACAGCTAACCCTTTCTCCCAGAAGCCTCTACTGTATCGGCCAGCTTTCACATACTCCCCCTCTATCATTTGCGCAAGACGTATACTTTTTTCACGAAATCGATTTTTCATCAACGAGAAGATGATCGCACTTTCGGGATCTTTGGGATCAAATCCCTGATAATTTTCTTTATAATTGGATTCCAATAATAAGGATGCATTTTCACGAACAGCAGCATCCTGTTGGCCTAGACGATGCGAACCAGAAACCAATGTCTCGGTACCGTGGGCACTAGAACCACTGGAATTACAGTGGATTGATATAAATAAATCTGCTTTATTAGCATTTGCTAAACGTATACGTTTATAAAGCTCTACAAATTCATCAGTCGTCCTCGTGTAGATGATCTTAATACCGGGAATGTCTTTCTGAATCTGCTTTCCTAATTTCAAAGCGACATCTAAAGCGACATTTTTTTCCAAAGATCGCCTTCCCTGTGCACCGGTATCCTTACCACCATGGCCAGCATCAATTACAATTGTCCTTATTTGGTAGTCCGGAGGCTCGGGCTGCCCATTGTTTAATTTGAAAGAATTCAATAAAAAAAATCCCAAAGTAGCCAACATGACGCTACACCATTTTCTAATTCTTAAATCTGATTTCATTGAATAATTATTTGCTCTACTATAAACGAATCAAAATGAGTCAATATTATTTGTTGAATAGATAACGATAATTTAACATATTTTCTATTGCTTTTTTGACTAATTTTGTCTCTCGAAGTTTAACATTATTTCACAAAAATAACATTTGTCTTTAATTTTGAAGTCGTTAATCAACATTTTAACACTATTTATCATTCTTGCGGTGAGCACTGCTAGTCATGCTCAAAGTAGTATTCCATTAAAACAGAACGGACTTCAAAGTAAGAATCCTACTTCGGCGACCAATAAGTTGCAAGATACCAGTAAGACTAAAGCGGGCGACACGACCAAATCTGTCCGGGATACCACCAACAAAAAAGGAAGTGGCCTGCAGGCAGAAGTCAGCATTATTGCTGTGGATTCGCAAAAATCTGAAGTTGCAAAAAACATCAGTCACCTTTATCGTGGTGCAAAGGTTAAATATCAGGATTTTGAACTTTCTGCTGATTATATCCGTCTTGACCGAAACAAGAAAAAGATTTTTGCTTCCGGAATTTACGATAAAACCGGCAAATATGTAGGGCGTCCTATCGTTATTATGGGAAATGGCGAATCACCTAAAACTGTGGATTCACTCTATTATGATTACGAGAAACAGGAAGGAAATACCTATGGTATTATGACCGAGGTGGATGGTGGATATATCCAGGCCAATATTGTTAGAAAGAACATTTACGACGAAATGTCTATCTATAAGGGGCTTTACAGTACTTGTAATTTGCCCTACCCACATACCCATTTTGGTATCCATATTACAAAGGGTATTGTCACTAAAAACCAGATCATTTCAGGACCAGCTTATCTAGTGGTCATGGGCGTACCAATGCCTGTGGCATTTCCCTTCGCTTTCTTTCCAAAACCGGATAAAAGGGCTTCTGGCTTTCTCTTTCCTTCTTTTGGAGAAGATTACACCAGAGGGTTTTCCATGCGTGATATAGGTTGGTATTTGGCCTTCAATGATTATTGGGATAGTGAAATTCGAGGTTCCCTATATTCAAAAGGTTCCTGGGAAGCGTCCATCAATACGCGCTATACCGTCAATTATAAATTTAACGGTGGTTTTAATATCCGTTATGCCAATACCAAAACAGGTACCGAAGGAACACAAGATTATGGTTCTAATAAAGATTTTAATGTGACCTGGAACCATACCCAGCGCCAAGAAGCCAATCCCGGAACGTCTTTCTCCGCCAGTGTAAACTTTGGTACATCATCATTCTATAGAAATACCGGTACAAGTAGTAACCAGACAACCTATCAGAACCTGGCGCAAAACAGAATGGCTTCCTCAATCAGTTACGGGAAAGTATTTGCAGACGGTAAGGTAAACCTGACAGCCAGTTTAACCCATAATCAAAACATGGCGGATAGAAGTATACAAATGAGTTTACCGAATATCAGCTTAAACGTTTCTTCTTTCAATCCATTTGACAGCAAGGACCGTGTCGGTGAACAAAAATGGTATCAGCGTATCAATGTAGGTTATAGTTTTCAGGCACAGAACTCGGTGAGCACTAAGGATACGTTGTTATTTAAACCGGGGGGCTTCAAAAAATTCCAAAATGGTTTCCAACACAACATCCCGATCAGTTTGTCGCTAAACGCGTTTAAATATTTTCAGTTTAACACCAGTGTCAATTATACAGAGCGTTGGTATTTGCAAAGCACCAGACAACGCTTTGATAACACAGCTGCCGGTTATACACAACGTATTGACACCGTACAGGGATTCAATCGTGCTTACGATTACTCCGTATCCACCGGACTTTCGACCAAGATCTATGGTATGTATCCTAAGATCGGTAAAATTCAGGCCATCCGACACGTGGTTACACCGTCGATCAACCTGAACTATAGGCCCGACTTTTCCGATCCAAAATATGGCTTCTATCAGCAGTATAACGACCAATATGGAAATAGAAATGTATACTCCATTTTTAGTCAGGGTGTGTACGGCTCTCCTTCCGCAGGAAAATCAGCAGGAATAGGTTTTTCCATCGACAATAATATCGAAGCTAAAGTCAAAAGTAAATCGGATACCACGGATGGTGGGTTTAAGAAAATCCCTATTCTTCAGGGTCTGACCTTCAGTGGAAATTACAACTTCGTTGCCGATTCGCTTAAATTGTCCCCTATTACTTTTTCTGGCCGTACCGCTTTTTTCGACCAAAAGATGAATGTCAACTTCAACGGTACTTTTGACCCCTATTCAGTGAATGAAAATGGTGTTCGAGTCAATCGATATGCGATAAAGGATGGTAGCCTTGCGCGTCTGACAAATTTCGGTCTTTCTTTTGACTATAGCCTGAATCCCAAAGCTGCAAAATCACGTAATAATAACATCGATTCGTTAAGAAAAGAAATGTCCGGCGCAGGTATGACTCCCGAACAGGCACAGGCCTTAGCTCGAATCAGCTCAGATCCAAATGCATTCGTAGATTTTAATATTCCGTGGAACCTTGCGGCATCGTTCAGTTTCAATACGTCCAAATCATTCAACTCGAGCACGCGAAGAATGGAGAGCCAAATTACAAGTACGTTAAACTTGCATGGTGACTTTAGCGTTACGCCAAAATGGAAAGTTACTTTTCAATCGGGATACGATTTTAAACAAAAGGAAGTGGTCATGACCTCTTTCAATATCTATCGAGATCTGCATTGCTGGGATATGTCGTTCGGCTGGATGCCTTTTGGGCGATACCGAAGTTATAATGTGACGATCCGGGCTAAGGCCTCGATCTTACAAGATCTTAAGCTTACAAAAAGAGCAAGTTCAGGAGGCAGTTATTTTTAAAATAGCTGCTTTTTTTTGAAAATATCGAATCCTATTCACCAGAAAAAACTTTCTCACTTTCTTAGCTGTGATGCTTTCGATATCATGAAGGCCGTATTTTATTCCCTAGCTTTTACCTTTGCGTTTGCATACAACTGCCCATATCAAATGCATATTAATCGTTCCGCGGAATCGCAATTTTATGTAAGTTTATATCCTGAATCGTCCGATGTTGATTTTTTATTTTTAAGCCTTGGCGTAAGGAAACTGTACGCTGAAAGATTAGGAAGATCAAACAATATACCCATATGTATATGATCAATGATGGCGACGTGTGACATAATTATAACAAGATGAAAGCAGAGATTATTACCATAGGCGATGAGATCCTCATCGGTCAGATCATTGATACCAATTCGGGCTGGATTGCCAAACAACTGCTCCGATTCGAAGTGGATATCGTTCAAATGACATCGATCCCTGATACAGAAGAAGCTATTTCAAAAACGCTGAAAGACGCCTCTTCCCGGGCAGATTTAATTTTAATCACCGGAGGCCTAGGTCCAACCAAAGATGATGTTACGAAAAAAACAGCTGCAAAATATTTTGAGACGACCTTGGTTCGCGACGAAAATGTACTTCGTCATGTGACGAACATCTTTGAATCGCGTAAGTTACAAATGCTTGACATCAATCTGCAGCAGGCCGATGTACTCGCAAATTGTGAAGTCTTATTTAATGACTATGGTACTGCGCCCGGCATGCTCGTAAACCAAGGCGAAAAGCGATTTATATTTATGCCCGGAGTTCCCTTTGAGATGAAATTTCTGATGGAAAAACACGTACTCCCTTTATTAGCAACACAAGACCCAGACCTATTTATCTGTCATGAAACAATCTTGGTTGGAGGTATCGGTGAATCCTATTTAGCAGAAAAAATAAAAGATATCGAAAGCGAGCTGCCACCTAGCATAAAATTGGCCTATCTACCTACATTGGCATTTATCCGGTTAAGACTATCCGGAAAAAGTAGAAACAAGTCTGATATTATGCTTCAGGTTGCTCTTTTCAAAAAGAAACTTATCCATCGTCTACAGCAGTATGTTGTAGCAGATTATGATACGGGCATAGAGTCCCATCTGATTAAAGAGCTTACTCATCGGGGCAGTACCCTGACTACGGCTGAAAGTTGTACTGGTGGTAGCCTCGCCGCTTCGATCACTTCAGTAGCGGGAAGTAGTGCTGTATTTCTTGGTGGCACGATTCCCTATTCCAACAAATTAAAACACCAACTGCTCAACGTCAATGAAGAAACATTGGCTCAATATGGTGCTGTCAGCGAACAGACCGCAGTCGAGATGGCCTCGGGCTCAAAAGCAGCGTTCTCTTCAGACTATGCCATTGCAACGACTGGAATAGCAGGTCCGGGTGGGGGCACAGCTGAAAAACCTGTTGGAACGATCTGGGTGGCTGTCGCCGGAAAAAAAGAAATTATAACCAAAAAGTTTCAATTTGACAATGACAGGCTCATCAACATCGAACGCACACGAATGAATGCCCTTTTATTATTATGGCAATTGTTATTAAAAGAAAAAGAACAAGAAGCGCAATAGGATAAAATAATGTTTTAAAAAAACCGCTATTTAAGGAATAATATTTTAAATTGTTGAAAGTAAACCACAATTTAATTAACTTCGTTTTTCTATAACGAGATTGCTAAAAAATATGGCTTTATATAAACTCTTACTCCCAAAAATGGGAGAAAGTGTATCCGAGGCAACAATCACAAAATGGTTAAAACAACCTGGTGACCGGATTGATGAAGATGACACTTTATTGGAAATCGCAACTGACAAAGTTGATTCAGAGGTACCTTCTCCCGTAAAAGGCGTTCTAAAAGAGCAACTTTATACCGTAGACCAGACCGTCCAAGTGGGTGAAGTCGTTGCAATTATAGAAATTGAAGGCGAAGAGGAAGAACCTACGCCACCTCAGCAAGAAATTACAATTCCTTCAGCGACAAGCTCGGAAGAGCCTACAGCTCTTAACATACCAGGTATCGAACAGTTGCCCAATGTCGGTGTTGACACTTCTTCTGCTCAGTACGAGAGCACGCTTCGTTTCTATTCACCTTTAGTAAAGAATATTGCTCGTCACGAAGGATTGTCTCAAGATGAACTTGACCGTATACAGGGTACTGGAGCAGAAGGAAGAGTGACGAAGGAGGATATCTTAACGTATGTAGCGCATAGGGATTCGTCATCCAAATCTGAAAAATCTCTTCAGACCGATCAGGCTGAAACACGCACGGAATCGCCCAAAATGATCGTAACAGCTCCATCCCATGTTCATACCGTTGCAAATGGCAATGATGAAATCATTGAAATGGATCGCATGCGAAGAATGATTGCAGACCATATGGTCAAAAGCACGCAGATTTCTCCCCATGTATGTTCGTTTGTCGAGGCAGATGTAACGAATTTGGTTTTGTGGCGGAATAAAGTTAAAGATGCTTATAAAAAACGCGAGGGAGAAAATATTACGTTTACCCCTTTATTTATTGAGGCTATCAGCAAGGCACTTAAAGATTTCCCTTTGGTCAACATCTCGATTGATGGTTACAATATCATTAAGAAGAAAAACATCAATATCGGTATGGCCGCTGCATTGCCTAATGGAAATCTGATCGTACCAGTAATCAAAAATGCGGATCAATTGAGCTTAGTCGGATTGAGTAAAAGCGTAAACGACCTTGCTCAACGGTCGAGAGCAAATAAGTTAAAACCAGACGACACACAAGATGGTACATTTACCTTCACCAATATCGGCGCTTTCGGTAATATAATGGGTACGCCCATCATTAATCAGCCGCAAGCTGCAATCTTGGCAGTAGGTTCAATAACAAAAAAACCAGCAGTCATAGAAACGGAATATGGGGATATGATTGGCATTAGACATATGATGTATCTATCCCTCTCCTATGACCATCGCGCAATCGATGGAGCACTTGGAGGTACATTCTTAAAACGCGTTGCAGATTATTTGGAAAATTGGGATACGAATAGAGTAATCTAACATCCAAAATCGATCAATGGAAAAGGCTCTGTCAGTAACAACTGACAGAGCCTTTTTTTGATGAGTATTTACTTTTTCTATCTAAACAAACTTTTTTCAAACTGTATTTTCTTCTTTTTGATTACCCGTTGAAATCGCAGATAGAGTAAAAGAGAAGAGGTCAACAAACCTAACGTCAGCCCATACCATATCCCCTGAATGCCCCAGTTGAATACTATTCCCATTAAATAGCCGCTTGGCAAACCAATAATCCAATACGCAACAAATGTAATAATTGTGGGAATATTAACATCACCCATGCCCCGTAATACCCCAAGACCGACCACTTGTGTGCCATCAAACAATTGGAAAAGTCCCGCTATGATCAACAGTTGAGAAGCAATAACGACGACGGCATGATCTGATGTAAAAATATAAGGCAGAAAATTGTTCAGCAATGCAAACAAAGAAGCCGTAATCAACATAAAGATCAATACCAACTGGTATGAAGTAATCGCAAATCGTTCAAGACGAAAAAGATTTCTATTCCCATAGCTATTCCCCACCTTGATCGTGGCAGCAGCTGCAATCCCGCTTGCCATCATGTACGTCATGGCAGCCAGTTGTATGGCTACCTGATGGGAAGCTTGTGCCGTAGCACTTATTGTGCCGGCTAAGAGGGATGCCCCGGCAAAGGCTCCAATTTCAAAAACATATTGCATCGCTACTGGTGCTCCAATCCGCAATATTTTAAGCAGTCGATCCCAATCGATTAGGGTCACTTTGAAATATTGGATATACCCCTTGAATTTCTGCGATCGCAACACATAGGTCATCATGACAGACATCATGAGCACACGGTCAATCAATGTACTATATCCAACCCCTTTGACCCCCATTGGACTGATGCCAAACATCCCTTTAACAAAGACGATTGCCAAAATAATATTCAGTACATTTCCCCAAATAGTTACATTCATGGCTTGCTTGGTAAATCCTAATCCCTCGGCAAATTGCTTAAATGTACTGAACACCATCAGTGGAAGCATCGATAAGCTAAGGATAAGCAAATAAGGCTTCGCTTCCTTTACCACCGCCGGATCTTGGTCGAGGTGATCGATAGCCAACATAGAACCAAAGTAAACTAAAGCAAACAGTAAAAGACCCGATAGAAGATTTAACCAAAAGCTATTTGATAATAAGATGGCACACTCTTTTTTATTATCACGACCATTCTCTTGCGCAATCAATGGCGTGATGCCATACGCGATACCCAATCCGATAACCATAACAACCATGAAAACAGCATGCACTAATGAAACTGCTGCCAGTGGAATAGTGCCTGCAAAATGTCCTACGATCACACTATCTGCGGTATGGACCAATGTATGTCCTAATTGTGATATGACGACCGGCCCCGCCAATACCATGGTACTTTTGTAATACGGCTTGAAAGTTTTAAATTTTCCCAACATAATCGATTTCTCAAAAAATAGCCACAAAAGTACGAAGATATTTCTGTCCTATCGTCATATTATAAAATATTTAGCAAAAATACAACAATTTACAGGTGCTAGACACGTATCGCGTGTTAAGTAATTTTTATGTTTAAAATACCTTAAAAATATCTTAAATTTACTTTCGGGTCTAAGAACTATAGAAATATAAATGTAACTTAGCATCTAGTTAGTAATCAAAAGAAGAGGAAAAAGAGTATGTACAATCCAGTAATAGCATTTCTAAACATCGGCACACAAGAGATGATCTTAATTGTGTTTGCAATCTTGTTACTTTTTGGAGGCAAGAAGCTTCCTGAATTGGCGAGGGGTTTAGGAAGAGGGATACGTGAATTCAAAGATGCGTCAGAAGGTATAAAACGTGAGATTTCAGATCAAATCAATAATTTCGAAAAAGACATAGACGTTAAGCCAGAAGTAAAAGAAGAAACTGTTCCTAATGACGTACGTTTGGCTGAAGAAAAGGTCCAGACGGCGCACCAGGAAGAGGTTAGACCAGATGAAGGTGCACAGGGATCAGAAATAGAACAGCCAAAGAAAAAATATGAGTTCACCACACCCGCCGGTGTCGTCGAACACAACCCCCATAAACAACCGGATTACGGAGAAGAACCATCTCATATCACTTACGGATATAATGATCATTTTGCTGAAACTAAAAACAACGAAGTAGAAGATAAAAAAGTTTCTGAGCAGGACAATACCCATAAACCTGCCTAATTTTACTATTTTAGTTTATAATTAGATATACTTAGAGCTGTTGAATCACCATTCAACGGCTCTACTTTTTAAGATTAAACCATCAATGAGCTTACCAACACACGAAATTATTATTGCTAACGAGCTTTCTATTAGCGAAAAACAAGTTCGCACGACTATTGCACTATTAGACGAAGGCGCCACCGTTCCCTTTATCTCGCGCTACCGTAAGGAAATGACCGGAAGTCTAGATGAAGTTCAAATCACCGCCATCAGAGATCGTTTCCAGCAGTTGCGGGACTTAGATAAACGCAAGGAAGCAGTTCTGAAATCAATAAACGATCAAGGGAAATTGACCCCAGCACTTGAACAACAAATATTAGGTGCCGAAACCATGGCCAGCTTGGAAGATATTTATCTCCCTTACAAACCTAAGCGCAAAACGCGCGCAAGTGTGGCTCGTGAGAAAGGGTTGCAACCCTTAGCGGATCTTATTTTAGCACAAGAATCTGGCGATTTCCTTGCACTTGCCGAAAGTTTAGTGGATGCAGAAAATGGCGTAAAAAATACGGAGGACGCGTTGGCAGGTGCTCGCGATATTATCGCGGAAATCATTGCAGAAGACGCTACTGTAAGAGCTAAATCGAGAGCTATTTTTCTCGAAAAAGGCTCATTTGTTTCAAAAGTAGTTCCTGGAAAAGAAGAAGCTGCAATAAAATATAAAGATTATTACGACTGGTCTGAATCCTTAAAAGATGCTCCATCGCATCGTGTACTGGCCATGCGTCGTGGTGAAAAAGAAGAATTGCTCTACTTGGACATTGCTGTCAATGAAGAGGAGATTCTACCGCGTATCGAATCTATCTTTGTGAAGAGTGGCAACGCTGCAGCTGCTCAGGTAAAACTTGCCCTGATAGACAGTTATAAACGTCTCCTCAAACCGTCCATGGAAACAGAAATACGTGTATTAACCCGTCAGAAAGCAGATGAAGAAGCTATCAAAGTTTTTGCAGATAACGTGCGTCAATTGCTTTTAGCCGCTCCATTGGGACAAAAGAGATTACTTGCAATCGACCCCGGGTTTCGCACCGGCTGTAAAACAGTCGTATTAGATGAACAAGGCCAGCTTAAAGAAAATACAGCTATCTTCCCACATACTGGTGCCAATGGATTGGCAGAAGCCCAAAAAACCATTAAGTATTTAGTATCGAAATATGATATCCAAGCCATCGCGATTGGAAATGGAACTGCTGGCCGCGAAACTGAAGATTTTGTACGGAAGCTTGGATTAAACAATGTGACTATTGTAATGGTCAATGAAAGTGGAGCTTCCATTTATTCTGCTTCCGAAACTGCCCGAGAAGAATTTCCAGATCAAGATGTTACGGTACGTGGAGCAGTATCCATCGGCAGACGATTGATGGACCCACTTGCTGAACTGGTTAAGATTGATCCAAAATCCATTGGTGTCGGACAATATCAGCATGATGTCGATCAAAACAAGCTACAAACCTCTCTCGATGATACGGTCATCAGCTGTGTAAATGCCGTAGGAGTTGAACTGAATACAGCATCCAAACAAATTTTATCTTATGTTTCCGGTCTAGGTCCATCATTAGCGCAACAGATCATTAAATATAGAAACGAGAATGGCCCCTTTGCTTCAAGACGTGAACTGAAAAAAGTACCTCGTCTTGGCGATAAAGCTTTTGAACAAGCAGCTGGCTTTCTTCGCATTCGGCATGCAGCAAATCCATTGGATTCGTCGGCAGTACACCCCGAGCGATATGCATTGGTTGAACAAATGGCCAAAGATTTAGGAAAAAAAGTCGACGACTTATTGAAAGATGCGGATCTCAGAAAATCTATTCCCTTAAAAAACTACATTTCAGAGGAGGTAGGCCTACCGACATTAAACGATATTCTAAGTGAATTAGCAAAACCAGGATTAGATCCACGCGAAAAATTTGAAGCATTCTCATTCACCGAAGGTGTTAACAGCATTGGGGATCTAAAGGTCGGTATGAAACTTCCAGGAATCGTCACGAACATCACCAATTTTGGGGCTTTTGTTGATATCGGTGTCCACCAAGACGGTCTTGTACATTTAAGTCAATTATCCAATCGTTACGTATCAGATCCTCAAGAGATCGTGAAAGTACAGCAGCATGTGATGGTTACAGTGACGGAAGTCGATGAAAAACGTAATCGCATTGCTTTATCTATGAAGACTGAAGAAAAGTCCGCTCAGCCAAACAACAGGAGAAAGGATAACAAAATACAGGTCGAACCACAAACGGATATGGCAAGTAAGCTAGCTACCTTGGCTAGTAGGTTCAAATAGATACGTTTAATTTACCTAAAAGAGCTGATCTTTGCTGGACTACCTCCCATTAAGTATATACACTTTTGGAAGCGTTCGAGTAATGGTCAGCTTTTTTGTTCCATTAAATCTGATTTTAATGACTCTTAGCGACTCTTTATTCGTATCTTTAAAGAAAACAACGATAAGCCCATTATGAAAAATTGCACGCTATTATTCTTCCTTTTTTTTGGGATCTGTTTTTCTAAAGCCCAAGCTCAACAGCAACTTCATGACGGAGCATATCTGTATCAGGATGGCATGAATAAGCATTTAATGCTTGTTAAAGACCATTATATCTCCTTTATAAGTTACGATGATGTGAGGAAACGTTTTCAACATACTTGGGGTGGCACACTTGATAAACAGCAGAATCTGATCAATATCGTTATCGAATATAACTCACAGGATTCGACTACTGTCGGTAAAACGATGCAATTGCCGTATCGGGCTGAAGTAGATTCTCTCCATCTAAAAACAGCCGATAATTACCATCTCTATATGAAGCAGAAAAAGATTCCGCAGGATCTTGATGCACTTTGGCGAATTAGTGGGCGTCAACAGGAGGGAAAAATGAATAATGTTCCAAAAGCAGATCGCAAAACAATCAAAATATTAGTTGATGGATATTTTCAATGGGTAGCGATTAATCCTGCACAAAAAGGTCTTTATGGTACTGGCGGGGGATTGTATCAATATGCTCATAATCGGTATACTGAAACACTACAATTCTTTTCGAGAGACAATAATCGAGTTGGGCAAGAACTAGCCTTTGATGGTGAAATTGTGGCTGGAGCATGGCATCATAAAGGAAAAAGCTCAAAAGGAGACAAAATTTATGAAATTTGGAGTAAAGAAATAACAGAATAAAAAAAATGACAATAGAACAATTTCAATCTCTTGAAAGCCCAGTTCAGCACTGGACGGCAGTACAAAAATCACTTTGGTATGATCTAAAAGGACATTGGAAAACAGCCCACGATCTAATTGATCAATTAGGCGGAATTGACGCAGCACACGTTCATGCATACTTACACCGAAAAGAAGGCGATCAATGGAATGCAGAAGATTGGTACCGCCGCGCAAAACAGGATGTTTACAAGGGTAGTCTGGAAGAAGAATGGAAAGAGCTCTTTAAACGCTATGTAGGATAATAGACAATTTTCCACAAGTCTGTTCACTTTTTAATACATTCCCCAACGACATTGCGACAATACTATTAAAAAAAATATATTTTTAACTCAATAGCACTCAAGTCCGCCACATACTAACAAAATATTACCAATTAAGAGAGCTTTGCGAAGAAAAATCGATAATTTTACGTAACAAACCTATCACAAAGAAAAATATTATAAGGCGAACAAACAGAATGGCACAGATATTGAATAACAGATACTATACTTGAGAAAGTATACTTTTCATAAATTTAGGTTAATAATTGGTTAGGTTAAACACTTGAAGTTCCCCACTTCAAGTGTTTTTTTTGTAGAATTCGCTTGCATCAAATACTTTCTATTCCGCTTCTGGTGTGACTTCTATGTACAACTTCACTTCCTTTTCTAATAACACTTCTAAGCTAAGCATACCTTCTATTTATAGCACGGCAAATCATTTATCGAGGTCTGTAATGAAACTTTAAAATAAATACATTGCATTACTATGTATTTTGTTATATTTACCTCCATGAACAAAGTATTTATTGACAAATGGATTTCACAGCTAAAAAAAGGAAGCCTCTCCTTTGTTATACTAGGTGTCCTCGCTTGCGAGCAAGAATACTACGGTTACGATCTTATCCAGGAGGTCAAGAAGAAAACCACCATTGATATTGCTGAAGGAACATTATACCCCTTATTAATTCGTTTAAAAAACGAAGGCTTGGTCGAATCGAAGTGGGTTCCACAGAAGACCGGGATTCCAAGAAAATATTATAAAATAACAAAGGAAGGCCAAAGTACCTTTTTAGAAATGAGAAGTTACTGGGCAGGCTTAAACCAACACTTAACCACCTTGACTCATGCATTATAACCAGATACATTTTACCAATAGATCATCGGCTCAGCTTTATAAAAATTACATGTCAATAGCAACAACTCTTGTCAAAAAATTAGCGTTGGAGCAACGTCAGGATATATTATGCGAAATTAATAGTCACATATTTGAGGCGTTGCAACAGCAATTTCCTCAGCAGTTAATCCAGGATACGACGCCTATGCAGCTCGAAGATATTTTGGAAAAGCTAGGTTTACCTGCGACCTTTATCTTAGAAATGGTCTCTTCAGCCTCCTTAGGTCAGGCAGTAGCGCCTTCAACTGAACCGACATCCCTCTTGCAGATCCCCATCATGCTTGCACGAGCGATAGTCAATTTGGTTTATTACACCACCTATACCCTGATGCTTATTGCTATATTTTTAGTAGTGGCCAAGTTTGTTGATCCACAGGGAGTAGGCTTTTTCTATGCGCCCAATAAGTTTTTCATATTCGGAAAACTTATTCTACAGCACGAAGAGGCCATACGGTATGAACAATTGGGCAATTATTTTATTCCAGTTCTTCTATTTATCATCATTGGGCTGTACTATTCTTCAACGCTTATTCTAAAAATCAAGAAATCTATATACCATAAATTATGAAAAGAACCCCACTTTTGCTCTTGCTATTAGGCAGTCTAATCAGCCCTATTTTAAAAGCCCAACAATTTAGTCCTATCCGGATGGACAGTCTGATGTCAATATTAGAAAATAACCAAGTATGGATGGGCAGTATTGCCATCAGCAAAGGCGATCAATTACTCTATCAAAAAGCAATTGGATTTGCAGACCTGGCGCAGAAAAAGAAAGCGACCATAGATACCCGCTATGGTATAGGGTCGATTTCAAAAACTTTCACAGCAACCCTTGTTCTGAAAACAGTTGAGCTTGGAAAACTCCGGTTAAACCAGACATTAGCAACATACTTTAAGAACATTCCAAACGCAGAAAAGATCACAATTCATCAATTGTTAAATCATAGTAGCGGTGTTCATAGCGTCACCAACGACAAAGATTACCTGACATGGAACACTCAACCTCAAATTGAACAGGAACTTGTTGAACGCATTATCAAAGGTGGTGCTGAATTTACCCCTGGAAGCAAACATGAATACAGTAATTCAAATTATATTTTACTGACATATATCCTAGAAAAAGTATGGAAAAAAGATTACGCTGCGCTCCTGAAAACGTATATCTGTGGACCATTGAAATTGGAACAGACCACATTTGGGCGTCCACAAAATAATAGCGGTGCTGTTAGTGAATCCTATCGATTTACGCAAGAATGGATCCTTGAACCACACACCCACAACTCGGTTCCCCTCGGTGCGGGGGCAGTTTGGTCAACGCCAACAGATCTAGACAAATTTTTCAATGGTTTATTCAGCCATAAAATAATCAATGCTGCGAGCCTCGACGCCATGAAAAAAATAGATCAAGGTTATGGACTTGGCTTATTCCAGTTGCCGTTCTATGAGCATATGGGTTTCGGACATACAGGCGGAATCGATGGCTATTCTTCTGTAGCTGGGCATTTCGATGATGGTAATTATAATGTCGCTATCATTAGTAACGCCAACAATTATAATAATAATGAAATCCTAAAGTTCAGTTTAGGTGAACTTTATAAAAAGTCCTTCCCACTACCGGATCTTACGGAAGTACAATTGACAGACGAAGAAATTACTAGTCTTGTTGGCGAATATAAAAGCGAACAGCCTCCAATCCAGATAAATATTACCCGAGAAGGAAACAAAGTGTTCGGACAGGTCATTGGTCAACCGTCGTTTCAGCTGAAAGCAAAGGATAAAAACACGCTGATTCAACCGCAATTTGGTGTAAAAATAGTTTTCGAGCGCAACGAAAACAAAATGACACTTTACCAAAATGGACATACACTTGTTTTGAAGAAATAAGGAGACATTGTTGCTAGTGCGCGTAGCTATACGACTTGATTAATGAATATAACCCCATTTGCTATCCATATCTTCCCTATTCATCAAATTGTACAATCTAAAAAGCAGGATTTTATTTAAATCTTGCTTTTTAAGTTTCATATTTCACGATTTGTCTAAACAGAAATTATTGTTACACGGGGAATTCAAAATAACTGGGTTATATTCATAATTTAATATTGTAAAAACAAAGAAGTAGCTCATTTAACATCCAAACCGTGTCTACAAGATATATTCTTGGGAATTAAATCAATACCTTCTCTTTTGCAAATGAGGTAATTTGAGCGCTGGTTTAAACCTTGTTGTATATCCTTTGGGTTTCCTTGATAACAGCTATGCTATAGCGTTGCTATCTATTTGGTCTTTCGTTGCTATCTAATTACTATAATACCAAATAATAGGTAACGAAACAGCAAAGGATAGGCAAAGAAACAGCAACGAAATAGCAGAGAAACAGCAAAGGATAGGCAAAGAAATGGCAGAGAAATGGCAGAAAAACAGCAAACGATGGGTAAAGAAATAGCAAACCAATACGCCAGTAGTACCAACGAAGGTAGCAATAAGAAACAAGAAAATGCTCGTTAAAATCTTTCAATATTTGATATCCTTCTTTTCATTTCTTCAAGTTCAGAACGTGACAATTTTCGCTGTTCAGCATAACTATCAGCATACTGCTCTTTCAATTTGCGCAGACCCTTTTGGCTATCCGCTTCATAATCGTTAACATCAAAAGTCACTGAATCTGCTGTTAAATTGGCTATACGATAGAGTGTACGCATCGTTTTACCATCCTTTGGATAAGAAACCTCATACACATCGCCTACTTTTGGATCTTTCAGGTATTTTTCTTTCTTTTTTGCAGCTGAAATCCCAGCTATAACAATAGCAGCTACTAAAAGTCCAATTAGCATTAAACCCATAAAATAACCGATAGGTGTTTTACGGATAGTTCCTGAAGACAGGGATTGAAGTGTCTGTGGCTTAATTTCAGATTGGTAGCTCAACTTTTTGCAATGATTGCAAATCGTAATAATCTGTGCAGAATAGGGAAATATGGGTATCCAAAAAATATGAAAATACTTAATCTGTCTATAGGCAAAGAGAGACTGAGCCGTGCCACAATAATCACAGTCGCCTACTGCCGATTGCGATTTGTTAGTTAATACCTTGGTTCGTGTGCCAAAAATAATCATAGTATGATGCATTTTAATTCTGTATAATCGAAATACAAGAATCCTGCCCAATTCCGAGCATAATATACAAGGATTTACAATTCGCAATCCGGCGTTTACGATTCGCACCTACCCATCAATGTGCTAATAGGCGCCATATTGCAAAGTCCAGATGAAAGCTTTCCGCAAAAAAGCAGCTTCCGTTTTTTATCCATACTATATCAGCTCGTCTATATTTAATCATTCTGACTCAAAAATTACAAAAAAG
Source organism: Sphingobacterium zeae (assembly GCF_030818895.1). NCBI lineage: Bacteria > Pseudomonadati > Bacteroidota > Sphingobacteriia > Sphingobacteriales > Sphingobacteriaceae > Sphingobacterium > Sphingobacterium zeae. The sequence continues at coordinate 4,772,472 of NZ_JAUTBA010000001.1, forward strand.
CTAAAAATAAAGTATAGTTATCAGGTGGATTTTATATATTTGCATTAACATTTTTTAACACATGAAACAGCATATACAGTATACCCTTGAAAAACGAATGTCCTAAGGGGATGTTTTACAAGTAAATTCAAATATCTCCGATAACCCATCTCAAACAATACACTCACTATTATAATTAGTATGACAAAAAACAACATAAATTTTGTCGTAATGGCCGCGCTTTGTCTAAGTTCTGGCGCACTATACGCACAAAACACTATAAAAGGAAAAGTAGTTGACAATAACAACAATCCTATTCAAGGGGCTACTGTCACCGAAACGACCAGTAAAAAACAAGTACAGACAGATACAAATGGTCTATTTGAGTTACCTTCTTCTGGCAGCTCGCTAAATATCAATATACAATATATAGGCTTTGAAAGCAAAACGGTTCAAACTAATCCGACAGGCTTTACCACAGTTCAACTTGTGCCGACTACATCTCAGTTGGACGAAGTCGTTGTGACAGCATTAGGTATTTCGCGCGAGAAGAAATCACTGGGTTACGCTGTACAGGAGGTTAAATCTATTGAACTGCAAACACGCCCTACCAATGCACTTAGTGCGCTTTCTGGAAAAGTAGCAGGACTTCAAGTAACGACTTCTGGCGGAAATATGGGCGGATCTTCCCATGTTTTATTGAGAGGGATTAATTCAATCTCGGGTAACAACCAACCGTTATATGTCATTGATGGTACCCCTATTGATAATACCGATTTAAACTCTTCTTCTACGATCAATGGAAGTGCCGGTAAAGACGTTGGTAACATGATACAAGATATCAACCCAGATGATATTGAAAATATTTCTGTGTTGAAAGGACCATCTGCTGCTGCTCTCTATGGTTCTAGGGCAGCTAATGGGGTTATATTGATCACTACAAAACGTGCATCAAAAGGCGAAAAAGTGGATATTTCGTTAAATACTGGGGTTGATTTTGAAAATATAGTTCGATTACCTAAAAGACAACATCTATATGGCCAAGGATATTCCACAAGCTTTCAAACGCAAAACATCAATGGAACAGACTACAAAATAGTCGATTACGCCGCAGACGAAAGCTGGGGACCAAAACTGGACGGCACGCCAGTGCTTCAATGGTATAATCTGAACCCTGAAGATGAGGCCAACTATTTAAATCCTTCACCGTGGATTTATCCAAAAAATGATGTTAGTTATTTCTTTCGGACAGGTGTGTCCAACACCAATAATTTTGCCATAGCAGGCAACAGCGGAAATACAAATTATCGTTTTTCCTACACCAATAAAAATGTCACAGGGACAACACCCAACTCCAGTTTGGGACGAAATACGTTTAACTTCTCTGGGGGGACACAATTAGGTAAACTGAAGATTAACTCAAATTTCAACTATATCCGTAATGCATCGGTAGGTCGTCCATGGACGGGCGCTTCCAATAGAAACATTATCCTTGAGGCATTCCAATGGGGTGCTGTACAAGTAGATTACAAAATATTGGAAAACTATAAACGTGAAGATGGAACTCCGCTAGCCTGGAACCGCACCGGATGGCAAAATACACCTGCCGCCGAGGCGACCCGATTTATTGATAATCCTTATTGGTCTGCCTACGAATCGTATATGGAAGATAATAGAGATCGTTTCTATGGTAATATCGGTTTACAATATGACTTAAACAGTTGGCTAACTATAGGGGCTAAAGTGCACGGAGACATTTATTCATTCCAATCTCAAGATAGAATTGCAGTCTATTCGCGAAGTACTTCTCAATACGAAGAGGCAAGTAATAAACTAAATGAATACAACTACGAATTTTTAGCTACTGCCAAGAAAAACTGGGACAAATTCTCTTTGATCGGAAACATTGGTGCCAACCTTCGTGACCAAGAGCGCAAACAAGACTATGCAATTACACAGGGTGGATTGATTATCCCCAATTACTATAATCTAAAAAATGCCAATTCAGTTAAAATTGACAACTTCCGATACCATAGACGCATTGCATCTATCTATGGAAGCTTTTCTTTGGGATACAACGATTTTCTGTACTTAGACGGAACAGTACGTAATGATTGGTCATCTACATTACCGACCAACAACAATTCATTTATATATCCATCCCTCACAGGTAGTTTTGTTTTTAGTCAACTGGATGCATTTAAAAAATTGGATTGGCTCAGCTTTGGTAAAATCCGTCTTGGATGGGCTCAAGTCGGAAATGACACCGATCCTTATCAATTGTATAAAGTTTACGAGCCCGAGCAATCTTTTGAAGGCCAAGCATCATATGGACTTCCAAGCACGAAACCAAATGCTAATCTGAAACCCGAAATCACCAGCTCTTGGGAGACAGGTTTAAATTTACAATTATTCAAAAATCGTTTAGGTTTTGATATAACCTATTACAATAACAATTCCAGGAATCAAATCCTGCCAGTTCCTGTTTCATCGTCTTTCGGATATGCCGGAAAAGTATTCAATGCCGGAAAAATTAACAATAAAGGTATTGAAATTGTCTTAACCGGTACACCTGTAAAACAGGAGAATTTTACTTGGGATGCGACAATTAACTGGGCAAAGAACAAGAATAAAGTCATTAAATTGGACGATCAGGTCAACACACTAAGTTTAAGCAATTCCTTAGTCGAACTTGTTGCACGTGAAGGAGAATCCTATGGTCAGTTTTTGGGATACGATTTTGTCTATGCTCCGGACGGACAGCGCGTAGTCCAAGCAGATGGTACCTACATGAAAACATCACAGTTAGTTCCTTTGGGATCTATACTTCCTGATTTTACATTCGGTATTCAAAATAGTTTCCGATACAAAAACTTTAGTCTTGGCTTCTTAGTATCAGGGCGTGTGGGCGGAAAATTCTTCTCACAAACCTATAAAGTTGGTATGTATTCTGGTATTTTGGATAAGACGGCTGCGAATAATATCCGTGAAACTGGTGTTGTTCTTGATGGCGTTAAGGGAGATGTTGCCTTCCATAGTGATGGCTCATATGATGTAAGTAATATCCAACAGAATACCACTAATATTACAGCGCAACAATGGGCGCGCAATGAATATAACGGCCCAACAACATTTTCCATTTTCGACGCGACATATATTAAGTTAAGAGAAGTTACGCTGGGTTACAATTTCAAATTAACCAATCCCAAAATCATCAAAAACATTGGCTTAAATGTATACGGACGTAATCTTTGGAATATTTATACCAAGAGTAAATACATTGATCCAGAATTTACATCCAGCGGTGGTAACGTACAGGGAATTGAAGGAGGTAATATTCCCCTACCCGTTACTTATGGCTTTAACGTTAATCTTAAATTCTAGAACAATGAAACCCATCATGATTTATTCCAACACTATTTTGAATGGGTAAATCTGATTATTCATCAACTCTAAAAGATAAACCAAGTGCAACAGATTCATTGACAATAATCAAAACAAGCACTCATAAATAAATATACACAGATGAAAATATCAAACATATTATATACTTCATTAATTGGCTTATCCTTTATTGCTACTTCGTGCTCCAAATCCACGTTTAGTGATATCAACACAGATCCAAATAGACCGGCTTATGTCACAACACCTACGATCTTAGTGACGGCCGAAAAACAAATGGTCAGCGCATTGCGAAGTGAAGAAATCAGCCTACGAGGTGCACAGTTATTTACGCAATATTTCAGTCAAAACATCTATACAGATCAATCCCGTTATCAGATACCAACAAGCTATTCAGACAACTATTGGACAGCAACGTATAAATCCCTCAATAATTTAAATGAAATTATTAAGCTGAATACAAATGAATCAACCAAAGCAATTGCTGCTGCGGGAACTGCTGGTACAAATGCCAATCAAATTGCTATAGCAAGAATACTCAAAGCCTATGCCTTTCAATCTTTGACAGACGTTTTTGGAGATATTCCATACGAATCCTATGGGAATAAAGATGCAGATTTTGAAGCTCTGCAGCAGGATCCAGATAATCTGACACCAAAATATGCAAGTCAGGAGAAAATCTACAAAGATATTCTCAATGAATTACAGCAGGCCGCTGACACATTAGCCAAATATCCAACAGCTACGACTTTCGGAACAGCCGATATTATATATAAAGGATCAAATAGCAGCTGGGCGAAATTCGCCAATTCGTTACGTCTACGTGTTGCTAATCGTATCAAAAGCAAAGACGCAACTTTGGCAATAACACATATCGCCGATGCCATTAAAAAAGGTGTTTTTACCTCCAACATCGACAACGCGGTATTTAAATACTCCAAAACGTCACCAAATGAAGCACCATTGTTTAGAGCAACAGTAACAGCCAATCGAAAAGATTTTGCCATTTCCAATGTCCTCATTGAAACTTTACAGGGTAGCCGTGGTCCCTTTAAAATTGTAGATCCGCGTCTTTCAAAATTTGCTAAACCAACAAGCTCAGGAAATGCTTATTTCGGGCAACCGTATGGTCTTCCCCTCGCCGCAGGAAATCTATTTCCCGTTGACAAAATATCATTACCTAGTGAAATTATCAACGCCGCAGATTATGGAGAAGTACTTTTAGAATACGCGGAAGTTTCTTTTATTTTAGCGGAAAACAACAACTGGGATCAGGAAAATTACGAGAAGGGGGTTCGAGCTTCTCTTGAAAAATGGTCGGTGCCTGCTAATGAAATTGCAACCTATTTGGGTAAACTTCCCGCTGCAAATATGGAAAATGTACTTTCTCAAAAATACCTCGCACTTTTTAACCAAAGTATTGAATCTTGGTCCGAAATTAGAAGAACCGGTTATCCATTATTTCTAATCAAAAAAGGTGACATTACATGGAGTGGAACAGTAGAAGGTAAACCAGTTACATATAATTTTACTCCAGAGGTTGGAAATACAATACCTAGCCGCCTAGTGTATCCGTTGAAGGAGCAAAGTACTAATAAAACAAATTATCAAACTGCACTTGCCCGACAGGGGGATGACGTAATCAGCACCAAATTATGGTGGAATAAATAAACTCAACATTTTTACTTACACCTGACGCATATGCTTCAGGTGTTTTTTGTTATTTTATTTCTTACCTTAGTATAGGACTTTAACGATTTAAATGCCATGGATGATCAAACATTAGACAGAATAGACCAACTCAGCGAAGAAGGAAACATTCAATGTGACGAAGGCAACTATCAGGAAGCGATCCGCTTGTGGACCGAAGCACTTGATTTGGTACCAAGTCCGCAAAATGTTCACGCAGAAAGCCTCTGGCTCGAAGCCTCGATAGGAGATGCTTTTTTCTTACTCGACGACTTTACCAATGCGCTCTCCCATTTTGAAAAAGCAAAACAAAATATCATCGAAAATGCTTACGAAAATCCGTTTATTATGTTGCGGTTAGGACAATGCTACCTACACGACAATAATAGTGAGCTGGCTCAGGAATATCTCCTCCGGGCTTATATGATGGAAGGAAAAGATATTTTCGAGGATGAATCCCCCAAGTACCTTACATTCTTAAGTAATAATATCGATTTAGATTGATAATTATCAATCTAAATCGATGGCTTCTTCACCTTTCATCGGCACACCAGATGCCATAACTGCAGCGTCGACAGCAAATACAGCTTAGTATTTTTGGCCTTTCTGCTTTGTTTCACTTTATCGTTAATAATCTCGTTCTCGAGAGGTCCTGCTTCAATGGTCCCGATGCCAATTTCGTTACCTTTAGAATAAGTAAAATCTCACACATCGCCTGATCAAAGTAAATCTAGCGAACAGATTATTTTTGCAAAAAATAATGATCTAATTTGATAGCAGACAGCAGTGCATTGGCTACTAAATTAGCCTTAAAATCCAACAATAACCACTAAAAAAATCAAAAAAAGAGCACATTGATGTTGTCACAATTATAAAATAACTATATTTGCACATTAATTTATATTTGATCTAAATAAATTACCATGAAGAATAGAACACGCTATATGATGTTCAATTGTGGAATCTTTTTGCTTCTAAGTGCTAAGCTAAATGCACAAGAAATATCCCTTGTTGTAAAAGACCGAGAAAATAAACCATTAAGGCAAGCGAATATCAAAGTTGATGGAAAGAGCGTAGGATATTCCAATCAATTTGGGCAATTCAATTTTGCAAAAAAAAGTTTAAGCAATACTATTCAATTACGGGTATCCTATACAGGCTTCTCTCCGGTTGAAAAAATGGTGAATTTAGATACCGTTCAACACCCCTTAATCATTCAGCTTAATTCTACCCAAGTTTTAGATGAGATCATTGTAACAGCAGGACGTAAAGCGGAAAGCATCTCCACAGTTCCTTCTTCAGTAACGATCTTGACCACAAAAGAAATTGAAGCCCAAAGCCAAATCAGCACCAATCTTTCCGCTATTTTAGGTAATACCATTCCTGGACTTGGAACTGCGACAAACAAAGCAACCAACTCCGGCCAGACCCTCCGTGGACGATCTGTATTGGTATTGATTGATGGAATTCCACAATCCACCCCCTTGATGAATGGACAACGCGATCTGCGGACCATCGATCCGAGTGTTATTGAGCGGGTTGAAGTTATCAAAGGTGCCACATCAATATATGGCAATGGATCTGCTGGTGGTATTATCAATTACATTACACGCAGTCCATCAAAAGACGCGACTCCTATCCAAGGAATCACAAGTTTGCGAACAACGTTCAACCCCGTCCATAGTTCAGGCACGATGGGATATCGTCTAGGACAGACATTTTACGGACAAAAAAATAAATGGAATTATACCGTCAGTGGATCCGCCGATTACGTTGGACTGCAACGCGACGGCGACGGTGTCCCCCTTGGTCAGACTGACGGTCTTTCGAACACCTATCAATACAACGCATTCTTAAAGGCTGGTTACCGCATCGATAGTAATTCTAATATAACGGCAGTGTACAACTTCTACAGAAGCAATCAACACAACAGATACATCAGCCAGGCAGGTATATATGGACAGACTCCTACGATAGGAGTAAAAGGCGAAGATCCAGGTAAACCGGCTGGAACTCCCTACAACCACAATGCCATGCTGACCTACAACAAAAACAATCTCTTTGCCTCCACATCTTTAACGGCATCAGCGTACTACAATACGTTTCGCTCCATGAATCGTTATGTCGAGAAAGCTTCTGCATGGTATGGTCCGGGACAAACACAAATCAATTCGGAGAAAAAAGGATTACGCGTTAATCTCAACACGCCATTTCAGCTATTGGGATCCAATGCGGACATTACCTATGGTATAGACTTATTAAATGATGTGACAGATCAGAATCTGACTGATGGAAGGGTTTATATCCCCTATATGAATATGTTAAACATTGCTCCATACGCCCAAGTTAAGATTGATTTCCTAGAAAATTTAATCTTTAAAGGCGGTGTACGCTATGAAAATGCAACCGTAAAAATCAAGGACTTCAATACCATTGCTACGGGTCCCAACAACGAGGGAAGTATTGCTGTAAAGGGTGGAAAGATCCCTTACAAAGGAGCAACCTTCAATGCAGGCTTACGTTATAACAAATATGCAATTTTTAACCCCTTCATTAGTTTCTCACAGGGTTTCGCGATTAACGAACTGGGTCGTATCGTCCGCAGAGCAACAGATAATGACCTAGACAGCCTAAAAACTGATCCGATCATTACCAACAATTATGAAATAGGATTTTCAAGTAATTATAGTATTTTCCAACTATCCGCCGCCTACTACTACAGTACATCTAAAATGGGAGTCGAACTTGTTGATATCGGTGGTTACCTGATGCCCCAACGCCTGCCAGAGGATGTATATGGATATGAAGTTGCATTAAGCGCTAACATTTCACAGCAATTGACCATTGGCGGAACTTATGCCTATGTAGAAGGGAAATCCAAAAAGGATGACGGAACAAAGTCCTACCTCAATGGCTCACGTATTTCTCCCAAAAAAGCAACGGGATATATTTACTACACGCCAATCCAACCCCTTACCTTTCAGCTTTTTTGGGTACATACAGGGTCACGGGACAGATTCCTTCCCAACGAAAAAGGAATATACAAAAACAGCGAGGGACCGGTCAAACCTGTTGATGTATTTAATTTAAATAGTAACTACCATATCAATAAACAATGGTCTATTGGTATGGGAATAGAGAACTTATTTAATAAAAACTATTATCCTGTGGTTAGTCAATACCGTGCCCTAAATGAAGAGTATGTAAAAGGACAAGGGATGTTGGCTTCGTTTAACATCAACTATAAATTTTGATATGTTTAAAACTGTCACCCTTTGGTTGCATAAATGGCTCGGAATCATTACCGGTGTTGTCGTCACCATCCTAAGCCTGACAGGCTGTATATACACCTTTCAGGATGAGCTCAAACTAGTGGCTTATCCTGAAAAATATTTTATCTCCGGCACCACCGGCCATCCAACCATTCCACTTCCTTTAAGCACGCTTCTTCACAATGCACAGAAAAGCCTTCCAACGGATGAGAAAATTACGCGAGTTGACCTTTATCCAACCAAGAACCGTACTTGGGTGTTTCGTGCTGTAAAAACTGACGAAAACGCATTTGGTCACTGGAATTATTACAAATACTATAAACGCGTATTCGTCAACCCATACAGCGGGCAAGTACAACACGTTGAAAATTCAAAAACAGAATTCTTTCAGCTGACACTTCAGCTTCACCTTAACCTACTTTTGGGTAAGCGATTTGGCCATCCTATCGTCGCCTGGTCAACCGCCATCTTTATTATTATCCTACTGAGTGGCATCGTTCTTTGGTGGCCAAAAAAATGGAAAGGCAAGAATCTCAAGCGAAGTTTTTGGATTGATACCAAAGTTAAATGGAAACGACTCAACCACGATCTGCACAATGTCATCGGTTTTTATAGCCTATTCATAGGATTGATTTTTGCCATAACTGGACTCGCCTTTGCTTTCCCCGGCTTTAAAAAATCATACATCGCAACATTCAATGTATTGCAGTCGACAACTGCATCTTCTGGGCGCATTTCACCTGTGCCATTACCTACGGCAGAAAATCAGTTTCAGGACAATGCGTTGCGGTATGCACTGACAAATTATCCCACCGCTGAAATGATGTCTATACGATTGAAAAAAGATACGCAAACAGGAATGGATATTCAGGTACGCCATGATGAAAAACGAAGCGGGGTGTTTGATTGGCTCTATTTTGACAGAAGAGGCAATAATCTATACGAAATCAAGTCTAGCGAACAACTACACTACGGTGATAAGTTGGGCGCCCTTAATTATGATATCCACACAGGTAGCATAGGTAACATCTCAACAAAAATCATTGCATGCCTAGGTAGTTTGTGTTGTGCGTCGTTGCCGATTACCGGATATATCATCTGGATGAACAAAAGCAAAAAGAAGAGAAAGAAAGGTTATCAACAAAATGTTAATAAATACTGTTAATAAATGTATTTTTCTTATAAACAGGTTTTCAACAACGTTATTAACATTATGTGGAAAAGTTAACCCAACATACTTATCGGAATCAACAGCTCGTTTCGAATGAATATATCGGGTAGTAAGCTAAATTGATCCAAATCACCATTATTGATCAAGCCATTTTTGAAACTTCGGGGACCGTTCCTCACTAACAATGACGACAATTCCTTCTGGGGTTGAAGGCATTAGCTCTAATTTGATTCGATTTCGACTAATCTTTAACATGGACTGGATGGCATCTATCCGAACAAGGAATTTCCGATTGATCTGAAAGAAAACTGTAGGATCCACCTGTGAAACGAGATGTGTAATGGTATCTTCAATAATGTATGCAATTCCCGATCCTTTTTCTACGGCATACAGCTCTTTGTCTTCTGCCATAAAATACGCAATATCAGCAATGGCCAGCGACTTTAAAAAATTACCGTATTTCACTAGAAAACGCTGTTTGAGCCGAGGTTCTACGTTGGGTAGTAGCGGTTCGATACGTTTCATGACCTCCGCCAACTCGTCGCTATCGTAAGGTTTTAACAGATAGGCATAACCCTTATTTTGGAAGGCCTCCAATGCATATTGTTCGTAAGCAGTCGTAAAAATCAGTGGTACATCGATAGATACCTGCTTAAAAATTTCAAAGCTCAGCCCATCCATGAGGTGAATATCCATAAAAATCAGGTCGAATTGATGTCTATTGATCGTCGTCACCGCTTCCTGAACCTCTTTTGCATTTGTAAAGGTTAGTTCACTTTCTCCATAGAGCGCAGTCAACATCTCTTTCAAGCCTATAAAAGCCCAGTCTTCGTCTTCGACAATCAGTATTTTCCATCCCATGGGTTGAATGTAATAAAAAATCCATTTCCTTAAAAAGAAAATGGATTAATATATATAGGATTTAAAAAAATCAATTATTTCAACAGATCGGGATTATTATTGATCGCTTCCTGTGGATAACGAATGACATAACGAGGATCATTCTGCTGTAAGGTTACCGTTCTACCGAAACTACTGTGCGTGATCGCAGGGCGTGTCGTCCGTTTTAGATCATACCAACGTAATCCCTCTAGCGCCAGTTCACGTTTACGCTCCAGTAAAACCGCATCCAGCAACTGTGCTGTTGACAAACTTGCGTCAGCCTTAGTTTCTTTGGCACAGGCATCTGCTGTGAATCTATTTTTCTTTAAAGCAGATAGGTATTTCAACGCTTCTGCAGTATTCCCCAAACGTACATAACATTCTGCTAAAGTCAAATAAAGTTCAGCATTTCTAAAACTCACGTTAAAACGGTTGTCTCCACCTTTGAGGGATACAAAATCGCCCCCACTTTTTTGGAAGTAACGACCTTTCCTCAAGTCACCATCCGAATATGCAGACAATAAAGAAAACGAAATAAATGAGCTCGAGCGAACTTCAGGAACAGACACTTTTTCCAGGGCCATAATCATCTCGGCAGATTCAAAATCATTCGGAAGTTGACTTCCGCCAACATTCAAGTCAACCAATTTATCGTTTATAGTGAGTGCCTTTTTTGCCGCATCAACCGCTGCTTGCCATTCTCCACGATATAAACGAACACGTGCGGCCATTGCATAAGCGGCACGTTTGCTAAAGCGATAATTAGCACCTTTAACCTGATCATCCACTGTTAATAAACTAGTCCCCTTCTCCATATCAGTTAGGATCTGCGCATAAGACTCTCCGATGGTCGTGGGCACAAAACGCTGTTCCAGGTCAATCTTCGTTGACAAAGAGACACCGCGAAGCCCTGCATTATTAGCCGAATAGACCTCACTGTAAAGATTTAATAACTCAAAATGTGAATAGGCGCGCATCAGATAGGCTTCCCCTTTAATCTGATCCACCGTCGGATTGCTAGCCAACTTATCATCAATAGTACTGATGACCTGATTGGTATAAAAAATACTGCTATAAAATGTCAAGTAAGGATAAGGAATCGTTGTCGGATCAGGGTTTTGATCGTTCCAAAGATAGATATCTTTGGTTCTAGCAGCATCGGTCGAACTTTCATCTAACACTAACTCATCCGTACGCAAGGACAAATAGGACTTATGTGCAGGAAAGTTTGCATAGCTACTTGTCATTAACCCCCTAAAATCACTTTCCGAAGCAGGAATGACAGTCCCTACCGGTTTTATATCTAAATATTTATCACAGGATGTCAATGCACTAGCGGCCATGATCATTCCAAAATAAATTATTTTTTTCATGTTATTATCAATTAAAAAAATTAAAAACTTGCTGACAGACCAAAGGCAAAAGATTTACTGATCGGTTGCGCATAATAGTTACCATAGGTCTCTGGATCAAAATACCCCTCGTAATTAGCACCGATAACAAAAAGGTTACGTCCTTCTACATTCACACGCAAATTGCCTGCGCCAATTTTTTTGCTTAGTGCGGCCGGTAAGGTGTAGCCTAAACGTATACTATTGATGCGGACATAACTCATTTTCTTGGCCCAGATATCATATAGGTTGAATGATTTGATCGGATCGTTGCTTTCCATCCAACCAAAGGCCATCCAGCGATCATTGAATTCAGAACTTATACTTCCCAATGCGGGCATATTTAAGTCCTTTTGAACCGCCTTCAACAGATCTACAGTGTAATTCTGCCCCCGATCTACCAAAGCCGGGGTTATAGGTGGGTGTACGGGTCACCCAACGTTCCAAATTAAATACCGCAGAGATCGCAAGATCAAAGTTAGCATAACGGAAACGGTTGGTCATACCGCCAACAAACTTAGGATCTTTACTGCCTTTATATTTAAATTTAGCGCGGTATTCTGCGGCTGTCATATCGGTTTGTGAAATATACCCCGGCAGGAACTCTGCCCAAGGATCATATAATCCATAGAATTCCTCAAAGCTTGAAACCGTTCCATCTTGATTTCTAAATTGCATCACCCCATCTTTATCCAATCCGGCTGTTTCCAACACATATAAACCATTAATTGGGCGTCCTACCTGTGTTTCAAGGGAATAAGCTTTTGGATTAGCCAGCACCTTTAATAGTTTGTTGTTATTATGTGCAATATTAAAATCTGTTGACCAAGAAAATTTATCAGTTTGGATTTGACGGCTTGAGATAGTCAATTCAACACCTTGATTTCTTGCGGAAGCCCAATTAACTTTTACATTTTGGAAACCATTTTCTAATGGAATTGCGCTATAGTCGATCAAGTCTGTGCTTTTTCTGTTATAATAATCAACAGTGATATTTAATCTATTTTTCCATAAGCCCAAATCAATTCCGGCATTATATGACTGTGTCTTTTCCCAGCGAAGTTTATCATTGGCAGGCATATCGACAAATACTGTTCCTTCATTATTACCTGGTAACATGGTAATGTTATTATAGTATCCAACAATAAAAGGATAGGTATTGCGATCAATATTTCCTTGCGTACCATAAGAGGCCCGCACTCGGAGATCAGACAAGGCTGTTTTTCCTTTTATAAACTCTTCTTCCAATACATTCCATGATCCAGAAATAGACCAAATCGGAAGAAAGCGGTATTTAGGATCTACACCAAACATATTCGAACCGTCTTGTCGAATACTTGCATATAGGTTGTATTTCCGATCAAATGTATAGGTTGCATTCCCATAGAACGAGGCATAAGAACTTTCCACAAATCCTTTTCTATATTGCACGAACCTTGAATCATTTTGGTATGTACTGTTTGGAAAGATAAGCGTTTGAGTCGTCAATGTGGCCGGGTTGTATCCAAAGCCTTTAGTCGTTACAATCTCACTCTTGCTCCGTCTCAGTTCTGTTCCGCCCATTACATCCAGTTCGTGGCGATCGTTCCAAGTTTTATTGTATTTTAAGTACGTTTTCCAATTGTATTGAAACACGCTATTATTGGAATTCTCGATCGTTCCACCTACAGGTAAGAAATACTTATTTGTCTTACTAGCGGCATCATAGTAACGTGTAGCAGCGCGCAATTTGCGGGTATTATAGCTTTCCTGATCAGCAAATTTTTCTGTTTTATTTTCATCAAATTGCAAACCAAGCTCTGTTCTCAAGGATAACTGTGGTAAAATAGCGTATTCTAAATAACTGATTGCTTTTAACGCCTTATTCGTCAATGTATATTTGGTATTCTCACGTTCCTCTATTGCATTAAAAGGAATATAGGTATCTTTTTCAAAACCCTCGATATCTGGGTCATAGTTAAATTTCCCAGATTGATCATAAATAGAAAGATATGGGTTGACTGAACGGACATAATAACTTGGGTTCGTAAAAGCATCCCGATCCTGAATTGGATTTTGTCTATTCGAGACCGAGCCCAATAAATTAATACCGGCTTTAAATCGATCGTTGATTGTAAAGTCATTATTTAGCGTGAGGGAATAACGACGGAGATCTACCGCTTTTGTAGCTCCTTTTTCATCATAAAAACCACTGGACAAATAATAGCGATGTCCATCATTACCACCAGAGATGGATGCCGAATATTGTTGATTAACTGCCTGACGGTACAATTCTTTCCCCCAGTCTGTTTGTTGTGTGCGCAATTGATTGATTGACTGTTGTACTTCCGGTGACAGAGCTGCTAAACCACCAGAACGATAAGCATCCAATGCATTTGCTTTGTTTAATATCCGCATAACAGCCCCCTTATCTGTACGATAATTTAAATCGGTACGGTCGGCCATCAAAAGTTCGAAATCTATTTTTTCACTGGCATCCATCAGATTAAGTTTACCAAAGTCTGGACGCTGTGTTACAAAGGTGTTGGCCGAAACCTGTAATTTTGCAGGTCCAGGTTTACCTCTTTTCGTGGTAATTACAATCACCCCGTTTGCTGCCCTCGCACCATAGATTGAAGTCGCTGCAGCATCTTTCAAAACGGTAATATCGGCAATATCATCGGGGTTGATGCCTGCAATAGGAAGATTTGTCAAACTATTAAGATCGTCTTTATCTATTCGGTTTGGCATTGCAGTGCCTTCGATAGGCAAGCCATCAATCACCCATAATGGGTCTTGGGTGCCATTGAGTGATACTGTACCACGGATACGGATCTGTGGCGCACTATTTGGTCCACCGTTAAAATTGCTCAACTGTAAACCCGCCACCTGACCGGCCAACATTTCATCGATCGATGCAACCCCCGTCTGCTTGATGTCTGCTACATTGATTTTATTGTAAGCCGTCGTATTCTTACGTTTTTTGATATCCGTATAACCTGTTACGATCACCTCATCCAAGGATTCACCACTTGGCTGCAGCAAGATTGTTTTATGATCCTGGAATACCGGCACTTGAATACGCTGGTACCCGACATAGCTAATCGTTACATATTTTAAATTACTAGGCACTTTTAAGCGAAATTCACCAGCCGCATCGGTCAATGAACCCAAGGCCGACTGCTGCACCTGATTAGGTACACCGATATCTTCTGCTACTGCCGAACTTTCAACGACAACCGTCGCCCCAACGACCGGTTTTAACGTGACCGCATCCAGTACCTTTCCTTTCAGCTCCCTGGATTCCTGCGCATGCGCAACGTGCACACACATGAAGGTCAACGGTATTAAAAACTTATTCATTTTGGTAGATGTTAATATATTAGTTTAATTCTAAGGTATTTGCAATACGTAGTAAAAGATCCATGTAATGCGATTTTGTAATGGCATCACCAGTCCGCTGCTTTTGTTTCAGCAACTGGTAGATCTCATATAATTCAGCGCGTTTGTAGGTCAGCATATCGGACGTGCGCATCATACCGGTGACATGGACATTCCGAAGTTCAACTGGTGAAGAGGATGCATGTTGTGGATGCAAACATAGAGCAGGTCGTGTCGCTTCAACCAATTGCTCAATGCCTGCCAGTTTCTTCGCGTTTAACTTCTCCATGGATTTGTTTGTAGAGACCATCAGCACATCCACATAGTTTTGTTGAAGCATCCGTGTTTTAAGATCCAACGCTTGTCCACTGATGGTTTTAGCAAAAATTGTCTGACGTACAGAAGTCAGAAACTCAGGTGCACTCCATGCTTTTTTACTTCCAAAAAGATTTTCCATCTCAACCATACGCAGTAGACGCTCATCGTTCACAAGTTTATACAACATAGCGTATTGAAATTCACGTTGTAAGTTATAAGGAGCGTACTCAAATGGTCCTATCGGCGAATCTCTCAACGGAAAAGTTTTTGCCATCAGCTCTGGGACGAACAACCACTCGGGCATGTAGAAAACATTCTTCTTGAGATATTCCAAAGCACGTACCTGTTTGTCTTTTGGCACTGGACTATACGCATCTTTTTGATCGCCCAAAACAGCATTTTCTAGATAGATACCCCCGATGTTATTTAGAACATGGTCCGCATACGCGTACCATTGACCGACGACACCCATATATAATTTACCGGCACGGTAGTAATCATCACCTACATTAGTGGTCCAGTTGATTATATTCGGCATCATACGACGCAGATTCAGCATGCCATATTCGCCAGCTTTCATCGCGTCGTCACCCAGATCTTCCGATTGGGCCCGCGGATCAACGATATTTTTTGAATCCTGCTGTTCACCATAATGATAAATCGGATCGTGTACATGGCTGTCAATTTCCTTTCTTAACAAAGGAATTTCATCCCAAGGTTGCGTTTTGCCATACCAACGGTAAGCCCAGCCAATCGCATACTTGTCGTATGCGCCAATCACCGGAGTAATCTGTTCTACACCATCCTCAGGTTGCGCGACATAATTGAAACGCGCATAATCCATGATAGAAGGTGCTGTCCCCCCCATTTTTGCGGTAAAGCTTTTACTCCGTAATGAATCCACAGGGAAACTTGCCGATGCCCCCATATTATGCATAAGCCCCAAAGTATGGCCAATTTCATGCGATGATACAAAACGAATGGCATGTGCCATTTTCTCATCGGAGAAAACATTAGCACGTACTGATGTATCGACGATGCCTGTCTGTATACGCATCCAGCTGTTCAGAATAGTCATAACGTTATGCCACCAGATCACATCAGCTTCCAATATCTCGCCCGAGCGTGGATCAACGACGGATGGTCCCATCGCATTAGCCTGTGCAGATGCTGCATATACGATAGAAGAAACGTTAGCATCGTCCGGATCAAATTTGACGCTGTCGGGCTGTTGTTTAGCCAGAATTGCATTCTTGAAACCAGCAGCTTCAAAGGCGACCTGCCAATCGTGTACGCCATCAATGATAGCCTGACGCCATTGTTTTGGTGTCGCCGGATCCAAATAAAAAACAATCGGCTTCTTTGGTTCTACAAGCTCCCCTTTCAAATAGCGCTCTTTGTCTTGATCTTTCGGTTCCAATCGCCAGCGATTGACTAGATTTTTCTTATCCAGTTCTTGTTGTTTATCGTTAAAATACCAACGTGGTGAAGTAAAAAATCCTACTCTTGGATCGGCAAAACGCGCTACCATAGGTGTTTCTGGCAGCTCATACAGATTGCTCGTTATCTCTAGAGAAACCGGCACCGATTCATTCCCTTCCGTCACCTTCGTGGACAATACCGATTTCACAACGATATTATTGGAATACGATTTGATATCTTCGATTGTAGAAATATTGGTCTTCGGCGAAGTACCCAAGCCCAAAGAGGTAAACACATCCGTAAAGCTCTTTTCTGAACCATCAAAAACCTTGTTTACTTTTATTACTACAGCACTAGAGTCTTTGGAGTAGCTCTCGACTTTGAAGGATTCGATATAAGAAGGACGGTAGTTATCATAAACTGAAGCCGCAATCGCATCCCCCTTAGGTACTTCGACCTGTGGTTTAATCTCCGAAACCCATACTTCTTTTCTCTCCTTACGATGGGTAAAACGAATGACCTTATTTTCATAATTCATTCCTTTATTTACGCCGGCTTCATTCAGCGCCAATGGAACAGAAGATAACTTCTGAATCAACAGAATATCTTGCCCCATCTTTTTCAATGGAATCTCAAAGTAGTAGTTATTTTCCTTACGGATCACCGTAAACATCCCACTATCCACCTGTGCATCTTTCAACAATTTGTCGTACGCTGCTGTAGAGTCTTTCTTGCCTGTCGAATCCTTGGCAGCAATAACCGTCTCTTTTTTTCTTAAACCAACTGTTTGCAATATAGAACAAGATTGCATTAGACCCGCTGAAAATAGAAGACCTATGGCTAGCTTTGTATAAGTGTTTTTCATCAAATAATTATTTTTAAGCTCGCTTTCAAAGGCATAAATGAGCTCGTGGCGCGCTATTTGTTTTTCACTGGTATCGATGTAATATCAATCGAATATTCATGGTTTAACCAAAGCTTGTATAAGCTAAGGATAAGTTGTATCAGAAAGTAATTGCATCTATTCCATGAAGTCTATCCTAAATTGCATGCTATAAAGGTCTTGACATCTTGTCGGATAAGATTAGGCTGATCACAAACTAAAACCACTGGATTAAGAGCCAAATTTGTTAAAAATATTGTACAGAATAATACATAAAGGGATGAACACGTAGTTTAGCGGTATGAACACGCACGATAAAAACGTGAACACGTTAGACACCTCAAATTTCATTACTCATATAAGGTATTATGCGAGTGGTAATCGAACAATAAATTGTCCCCCCTCTATTCCGAACTGAAAACCAGACATTCTATAATAAGTATAGATCGATGATAAGTAATTGAGCCCGTACCCCTCGCCTTGCGACTCTGCCCCCTGCCGGCGCTGCCAGTTGTTGCTAATCTCCAGCAAGTTACTTTCAGGAATGTAGATCAACCGGATAGTAAGCGGATTCTCTTTAGAAATACGAGTATGCTTTATCGCATTCTCAATAAGCATTTGCAAACCCAAACGGGGAATCCTTTTTTCCAGTAATTCGTTTGAAATTTGAATATCCATATCATTTAATGCCGCCCCAAAACGCACCTGCTGCAAGAAGAAATAAGCTTTACCCAATTCCAGTTCCTCTCGTAGCGTAGACCATTCCGCCTCGTCTGTACGCAGCATCTTCCGATAGACTTTAGTCATCTTGCCAATAAAAGACTTGGCCAGTTCATCGTCTTTTCCGATTAAGTACTGAAGTGAACCAAAGGTATTGAATAAAAAATGTGGATTGATCTGTTGTCTCAATTGCACAAGACGCATCTGCGTATATTCATTTTCCTGTTCCAAGGCCAGCAATTTCAATTGTTGAATTTTACGCCGCTCCACAACATTGAAGTATATTAATGCCATAGCCACCAGCATCAGTCCCACACCGAGCAAGATACTATAAGTCAACAATTCCTGGATTTCCTCCTCGATGCTCAACAACAAAACATATACCTTAATTTCACCACCAACAAAAAGAATGTTAGAAGGATAAGAATTGACCATCACGTCCAGCTGCAGAAAATCTGACTGGACAATTTGACCTTGTTTTGAAAATGCTGCAGTATTTCTTCGTCCCCACCTCCTATTATCTGGAGAATATACACAGATACCGCGGTCGTCATAGATCTCAAAGTAAGCGCGCCTTCCAAAGTTGAGTTTTGAAAAATAAGCATTCAGCCGTTCAATATCCATGTATATATGATACAGCCGATGATGTATTGTCCGGGTGCGTAACAATGTTAGCATCCTGTTGCCTACATCTTCAACCTGACCCACAGGGATAATGACCAATAAGGAATCGCCAATTTCTTTTGGATCGAAAACGGGTTGTTCCAATATCTTTTTCTCAGAAAGGTACAGATCTTGTTGCAGCAATTCTAGCTGCTTCTTGACAAGCAACATATTCTCATCAGCAAAATCAATCAATATTCTATTCTTAAGACGATCAACTTTATGATGAATAATACCGAGCAGTCCTCCCCCTACCAGCAGCAACAACAACAAACAGACAATCAGGATAATAGTATTTTTCTGCTCGCCATTTTTAAATCGAAATTTCACGGCACAAAAATACATGAAAAATTTTAAAGCGTATGCAAACTACCTCACAAGAAAGACTTTAACAAAGCCATGTATCCATTAATGCCGATCGATTCCCACTGCTCTTCCAAATACAGGCCGCAAAGAATTAAAAAAAACGCTAATTACTTTTTGTAAATTTAGTCGACCAAAAGAGGGTTTTAATTAAAACATGCATTAAAATAACAAAGAGAATTATTATCTTAATACCCTAATTAATGATTTGACACCATGAAACAAACTCTAATTATTTCATTTGCACTGCTATCGATCTGCTGTTGGTACAGTTTCAACAGTCCGAATGATCAGAAAAACCCCTTATATGGGAAAGTATTCCGTGAGATCAATGAAATTGCTGAATTAAAATCTTATACCTACGCAACTGGCGCACTTATTGAAACCGACAAGAATGCACATGGGGACTATCGCTTTGCTGCCGGTTATTTTACAAATGCCAAAAATGGTGTTTGTATTTTAGAGGAATTATTACCCGATGATACCAAAGGTAAAGTCAAATACAAGATTTTGGATACCATCAATATCCAAAAACTGAAGTCCAACGAGCAGCTTAGCTTATGCAACTGCAAGCAAGGTGACAAACCAAACAGTGAAATTATAGCCATTAGCCGGGTCGATGAAAGCAAAGAATATTTCGACAAAATCGTCAAGGCATGGCGCATGGATACCAAAAGCCAGAAAATTATTCCTTTAAAAAACACAAAAGGTATAAGCTGCCTCAATGAAGGCTACGGCATCTAGTAGCGACAGTTTTTTAAATCAATCCGTCAGCCTTCAACTTGTCAAACACATGCAAAACGCCAATGACCTGGATAGGCTCTTCCAGGTATTCTTGGTGTGAAAAATAACGAACGGCGCCAATCTCATTACTAGGTTCGATCTGCTCTGTTAATGGATACAGAAAACAATCCTGTTCCATCATAACCTCTGGCACAAGCCCGTACGCCGGGGCTGTTATATGGCAATAGTACGAGATTTTATCCGGATCCAGATTGATATTCAACTCCTCCAAAATCTCGCGACGTAGGGACTGCAGGGCTTCCTCCCCTGCATCAATCTTCCCACCTGGCAGATACCATGCCTTTCTATTGTTGCTATACGCCAATAATAATTTATCTTCCTTAATACTCACTAAACCCGCTGTAGGCAAATATTTTTTTGTTGTCTTGAAATCCATTATAAGCTATTACTGATTAAATACGCTAGATGTGAAATTACTTCTTTTACAACATTTATCAAAGCGTAACAGCTCATCTGGAGAATTCTTCATTAAAACTTCACAGAAAATCATTATAGAGGGGCCAATCAATATACCGAAACATCATCGGCTAGTTCCTCTTTCTGCACAAGCTTCCGTAGACTCTTCAAAAATGTCTCCGCGTGATTTATGGTGAAACAGAGCGGCGGTAATAGTCGGAGGGTATAGCGTCCTGCATATCCTGTAAAAATCTTTTCAGAAAACAAAAGTTCTTCCCGTAGGTGTTGAATATCGTTTTCAAACTCTACGCCAATCATCAATCCTTGCCCCCTCACTTCACTTACGCCATGAATTTTTCTTAATTCTGTCAACAGAAATTCACCTACAGCTGCGGCATTATCAATTAATTGCTCTTTTTGGATGACATCAAGTACAGCCAGTGCCGCCGCGCAAACCACATGACTACCGCCAAAAGTAGTGCCCAATTGCCCCATGACCGGCTTTATTTTAGGCGAAATAATTGTCGCCCCCATCGGGAGGCCATTTGCAATCCCTTTGGCCACCGTAATTAAATCGGCTTCTATCCCAGCATGCTGATGTGCAAAGAAACGTCCCGTGCGCCCATACCCGCATTGAATTTCATCCAAAATAAGCATAGTCCCAGTTTTCGTGCAGATTGCTCTTACTTCCTGTAAGAAACTAGGACTTGCCCGATGAATCCCCCCGACACCTTGAATAGGTTCAATGATCACAGCACAATATTCTTCGGTTTCCAATTGTTTTTTCAAACTGGAGATCTCATTGAAGGGTGTAAAAACAAATTGTTCACTGTCATTTAATGGTGCACGAATCGACCGGATATCCGTTGCCGAAACCGCGGCTGAGGTTCTCCCATGAAACGCATTTGACATCGCCAATACTTTCCTCCTTCCCGTATGGAACGAAGCTAACTTCAGTGCATTTTCATTTGCTTCAGCCCCCGAATTACTGTAAAAAACAGCATATGTAGGATAACCACAGGCATTACCTAAGCGCTCGGCCAAACGATCCTGAAGATCGTTTGTAACTGCATTTGAATAAAATCCGATCTTATTCATCTGTTGTATAGTTTCTTCAACAACATGCGGATGGCTATGCCCGACAGAAATAACGGCATGACCACCATAGAGATCTAAATAGGCCTGCTGCTGTTTATCATAGACAAAGCAACCAAGGGCTCGTTCTATTGCAATATCAACTTTCTCAAAAACGGGAAATGGTTTCATGAATGACTTCGATTAGTAAAACTCAAAAATCAACTTAAATCTCCTTTCATTCCTAGTCCAAGATGGTTATTTATTCCTAGTCCAGCCGTCACAGGCAATAAACAAAATAACTCATCTTAAATAGAATAGCGCAGCACTGATCATGCATAATCTATCCGATGTATTTTAATCCTGCAGAACAATTGTATATTTGAACAATTACCCGATACAATAGCCTCATGCTTAGACCTTGGAATTTAACGATAGATATTGACAGATCCTCTTCAAAAGCGATTTATATCCAAATAGCGGATAACATTTCTGCTGATATACAATCAGGTCGATTGGCGAAGGGAACGGCCTTACCCAGTAGCAGATCTCTTGCAGCCCAACTAAAATTAAACCGAAACACGGTAATTGATGCCATACAGTTGCTGTTGAGCGAAGGCTGGCTGGTTAGTCAGGCACGTAGAGGTATATTTGTAGCGGCTCAATTACCTTATGGCTCTAACCTATATGTTGCACAAAAGATCGAATTCTCGGATCATCAGCCCCTTACGCGTATTATATTCGATGATGGTAATCCAGACAGCAAGATTGCCCCAGTAGAACAGCTCGGGCGGGCCTATCGTCAGATTTTTAAACGCAGCGCACGTTGGAAAATGATGGGCTATGCCGATCCCCGAGGACATCTTGATTTTCGGGAAGAAATCGCCAATATGCTCAACATCGAGCGCAACATGCACATTGATAAAAATAACCTATGCATCAGTCGTGGAAGTCAAATGGCCATGTACCTGGTCGCTCAATGCCTATTGCAGCCCAATGATTATATTTTTGTGGAGTCTCCTGGATACCATTCAGCCTGGAAGATCTTTGAAAAAGCCGGCGCGAAATTGATTCCTATTCCCGTAGATACCGATGGTCTTATCGTTGAAGAATTACTACCTCATTTATTGAAAAAGAGCAATATTAAGGCGCTATACCTTACCCCACATCGACAATATCCAACCACTGTCACATTAAGCAAAGAACGGAGATCACAATTAATAGTATTATCCAACCAATATAACTTTACGATCATTGAGGATGATTACGATTACGAATTTCATTTTGAACGAGTTCCCTATTATCCGCTCGCTTCACAGCAGGAGCTGATCAATACAGTATACATTGGTACGCTGAGCAAAGTTGTCGCACCAGCACTCCGTATCGGTTATCTGGCGACAAGAAACGAGCAGTTGCTCCAGCAGATTACCGAACTTCGCTACATCATCGATATACAAGGTGACAATATTATGGAGCAAGCTGTACTTGAACTCATTCAGGATGCAACAATTCGTAGACATATTCGAAAAGCAACGCTGCTTTACAAAAAGAAACGTGATTTTATGATCGCCCAATTGAACAAACATCTGCAGGATCATGTGAGCTATACTTCTCCACAAGGAGGATTGGCGGTTTGGCTATCTTTTAAACATCAAATCGACTGGGCATTTTTATTCCAAAAATTAAAGGAAAAATCAGTACATATACCGCATCCCGAAAACTACAGTAGAGAAAATGTTTTTGGCGGAATACGGCTTGGCTACGGATCCTTATCAGAGGAATTGATCGAAGAAGGACTAATCATTTTGGCTGAACTTTTGGAACAGGCCAAACGCTCCTTCCGCTGATTTGAAACACAAAAAGTAGGTAGACTATTTTCCAGTTTGGACGCACTTCATTAGATTAAAATTCGGAAAACATAAATACATTCAATATTTAATTTCGCATCCTCAAAACCGTTTAGAAGATTAGTATAGGCAACACGTAAAAAACAGTTAAAAGTGTTGGTAAAAGGTAATTATTTTGTCAAAAATCTTTTTTTTTACTTACCAATCGCATAAATTAACCGTAGTTTTACAGCTCAAATAGCACAAAGCTATTCCAATTGAATAGCGATACAATAAGAGAGAATGGAGTACATTAATTTATGACGGAGAGAATACCCCACAGGCCATATGCCGCAATAACCGGTATTGGCGGATATATTCCACCGAATAAGAGATCAAATACAGATTTAGAACAGTTCTGCGATACATCCGATGAATGGATTATCAAACGTACAGGTATTAAGGAACGAAGAATTTTAGAAGAGAATCTTGCCACATCAGATATGGCTGTAAAAGCGATACAAGATCTGGCAGAACAATATCATAAAAACCTGAAAGAGGTAGATGCGCTCATTGTAGCGACTTCTACACCTGATATGCCGATGCCTGCAACAGCAAACATCATTTTAGAAAAATTAGGACTTACCAATGTTTGGGCTTTTGATGTTAATGCAGCTTGTTCTGGATTTCTATATGCCCTGGATATGGCTGCTGCTTTGGTGGAGACAGGGCGTTACAAAAACGTACTTGTTGTCGGGGCCGACAACATCAGTACGTATGTCGATTTAAAAGACCGTTCGACCAATATTCTTTTTGGTGATGGCGCTGGCGTGATATGGCTTGAACCATCTTTAGAAGGAGGAATTATGGATGCCTATCTATGTAGCAATGGAGCGGGAAAAGAGTTTTTAAAAATCGAGGCTGGAGGTTCTTTGTATCCCATCGACAGCAATCTCCCTGTAAACGACAACAGATTTCTGAAGCAAGATGGTAAAACTGTATTCAGACATGCTGTGCAGTCTATGAGCGATGCGTGTAATACCGTTTTGCAACGCAACAACCTCCAAATTGAAGATATCAATTGGTTAATCCCACATCAGGCTAATCAGCGCATCATTGATGCCGTTGGACGTAGTCTTAATATACCAGAAGACAAGGCGTTAAGTAATATCGAATACCTAGGAAATACCATTGCTGCCACGATCCCACTATGTATCTGGCAAAACATTAAAAAATTAAATACCGGTGACTTAGTCATGTTAACCGCCTTTGGTGCAGGTTTCTCTTGGGGAGCCAGCATATTTAAATGGATGATTTAAGCGATCAAAAACTTTAGTCGTCATAAATTCACACTATAATTGAATGCCAGAAATTGATAATTTCTGGCATTTTTTTCTTCTTCCGAACAAAAAAGATTAAATAAGATCTACGACGCTTTTAATAATTTAATGACAAGCCCACACCAAAACCCATATCACTATCATAATGCGTTCTAAAGGCCATATTTTTGGTGATGACATAGTTTAGCCCCATCATATATTCAAGATCTGAATTGACCATAAAATCACCACGGATCCTTCTGGAGATCGGAATATCTTCACGCATAAGCTGTAACCGCACAATACCATCGTGATACACCTCCGCCTGAAAATTAACTAACATCGGTAAAGTATACATAAAACCCAGACTCAAAGCTTTGCGACTATCTTTTTTATTAGCCTGTCCAAAAATATTTTTCTCATGTTCATCCTCCCCCATTCGACGATAACGATAATCAAAACCTACAAATGGCATAAACCATTGCATCTTCCCAAGGTATCTTCCCAGGTGGGTTTCTACTTCATAGCCGTGCATATCGTTGTACCCCAATCGCCATTCGGAACCGAGCTGCCAACGTGCATTCTGAAACATGGCCTGACCGTCATTTCCATTGGTTGCAAAATCATTTTGCGCCATAAAATGGGTCATATTACTTTCCATTTGCAATTCTTTGTAGGCTTTGGCTTTGTTAGGAAGATTGGGGTTTTTATAATCATCCACAGCAAACACGCGATTCATCCCAGCCATCATATGATACAGGATATGGCAATGAAAAAACCAGTCCCCTTCTTCATTCGCTAAGAATTCGATCGTATCCGTCTCCATGGGCATGATATCCACCACATTTTTCAACGGCGCTTTTGATCCTTTTCCATTTAACAATCTAAAGTCAAAGCCATGCAGATGTATTGGATGACGCATCATTGAGTTATTATAGATGGTAATGCGCAATACCTCGCCCTTTTTTACAGGTATCTTATCCGTCTCAGAAAGAATTTTATTGTCCATGCTCCATACATAACGGCTCATATTTCCCGTAAGCGTAAATTTAAGATCTCGTATCGGCGCTTCTTTAGGCAGTTCAGTCGCTTGAGGAGATTCCAACATCGCATAGTTTAGCGTGACAATATCGCCCAATGCATTGGCATTATAACGATTGGGATCTTCGTCCATGTTCATTTGTCCATGATTCATACCGCTATGTTTACTGTGATCTTCTTTTTTCTTTCCATCACCTGTAATTTCGGGATACATCACCACATTCATATCCATCTGATTCAGACTCATCTTCATGCCCATATCATTGAGATCCCCATTCATCTTCATCATATCGTTCATCATCTTCATACCTTCAAAATATTTAAGGCGAGGAAGAGGGGAAATCAACTGTTTGATACCATTACCGATAAAATAGCTTGCAGATTGCGTTCGATCTTCTGTTGTTGCTATGAATTCGTAAGCTGTACCTTCATTCGGAATGGTTACAACAACATCATAAGTCTCCGATACAGCAATCATTAATCGATCGACCTCCACCGGTACTACATCATTCCCATCATTGGCAACGACGGTAATTTTGCCACCGGCATAACGCAGCCAAAAATAAGACGAAGCACCACCATTGGAAATTCGTAAACGCACTTTATCTCCTGCTTTTAAACCTTTACCATTCACCGACTTTAAATCTGTAGAATGAGACCCGTTCATCAAGACTTTATCATAATACACATCACTGACATCCATCGCGAGCTGACGTTTCCATTCATTCGTAACTTTTGTCTTAAACTTTCCTTCTTGAATAGCTTCAACGTAAGATTGTGTTGAACCTTTTTTTATCGCGGCCCAATCGTTTGCTGTATGCAGCATCCGCTGAATATTGTCTGGATTGTAATTTGTCCATTCACTCAATATGACAGGAATCGCGGGTAAATCATCAATTCCTTTGCGGAAAGTCTTATCGTCTGCACGCTTGTTGAGAATCAGGCTACCATACATACCAACCTGTTCCTGAAGGCCTGAATGCGAGTGATACCAATGTGTACCGTGCTGGATTATCGGAAAACGATAGGTGTAAGATGAATTTGGTTTTATCGGCTCCTGCGTCAAATGCGGTACACCGTCTTCTCTGTTCGGCAAAAAAATACCATGCCAATGTAGCGACGTACTCTCCTTTAACTCATTGTGAACTACAATTTCCGCCGTATCTCCTTCTGTAAAAGTCAAGGTAGGCATCGGAATCTGTCCGTTTACAGCGATTGCCCGTTTTGATTTGCCGGCATAGTTGACAATGGTGTCCCGTACATACAGGTCATGACGAACCACTTTCTGGGCCAGCACCGTCAGGTGGGCCATCAATAATAAAACAACAGTTAATATATTACTCTTTTTACTCATCTTCATTCACATACTTAATTGGTATTGCGTTACTCATAGGTCATACCCCATACTGGTGGATCGACCTCGAACAATAATTCATAGAGAGGGCGATTAGTTTAACGTTTCTACAGTACTTCCACAACTGATCATTTGCGCCCCATAGAAAGGATTTTTTATCGCGTTCTCTTTACTGAGCCAATGCGCACCCTTGCCATTAGCATACATGGGACAATGCTGATAATAAATAGGCCCATCCAATTTACTCACTCTCAGAAGTTCATACAAAGCGTTTGAAAGAGAAGCAAAAGTCACGCGTTGCTTAGCCACATCTTTATTTTGGGCGATGCCCGATGCATCAGCTGCTAAACTATTCATCACCTTCTTCCAAACCGTATGTTCGGAAGGAGTAAGTTTATTCATATCGACGGCCTTTATCGCTTCCTTCAACGCGGTGGCTTTGACTGCAGCTCCCTGTGCATCGGTCTTCACCAAAGCATCTTTTAACCCCAAATAATGGTTTGCCAACTGGCCAAACGCTGTTTTCTGTATACCAGGCTCTGTTATCTTCGAAGGGTGAACATGGGAAGCATTATCTGTTGTTTGGCCGCCCTGATTATGCTTATTATGATCGACCTGCTGCTCAGCTCGATTTTTTGATGCTGGTTTTAGCACGCGTTCATATTGCTCAGCTTTAGCCAATTGCGCATAAACATCAGCTGGAGCCAGGAACTTTTCATTGTCGAAGCCTGCCAATGCTATACGCTTAAGAACTTCATCAGCACTTGTTTTTGAAGGATCATAAGTAATAGATGCTAGTTTGGATGTCGCATGCCAGTCAACGATCGCATTGTGTCCATCGCTGCCAACTTTTTCAATTATCTTTTTAACAGCCGTAGTGTTTCCTAAGATCTTTACTGTAGCTGTCTTTGGATTTTTTATTTGTCCATATGTATATTGAGTGGATAGTAATACCGAGATTACCAAACCAAGTAATGAAATTAATTTCATGATTATGATGTGTTGTATATAAATGTATATTGATGAAAATCACGGTACAGCAATCAATGCATGTATGCATTGAATCCGATAGATCCAAAGGGATTTTCATAAGCTAAATAAATCGGGATTGGGCAGAAAACCTATCTAAAAAGACATAGCATAGGCTATCCGTCTATCGTTGAGCAAGCTGAGGGGGCTGCCAAATGGAAAAATATATATCTGTACAAAAAGGTTGCTTATAGCGCGCATAGGAGCTTGAAGCGTCGGCATGCGCCGGTAAAATCTGTGGAGCTTCGATTACTGACACAATGAAACTATATTGAAAGGAGACACGGCAAGACTTTTCTCCACAGCGCTTACTGCAGTCATCTACCCGATCGTCTGAAGCCGCCGGCTCGGCTCCATCATCGTTACAACAATCGACGGTTGCTGTGTCTCTTGTCTTTTGCGTTTCATCAAGACAACATGATTTCTCTTCCTGACTGTTTTTTTCGGACGACGCATGGCAGCCAAATAACCTATTCGGAACAAAAAAAAGCCCCAGAATACAGATTATAAATACGATGCCGCGTTTTGTCCACATAACGGATTGAAATTTGCGAAGTAACTATATACGTTATTTCTGAAGTAAATGTCGGTAGAATTTTTGAATGAACAATTGTAGTATTTTATTTTTTGTTTATGATATTATAATGAGGCCTATTTTGACCCGCTATTTAAATACATAAATCTACTTTTCCATTTGTCTAATCCAGTTAAGCATCAGCAGACAGGCAGGCGCATATACACCACCATGGTCGAAGCCCTGCAGCTGATAGAGTGAGGTTTTTGTATGCCCAACCTGCTTTAATATTGCTGCCAAATGTGCATTTTCCTCGAACCGCGCAGCCATTTCCAATTGTTGATCGCCGGTGATCAGGAGGATGGGCGGCGCATCTTTACGTACAAATGAAAGTGGTGCAAACTCATCAATCTGAGGGATCACCATCGATTGTCCACGTTCCTTTTTTATTGTATAATGTGTATTAGTCTGTCCACTGATTGGCGCCAGGCCTTTTATACGATCTGCATCAACACCAAATTTTTGAAGATATTGCTTATCTAATCCTACCATTAAAGCCAAATACCCACCCGCCGAATGTCCCGATACATAAATTTTTGAAGGATCTCCACCATAATTGGCAATGTTTGAGAATGCCCAGGCAACAGCTTCTGCAGCATCTTCAATATATTCGGGGGCTTTCGCTTTAGGACTTAATCGATAATTGACCGCTATAACCGCCACACCTTTCTCTTTAAGTTCAAGTGGAATAAATTTATTCCCCTCTTCTAATCCCCCCCCATGAAACCAAACAATGGTAGCAAAATTTTTACGATCTGTCGGGATATAAATATCCAATTTACAACGTTCTTTCTTATAAGAATTCGCCTCGTTAGGTTTGCAATACGCAACATCGGTTGTCGTTTTATAGTGCTGCGCAAAAATCAAACTTGGCGAAAACAGGAAAAACGAGATAATAAGGAATTTGAAGGTCATATAAATCGTATTTAAGTCTTACATCTCTTAAAGGTAACAAACTTTAAGAGAAACCGTTTGATTGCACTAAAATAAGTTCACATTTTACCCTCTTTATTATATCTTGACAATTATCTAGAAACAGATATAACAAAACACAAATTTCCCTGTTATTAACGTAAAAAACATGTATTAACATAGAAAACAAAGTCACATTATATGGAACAGATAAAAATTGAAACTGCTATCGACGTGCGCGTAGAAACGGTCTGGAATGCATATAACTCGGCAGAAGATATCATGCAATGGAACCATGCCTCAGATGATTGGCACTGCACAAGTTCAATCAATGACTTACGCATTGGAGGAAAGTTCAAAAATAGAATGGAAGCAAAAGATAGTTCGATGGGGTTTGATTTTGAAGGCAGCTATACCGCACTAGAGCCTTTTAAAAAAATAGCCTATGTCATGCCTGACGGACGTCATGTTGAAGTCAACTTCAATGCTAAAAAATCTGTAACTGAAGTCACCATAATTTTCGATGCTGAATCTGAAAATTCGATTGATATGCAGCGTAATGGATGGAAGGCCATACTCGAAAATTTCAGATCTTACGTAGAAAACACGTATGCGAATACACAAAATGCATAACTCCATTACCTTTTAAATAAAGGATAGCTTTAGGATTCTTAAAAGTATAGTTATATTTAGCCACAAATTCGTCCTCCCTTCACCATACATAGCGGGGACTGACAAAAACAAAACGCGATAAAAAGATTATATATGACAATAATTAACAATTATGAAGAGTACAAAGCCTTTGAGGGAAAATCATTAGGCGAATCCCAATGGCATGTTATTGATCAAAAACAAATTAATCAATTTGCGGATGCAACACTCGACCATCAATGGATTCATTTAGATAGTGAAAAAGCAAAAACTGATAGCCCTTTTAAGTCAACTATCGCTCATGGCTATCTGACGTTGTCTCTCATTCCCTATTTATGGAAACAAATAGCTGAAGTAAGAAATGTCAAAATGGAAATTAATTATGGGATCGAAAACCTACGTTTTGCACAGCCCGTTTTGGTTGACAATGCAGTGCAGCTACATACACTGGTAAAGTCTGTCGTCAATTTAAGAGGTGTTATCAAGGTAACTATCGAAGCTACATTAAAAATCAAAGACAGTGCAAAACCGGCTTACGTAGGTGACGTGATCTTTTTATATCATTTCAATTAGTCCGAGCTTTAGGTTCACAGAAATTACGATTTCCTATCCGTGCACAATCGCTTTCAAATAAAGCATATTACAAATCATAAGGAATACCCTTATGATTTGTTGCTCTTAGCAGACGAAACAATACATGCAATCGATAAATACCTTTACGACTCCCTCGTTTATGTCGTATATGAAGTGAAAATGCCGATTGCTGTTTTTTGTTTATATCCGGTCGATTCAGAAACGTTGGAAATTAAAAACATCGCCGTATCTCCAGCATTTCAAGGCAGGGGACTCGGAAGTCAATTGCTTGATTTTATTAAGGCCAATTACCAGCAATATGCTAACCTGATTGTAGGTACCGCAGATTGCGGAATAGCACAAATTCGTTTCTATGAACGAAATGGATTTGTTAAATACGGAATTCGTAAAGACTTTTTTATCAAAAATTATGAGCGGCCTATATATGAAAATGGCCAGTTATTGAAAGATATGATTATGTTGAGGTACGGTAAATAACTATCTCTGAAAGGTAACTAACAGAATTCAATTAACAAGACTTTATTTATATATACAGATGAAACTGACCGCCATTCACCCCAAACTACCGATGCGCGATAAATCCATTACAAAGGATTTTTACGTACATCAACTTGGTTTTTCATTGATCGGGAACGTCGAATACGAGGGTTATCTGATGCTAAAAAAAGACCATATTGAAATCCATTTTTTTGAATTTAAAGAACTTTCACCCGAAGAAAACTATGGTATGGTGTACGTACGTACAGACGATATTGACCGCTTGTATCAATCTTTTCAGGAAAACAACGTAACTATACACCCTAATGGAAAACTTGACACCAAGCCTTGGGGGCAGCGTGAATTTTCAATTTTGGACCCCGACAGCAACCTCATAACCTTTGGGCATGACGCTGAATTCGAAAAAGCCCACTAAGATTGGGTTAAAATTAGCCGAATTTCATAGTGGGCCGGGCATTTTTTATGTGATTTTTTAGCCGAAAAGATCCGAACTCAAGTAACGGTCACCGCGATCGCAGGCAATAAATACAATGACGCCCGCTTCAATTTCATTCGCAATTTTAAGTGCTCCGGCTAAAGCTCCCCCCGTACTCATCCCCGCAAAAACACCTTCGCGCTTAACAAGCTCCCGAGCAAGCTCAGTTGCCTCCTGTTGGGATATATCTAGAACACGATCTACTCTGCGCGGATCAAAAATCTTAGGTAAATAGGCCTCGGGCCAACGCCGTATACCTGGTATGGATGATTCTGCAGTAGGCTGGCAACCTACAATCTGAATGGCTGCATTCTTTTCTTTCAGATAGATGGAGTTACCCATGATTGTCCCCGTGGTGCCCATGGCGCTGACAAAATGTGTAATCTTGCCATCTGTGTCACGCCAGATTTCAGGACCTGTGGTCTTGATATGTGCTTGGTAATTATCTGGATTTGCAAATTGATTCAATATATAATAGCCCTCTTTTTCAGCCTTTTCTTCCGCATAATCACGGCATATTTCCATCGATTCCAACAGGGTAACTTTCGCTCCATACGCCTCCATTGTAAGCGTTCGCTCGCGGGTGGAAGAAGCGGGCATCACAAGTTCCAGGCTCAGCCCATATATACCTGCAATCATAGCCAGTGCGATTCCTGTGTTACCACTCGTTGCCTCAATTAATTTGCTATCCTGTGTAATATCGCCACGTTCCATCGCTGAACGGATCATATTGAGCGCCGCACGATCTTTAACAGAACCAGCGGGATTATTACCCTCCATTTTCGCAAAAATCTTCACCTTCGGGTTTGTATGGAATTGCGTAATCTCGACTAATGGCGTATTTCCAATCGTATCTATGATATTTCCCATGGTATTTAATTTATTGGTTTCGAATCTATAAACTTTGATGTAGCTTGATGATATACCGTGGTATACGGCTCTACAGAACTTGTCAACCACACATTACCGCCAATCACCGAATGATGCCCGATCTGTGTTTCGCCGCCAAGAATGGTAGCACCGGAATAGATAATGACATGATCACCTATAGTCGGATGGCGCTTTACATTGGAAAAAACCTTATCCACACTCAGTGCGCCTAAAGTTACCCCCTGATAAAGCTTTACATAATTACCAATAGTACAAGTTTCACCAACAACCAGTCCGGTTCCGTGATCAATATGCAAATGATGCCCTATCGTTGCTCCAGGATGGATATCTATTCCAGTTTTGGAATGAGCATGCTCCGTCAATATACGTGGTATCAAAGGAACACCCAAACGATGTAGTTCATTGGCCATCCGGAAAATACAGATCGCAAAAAAACCAGGATAAGTACGTACGACCTCTCTCTTGTTCTGCGCTGCGGGATCCCCGTCCATCAATGCATCGGCATCCCAGCACATCAGTTCATAAAGTTGTGGAATCCGTTCAAAGAATTTATGCGCTACGTCCGAATGATTGCAGCTTTGACAAGCTTTGGATTTGCTCAAAAGCTGCTCCAGTTCCAATTCAAATTGCTCAAAAGCGAGCTTCACATCATCGACAGATTTCATATCGCCTGAATTTCGTTCCGGAAAGAGCACATCCAAAATTCGGATAGCCCATCCACAGATCTTCTTATTAGAAGGCATTTCTAAAACAGCCAATTGCTGCTCATAGATATGTTGATAAAAATCATGCATCTTCACTAATTTATTGAAACAAATATACTATACAATATTGATAGATTAAGCCTTATACTAAAAAACTTAACGGCTTTGACCATCACTTTAAATCCGCTCGCTGATGGAATAAATCGTTTGGCCTAAAGAACCAAACGCTCAAACAACGCTCTCAATGTAACTTCTGGATCTTCACACAAACCGGGATGTGAGGCCGAACATTGGATTAAGGTACTCCGCTTGGCTGTCAACCAACGAAAACGTTCGGTGATATCCAGCTCAGCAAGTTTGCCCGCATTTCTTTCTCCATGACAGATTCGCTGGAAAGAAGACAGATGATTTTCAATCATTTCCAATTCAATATCCGGACAAAGCGACCGCGCTTTCTGTTCATTGACAAAATAAATCATTTTCGCATACCGGTACTTGCGACAATACAGAGCTACACCTACGTTAATAAATTCCTCGCGTTCCACTCGTGGTATCAAACGTACCACAGCGTACTCATATAACGTCTTTTCTGGCATCTTCGATTTGCTTTACAAAAATGGATGAATTGGCTACACGGCGTTTCAAGAAAGAAACATAT
This sequence comes from Sphingobacterium zeae, assembly GCF_030818895.1. Classification (NCBI taxonomy): domain Bacteria; kingdom Pseudomonadati; phylum Bacteroidota; class Sphingobacteriia; order Sphingobacteriales; family Sphingobacteriaceae; genus Sphingobacterium; species Sphingobacterium zeae. The sequence continues at coordinate 4,806,787 of NZ_JAUTBA010000001.1, forward strand.
ACTTCTCGCGCATCCGCCGCCGAAAGTTCACGTTCGGAATCTTCCAACCACTCATCCGGTACCACGGCTAATATGTCACGAAATACCGTCTCCGTAAAAAGTGAACGATATTCCGCATCGATCTCCCCCACCCTACTGGCATTTTTTAACAGTACGTGATCTTTGATCTGAACAAATGGCTTTAACGACTGTTCCTCCCAGTTATCCCAGCTGTGATGGAAATATAAAGCAGCACCATGATCTATTAACCAAAGTTCTTTGTGCCATATCAGCATATTTGTGTTCCGAACAGTTCGGTCCACATTCATTAAGAGTGAATCTAACCATACAATCTTGGACGCTTCTTCCGCTGCAATAACGTCAACATTTGCATCGAATGTGATGGCTCCGCTCAGAAAATGTAGGCCTAGGTTTTTGCCCACACTGAATTTAAGTAGATCCTGAATTTCTTCATCAGGCTCTGTCCGACCAAAGGACTCGTCCAAATCGGCAAACACAATTTCGGGGACGCGCAGTTTTAACAGTCTTGCCAGCTCTCCGCCAATCAATTCAGCGATGAGGGCCTTCCGCCCTTGCCCTGCACCCCTAAATTTTATGACATAACTGAAGCCATCATCAGCATCGACCAGTGCCGGTAAAGATCCTCCCTCCCGAAATGGCTGTACATAGCGAATGATCTTTACTTTCCTAATAACAGGTTGTTGAAAATCCATGAATTTATTTTTTTATGAACTAAAGTTGGCAAACTAATCCACTCTTTTAAAACTATCCCAATTAAACATTTTAGAAGACAGAAAGCAAGAAATCTACACGATGTATTTGAGCATTGCCCAGTGCTTTACCCTGCGAACTTTATATTGTGGTAATATCCAAAATTATTATCTATATTTTAGCAACAAAGCATAAATTGTACATTCATTTGACCGTCGGAAGTATTATTTTCTAATTATATTTGTAGTGTAATCACAACTTGTCTCATCAAGTTTTCTTCAATCAACGATATGGATACCATTCAGGAATATAACAATGTGATCAAACATTGTCAGGATTTATTTATAAAAAAAACAAAAGATTATGGAACAGCTTGGCGAATTATGCGCCTATCTTCCATTACAGATCAGATTTATATCAAAGCTCAGCGTATACGTACACTAGAAATCAAAAAAGTTTCTAAAGTAGGCGAGGGAATTACTGACGAATATATCGGTATCATAAATTATTGTGTCATGGCCATGATTCAGATTGATTTGGGAGAAGATGGCGAAGAAAATTTGGATCCTACCTTTGTGAACCAAAAATATACCGAAAAGGTGACTGAAACCAGAGATCTTATGCTCGCTAAAAATCATGATTACGGTGAAGCTTGGCGCGATATGCGTGTATCTTCCATGACAGATCTGATCTTAATGAAAATACACCGAGTGAAACAAATCGAAGATAATGACGGGCAAACGCTTGTTTCTGAGGGTATTCATGCAAATTATCAGGATATGCTCAATTATGCAGTTTTTGCATTGATTAAATTAGGAATAGCACAACAATAACCGGATGATGACATTGACACAGCAGCGCAACAAAACAAATTACCTATTAGGGTTTTGCCGAATTTTTACCGGACTTCTATTCATATTCTCAGGTCTTATAAAAGCCAATGACCCGACAGGGTTTGGCTATAAGCTGCAGGAATACTTTGAGGTGTTTCATCTCACAGCTTTTAATGAGTATGCTACCGCAATCGCTGTTGTGATCTGCGGTTTTGAAATTCTATTAGGAGCACTATTATTACTGGGAGTATATGCCAATACGGTTGCTTGGGGGCTACTCCTGTTGATCCTATTTTTCACCTTTTTGACATTCTATTCGGCTTTTTTTGAGGTTGTGACCTCCTGTGGATGTTTTGGAGATGCAATCCCCCTCACACCTTGGCAATCATTTTCCAAAGACCTCGTACTGCTGGCATTGATTCTAATAATATTTTTTAACCGAAAACAGTTGCGATCGATTATCAAAGGATCAGGCAATCAATTTGTTGCCACAATGATTACAGTGGTTATCTCCTTAGGTATCGGTATTTATACAGTAAACTACCTTCCTTTTATTGACTTTCTACCCTATAAGGTTGGCAATAATTTACCTTCATTAATGGTATTGCCAGAAGGCAAACAAGGGGATATGTTTGAGCAAATCTATACCATGAAAAATAAAAAGACCGGCGAAACTAAAAAGGTCAACGATAAAACTTATATGGCTGATAAACTATGGGAAGATGAATCATGGGAAATTGTAGGCGAACCTGAGAGTAAATTAGTCAAAAAGGGGTATGATATCCCTATTCCAGATCTTTTGATCACTGATGCAGACGGAGCTGATCACACACAAGAAATCATTGCTAATCCTTATTACAATCTTATTATCGTTGCAAAAGATCTTTCGACGGCCAATATTGATGCCATCCAAAAGATCAATCAGGCAGCTATCCAATTAACAAAGGATTATAACGGACTCCGTGTCGTCCTGTTAACTGCGTCAGCATCGAAAGACGCTCAATATCTGAGTGATGAAATGCAATTAATCGCGGAGATATTCTACGCCGATCTAGTTCCGCTGAAAAGTATGGTCAGAGCAAATCCGGGCGTACTGCTCTTAAAAGGTGGGAACGTGATCGGAAAATGGCATTATAATAATTTCCCGGATGCCAAATCAATTGAAGATGAATTTCTAAGTAAAGACAAATAACATATATGCCTAAACCTATATTTTTAATTGGTTATATGGGAAGTGGAAAAACTACCCTTGGTAAAAAACTTGCCAGTAAACTAGCGCTGCCATTTATAGACACTGATGAGGAGATCGTCAAGCAAATCGGTATGAGTATCACTGAATATTTCGCGCAATATGGCGAAGATGCATTTCGTGCATTGGAACGCGAGCAATTGCGTAAATTTGCGGAGAAAGCCGCTGTAATCTCAACAGGAGGCGGTGCACCTTGTTTCTTCGACAATATGGATTGGATTAAGGAAAATGGTTATGCCGTGTATTTACAAATGTCTCCCAAAGCACTATTTGACAGGCTTTCACAATCAAAACTTCACAAAAGACCCATTCTGATCGGAAAATCACCTGAAGAACTCCGCTTATTTATTGAAGAAAAACTGATCGAAAGAGAGCCTCATTATACGCAAGCCCATCTAACAATCGATCAATTAAATACAAGCGTCGAAGAACTGGCCGATCTGATTATTGAGCACAATAAATAAACAATGAATTCTCGTATCACCCACTTTTTCCTCTTGCTAATCTGCCTGATATTAAGCAGTTGCTTTCGGCATGGAGACAATACGGATGGCTTGCCAGTGGGCAAACGTATACAGCTCCAAAATGTGGAGGATCTGTATCAGTTTTTGACCTATGACGATAATCGCTATCCTTTGGTCAGTTTGCATCGCGGCGGCCCGACCTCCGGATACCCCGAGAATGCTATCGAAACATTTTCTTATAATGCGAGCCTGCAACCAGTCATTATTGAGTGTGATGTACGCCTCAGTAAAGATTCAGCATTGGTATTAATGCATGACAATACGTTAAATCGTACAACCACGGGCAGAGGACCTGTAAACGCCAGTACCTTGTCGGAACTCAAAAAGCTACGTCTATTGGATAACAACAAAAAAATAACACCATATCAGATCCCAACGCTGGAAGAAGCGCTATCTTGGGGAAAAGGTAAGGTAATTTTCACCTTAGATATAAAAAATAATGTTCCTTATGAAGCTGTTATCCATGCGATTCGTAAACAACGCGCAGAATCTAGTGTGGTCATCATTACCTACAGCGCCAACCAAGCAGCCAAAGTCCATAGTATCGCTGGAGACTTAATGATTTCGGCTTCTATCAATACCGTGAACGATCTTGCTAGGCTTAATGAAAAAGATATTCCAGACAATCGCCTATTAGCCTTTGTAGGAACGCGAGAAGCGGATCCTGAGTTGACAAAAATGCTCCACGATCATGGTATCATGTGTATATTGGGCACACTTGGCAATTTGGACAAACAAGCCGACAAAAAAGGCATTCAAGTTTATGCAGGATTTATTGACCGTGGTGCCGATATATTGAGTACAGATCGCCCCACCGAAGCAGGACGAGCGCTGAATTTCTATATCAAGAAAAGAGGAATCACTTCAAAATTTATTCAGTAATATCCCCAATTTGATTGAGCATTCTTTTCGATGCCAAAATTACATGTATGTTCATTTACGCTCGACTTTTTGATGGGCTATTCTTCTAAACATTTTATAAACCTCGAACCATAGTACAGATACAGCGGCAACGGCAAAGGTCATGCCTAATTCATATCCGCTCAGCGCTGTTACATTAAAAAAGCCGGCCACCGGTGCTATATATAGTATCGCAGCCAAAAATAAGAGCACAGCGATCGAAATTCCCAACAGCAACAAATTTCGATTTTTAAAACTTTCTAGGATACTATAGTGGAAAGATCTGTTTGCATAACTCAACAAAATATTAGCAAATATTAAAGTTGAAAAAACCATTGCCCTTGTTTTCTCTTCCGTATTACCCTGCTGAACAGCAAGTTGATAAACAAATAGAACCCCTAGCGTAATAACAACCCCTTGAACAATGCTTATACCAAGCTCCTTGATACTCAGAAAAGTATCGCTCATAGCCCTGGGAGGACGTTTCATAGTATCCTTTTCAATAGGTTCGTTTTCGTAGACAATCGAACAAGTAGGCCCCATCACTAACTCAAGAAAAATCACATGAACGGGGCTAAAAATGTGCGGAAATACCCAACCCAAAAACAAGGGGAGCGATACGGTTAAAATAATGGGGATATGAATAGAAATGATATACTGAACGGCCTTCTTGATGTTTGCATAAATTCTTCTCCCGGCGGCTATACCGATGATTAACTTTTCTAAATCATCATTCGTGATGATTAATGCTGCAGCTGACTTTGCAATTTCAGTACCTTTATCCCCCATAGCCACTCCGATATGAGCGGCTTTCAACGCCGGTCCATCATTTACTCCATCGCCAAGCATAGCAACGACTTCACCTTTCTTTTTCAGAGCATTTACAACGGCTAATTTAGCATCTGGGAACATTCTCGTAAATAAGGTTGTTTGCTCCGCTAACGCGATCATTTCATCTTCCGACCGGCTCACTATTTCGCTGCCATCGATTGGCGGAGCTAAGCTAATAATTCCAGCCTGGGCCGCTATTGCCTTAGTGGTATCAGCATTATCACCGGTTATTATCTTAACTTTAATCCCCGCAGCATAGATATGCTCGAAAACTTTATCAATATCCTTTTTAGGTGGATCGTAAAACACGGTCAGTCCTAAAAATTCGAATGCAAAATCCTGTTGCTTTGTAGGAAAATTATCGCCTTCAAATTTCGCTTTGCCCACGCCCAACAAACGAAAACCCTGCGCTCCATAGGATTTAATAATACCTCTAATTTTATTTTTCTCATTTTCGGGCAATATTGAGACACTAAGAATAGCCTCAGGAGCACCCTTAGCAGCAATAACTCTTTCTTTATCTCGATTTTCGAAAAGATGAGTCATCATCGGCGGCTTGCCCTCCAGAGGATATTCATGGAATAGCTTGAATTCATTTCTAAGGTCCTGCTGCTGCGTTTTTTCGTATATGTTATGCAGTGTAATTTCCATCGGATCAAAGGGCACAGGCTCACTACCCCACATGGCGTAATTGATAAGTTCACCCAGCACTGGATCACCAAATTCTTCCTGTTTATACGAGGCATCGCTAGCGTAATTATACAGGTATTTCAACTGCATTGAATTTTGGGTAATGGTTCCCGTTTTATCCGTACAGATTACTGTGGTGCTACCCAATGTCTCAACAATACTGCTTCTTTTGATTATAATCCCTTGACGCATAAGTTTCCAAGCACCCAGTGCCATAAATGTGGTGAATGCAACAGGAATCTCTTCAGGTAGTACTGACATCGCCAAAGTAAGCCCACTGAGCAGGCTTGTCACAAAATTACCGCTGTCAATAAAGCTATATAGACAGACAAACAAAAAAATTACGAAACCAATAACGGCCATTGCTTTTACAAACTTTTGAATTTGCAGTTGCAATGGGGAAATTTCTTCTTTGATGGTACTGATAGACTCCCCGATCTTTCCCACGCGTGTCTCTTTGCCAATTTTTGTAACTTCAAAGACTGCAAGTCCAGAAACTGTAACGGTTCCGCCATACACCATGTTATCTTCGGATTTATTATCCTTAAATACGGAAAAGCTCTCTCCTGTCAAAGAAGATTCATTAACAGAAAAATCGTTACTATGTAAAATATAACCATCGGCGTTTATAATACGTCCTTCCTCGGTAATACAGAGATCCCCCACAACAATCTCATGAGTCGGGATTTCAGTAACCTTACCACCTCGAATGACAGTGAGTGCTTAATGGTTCATTTAGCTTTTCTATTTCCTCTAAAGCTCTCTTGCTGCGGTTATCCTGATAAAAAGAAATTGCCGTGACGGCAACAATAGCAACAAACATAAATACAGCCTCTCCATAATTCCCTACAAGGACATAAATAACGGAGATGACGATTAACAGGATCAACATCGGCTCCTTTAAAATCCCAACAAGTAGTTCGAACCAGGTACTTTTATGGTTTTCGCTCAATTGATTCCAACCATATTGATATCTAGCAGCAGCAACCTCGCTTGGAGAAAGACCTTTCAAATTTTCGGGAATAGGATATGACATATCGAATTAACTAGGTTTACCTAAATATAATGAATAATTCCGATTTTAAACCGGTCAAATCTTCTACTGTTCAGGTTATTCTATCACTCTCATTCACGGCTTTCAGCAATATAACACATATTCAATTGGTCTTCCAAGAAACGCAAAACACCAAGAAACTCAAAATAGCGCACCGTTTAACCTTATTTATATCTTTTTGAGTTCTTCCTCCGGCCAAGTTAGTAGCTCTTTCAATAAATAAATTTTAGGTGCTGTATCCGCTGTATCTTCTGAGAATTGCTTCAAAAATTCGGGTATATCACCTTCAACTTTAATTAACTCTCCATCCTGAAGAATGTCATAGCCCTCCGCAATCCATTCCTCGATTTTTTTCGTAGTGATTTGTTGTTTCTCCATATACTATATCTTACACTTATGCAACAATAAAAAATACGCCAATAAGGGAATAACAATTTTACAAAAAGCAATTCCTTTAAAATTAGAACAACACTAAGCGATAAATGGTTGACATGACTATATTCCCTCAAATCCGCGCCAACAGCAAGTCGTTGAATAAATCGACAGTGACAAAAATCAAAAAGTTTTTTATTACCTTAGATACATAAATCGAATAAAAAAAACAGCTTGTTTTTCATTAACTATATGATCACACATATGAAAATATATGCCTTTGTTTTGGGTGTAGGTTTACTTCCCGCTGTTGGCGTCTGTCAGAAAACCGTCACGCCGGGTAGTCGCGATATCAACACCACCTATATTAAACCAGAAAAATCGCTGTACACTGTCTATTATGTCAAAGATAACAACTGGGATAAGCAAGGGTCATTGACCTATAACATTATCGCCGCTAATAATCAGCTGACTTTAACCAATACCTATGTTCCGAAGGATAATGCATGGACTTCGATGCGAACCACTGTTGCAGATGCAAAAACGCTTAAACCTATTAGCTATACCAGCGATGGAAAGGAAACAAAGCTAAACCTCAGCTTTGGCGAAACAATTACAGGTAATTATTATTCGAAGACAACCAAAAAAGATAAAAATATTAGCTTAAATCCGACTCAGCCATTTGTAGATTTTAACTGGATGGATCACCTGATTTTAACGCTCCCTTTAGATCTTGGTTATAAAGCGCGCATTCCACAATTCTACTACAATAGTAATTCGGACATTTTCGTTGAAGACTACACCATCAAGGATGTAAAAAGCTACAGTTATGGTTCCCCAAAAACGGGCAAGCACGACAGTTGGCTAGTTACACTTTTGGAAGAGAGTACCGGTGCCATCTACAATTACGTCGTCGATAAAAAAGATCGACGGTTATGGCAACGTGAGATGTCCATGGGTAACGGAAAATGGGAAATTACAGTAAACGAAGAGCTGGACTATCAACCTATAAAAAATAGATTCAACAAAGAGCAAGCTGCCCAGCAGATAGCCCAAGGAAATAGTGTTATCATCGGGACGGCTTACGCAAGGTCTAGCTCTGGAAAAAAACTTGGTGGTCTCGTAAATACCGCAAAAAAGCAGTATGCCCCCAAAGGTACAGAAATCACACTCTTCGCCAACTCGCCTTATTACGAAGAATGGCTGGAAGTCAATAACAAAGATACGAAAACAGAAAAAGGTTCAGGAAGTGCCATTAGATCCTGATTTCGGATATGCTGTTAAAAAAGCCAAGGTATACGACGATGAGGGCCATTTCGAATTTACAGATCTGATGCCTGGTAGTTACGTGATCATGGCAAGCTTCGATTTCACCAATTCTTACAACTATTCATACGTATCAGGTTATACCAATTATTACAATTATTGGGGCTATACAGGTTCCACAACAAATTATGGTACGGCAAGATCATCCTATGTCGATAAGGCTAATATCGAAAAACGTGTCAACATTGAGAAAGATGGCGAAAAGAAAGAAGTGAGTTTAAAAGAAATGTAACGTAAAAATGCCGTTAAAACTACTATTTTAACGGCATTTTCCTAGTACTACTGCTTTCCAAACTGTTCAATCCATGGTTCATGTAGTCTCAACAATAGCATGACCAACGTTGCGACCTCATAATTAAAATCGCTCTACTAAGTGATCGAATCCATTATAATCAATGAAGAAATACGTGGTACTTCCAGTTGGAAGAATACTATCTATGCTTTTTCATAGTACCTTTTTCACGGAGATGAATATGCCAGCTGAAAGCTTCTTCTAATAAATGCGGAGTATGTCCCCCCCTTTCACAAGCTCGGTTATAGTAATCGAAAAGCTGTTCCTTATAATCGGGGTGTACGCAATTTTCAATAATGACTTTTGCACGTTCGCGAGGCGCTAAACCACGTAAATCGGCCAACCCAAAATCTGTCACTAAAATATCAACATCATGCTCCGTGTGATCTACATGGGAAACCATCGGAACAATATGAGATATCGCATCCCCCTTAGAGGCTGCCTGAGTGACAAAGATGCTCAAATAAGCATTTCGCGCAAAATCACCCGATCCTCCAATACCATTCATAATATTAGTACCCGACGTATGAGTAGAATTTACATTTCCATAAATATCAAACTCAATGGCAGTATTGATCGCTATAATCCCCAAACGTTTAATCAATCCAGGAGTATTGGAGATATTTTGCGGTCGCAACACAATTTTATCACGGTATCGATCCAAATGATCGAACACTCTTGAATAACATTCTTCCGAGACTGTTATTGAAGAAGCCGAAGCAAAATCAAGTTTTCCTGCATCGATAAGGTCGAATGTACTATCTTGCAACACTTCAGAAAACATGGTTAAATTTCGAAACTTACTATGTATAAATCCTGTCAAAACAGCATTGGCAACTTTTCCAATACCCGCTTGAAGCGGCATTAAACTCTCTGACAAATGTCCAAGTTCTACTTCATTTTCAAAAAAGTTTAAAATATGCTTAGCTATGGCTGTCGTTTTGATATCGGGTTCAGCAATATAAGCAGGGCTATCCAATTCATTCGTAAAGACAATCCCAACCACCTTGCTTGGATCCAAAGGAATAGTTTTACGACCAATTTTGTTTTCAGGAGCTACGATTGGAATAACATTACGTCGTGGATAATCTTCTGCCTGGTAAATATCGTGTATTCCCTTGATGCTCATCGGGATCGCTGTATTTACCTCTAAGATAACCTGCTTAGCCAAAGCCGCAAAAGTCGCTGAATTGCCCACAGAAGTCGTAGGAACAATACTTCCGTCAGATTCAATTGCTGCAACTTCCAGTACGGCAATGTCTACTTGAGGTAAATTCTTATTGTGCAGCAATTCTGCTGTTTCGCTTAGATGTTGATCAATAAACAATACATCTCCAGCATTTATTTTATTACGGAGAATACGATCGACCTGGAAAGGCATACGCTTGGATAGTGCTCCAGCCTCGGCCAATTTACCATCAGTGCCATGCCCTAAAGAAGCCCCAGTGATCAAGGTTATTTTCAATGGATCCACCTTAGCACGTTCGGCTAAAGCTGGTAATACAACCTTGCTATCTCCAGCCTTCGTAAAACCACTCGATCCAACCACCATTCCGTTTTGAAATAGTTTAGCAGCTTCCTCCCCTGTAATTACTTTATCATGTAAGCTTTGAACTTTTATTCTTTCGTAAGCCATAGTGTTATAATTTTATTTTATCCAGTTATTGTAAACTTAACAAATTGAAAGCTATTTAATATAAATTATCGAGCTCTACGCCAAACAATTTTAACATTTTTTCCAACGCTATTTTTATTGTCATGTGACACAAAATTATCCAAACACGACTAAGAAGACGCAATTGGTTAAAAATCAAAAATATACAACAAATCATAGCAAAAAAATAGTTTACATCACCTAGAATCATAATTTATATCATGCTGTAAATAAGTAACTTACTTAAAATAAAGCAAAATTAGAGTAAGTAAATACTAACTTTTCGGCTAAACAAAAACCGCTTTGACGTAAGTGTACGCTCACCTTTACCAACTATAAGGTGTGGTCTAGTAAAAAAGTCTTACCTTTGTCACATTGGATGATAGATTAAAATGAATACACAAGATATAACGACAGATGCAAAATATGTCAACCGCTATTACATGACGGAAGTAGACTCATTTGAAGATAGCATTTATTGTCACCACGCTATGATAGCGGAGCAATACATTTCCGAGCATCGCCACGATAAGGATCAATTTCTATATACCGAAGGCGGTGTGGTTTTTATCAAAACAGAGAAAAAGTCATATTTTTTACCAGCGCGTCATTATTTATGGATTCCTGCCGGTATTAAGCATAGTATTCATCCGAGCACACCTGAAGTCGTTATGCGTAATTTGTACTTTCCAAAAGCCAATAATGATGCTCCATTTTACAGCAAAATGGGAATTTATCCCGTAAATGATCTTTTGATAGAGCTTATCATGTTTACTAACCGTTGGAACGGCAATATATTTCCAGTTGAAGAACCTAAATACAGCATTGCTACAGCATTCAAACTTATTCTTCCAGAGTTATCCCTACATGAACTTCCATTAGCCCTACCCTATCCCAGTCACCATAAATTAAAAGATATAGTTACTTACCTTGAAGAAAATATAACGGAAAATGTCAACTTTAAAAAGCTTGCAGGATTATTTAATATCAGCGAACGCACATTAGCCAGATTGTTTCAAAAAGAATTAAATATGTCTTTTATCCAGTATTACACAATCCTCAGGATGCTGACGGCACTTAAGCTGCTCTTGGACGAAAAATTGAGTGTAAATGAAGTTGCACTCAAAGTGGGATACAATAGCTTACCCACATTTAGTAACACGTTCAATAAGGTTGTCGGTATCCGTCCCAGTGAATATGTCAAACAAAAAGAATTGCTTATTTAAAAATGTTTACCTAATTTAGGTCAATAAACCTAATTCAGGATGAAATTCAAACATATCATTTATAGTGCTGGAATTCTATTGCTTAGTACTAATCTATTTGCCAATGCTAAAGACAAAAAACCCAAGCCCATTCAATTATTTAATGGGAAAGACTTAAAGAACTGGACCCCTAAAATTAGAAATCACAAAGTTGGGGATAATTATAAAAATACATTTCGCGTAGAAGACGGATTACTTAAGGTGAGATATGATGGCTATGATAATTTCAATTTTCAGTATGGCCACCTGTTCTATAATAAAGAATTCTCTGCTTATCTATTACGTGTCACTTACAGATTTGTTGGTGAACAGGCGAATGGTGGAGAAGGCTGGGCCTGGCGTAACAGTGGGGCCATGTTACATGGACAAGATCCGAAAACCATGGGCGTAGATCAGGACTTCCCAATATCAATTGAAGGACAGCTGCTAGGCGGAAATGGCAAAGATGAACGGACCACAAGTAATCTATGCACCCCAGGTACAAACGTTGTTATGGACAACAAATTATTCACGCCACATTGCATCAGCTCAACATCCAAAACTTATGCCGGGGACCAATGGGTGACTGCGGATTTTTTGGTGCTGGGCGACTCTTTAGTACAGCATATTCTTGAAGACAAAGTAGTCTTACAGTATACTAAACCCCAAATTGGTGGCGGAAACGTAAGCGATTTTGACCCAAATGTAAAAAAAGATGGTCAGCTATTGACTAAAGGTACCATTTCACTTCAAAGTGAAAGTCATCCGATTGACTTCAAAAAGGTAGAGCTTTACGATTTAGAACCTTATATGAAAGATCCAAACAAATTGAAAAAGGTTATTGCCGAATTGCTGCCCAATTTGCACCAATAAGGTTTGCAAGAAAGGCTTAAACATAAAAAAGCATCGAATATCGATGCTTTTTTATTTACAATTCGCTTGGAAAGAGAAATCCAAAGTATATAACATAAAGAAAAGGGATACAGCGAGCTGTACCCCTCGATATCTATACAAAAAGCTTACGCTAAACTGTTAACAAATTTAGTTAACTTAGATTTGTTGTTTGAAGCTTTTTTCTTGTGGATCACATTTTTCTTTGCCAAACGATCAAGCATAGAAATTACGCGTGGTAACAATGTTTTTGCTTCTTCCGCAGAAGTAGTATGACGTAATTTTTTGATTGCGTTACGTGTAGTTTTTGCTTGGTAACGGTTTCTTAAACGTTTAGTAGCGTTTGCTCTAATTCTTTTGATCGCTGATTTATGATTTGCCATTTTTTTTAGCTAATTTTTATTCAATTTTTTCTTGTAATTCGGACTGCAAAAATAACACCTTATTTTCAATATTCAAAATCTATTTTATTTTTTAGGTTTAGTATATTTGCAGCATGCAAAAATTATCGATGGATGAACTTCAACGTACAGATGTTGAATCGTTTAAAAAACAAGAAAAAACTCCAATCGCAATCATTATGGACAATGTACGGAGCATGCATAATGTAGGCTCGGCCTTTCGTACAGCAGACGGATTTGCTATTGAAAAAATATACTTGTGTGGCATCACCGGAACACCCCCCCATCGCGAAATCGAAAAGACAGCCTTAGGAGCAACTCAATCGGTTGATTGGGAATATCACCAGGATACTACAGCTGTCGTCGATCAGCTTCGGTCCGAAGGCTATGTCATTGTTGCCATTGAGCAAGCAGATAACAGTGTCATGCTACAGGAGTTTGCACCCGAAAATAACCAAAAATATGCATTGATTTTTGGAAATGAAGTCAATGGAGTGGATGAAGAGGTCATGAGAAAAATTGATACCTGTATCGAAATACCGCAATACGGAACGAAACACTCCTTCAATGTATCTGTCGCAATTGGCATTATTCTTTGGGATTTTATCCAAAAACGCAATTCCAATTAAAAATTTATCAATAAAGGTCACATTCCTATTCACATTGCTTCCATTTTAGAAAGCAAAATAGTAGATTTGTGTGCAAAATTTAAAGAAGAAATGAGTGTATTAGTTAATAAAGATTCAAAAGTAATCGTTCAAGGTTTCACTGGAAACGAAGGTACTTACCATGCTACTCAAATGATTGAGTACGGAACAAATGTAGTTGGTGGTGTTACTCCTGGTAAAGGTGGTCAACAACACTTAGACCGTCCTGTATTCAATACTGTTCAAGATGCAGTAGACGCTACAGGAGCTAATGTTTCTATTATCTTTGTACCTCCAGCATTTGCTGCAGATGCGATCATGGAAGCTGCGGCTGCAGGTATTGAAGTGATTGTCTGTATCACAGAAGGTATCCCGACAAAGGATATGATCCAAGTTAAATCTTATTTAAGCGACAAAAACTCTCGTTTAATCGGTCCTAACTGTCCAGGTATTATCACTGCAGACGAAGCTAAAATCGGTATCATGCCAGGATTTATCTTCAAAAAAGGTAATGTAGGTGTAGTTTCTAAGTCAGGAACTTTGACTTACGAAGCTGTAGATCAAACGGTAAAAGCGGGATTAGGAATTACAACTGCAATCGGAATCGGTGGCGACCCTATTATCGGTACAACAACAAAAGAAGCTGTTGAATTATTGATGAATGATCCTGAAACTGAAGCTATCATCATGATTGGTGAAATTGGTGGTGGAATGGAAGCTGAAGCTGCCCGTTGGATCAAAGAACATGGTACTAAACCTGTTGTTGGATTTATCGCAGGCCAAACAGCGCCTCCAGGACGTCGTATGGGACACGCTGGTGCAATTGTAGGTGGCGCAGATGATACAGCAGCTGCAAAAATGAAAATTATGCGTGAATGTGGCATTCGTGTTGTTGAATCTCCAGCTGAAATCGGAAAAGCAATCGCTGAAGAATTGGCTAAATAATTAGCTGATCAAGCATATAAAAAAAGGGAATCAAAAATTTGAGGGCACTGAAAAAGTCTCAAGTTTTTAATGAGTCCTAAAGAAATGACTGAGTATCGGGTTTACCTTACTCGGTCATTTTTGTTTAAAGGATTTCTGGAAGTTTGTTTTTTTAATTGCCTTACTGAAGATTTAGTCGCCTAGGACTTGCTATTTGAGTTTTAAGCATCCCATCTAGGCTATTTTTGAGGTAATATTCCTCCTTTTCAGATCAATTTCAGGATTCTTTTCAAGTTTACAGTGAAGATGGCCAATGCACCCTGCATTTCCATGTTTTGGATGCCATAGGAATCAGCTCTGCCATAACCATGCACATTCTTCAGCTCACTGTTCTTGGCTTCAATTTTATACCTTTCCCTAGACTTGCTCCGGTAATGATTGGTTTGCTGGAAAGCCATCTGTTCTTTATGGAGTTCGGATTTAATGGTTATTGAATAGGTTTTTGTTTTTGAGCCTTCCCTGTAACATCCTTCTCTGAGATGACAAACCTTACATTTCTCCACATCAAAGTAATATGTGTCTACTTGATTTTCACCAATGTTCTTTTTGCCCTGACGGGCCTTTCGGATTGCCAGGTGGTCTGCTGGACAGACAAACATCCCTGCATCTTTATTGTAGTGAAAGTGATCGCCTTCTTTCCTGAATCCCTGGCTGACTGTTAATTCTCATTAGAATGCCCCCACTGATTCTCATTAAAATGCCCCCACTAATATGCAAAAATAATCATTCATTATCCTGATCATCTAAGATTTCGTTTTCCTGCTTTCGAGGGCGCCCTCTTCTAGTCCTTGCGGTATCTTCACCAGGAAAAAGATCCTGTAGTTCGATAAGATTTTTTACGCGATAGCTGTTCCCATTAAGTTTTACAATTGTTGCATGATGGACAATCCTATCTATAATAGCAGAAGCAATTACCCTGTCACCGAAGAGGTTTCCCCAGTCTTCAAAGTTTCGGTTTGTGGTGATGATCATAGACCCCGTTTCGTACCTCCTGCGAACGATCTCAAAGAAATCTTCCAGACTGTTCTGCGGCATTTTTTTGAAGCCCAGCTCATCAAGTATCAGCAGGTCAGGCTTTAGATAACGCTGCAATACGGACTGGTAACTTCCGTCTGCCCTTGATGCGAACAGTTTTTCGACCATTTCATTTGTGTGTGCAAACAGTACTTTTTTACCTCTTTTGACCGCTTCAAGCCCGATCGCATGGGCCAGGTGGGTTTTCCCGACACCGGGTTTCCCCATGAATATAGCATTGGAGCGCTGTTCTATGAACCGGCAGGAAGCCAGGTCAAATAATAGCCTTCTGTCCAGGTCCGGCTGGTAACTCAGGTCATAACTGTCCAGGATCTTTTGCGTATCCAGCCGGGATTCCTTTAGCCTGGACTGATAGCCATTGGACTGTCTTTTTACTATTTCATCTTCGATGAGCAGCTCCAGAAATTCAAGGTAGCTGATCTGTTTTTCCAGGGCATGCCTATTCCTCATTTCAAGGTTCTGGGCCATCGTGGCCAATTTTAGCTGGCGTAAATTTGCTAATAATGTTTCCATATTATTTATTTCAGTTTGTTAATCTGTCGTATAGTCCGAGTTCGTGTTCGTATTCGCTGGAATACACCATAGGAGACATTTCCTCGTAATTTTGCTTGTAAAGCTCGTTCTCGCAGATCCGTTTGACCTGCTGGTAGCTGAAGGCTCTGTAATGGAGCGCGCGCTTACATGACAGATCGATCTGCACGTCGGTAAACCGCTTTTTTAATTTAAGTATCCCGCGGGTCATCGGGCTCCAGTGGGTAGGCACCTCCGCCAGAAGATGTTCAAAGAAAAGCAGTGCAGAAGGTCCGATACTTCCCATTAGCCGCTTATATTCTTCTCTGCTGATATTCTTTTTATAATCCGGACGGTGTTCCTCCAGAGAAACGTACATGCCCATCTGTCCGCTTACCTGATGGAGTGCAATGCGGGTGCTGCCGTCAAATATTTTTAGGCAGGTACCGTTGCTTTCGAGCCTGACGGTTCTGCCCGCATAGGCAGCGGGCACCGAATAGTAATTATGGCGGTAGCTCACGTGTGCCAGCCGGGTGACTTTTCTGGATCCGACCTCCAGGATTTCATATCGCACCGGGGGCAATGCAAGCAGTGCATGCTTTTCATACTGTTCAAATACGGCAAGAGGGATACGGCGCGTGGTTCCGTGTACGCGCTTATTGCATGTCTCTTCGTTCCAGACCTTCAGCCCGCACAGCAGATCTTCATAGCCATTGCCATCGAAGCCCTTTAAAAAAATTGTTTTTTACATATTTGATAGATGATTCAACTTTGCCCTTGTCCTGTGGACGGCGTGGCCTGCACGCAATTCCTGCACAGCTGTAGTAGGAAAGAAATTCAGAATACCTGCGCTGGAGCTCCGGTTCGTAAAGATCCGGAATGGTCACCCCAGATTTCAGGTTGTCAAGTTTGACAGTTCGCGGAACACCCCCAAAATACTCGAAAGCTTTGATATGGCAGTCCAGAAATTCGTCCACCCGCTGGCTGGTCACCAGTTTATAAAAGCTGTAACGGCTATGGGAGAGAACCATGGAAAACACCCATACTTTTACAGGGCGGCCATTCCTGCGGAAAGTACCCATATATCCGAAATCCACCTGCGCTTCTTCTCCCGGATCGCTGTGCAGCGGCACAAAAACCTCCTGCTTCTTTAATCTCTCGATACTTCTGGCGACACTGGGATAAGATATATCTAAACCGTGCTGCTCATGCAGGCGCTGGTGGATAAGTATAGCGCTCAGTCCCATCTCCTTATATACCTGAATGTCATCGAGATAATCGTCCAGCAGCTTTGGCCTTACCTGAGGCAAAGGTTCCTCTAGCCCACGCTCAAGGGCTTTCTGTATCCGGGAAACGGTCTTGCGGCACATCCCAAGTTCTGATGCTATCTCCCGTATCGATTTCCCGTGGGATAGCAGTGTTTTTATCGTATTATACATTGCCACTTTATACATAATGTCGGACTTTAATACTCCGACAAGTTAAACCTTAATTAAAAACTTAAGGTGGTGGCATTTTAGTGAGAATATATGGGGGTGTTTTAGTGAGAATTAACAGCTGACTGCCGGATTTAATTTAGCTATGATATCAATGTCCTGCTCTTTTGCCAGCCGAAGGTTGTCTTTTCCAGAATATGCAGCATCGCCTATTATCGTGTGCACTTCCATTCCATTCTGCCTACTGATCTCCAATAACTGGGGGAGTTCCGGTCCATCACCTTTCTCGCCCGTGGTAACCACCGCTGCCGTGATGATGCGTTCCTCTGTAATCGCCAGATGTGTTTTATAGCCAAAGTAACTACTGTCCACTGATTTGTATCCAAGCCTGGCCTGATCATCTTTGGAGAGCAGATAGTATTCTTTTGTGTCCTCAATGGTTTCCTTCAACAGGTTCAGCTTTTCCTTTACAGCCGGTATTTCACTGATCGATTGATCCTGATCCAGCACCCTTTGTAATTCCCTGCAATAGGCAAGCTCTTGGTCTAGGTCGCCCGATTCGTTCTTGTCTGGTAGATGCTCCTTGTAATCCTCATCAATCTGATATATCGCTTTTCTTAATAACTTGGAACTTTCCCTGAATACTTCCAACGCTGTATATGGGTTTGATCTGCAATAGGTATGGGTCGCGTCTACGATGATGGATTTCGATTTGATAATACCCTTTTCAAGAGCGATCGTTACGGTCTTATTGATCAACAGGTTCAATAAATCCATGTCCTTTAATCGTAGTTTACGGAATTTGGTAAGTGAACTTGGATTGATCACATCCTCTTCAGGAGCCATTTCAAGAAAGTATTTAAAGGACATATCGTATCTGGAACGCTCAACGACATCAACATCCGAAACGGTGTAGATCGTCTTTAACAGAAGGTATTTGAACATCTTGATTGGACTTTCAGCGTTACGTCCATTGGTATGGCAATAATTCTCCAAAAGCTCGTCATGGATAAAGCTGAAATCGATTAGGTCGTTGATTTTTCGAAGTACATTGTCTTTTGGAACAATCATATCGTACAATCCTGAATAGGAACTGAACTGTATTTTTTGTTGCGTAAAAAGCATGCTGATTTCTGTTAAAGCCTAATTTAAGATACGAAAAAAGGAGCAGAAAACTGATGTTCTCTACTCCTTTTTTTAGCCTTTTTCTAAAGGGACTTTTTCAGTGCCCTCAAAAATTTGATTCCCTTTTTTTATTCTTAATTGGCGACGATACACACTAAATCGGCATTGCTTCATCTGCCGATGGCCCATATAAGCCCGGTACAGCAATATTCAATAATCGTAAATATACGGTTAACTGACCAATACGTCTTGTATTTTTGGTTTCTTGATCCAATTCGATCAAATACCTCTTTTTGATACTCATATAAATATTAATTGACTAATTGAAAATCCTTTAATACTGTTACTGCATAAGGTGTTTCCACTGCCTCATGTGCAGCAGCCCGCGCAATAGTTCCCTCCACATAGGTTACTTTAAGGGGTAAAAATGTATTACTCAATACACTTTCGTTGAATAAAGACTCATACCAGGTACATGCCGCAATAAAACGTCCGTAATCTAAATTTAGATGATAACCATCGCGTGTAAAATGATCTCCCATAAAACTTGAGCGTGCATTTTGGATCGCTGTGCCGCATGGGACTAATAGATTAAAATTCCCCCAACTAAAGACCTCTCGCGAAGTACGGGCAATCGCCTTATACATGGTATCCTGACTACGGTTATAACGGACAAAACCTTCGTGAGATGCCCCGTTTTGATATGCCCAAGTCTGATGCAGTATATACTTCGTCTCAGGAAAGGCAACATGCTTCGTGACGTACTCATATAAAGGCGGAAGATCTTTCGCATAGGAGTCGTAATCACCTGATAGTGGACTCGCTTGCTGAAAGCTGATATAATCCCAGGCTTCATCTATTAACGCGTCAGATAAGCGCTCATTTGCTTTCTCAGACATTTGGCCATCAATATTGATTTTGCGATAGCGGTAAGCAGGCTTATCATCTTTTGCATTCCTTACGTGCAAACTTAACGGAGCTCCGCCAATATAGAGATTTCCGATCACTATCTTTTTCTTTCCTGCTTTTGCTAACTCATATAAATTTTGTTCAATAGCATCTTCGGAAAAGCTATTACCAATGGCCAAAATGCGTAATACGCCGTCGTCAAGAGATTTACTCTGCGCAATTAGTCGATCATGCTTTAGAAAAAACAAGACTAAAAAAACGAATATCGATATCTGTTTTATTTTCATCATAATAAAATGCAATAAGCACTAAATTAGCTAATATCTGGTAAAAACACGAATGATAGTACATAGAAAGTGGATCATCACTGGTCCCGAATCAGGTAAGGATGGGAAAGGAACATGGCAGATGGCTGCCCTCCGCTGGACCGGCCTCACCGACGGTCGGCGGCAGCATACAAACGAAAGAAGCCCTTGACTGTTTCCAGCAAGGGCTTCCGTGTAAAAAAAGGCACCGACCTACTCTCCCACCTGTTACGGCAATACCATCGGCTCTGGCGGGCTTGACTGCTCTGTTCGGAATGGGAAGAGGTAGACACCGCCGATATAGGCACCTAAAAATCTTTATTGGCTGATATATGATATCCATATCATGTGATCCATGCCAAATGACATATATACTGAAAGAGTTACGTTTCTGTCTGTTTCAAAAATTAAAGAGGAAGACAACAGTGTCTGTCTGCTTGAGAAAGCTTCGGGCTATTAGTACCACTTGGCTTTGGTCTCTCAACCTTTACACCTATGGCCTATCAACGTAGTCATCTTCTACGACCCTATAAGGAAGTCTCATCTCGTGGCTAGTTTCGCACTTAGATGCTTTCAGCGCTTATCTATTCCAGACGTAGCTACCCTGCCGTACACCTGGCGGCATAACAGGTTCACCAGAGGTCTGTCCAACCCGGTCCTCTCGTACTAAGGTCAGATCCACTCAAACTTCCAACGCCCACAACAGATAGGGACCGAACTGTCTCGCGACGTTCTGAACCCAGCTCGCGTGCCACTTTAATGGGCGAACAGCCCAACCCTTGGGACCTTCTCCAGCCCCAGGATGTGACGAGCCGACATCGAGGTGCCAAACCTCCCCGTCGATATGAGCTCTTGGGGGAGATCAGCCTGTTATCCCCAGCGTACCTTTTATCCTTTGAGCGATGGCCCTTCCATACAGAACCACCGGATCACTATGTCCGTCTTTCGACCCTGTTCGACTTGTCGGTCTCACAGTCAAGCAAGCTTATGCCATTGCACTCCACGTACGGTTACCAAGCGTACTGAGCTTACCTTTGAAAGCCTCCGTTACCTTTTTGGAGGCGACCACCCCAGTCAAACTACCCACCAAACAATGTCCTCCACATGATGGAGTTAGAAACCGGATACAGAAAGGGCGGTATTTCAAGGTTGATTCCATGACTCCTGGCGAAGCCACTTCAACATCTCCCGCCTATCCTACACATCCTGTACCCAATCTCAATGTTAAGCTATAGTGAAGGTGCATGGGGTCTTTCCGTCCCGTTGCGGGTAATCGGCGTCTTCACCGATACCACAATTTCACCGAGCTCATGGCTGAGACAGCGCCCAGATCGTTACACCATTCGTGCAGGTCGGAACTTACCCGACAAGGAATTTCGCTACCTTAGGACCGTTATAGTTACGGCCGCCGTTTACTGGGGCTTCGATTCAATGCTTCTCTTGCGATGACATCCCCTCTTAACCTTCCAGCACCGGGCAGGTGTCAGGCCTTATACTTCATCTTGCGATTTTGCAAAGCCATATGTTTTTGTTAAACAGTCGCCTGGGCCTTTTCACTGCGGCTGCTCATCGCTGAGACAGCGCCCCTTCTCCCGAAGTTACAGGGCCATTTTGCCGAGTTCCTTAGCCATGACTCACTCGAGCACCTTAGGATTCTCTCCTCGACCACCTGTGTCGGTTTGCGGTACGGGTCTTCATAACCTGAAGCTTAGCGGGTTTTCTTGGAAGTCTGTTTACCTGCTCTATCAGCGCCACCGGAGCTTTGCTGTACTATTGGGTTTCAGCTAGAGTTGCGGATTTGCCTACAACTCCAATACCTACGCCTTTCAACGAACTATTCCGTCAGTTCGCGGCAGTGTCACTACTCCGTCACCACATCGCAGTTATGAAGAGTACTGGAATATTAACCAGTTGTCCATCGGCTTGCCCCCTTCGGGTGCGCCTTAGGTCCCGACTGACCCTGATCCGATTAACGTTGATCAGGAAACCTTGGTCTTTCGGTGGGCGGGTTTCTCACCCGCCTTATCGTTACTTATGCCTACATTTGCTTTTCCATAACCTCCACAGTTCATTGCCAAACTGCTTCCCCGGCGATGGAATGCTCCCCTACCAGATGCACATCTTTCAGTGCAAATCCATAGCTTCGGTACCGTTCTTGATGCCCGTTTATTATCCACGCCCGGCCGCTCGACTAGTGAGCTGTTACGCACTCTTTAAATGAATGGCTGCTTCCAAGCCAACATCCTAGCTGTCTGGGCAACCGGACCTCGTTAGTTCAACTTAGAACGAATTTGGGGACCTTAGCTGATGGTCTGGGTTCTTTCCCTCTCGGCCTTGGACCTTAGCACCCAAAGCCTCACTGCCGGCTATATTTGATAGCATTCGGAGTTCGTCTGGATTTGGTAGGATTTGACTCCCCCGCACCCAATCGGTAGCTCTACCTCTATCAAACTCCACGCCGACGCTGTTCCTAAAAACATTTCGGGGAGTACGAGCTATTTCCCAGTTTGATTGGCCTTTCACCCCTACCCTCAGGTCATCCGGAAACTTTTCAACGTTTATCGGTTCGGTCCTCCATTACATGTTACTGCAACTTCAACCTGCCCAAGGGTAGATCACAAGGTTTCGCGTCTACCTCATCTGACTATCCGCCCTATTAAGACTCGCTTTCGCTTCGGCTGCGTCCCTGAAGGACTTAACCTTGCCAGACAAGAGTAACTCGTAGGCTCATTATGCAAAAGGCACGCTGTCACAGAACTCGTCTGCTCCAACCGCTTGTAAGCACACGGTTTCAGGTTCTTTTCACTCCCCTGTTCGGGGTTCTTTTCACCTTTCCCTCACGGTACTGGTTCACTATCGGTCTCTCAGGAGTATTTAGCCTTACCAGATGGTGCTGGTGGATTCCCACAGGATTTCTCCGGTCCCGCGGTACTCAGGATACCACTATGCCAATATTCTTTACCTGTACGGGGCTCTCACCCTTGTCGCGCAGTTTCCCACCTGCTTCCAGTTCATAGCATTGTACAATATCGTGGTCCTACAACCCCGTCTATGCCGTAACATAAACGGTTTGGGCTCTTTCCCGTTCGCTCGCCACTACTTGGGAAATCATTGTTATTTTCTTCTCCTACGCCTACTTAGATGTTTCAGTTCAGCGCGTTCGCGTTTTATACGGCTATTCTTCAAATAGCCAGGTTGCCCCATTCGGAAATCTTTGGATCAAGTCGCATTTGCCAATCCCCAAAGCTTATCGCAGCTTATCACGTCCTTCTTCGCCTCTGAGAGCCTAGGCATCCCCCGTGTGCCCTTATTTACTTTCTTCACCGGCATAGCCTTTTGCTACTATGCGGCTGCTTTTGATATATATACCCGTATGCTAGGTTCGGGATCGTTCGGCCTTGACCGAGGGTCTCTCCCTTACTTCAAACACATACACGTATTGTCTCTATACTGTTGTCTTCTCTTGTAATTTTTTTTCTCTTTCAATATGTCAAAGAACTCTTTTTCCGGTTTGTTTCTTCGGAGCATCTGTCGATGTTCCTACCGGAGATGTGGAGAATAACGGATTCGAACCGTTGACCCCCTGCGTGCAAGGCAGGTGCTCTAGCCAGCTGAGCTAATTCCCCTTAACTTTTCGTAGTCCCGAGCAGATTTGAACTGCTGACCCCTACATTATCAGTGTAGTGCTCTAACCAACTGAGCTACGGGACTAGCTATTTCCTGTTCATCTATCTCTCTCGGTCCTGCTCCCTTAGGGGCGGGCACTTTCTTCTGATGTTTTTTTCTTCTTTTGCAATCATATGTAACGTGACGAGTACCGATCCGCGATACTCTAGAAAGGAGGTATTCCAGCCGCACCTTCCGGTACGGCTACCTTGTTACGACTTAGCCCCAATTATCGGTTTTACCCTAACACGCTCCTTGCGGTAACATGCTTTAGGTACCCCCAACTTTCATGGCTTGACGGGCGGTGTGTACAAGGCCCGGGAACGTATTCACCGCGTCATTGCTGATACGCGATTACTAGCGAATCCAACTTCATGGGGTCGAGTTGCAGACCCCAATCCGAACTGTGAATGGCTTTTAGAGATTAGCATCATATTGCTATGTAGCTGCCCGCTGTACCATCCATTGTAGCACGTGTGTAGCCCCGGACGTAAGGGCCATGATGACTTGACGTCGTCCCCACCTTCCTCACTGTTTGCACAGGCAGTCTGTTTAGAGTCCCCACCATTACATGCTGGCAACTAAACATAGGGGTTGCGCTCGTTGCGGGACTTAACCCAACACCTCACGGCACGAGCTGACGACAGCCATGCAGCACCTAGTTTCGTGTCCCGAAGGACGGATGCGTCTCTGCATCCTTCACTAACTTTCAAGCCCGGGTAAGGTTCCTCGCGTATCATCGAATTAAACCACATGCTCCTCCGCTTGTGCGGGCCCCCGTCAATTCCTTTGAGTTTCACCCTTGCGGGCGTACTCCCCAGGTGGATAACTTAACGCTTTCGCTGGGACGCTGGCTGTCTATCGCCAACATCGAGTTATCATCGTTTAGGGCGTGGACTACCAGGGTATCTAATCCTGTTCGATCCCCACGCTTTCGTGCATCAGCGTCAATACCAGCTTAGTGAGCTGCCTTCGCAATCGGAGTTCTAAGACATATCTATGCATTTCACCGCTACTTGTCTTATTCCGCCCACTTCAAATGGATTCAAGCCCGTCAGTATCAAAGGCACTGCGATGGTTGAGCCACCGTATTTCACCCCTGACTTAACAGGCCGCCTACGCACCCTTTAAACCCAATAAATCCGGATAACGCTCGGATCCTCCGTATTACCGCGGCTGCTGGCACGGAGTTAGCCGATCCTTATTCTTCCAGTACATTCAGCCAGATACTCGTATCTGGGGTTATTCCTGGACAAAAGCAGTTTACAACCCATAGGGCAGTCATCCTGCACGCGGCATGGCTGGTTCAGGCTTCCGCCCATTGACCAATATTCCTTACTGCTGCCTCCCGTAGGAGTCTGGTCCGTGTCTCAGTACCAGTGTGGGGGATTCTCCTCTCAGAGCCCCTAGACATCGTCGCCTTGGTAAGCCGTTACCCTACCAACTAGCTAATGTCACGCGAGCCCATCTCTATCCTATAAATATTTAATCAACCGAACATGCGAACTGTTGATGTTATGCGGTCTTAATCTCTCTTTCGAGAGGCTATCCCCCTGATAGAGGTAGGTTGCTCACGCGTTACGCACCCGTGCGCCACTCTCACCATCTTCGAGCAAGCTCTCCGATGGATCCCGTCCGACTTGCATGTATTAGGCCTGCCGCTAGCGTTCATCCTGAGCCAGGATCAAACTCTCCATTGTAAAATGAAGTTTTTGATTCCAACTATTTATAAATAATCAGAATTCTTTTTTTTATATCTCTGATCTTGGATCGAATGGAACAATTACTTGAATTTGTTCATGACTTTCGACTTTCGTCTGTCTACTCGTCACGCTTACATGATTGTGTTTTCTTAAAGAACTTTTCTCGCTTCAACTTCCGTATCCGCTATATTCCGATAGGCATTGCGCCCCTCTTTATCTTTTTTGTTTTCCCTCCGTTTCCGTTGGGACTGCAAAGGTAGAAATCTTTTCTGAACTTCCAAAAAAAATTATGAACTTTTTTTTCTTTTCTTTTTTTTCAATTTCCGCGTTTAAAATAAACCCAGCGGGATTCTAGATCCTGCCAAACTCACTTAAACCCTTCTTTTTTCATTGGCTCCCTCTTTCGTGGTAACCGTTCCTCCATTGCGGAGTGGTGCAAAGATAGGAAGTTTACAAACAAACTTCCAAGCCTTTTGTTTATTATTTTTTAATATAAAGGTTAACTAGCTGTAACATTGTGAGATTATTTCATAAAAAGCCCTGAAAGGAAGTAAATAAGGGCGGCAAACACACAGCCCAAAATCAAATAAAGACCTCCATTTCCGAGCAATTAGCAGATGCGGGTAAGGGAAATTATCACCGCTAGAAAACATTTCAGTGGTACAATTCTCCACAATGATGAAAAAATCACACCCCATCCCCTTTACTGATCCCTAATGATTAGGAGAAAATATAGTATACTCCGGAGTTACATAAAACAAAAAAGGGTCCAAGTATACACTTGGACCCTTTATATAAAATAATCGATTAACGATTAATCTTCTTCTTTCGAAGCCAACAATTGATCGTACTCTTCGCGAGAACCTACGATTAAGTTGCTGTATTGACGAATACCTGTACCAGAAGGAATCAAGTGACCAACAATTACATTTTCTTTCAAACCTAATAAGTTATCACGTTTACCCGCGATAGCAGCCTCGTTCAACACTTTTGTAGTCTCTTGGAAAGAGGCTGCGGAGATGAACGATTTTGTACCCAATGAAGCTCTGGTAATACCTTGTAACAATGGACTTGACGTTGCCGGAATTGCCTCACGAACTTCAACAAGTTTTAAGTCACGACGTTTCAAACTAGAGTTCTCTTCTCTTAATCCACGTAAAGAAACAATTTGTCCAGGACGTAGCGTATTGGAGTCTCCAGCATCAACAACGACCTTTTTATCAAACAAGGAATCATTTTCTTCCATGAAATCCCATTTGTTAACGGCTTCTTTTTCTAAGAAACGAGTATCCCCTGGATCCTCAATATTAACTTTTTGCATCATCTGGTGAACGATCGTTTCAAAGTGTTTATCGTTGATCTTCACACCTTGTAGACGGTATACCTCTTGGATACCATTCACAATGTAATGTTGTACCGCTGAAGGACCTTTTATCGACAAGATATCCGCTGGAGAGATCGAACCATCCGACAATGGCATACCAGCTTTCACAAAGTCATTATCCTGAACCAGGATATGTTTAGAAAGAGGTACCAAGTATTTCTTGATTTGACCATCACGAGACTCGATAGACATCTCACGGTTACCACGTTTTACGCCACCTAATGTTACCACACCGTCAATTTCTGTAACAACAGCAGGGTTAGATGGGTTACGTGCTTCGAATAACTCCGTTACACGTGGTAAACCACCCGTGATATCTCGCGTTTTACCTGTAGAACGAGGAATCTTAACTAAGATACCGCCTTCTTTCACAGTGACACCATTAGCAACAGAAACGTGTGCTCCAACTGGAATGTTGTACGTACGAATAACTTCTCCAGATTTATCTAAAATCTTGATAGATGGGTTTTTCGTTTTATCACGTGTCTCAATAATTACCTTCTCTTTGTGACCAGTCTGCTCATCCGATTCTTCACGGAAGGTAACACCTTCGATGATAGCATCAAATTCAACCTTACCGGCAAATTCAGAAATAATGACCGCATTATATGGATCCCACTCTACCAATTTATCACCTTTTGATACCGCGGCACCATCTTCAACGAATAACTGCGAACCGTAAGGAATATTTTGCTGGAAAACAATTTTATTATGTGCATCAATGATTTTGACCTCACCAGAACGGCCTAAGACCACTTGATGCGTGCCATTATCGTTTGTTTGCGAAACTGTACGAACATTTTCAAATTCGATTTTACCATCGTATTTCGAAATAATACTTGAATCAGCAGCAATGTTCGATGCCGTACCACCCACGTGGAATGTACGAAGTGTCAACTGTGTACCTGGCTCACCAATTGATTGCGCGGCGATAACACCTACAGCTTCACCTAACTGAACACGCTTACCTGACGCCAAGTTGCGTCCGTAACAACAAGCACAAACACCACGCTTAGACTCACAAGTTAATACCGTACGGATCTCAATCCCTTCGATACCTGCTTTTTCAATAGTTTCAGCAATCTCTTCCGTGATGTCTTCGTTTGCAGAAACAATCAATTCCTCTGTATCTGGGTGGAATACATCATGCAATGGTGTACGACCCAAAATACGATCGAATAATGGCTCAACAACATCATCATTATCTTTTAATGCTGTTGTATAAATACCACGTAAACCACCACAATCTTGTTCCACAACGATCATATCTTGCGCTACGTCATGTAAACGACGCGTCAAGTAACCCGCATCAGCCGTCTTCAATGCTGTATCGGCAAGACCTTTACGCGCACCGTGGGTAGAGATAAAGTACTCCAATACCGACAAACCTTCTTTAAAGTTTGATAGGATCGGGTTTTCAATAATCTCACCACCAGAAGTACCTGATTTTTGAGGTTTCGCCATCAGACCACGCATACCGCATAACTGACGGATCTGCTCTTTCGAACCCCGGGCTCCAGAATCCAACATCATATAAACTGAGTTGAAACCTTGGTTATCATTCGAAAGAATATCCATAACGTGTGCCGTCAACCTGTTGTTGATACGCGTCCAGATATCGATGATCTGATTGTAACGTTCGTTGTTTGTAATGAAACCCATGTTATAGTTGTTCATTACTTCTTCAACTTCGTTTGTAGCTTGTTGGATCAACTCAGCTTTCGCAGCAGGAATGTTCAAATCTTCCAAGTTGAACGAAAGACCACCTTTGAAGGCTGTTTGATAACCCAATTCTTTCATATCATCCAAGAACTGTGCTGCACGAGCCATACCCGTAGTCTTCACAATCTCACCGATGATATTACGCAACGATTTTTTAGTAAGCAATTCATTGACAAAACCCATTTCATCAGGAACAACTTGGTTGAAGATTACACGACCTACAGTTGTTTCTAACAAAGTATCAACGATGCTACCATCTTTTTGTCTCACTTTTGTTTTGACCTTAATCCAAGCGTGAAGATCAATTTGCTTCTCATTTAAAGCGATGATAACCTCTTCAGCCGAATAGAAAGTCATATCTTGACCTCTCACGATATGATCGCCAGCAGTTCTACGGCCTTTAGTAATGTAGTAAAGACCCAATACCATGTCTTGAGATGGTACTGTGATTGGAGAACCATTCGCAGGGTTTAAGATATTGTGCGCGCCTAGCATCAAGATTTGGGCTTCCAAAACTGCAGCATTACCAAGCGGTAAGTGGACTGCCATCTGGTCACCGTCAAAATCGGCGTTGAACGCTGTACACACTAATGGGTGTAATTGAATAGCTTTACCCTCTACCAATGTAGGTTGGAAAGCCTGAATACCCAAACGGTGAAGCGTAGGTGCACGGTTTAGCAATACAGGGTGACCTTTCAATACATTTTCAAGGATATCCCATACCACAGGATCTTTACGATCCACAATTTTCTTAGCTGATTTTACTGTTTTTACAATACCACGCTCGATCATCTTACGGATGATAAATGGTTTGTAAAGTTCAGCAGCCATATCTTTAGGAAGACCACACTCGTGTAATTTCAAGTGAGGACCTACAACAATTACCGAACGAGCCGAATAATCCACACGCTTACCTAACAAGTTTTGACGGAAACGACCTTGTTTACCTTTCAAAATATCAGATAAAGACTTCAATGCACGGTTACCTTCTGTCTTAACAGCGTTCACTTTACGTGAGTTGTCAAACAAAGAGTCTACCGCTTCTTGAAGCATACGTTTTTCGTTACGTAAGATTACTTCAGGAGCTTTGATTTCGATCAAACGTTTTAGACGGTTGTTACGAATAATCACACGACGGTATAAGTCATTCAAATCCGAAGTCGCAAAACGACCACCATCCAAAGGTACCAAAGGACGCAATTCAGGTGGGATGATTGGAACGATTTTCACAATCATCCATTCTGGACGATTCTCGATATTTTCACGTGAACTACGGAAAGCTTCAACCACATGAAGGCGTTTCAACGCTTCATTTTTACGTTGTTGCGAAGTCTCATTAGCAGCTTGGTGACGTAAGTCGTATGACAATTGATCCAAATCAATACGCTTCAACAAATCCTCTAACGCCTCAGCACCCATCTTAGCAACGAATTTTTGAGGATCGTTATCGTCTAAATATTGATTTTCTTTTGGTAAGGTATCTAAAATATCTAAATATTCTTCTTCAGTCAAGAAGTCCATAAAGTTGATACCATCTTCTTCCTTAATACCAGCTTGGATAACCACATAACGTTCGTAGTAAATGATCATATCCAATTTCTTGGTAGGAAGTCCCAATAAATAACCAATTTTATTAGGAAGAGAACGGAAGTACCAGATGTGTGCAACAGGAACTACCAAATTAATGTGTCCCATACGCTCACGACGTACTTTTTTCTCAGTTACTTCAACACCACAACGGTCACATACGATACCTTTATATCGGATACGTTTGTATTTACCACAGTGACATTCGTAGTCCTTTACGGGACCAAAAATACGCTCACAGAATAAACCATCACGTTCTGGTTTGTAGGTACGATAGTTAATCGTTTCCGGTTTTGTAACTTCACCACTTGAGCGTTCCAGAATAGTTTCTGGAGAAGCCAAGCTGATCGTAATCGATGTGAAGTTGCTTTTAATTTTATTATCTTTTTTGTAAGACATACTTATTCAAAAGTTAAAGCTTTATAAAGAAGCTTTGAAGGATTGAGCCCTTCAAAGCCCTATTTGCTTAATTAATCCAATGTGATATCTAGACCCAATCCACGTAACTCATGTACCAATACGTTGAACGATTCTGGTACCGATGGTGTCGGAAGGTTGTTACCTTTTACGATAGCCTCGTACGTTTTGGCACGACCAACCACGTCATCCGATTTCACAGTCAAGATTTCTTGAAGGATGTTAGATGCACCGAAAGCTTCCAATGCCCAAACCTCCATCTCACCGAAACGTTGACCACCGAATTGTGCTTTACCACCAAGAGGTTGTTGCGTGATCAATGAGTACGGACCGATTGAACGTGCGTGCATTTTATCATCCACCATGTGACCTAATTTCAACATGTAGATTACACCCACTGTCGTTGGTTGATCGAAACGGTCACCCGTCAATCCGTTATACAAATATGTACGTCCAGATTTTGGTAAACCAGCTTTCGCAACCCAATCCTGTACTTGATCCATTTCAGCACCGTCAAAGATAGGTGTAGCAAATTTCACCCCTAATTTCTGACCTGCCCAACCCAATACGGTTTCGTAGATCTGTCCCAAGTTCATCCGTGAAGGTACCCCTAGTGGGTTCAACACGATATCAACTGGTGTGCCATCTTCCAAGAAAGGCATATCCTCATCACGTACGATACGTGCAACGATACCTTTGTTACCGTGACGACCGGCCATCTTATCCCCTACTTTCAACTTACGTTTTTTAGCAACGTAAACTTTAGCCATCTGCACAATTCCTGATGGAAGCTCATCACCGACAGATACTGCAAATTTATCACGTTTGAACGAACCAAGCTCTTCATTAATCTTAATGTTATAATTATGAAGGGCCATTTTGATCAACTCATTTTTATCTTCGTCAGTTGTCCATCCCATCGGGTTGATGTTGTTGTAATCTAATTCAGCCAAGATTTTCTGTGTAAACTTAGCACCTTTAGCCACCAACAACTCTTTATATACGTTGTAAACACCTTGGCTTGTTTTACCATTCACTATCGTGAATAATTTTTCCACCAAACGTTCTTTCAACGATTTAACAGCTCTATCGTGAGCAACTTCAAGTTTCTCTAACGTCTTACGTTCAACCTCTTTAGACATTTTCTTCGCACGCGAGAATAACTTCGTATCGATAACAACACCTTTTAATGAAGGCGGAGTTTTCAATGAAGCATCTTTCACATCACCAGCTTTGTCACCAAAGATTGCACGTAATAATTTCTCTTCTGGAGAAGGATCAGACTCACCTTTAGGTGTAATTTTACCAATTAAGATATCACCGCCACCAACTTCAGCACCAATACGGATAATACCGTTTTCGTCCAAGTCTTTTGTCGCTTCTTCAGATACGTTAGGAATATCAGCCGTTAACTCTTCTTCGCCACGTTTTGTATCACGAACTTCAAGTTCGAATTCTTCAATGTGAAGAGAAGTAAACCAATCTTCTTTCGCTACACGCTCAGAAATTACAATCGCATCCTCAAAGTTATATCCTTGCCAAGGCATGAATGCCACTTTTAAGTTACGGCCCAATGCCAATTCACCATTTTCAGTTGCATAACCTTCACACAATACCTGTCCTGGTTCAACTCGTTGACCTTTCTTAACGATAGGCTTCAAGTTCATACATGTATTTTGGTTGGTTTTCTTGAACTTGATCAATTTATACGTTTTGACATCATCATCAAATGATACAAGACGATCATCGTCGTTTCTGTCATAACGGATCTTAATTTCATCAGCATCTACATACTCCACTACCCCGTGCCCCTCAGCATTGACCAACGTACGTGAATCTTTTGCCACACGCCCCTCGAGACCAGTACCTACGATAGGCGCTTGTGGACGCAATACAGGCACAGCCTGACGTTGCATGTTTGATCCCATCAAAGCACGGTTGGCATCATCATGTTCCAAGAAAGGAATCAACGAAGCCGCAATAGATGTAATTTGATTAGGAGCAACGTCCATATAATCGAGCATATTAGGCTCGATAATTGGGAAGTCACCCTCATATCTGGCTTTCACTTTCGCATCTTCGAAATTACCTTTGTCATCATACAAAGCATTCGCTTGTGCGATTGTTTTACCATCTTCATCCTCAGCAGATAAATATACGACTGGCTCGTCAACCACAACAACCCCATCTTTTACCTTACGGTAAGGAGTCTCGATAAATCCTAAGTGGTTAATTTTCGCATGTACAGCCAATGAGGAGATCAAACCGATGTTTGGACCCTCTGGAGTTTCAATTGTACAAAGACGACCGTAGTGTGTATAGTGAACGTCACGAACCTCGAAACCCGCACGCTCACGAGAAAGACCACCTGGACCTAAGGCTGACAAACGACGCTTGTGCGTAATTTCAGCAAGAGGGTTAGTTTGGTCCATGAACTGAGATAACTGGTTTGTACCGAAGAACGAATTGATTACGGACGAAAGTGTACGTGCATTAATCAAATCAGTCGGCGTAAACACTTCATTATCACGAATGTTCATACGCTCACGGATTGTACGAGCCATACGAGATAGACCAACACCAAACTGCGCATATAATTGTTCGCCTACAGTACGTACACGACGGTTCGACAAGTGGTCAATATCATCAACCTCTGCTTTAGAGTTGATCAAATTGATCAAATACTTTACAATTGCAATGATATCCTCACGGGTTAATACTTTCGTATCCTCCGGAGTATCCAACTTCAACTTACGGTTGATACGGTAACGACCTACATCGCCCAAATCATAACGCTTGTCAGAGAAGAATAAACGGTCGATGATACCACGCGCAGTTTCCTCATCTGGTGGTTCAGCGTTACGTAATTGACGATAGATATGTTCTACCGCCTCTTTCTCCGAGTTGGACGTATCTTTTTGTAAAGTGTTATATATAATAGAATAGTCAGCATTGTTAGACTCATCGTCTTTCGCTAAGATAATAGACTTAACGCCAGCTTCGATAATAAAATCAATGTGATCATCTTCTAGAACAGTTTCACGCTCAAGGATAATTTCATTACGGTCGATGGATACTACTTCACCAGTATCTTCATCCACGAAATCTTCTACCCATTTTTTCAATACCCTAGCCGCAAGACGGCGACCAACATATTTTTTAAGACCAGATTTACTAACTTTTACTTCATCCGCCAAATCGAACAATTCCAAGATATCTTTATCCGAATCGTATCCGATAGCACGCAATAAGGTAGTAACTGGGAATTTCTTTTTACGGTCGATATAAGCATACATGACATTGTTAACGTCAGTCGCAAATTCGATCCAAGATCCTTTGAAAGGAATTACCCTTGCAGAATAAAGTTTAGTACCATTTGTGTGTCTACTTTGACCAAAGAAAACGCCTGGTGAACGGTGTAATTGCGATACGATAACACGCTCTGCACCATTTACCACGAAAGTACCTTTAGGAGTCATATAAGGGATAGTCCCTAGATATACATCCTGAACAATAGTTTCGAAATCTTCGTGTTCTTCATCATTACAAGATAACTTTAACTTAGCCTTTAAAGGAACGCTATAAGTCAAGCCGCGCTCGATACACTCTTGGATATCATAACGTGGTGGATCAATGAAATAATCCAAAAACTCTAGCACAAAAATGTTTCTTGAATCAGAAATAGGGAAGTTTTCCGAGAATACCTTGAACAGCCCTTCCTGATGGCGGTTGTCAGAAGTAGTTTCTAATTGAAAAAACTCCTTGAAAGATTCCAATTGCACATCTAAGAAATCTGGATATTCCAATACTTTCTTACTTGTTGCAAAGTTTATTCTTTCTTGTTGAATATTATTGTTTGCCAAGGGAATATGAATTTTAGTTTTAAAAAAACTGCGCTTACACTTATGCTGTAAACCACGTGTCCACTGTGCCCAGCATATACACAGCATAGTGGCGTATTGATATAAATAGGAATAGACTCTGACGAAAAATCGTCAGAGTCTAAACCTTTTCGGGCTAATTAGTTGAGATTATTTAATCTCAACAACAGCACCAGCTTCTTCTAATTGTTTTTTCAAAGCTTCTGCTTCGTCTTTAGATACACCAGCTTTTAATTCTTTAGGTGCTCCGTCAACTAAATCTTTAGCTTCTTTCAAGCCTAATCCAGCTAAATCTTTAACCAATTTAACTACAGCTAATTTTTGACCACCAGCTTCTTTCAAGATAACGTCAAATGAAGTTTTCTCTTCTGCAGCAGCAGCACCACCTTCAGCTGGAGCAGCAGCTACAGCAACAGCAGCAGCAGCAGGCTCGATGCCATACTCGTCTTTTAAGATATCAGCTAATTCTTTAACTTCTTTTACTGTTAAGTTAACTAACTGTTCAGCAAGTTGTTTTAAATCTGCCATTTTATTTTGAATTTTTGAATGTACTTTATAAAAATTGTTAATTAAATTGTAACGAATGTTTCTGTTCTAGAGGACTCGTTAACCTCTTTCTTCTAAAGCTTTTACTAAACCTGCAACCGTATTTCCTCCTGATTGAAGAGCTGAAATAACATTTTTCGCAGGAGATTCCAAGGCTGCGATAACGTCCGCAATAAGCTCGTTTTTGGATTTAAGATTAACTAATGCAGTTAATTGATTATCTCCAACGAATGCTGTTGCTTCAATGAAAGCCGCTTTTAACAACGGTTTTTCATTAGTTTTACGCAATTCTTTGATTAATTTCGCAGGCGCATTAGCGACTTCTGAAAACATCATTGTAGACGCACCTTTAAGCGTTCCAAAAATATCTTCTTCATCAACACCAGCTTCGATTAATGCTTTCTTGATTAAAGTGTTTTTTACAGCTTTAATCTCGATGCCTTGTTCAAAACATTTACGACGAATGTTATTCACTTTTTCAACGGACAACTCAGCAGTATCGGTAATGTAGAAGTTACCGTAAGATTTAATCTGTTCGGCCAAAGCTTGAACAATTTCTTGTTTTTCTTCTTTTCTCATGATTAAATACCTGCTACTGATTTAGTCTCAATATGAATACCAGGACTCATAGTTGAGGAAATGTGAATACTTTTAAAGTAAGTTCCTTTAGCTGCAGATGGTTTCAAACGAGCTAGAGTTTGTAATACCTCTAGTGCGTTATCATATATCTTATCTGCATCGAACGACGCTTTACCAATAGAAGTATGGATGATACCGGTTTTGTCAACTTTGAAATCGATCTTACCACCTTTTACATCTGTTACAGCTTTACCAACTTCTGTTGTAACTGTACCAGTTTTAGGGTTAGGCATCAAGTTTCTTGGACCTAAAATACGACCCAATTTACCAACTTTAGCCATAACACTAGGCATAGTAATAATGATATCAACGTCAGTCCAACCACCTTCAATTTTGCTGATGTAATCATCTAAACCTACGTAGTCTGCACCTGCCGCTTTAGCTTCTTCTTCCTTATCAGGAGTACATAAAACTAAAACACGAACAGTTTTACCAGTACCGTGAGGTAATGTTGCAATACCACGAACCATTTGATTTGCTTTACGAGGATCTACGCCCAAACGAACGTCGATATCCACAGAAGCATCAAATTTGGTCAATGAGATTTCTTTAACTAAAGCCGAAGCTTCTTTCAAAGAGTATGCTTTACCAGCTTCAATTTTGGATAGTGCCGCTTTTTGATTTTTTGTTAATCTAGCCACTTTTCTTAAATTGATTTCTTAATTAATTGTTCCAAGGAGCATTACCTGACACGGTAATACCCATACTACGTGCTGTACCCGCTACCATTTTCATAGCAGACTCTACAGTAAATGCATTTAAATCAGGCATTTTATCTTTAGCGATGGTCTCAACTTGTTCCCAAGTGATAGCCGCAACTTTTTTACGGTTAGGCTCGCCAGATCCACTTTTTAATTTAGCAGCGTCTTTCAACTGAACCGCTACCGGTGGAGTCTTGATGATAAAATCAAATGATTTATCAGCGTAAACTGTAATGACAACAGGCAATACTTGACCTGGTTTGTCTTGCGTACGAGCGTTAAACTGCTTACAGAAATCCATGATATTCACACCTTTAGCACCCAATGCAGGTCCTACTGGAGGTGAAGGATTCGCAGCTCCGCCCTTAACTTGTAATTTTACTAACGCACTGACTTCTTTTGCCATTTTGTTTTGAATTTAATTTTGTTAAATGTCTGTTAGTAAGTTGGAAGCAAATAACGTAACATTCATCGGCCAGGACGTAACACCCCAACCGAGGTGCAAAGTTAATAAGAAGATTTGAATCCTGCAAGTATCTAACTTTTAATTTTTCAGGAATTTATGTTTTTTTTATCCCTACCTAGATCCGACATCCTATTACAAAAAAATAATCTTAGCACTTTTCTAAAAATTAAGGCTAAAAAAATCGGTTTTAACGAAGTCACATCAGCTCTACTGCCTTTTAATAATCTTCAACACCTTATCCAATACCGGATCTTTCCCTTTGAATACATCATCAACATTTCGTACAATGGAAACATCCGGCATAACACCCCGTCCAGCTTCGCTTACATGATAATAAGGCTTCACGTCCATTAAGCCAAAGCGCCACCTTAAATGGGAGTTTGGCAGTTTCAGTACAGGAAGAACTCCTGCAACAGTACCACTAGCAGCCCCGCCAGTCTCTTCACCAAAGAAAACAGCACGTTTCCCAACTTTCAGATTTGTAGCAATCAAACTCGCTGCAGAAAAAGTCCCGCCATCGATCAATACAAATAAATCACCGCGATAGCGATTCGCCTTTGATTTTTCAATTTTGCTTCCCGTAAGATGGGTATAATTTATCCCATCTTTGGAAAACGTCTTTGCCCAAGATACTACAGCACTTGGTATAATAAATGGTGATAAAACGGGATAAGACCAGCCTGGCAATCCTTTTACCTGATAAAACGGCAAGTTGAACTTTGAGCTGATCACTGCCGGCTGAACAAACTGGAATTTATCCGCTTTTACAAGATAGCTATATAGTTCACGAACATCGGACAAACGTCCGCCCAGATTGCCACGAAGATCCAAGATCAGGTATTGAACCGAATTAAGCTCCAGTCGATCAAAAATCCTTCTATAGGCTTCTTTTGGACGCCCATAGGAAAAATCGACCACCTTCAATAAAGCAATACTGCTATCGCCTTTGGCAGGGAAAGAGAGCTGTTTGCTCATTCTTTTTAGATTGGTATTATAGCCGAATATCTTGCGCTGCTTTTTCGTATCGGACTTCTTTTCTATTGGCTTATCGCTCTTTTCCGAAGGCTTTTTATTCGGTTTTTCCTTAGCCGCACGGCTTGTTCCGACCTTTCCCTTCTGTTCAGGTGCTTCAAATCTTCTGACAACAAACCGCTCATACGTACTATCAGCACGAGAAAACACCACAGCAATAGAATCTCGATACCCCAATTCCAATTGGTAATACCGCGGTAATAAACGTTCAAAAGCCTGATCTATAAATGTTGTATTATACCCATCCGAGGTAAAGGTTGGGCGATATTTTGTGTACAAATTTTGTGGCTGTATCCCTTCAATAGCTAGAATTTTTGAACCGACAATCAGCGTTGAATCTGCCGTTCCATTTTTTGAAAGATACAATGTATTTTCTTGCCAATGAAATCCCAATTGTGAGAAGGGGCCCTTACTTTTTTGGTAACGTACTTTATCCTTACCTTTCGGGTCAAATTTGGAAATAAGTGGGCTTAAGGTCATATGTCCCTGCCGAACTTGAGACAGAACAGCTGCTAATGCCAGCTGAAACTGGTTGGGCAGTAAGGGATGACGGATCGTAGAACGGAGGCTATCAAACTTAGTCTTTAATTGATCTTCCCCTATATACAAAAAAAGGTCCGGATGCATTTTCCATAAGTTACGCTCAACATAGTTGATATCCTGCAGCATAGCTTTGACGGACAGTGGAGTCTGAATAAATCGATTATACTTCGCTACACTTGTACAGCTTATCAATGTAAAGAAGTATAACAATAGAAATAGATAAATTACTGACTTTTTCATCGGCAGTAAGATACAAAAAAAGCCTTCCAATTTTCATGAAAAGCTTTTCTCTATCGTTAATTACTAATTTTACTCTTTTTCTACTTGCATGTAGTTTAGTTCAAGTGGCGTCTTACGACCGAAGACTTTCACCATCACGATTAATTTCTTTTTATCTTCGTGGACTTCTTCGATTTCTCCGGTAAATCCATTGAAAGGACCATCATTCACTTTGACTGTTTCACCCACGTAATAAGGAACATTAATGGTTTCACCTTGCTCTGCCATTTCATCCACCTTACCCAGGATACGATTTACCTCTGCTTGGCGTAAAGGGACAGCGTTACCAGCTTTATCGCCCAAGAAACCAATTACACTATTGATATTTTTAATCACGTGCTCTAACTCACCATCAAGTGCGGCTTCTAATAATACATAACCAGGATAATAGTTACGCTCTTTAGCAACTTTCTTACCATCGCGCATCAAGTAGTATTTTTCCATTGGAATCAACACTTGAGGAATCAAGTGTTCAATACCTAAACGGCTAACCTCGGCATCAATATATTGCTTTACTTTCTTTTCTTTACCACTTACAGCACGAACTACGTACCACTTTAAACCTTGATCTGCCATAAATAAATACGATTGAAAAATTAAGAAGCAATACCGTACAAGAATTCTAACCCTACACTTGAAGCTTTATCCATTACAAAGACGACCAATGCAATAAGAAGAGAAGCAACAAGTACAATAACAGCTGAACTTTGTAACTGAGACCATGTAGGCCAAGTCACTTTCTCAGTGATCTCTACATAAGAGTCTTTAAAAAAATCAAGTACTTTTGCCATTTTAGTTTATCTGTTTTTATAAGCACGGGCACCAGGACTCGAACCCAGACCAAAGGTTTTGGAGACCTTCGTTCTACCTTTAAACTATGCCCGTGTATTTCTTATTTTGTGATGCAAATATAGTGTTTTAAACCCCTTTCTGCAAATCTTTTTTCACTTTTTTTTATTCTAATCCGATAAATCGCTTATCGAAAAAATAAGCTAATCAACCTGAGTCGATTAGCTTATCTTATTTGATTCTAAATCTTAATTTAAGACTAGATAATTTCAGTTACCTGACCAGCACCTACTGTACGACCACCTTCACGGATAGCGAACCGTAGACCTTTTTCCATTGCAATCGCAGAAATTAATTTCACGCTGATTGTAACGTTATCACCTGGCATAACCATTTCAGTACCTTCTGGTAAAGAGATCTCTCCAGTTACGTCAGTTGTACGGAAATAGAATTGAGGACGGTATTTGTTGAAGAATGGAGTGTGACGACCACCTTCAGCTTTTGACAATACGTAAACCTCTGCTTTGAAATGATCGTGAGGAGTTACTGAACCTGGTTTACAGATAACCATACCACGTTTGATATCAGTTTTCTCAATACCACGTAACAATAAACCTACGTTATCACCAGCCTCACCGTAATCTAAGATTTTACGGAACATCTCAACACCTGTTACTGTAGATTTCAAGTTCTCAGCACCCATACCTAAGATCTCAACTGGATCACCAGAGTTAATTACACCTCTTTCGATACGACCTGTAGCAACTGTACCACGACCTGTGATCGAGAATACGTCCTCTACTGGCATCAAGAAAGGTAAGTCTGTCAAACGTGGAGGAATT
This sequence comes from Sphingobacterium zeae, assembly GCF_030818895.1. Taxonomy (NCBI): domain Bacteria; kingdom Pseudomonadati; phylum Bacteroidota; class Sphingobacteriia; order Sphingobacteriales; family Sphingobacteriaceae; genus Sphingobacterium; species Sphingobacterium zeae. The sequence continues at coordinate 4,846,907 of NZ_JAUTBA010000001.1, forward strand.
GGAATGTAGTTATCTACAGCATCCATTAATTCCATGATTTTCTCAACCCACTCAGGCTCACCATTCAATGCACCTAAAGCAGAACCTTTGATTACAGGGATATCATCACCAGGGAATTCGTAGAATGATAATAACTCACGAACTTCCATTTCAACTAAGTCTAACAACTCAGGATCATCAACTAAGTCAGTTTTGTTCATGAATACTACTAACGCAGGAACACCTACTTGGCGAGCCAACAAGATGTGCTCACGAGTTTGAGGCATAGGACCATCAGTCGCAGCAACTACGATGATAGCACCGTCCATTTGAGCAGCACCAGTTACCATGTTCTTAACGTAGTCAGCGTGACCTGGACAGTCAACGTGTGCATAGTGACGGTTAGCTGTAGAATATTCTACGTGTGCAGTATTGATTGTGATACCACGCTCTTTTTCTTCAGGAGCAGAGTCAATTGAATCAAATGAACGAGCTTCTGACAAACCTTTATCAGCCAATACTTTAGTGATAGCAGCTGTAGTTGTAGTTTTACCGTGGTCAACGTGACCGATAGTACCAATGTTTAAGTGTGGTTTACTACGGTCAAATTTCTCTTTTGCCATGTTTATGCGAATTAGTAATTATAAATTATTTCTATTTGTTATATACTCTTGCTTAACTTTTACACAAGTACGAGCCAAAGATGGGATTTGAACCCACGACCTCTTCCTTACCAAGGAAGTGCTCTACCCCTGAGCTACTTCGGCTTACTAAAAAACCTTATTTACGTATTAATGCCCCCACCTTTAGATACATTATTATCAAAGAAGATAGAGACTAAATTTAATACTTGAAAAATTTGAGCGGAAGACGAGGTTCGAACTCGCGACCTATAGCTTGGAAGGCTATCGCTCTACCAACTGAGCTACTTCCGCTTAACAATCAGAAATTAGAATAATCTAATCATCTAATTAAAAAAAAGTGTGGAGGGAGAAGGATTCGAACCTTCGAAGCCGAAGCAACGGATTTACAGTCCGTCCCATTTGACCGCTCTGGAACCCCTCCAGACCTGTAACTTTCGTTACATTTAGAGCCTCTTATCGGAATCGAACCAATGACCTACTGATTACAAGTCAGTTGCTCTACCAGCTGAGCTAAAGAGGCTTCTAATATCTTTTTTAAAACTTACATTCTATCAACGTCTGATCAAGCATTTCTACCTTTTCAGCGAGTGCAAATATCGAATTTACTTTTGATTTCTGCAAGTTTATTTTTTATTTTTTTTCATTTAAAGAACTAAGCAAACTTTCGTTGTTTTGAACCGTTGTTCCCTTGTTTGCTGATGCAAAGATAGACACAAAACTCACTTTACAAAAATAATTATCAAAAAAAAACCACACTTTTTATCAATGACACTGATATGCAGCACAATAATTTTTCTTTGCTTATTTGCCTGTTTTGGTTATTTACCTAATATACTATCTTTGGGCATGCAAATTTTACCGCAATCACTTTCTAAACTTATCCCATACTCGACACTTGTCACGGTACTTTTGATGGGATCAGGTGAATTGAAAGCTCAAAATATTATTCAAAAATTGAGTAAAAAATTTCTTTCTTCCGAAAGAGATTCCACGCGTTCCGGCAGTTTTATGGTTTTGCCGGCAATTGGTTATGCGCAGGAAACAGGTGTGGAATATGGCCTGGCCAGCACCTATAATTTTTATCTGGACAAATCTGATCCCAAAATACGTACCTCCACGGTCATGGCTATGGGAACTTTCACATCCAACAGCCAATCGAACTTTAAACTGCAGACAGATTTTTGGACTAAAAACAACGACTACCATTTGATCAGTGAAATACGTTACCGAAACTGGCCGTTTAACTATTATGGCTTGGGTATGGACACTTGGAAAATAGATGAAGAACGTATCGATCAAAAATTATTTCGCGTCAAACTCGAAGCTGAGAAAAAAATCAGCAACAACCTCTATTCGGGCATCAACATTCAATACGACAACTTCACCATTCGCAGCGACAGCGCCGATCGCATCTTCAATCATTCCGATCTTATTGGAAAAGATGGCGGACAACAACTCCTGATCGGGGTATCGCAATTATTTGATAATAGGAACAACGTATCTTATACCACAAAAGGTTATTATGCCAAATTACGCTTGGCCTATGCTCCCAAATTATGGACCAGTGCTGATTTTACAGGGGCAAACCTCGATGTGGATCTCCGTGGCTTTATTCCCCTGCACAACCAAGTCACACTGGCCCTACAAGGAATCTTTCGTTCCACATTTGGAAAAACCGTCCCATTTTACAATTACCGTGAGCTCGGTGGAGATATGATGATGCGCGGTTATTACCTCGGACGTTATCGCGACAAGAATTATCTTGCCTCACAGGCTGAATTGCGTTACCGCTTTCATCCACGCTTTGGTATCGTTGGTTTTTCAGGACTAGGATCCACCTTCTCTAAAGAAAATAGCAGTCGATATGTTGCAAGCTATGGCGGTGGCTTACGTTACTTCTTTAGTCTGGAGCACAACAGCAGTATTCGCTTCGATTATTCCTTTGGCGAACAACGACCTGGAGAAAAGCGACAATCGGGATTCTATTTATCCTTAAGTGAAGCTTTTTAATGAAAAAAGAGCATCGATAACTTAGATATTATCAATGCTCTTTTTTATTATTACCGGATCACTCACCTGTTCTTATCCATTCTACTTTCCAATCGCGTCAGGTTTTAAAATTAGTTCAGTCGCCTAAAGAACACGATGATTATAGTTCAAATGTTTGTCAAAATAATAGACGCAAAACAGCCTAAAATCTTATCAGAAAATTCTCCTTGCGCTGCTCCTTCCGAAAGAAAACCAAACCCATGCGGTACAAATCAATCGTCACCACAACCCGCTCATCTTTTTTGATCTCATCCCAGTAGGCCTCCCTGCTCTCCGACCGATGTGGTTCGTTTATAATTAACATATCGCGGTCCTGGATATCGTTCAAAAAATTCAATTCAAGATTATCCCGATCAATGTAATAGATATGCCGATAAGCATAACGCCCACATTGCTGTTGCAGAAGATTTGCGTAGCCATCCTGAGGCTCGTTGGCCCAATAACTAAATTGATCGTAGATAAATGCTTTTAATAACCTATTGACCAATGCGTATTTCTTCTGCTCCACTTTATTTGCTTTCCGTATCGGGTCAGGTAATGCCGATATGTTGTCAATAAGTTCTTTCCGATAGATTACTTCATCAACCAATTTATACACAAAAGGCGAATGGGTCCCATGGCGACTATGGGATAAAAAATAATGCCGCCAATACTTTAGCCGATAGTTCATTTCGCTGCAAACATCGCTAAATTTTATGATTTTTCACATGGAACATCACGGTTTATTTAGACAATCGGCAGGACTGCTCAACCCAAAAAAGAATTTTGGCACTAGATAAAAAGTACTAAAACTGGAGTACAAAAACACTCCCCTGCCCTTCGGCGCTGTTCAGAAAAATGGTCCCCTTATGCAACAGCATAATCTGCTTACTTAAAGTCAAACCCACACCTGTACCCGTTTTCTTTGTTGTAAAAAATGGCGTAAAAATCTGTTCCTGAAGATCGGCAGGAATCCCTGCCCCGTTATCTTCAATCCGAATCTGCACCTTGCCGTCTACTTCAAGAGCAGATAAACTAATATAGGCGTCTTCCCTATTTTTAACCGCATCTATTGCATTCAACATTAAGTTGATAATAACCTGCTCGATCAAATTAACATCGGCAGATAAGATTAGCCGTGTATTTTTCAGAATAATATCAACATCAATATTTTTTTGGATCAAGGTTGGTTCAAGCAGCTGATAGATATGTTCAAATAACTGGGAAATTTGAATAGGCGCTAGCTGAGGCTGATCGACCTTATTGATCATACGATAACTCTTCGCAAAATGTAAAAGTCCTTCGCTACGGCGTTTGATGGTGGAAATACCTGTTTTTAGATCATCAATATCTTCCGCCCCTTTAAAATGGTCCAAACGACCGTTTAAGGTTTCAGCAAGTGAGCTGATTGGAGCGATGGAATTCATGATTTCATGTGTCAGTACACGTAATAACTTGTGCCATGCCTTTGTCTCGGTCTCATCAATTGCTTCATTGATATTTTGGTATACCACAATGCGAAACAAAGCATCCTGTGTCTCAAAGCTTGAGCTCTGAATCAATAGCTTTATTTTTCCTTTACTTGACTGAACGGACTCCATCTGCTGCTGTCCGTTTTCAAGTAACATGGTTTTTTCATAAAGATCGGTGTTTTTTTTCTTCAGCCCTGCGATGTTTCCGAGATGTGGTAAATGGAATAGTTGTTTAAATGCATCATTGACCCACATCACCTTTCCACTATCCCTTTCATAGAAGATGATCGCAGAATTCAACATATTGATTACACGATCCAAGTACTGATGCTGAATTTCCTGTTTGATGCTGATATCTTTATAGGTTTCGTTAATCTGATTAAAAGCAAGGAAAAGCTTTCCTTCCACAGATTGGGTATTTTTCACCAAGAAACGTCTTGTAAAATCACGATATTTGACGGCTTCAGAAAATTCAATCAATTGACGCGCTAAAAAATTATATTGTGCATATAAATTAAAACCGAGATAAAGCATGACGCAAAAGATCAAGGCAGCCTGCACATATTCGCGCTTTAGTAACAGATAAGCACTTAGAAGAGCCGCGATCAGCAGTACTACAATCTTAATCGCATTTAGAATTTTTCCGTGCCGCATCGACTAAATATCATATTTTTCCAAGCGTCTATAAAGTGCCGCCCTCGTAAGCCCCAATTCTTTCGCTGCTTTACTAATATTACCATTATAACGCTCAATCGCTGATTTGATCGCTTTCCGTTCAAGTTCTTCTAAATTTTGACTGCCAGGACTAGATTCAACGATACGGCTCTCCATTGGCTGTTCAATTGGCGAGAAAAAAAGATCGTTACCAGCGATACTAAGCTGGTCGGCCATAATAACAGCGCGCTCAATACTGTATTGTAGTTCGCGTACATTTCCTGGGAAATGGTATGCGGTCATCTTCTTAACCGCATCCGACTCAAAACCTTCAATCCTTTTATTGTATTTTTTTGAATAGATATCGAGAAAATGATCAGCCAATAACTTGATATCCTCTCCTCGTTCACGCAAGGGCGGTACCTGAATTTCAACGGTATTGATCCGATAAATTAAGTCTTTTCGAAAACGGCTTTCATCTGCAAGTTGTTTCAATGGAACATTGGTTGCGGAGATCAAGCGTATATCCACCGATATTGGTTGATAGGAACCCAACGGCGTCACTTGTCTATTCTGCAGTACAGTTAACAGTTTAGCTTGTTGCTGCAAAGAGATATTGCCAATTTCATCGAGGAACAATGTCCCGCCATTCGCCGCTTCGAACCGCCCTTGACGGTCTTCACGTGCATCCGTAAATGCGCCCTTCTTATAGCCAAAAAGCTCGCTTTCAAACAATGATTCTGTCAGCGCCCCGACATCAACCTTAACATAAGTCCGATCGGAACGCAGTGATCTTCGCTGAATGGCTTGAGCAATCAGGTCTTTCCCGGTCCCATTTTCACCTAATATTAATATATTGGCATCTGTAGGTGCAATTTTCTCTAATTTATATTGCAGTTCGTCCATCACAATGGAATTACCAATCAAATCAGGACTGCTCACACTACTGAGCAAGGAATTTTTACTTTTCTTTTCTTTATTTTTTGATTCGGCAAGCGCGCTTTCGATCGTTGTCAATAGTTGCTCATTTTCCCAAGGTTTCACCACAAAATCTGATGCTCCTTGTTTCAGCGATTTTACAGCGAGATCAACAGCTCCATAAGCGGTTATCATAATGACATGTACCTGTGGAAACTTTTCTTTGATCCGCGACAACCAGTATAATCCCTCATTGCCGGTATTAATCGTACTTTTAAAATTCATATCTAAAAGCACCAGATCATAAGGTATCTTCTCCAAATGTGCGATAAGATTCTCCGGATTAGGCTCGACCTGAATATGGCTGACTTTAGGTTTAAGCAAGATTCTCGCTGCCGTTAGTAAGTCCTGATCATCGTCAACCACTAAAATTGATGCTTTTTTCATCTTTTTAAATTATGATTTTCTTTATTTTAATGGAATTAAAGAACTTGCCAAACGCTATGTGATTTTTCCATGTCTGCTAAAATATGAAGATACTAAGATAACTATAAATTCAACGAGCCTGCATAATAATCATTGATATATTTTTGCAGTAGCCATTCATACTGCTTGACGACCAACTGAATCTGGCTGTTGTCGAATTTATTTTTCGCCGTCAAAAAAATCACTGAATTACTGTTTCCCAATTCGAAAACTACCTTGGCAATACGAAAAGATTCCGCGTAGTTTTCATTTTGACTACGCAATTGTGTAATCATGTTACTTGCATTCTGCAAGTTAAAAACAGCATTGGAGGTCGCCGACCGCAAAACATTTTGCTGGATCTCTTTTTGAAATCTAGCCGTCTGCAGATCTAATTTTGCCAAGCGCACGTTGTTATAAACTTGCAAATGATTAAAAATCGGAACAGAAAGATTGAGCGATATATACTTTCCTACGTTATTACGCAGTTGTGACCAATACGTCCCTTGAATCCCCAATTTCGAATAATTTGAGCCTAAACCGGCGCTCAGACTCAAGGATGGATAATAGTATGATTTCGCAATCTTAATATCCCGCTCCGCCACTTTGATCCGATAGTTCAGTGCCTGTATATCGGGCAATTGATCAATAGCCATTTCATAGAGCTGTTTCGCGTCCAGTCGTTGCCCGCTCTCTTTTATTCCAAGATTCTCCAATTGGCCCAATTGATTTTCATCCATATTGAGTAAGGCTGCAAGCTTCACACGACTACTATATAGTAACTGACGATTATTTTCAATCGTATTGACATCATTTGCCAGTTGTCCTTTTAAATCAAAGTAATCTCCAGGATTAATTGCACCTTCCTTATGCATACTCTCCGCACGTCTGACCTGTTCTCGGGTTACTTCAGTCTGCATTTCCGATTGCCGCAATATATCCTGAGCAGTTAAACTTTGAATATAAGCAGTAATAACATCCAGTTTTAAGGCATTAATCTGTGTATCAAAAGTCAATTTACCGGCGGTCTTCGCGTCGGCGCGCATCCGTATATCGTGAAATAAGCGAAACCCTCTAAATATGGGCAGGCTTGCGCCTAAAGAAAAATTCCCTGTCGAATTGTTTGATGAAATATATTGAAGGGTCGAATTATCCTGAGATCTTCCAGATGTCAGACTATGCTGTAGGCTTGCATCTACATCGGGCAATCTATTCGCTTTAGCCTGGGCTAAATTCACCTCCGCACGCTTCACATCGAGTTCATTCTGTAATAAGGTTGGATTGGCCTTTATAGCCAACTGTATACATTCAGCTAAACTCCGTTTGGAAATTTGCTTATCGTCAGTGCTTATTATCGTTGTTGTTTGCGTCACTTTTTCTGGTGGCCGCCGCTCAGTCTGCTGCGCCTCGGTCTTGGCATAACTCAATAAAAAGCATAATGTAGTATATATATAGACTCTCTTCATATCCATTTTTTATTTTGTTGCTGACCATCCCCATGCCAAACAAATAAAGCACTAAATATCAAAATGATATAAAAAGTGAATTTTGAAAAATGTTCGTTAATGAACAGTCGGTGTGCGTAGTTGGACAATCAAAATTCACAAGCGTATCAATAGGTACATGATGGATATCAAGTTCGCCTTTTACTCGTTTATTCTACGGATATCAATCGGTACTTTCTCGGAGTTTATTCGGTTACAACCGAACAAGCTCCGAAGGAACACCGAATAAGTACCGAACAAGCATCGAACAAAGTCCGAATATGGTATGACTCGGGTGGGAATGTGCGATACTAAAATTGGTTTCAAAACGCAATAATATCATTGAAAATATTGCATCTTTTGATCAAATCGAGCGAGAAAATCATCGGATGAAATTTTACTCAATTAAACACAACCTGTAGTTAGATTTGTTTTTTGCTCAAACCGTTTCAGTTAGCACCATCGACAAAAAAGAGGCCGTTGTACGCCTTCGTACAAGAAGTGTCCGCTATCGAACACCTAACTTAAAACTAGACAAAATAAGTATATATCAATCAATAGATTACATTATTGGCACAGCTTTCATAGTTACATACAAAATTGATATTAAATTATGGACAGACCTTTAGAAAAGAAGAAGTGGAATAGCAAACGTATCATGACTATTGTGGGGGTTGCTGGCTTAGTTGGATTGATCAGCGCCAGCTTCTATTTTACCTCCGGCAAAAGCAAACTGAATGTTGAAGCTGACCGCATCTCTATTGTCGAAATAAAAAATGGAAACTTTCAAGAATTTATACCGATAAATGGCACCGTGCTTCCTATTAGTAGTATATACCTCGATGCTTCTGTTGGCGGACGCGTAGAAGAAAAATTTGTAGAAGACGGGGCTATCTTAAACAAAGGGGATGCAATCATGCGTCTTTCCAATACCGATCAGGAGCTTACTTTAGTACAACAGGAAACGCAAGTGTTAAATCTATTGACACAGTCCCAGATTGCCCAAACCAATGCACAACAAGCTTCTATTAACAACCGCAACCAAATGGCTGATGTGGAACAAGCCTATAGAGAAGCAGAACGTGTCTATAACCTCAATAAAAAATTACTTGCTGAAAAAGCCATTGGAACACAAGAGTTCGAAAAATCAAAGAACGAATATAACTATCAAAAAGAGCGGGTCAACTTGACCAAACAGATTCTAAAACAGGACGAGATCTCTAATGCGCAAAAAACTAATCAGGACAAACAAACCTACCAACGTACGCAGAGCGCATTGGAACTGATGAAAAGAAAAATTGGTGACTTAATTGTTAGGGCACCCGTTGATGGACAGTTGACTTCCTTCGATGCAGAAATTGGACAAAACAAAAATGCAGGTGAACGATTGGGACAAATCGACGTTTTAACCGGGTTTAAAGTTCGCGCTGATATTGATGAACACTATATCAACCGAATTTTCCCTGATTTACAGGGAGAGTTTGCTATCGGCGATAAAACCTACAAACTCCGTATTAAAAAAGTGTATACACAAGTTACCAATGGTCGTTTCCAAGTTGACATGGAATTTATCAATGATGTTCCCAAAGGGATCCGTCGTGGACAAACTTTGCAAATACGTCTAGCGTTAAGTGACGAGACAAAAGCATTATTACTGGCAAAAGGAGGATTCTATCAACAGACCGGCGGTAACTGGATCTTCAAATTGGATAAAAATGGAAGCACAGCATATCGTGTAGATATCCAACTTGGAAGACAGAATCCCGAATATTATGAAGTCATCAAAGGTCTACAACCTGGAGATAAGGTTATCGTATCGAGCTATGAGACCTACGATAAGGTGCAAGAGCTAAATATTAAAAAGTAACATCACTTTTATCATACGACCATAATTATGATTAAAAACTTTATTAAAACCGCACTTCGCAACCTTTGGAAAACCAAAGGTTACAGCTTTCTTAATATTTTCGGATTGGCGGTCGGAATCGCTGCGGCATCGTTGATTTTTTTATGGGTTGAAAATCAGTTGAATTTCAACGATAATTTCGCCAACAAAAAGGATATCTACATTGTCAAATCAAAACAGACTTATGATGGAGCTACCTATGTTTTTGAATCTACCCCAGGACCTTTTGCCCAAAGCATCGCGAAAGAAATCCCAGGCATCAAGCATGCAGTACGCATAAGCTGGAATTCGCCAATGCTGTTTTCCGTCGGAGACAATAATATATTTCAAAATGGTGTATATGCCGATGGAAGCATCGCTGATATGCTATCCCTTGCATTTCTTGAAGGTGATCGAAAGACTGCCTTTGATCAAGTCAATAACATTGTATTATCAGAAACTGCAGCGAAGAAATTATTTGGCAGCCGTCCTGCCTTGGGAAAAACCGTCAAAACAAACAATAGTGAGCCATTTATTATTACGGGGGTAATCAAGGACCTCCCCAAAAATAGCAGCTATGATTTTCAATGGCTCATCCCTTTCAAAAAATTTGAAGCAGGTCAGGATTTTCTAAAAAATTGGGGGAACAATAGTGTTCAAACGCTAGTGCAGGTCGAAGATAATGCCAACGTCAATCAGATTAACAAGCAGATGATGGATTTCGTCAAACACAAAACCAATGGTGAAGTCACTTTCTCACAGAATTTTCTCTATCCGATGGAACGTTGGATTACCTACAATCAGTTTGATAACAGTGGTATTGAAAAAGAAGGTGGTATTAAGAATATACGTCTATTTACCTTTATCGCTTGGGTTGTTCTATTAATTGCCTGCATAAATTTTATGAATCTCGCAACAGCAAGATCAGAAAAAAGAGCAAAAGAAGTGGGTATGCGCAAAGTGGTTGGTGCAAGTCGCAAATCGCTCATTATGCAATTCTTGGGAGAATCCCTTGTTTTGGCAATTATTTCCTCTCTTGTTGCTATATTACTAATCTATATCTTCATCGGGCCGTTCAACAGCATGATAGGCCAGGATCTTGAGGTTAATCTTTTAGCCCCCTCACACCTGCTATTTTTAACGACAATAACCTTAGCATGTGGATTATTTGCAGGTAGCTATCCCGCATTTTTCCTTTCGGCATTCAAGCCGCTTTCAACGATCAAAGGGGCAAAACAGAAGGCCGGTAGCGGAAGTCTCATCCGTAAAGGGTTGGTCATCCTACAATATACAGCCTCAGTTGTGTTAATTATCTGTACCATTATCATCTACCAACAGATTCAGCACAACAAGAACAGGGATCTCGGATTTGATAAGAGTCAGGTATTAACAACAGCACTACAAGGTGATATGGCCAAACATCTCCCACTGATTAAAAATCAATTATTGGCAACAGGAGTTGTGCAAGAAGTCGGTGTCAGTGACATGAGTATCCTCAATATCAACTCCAATACGTCGGGTTTTAGCTGGGATGGAAAAGATCCAAATGCCAGTATTTTGATTGGCATGTTACGTTCTGACGAGGGTCTTATTCCTGCTTTGGATCTAAAGCTTTTTGACGGCAGAAACTTCCATCAAAATTTTGTAGGTGACACCACCTCGGTTATCATCAATGAAGCATTTGCAAAACTGATCAAAAAAGATGGCCTTGTAGCCGGTAAGACAATCAGTTACGGTGAGGAAAAGTTCACCATCGCCGGTGTCGTCAAGAACTTCGTTTATAACAATGTGTATGCCGATCCTGAGCCGATGCTATTTCTACCAATGAATAGAGATAATGGCATCATGACCATTAGGACAAAGGCTGGAGTAGATTTACCAGATACCATTCAACAAATCGAGAAGGTCATCGTCAAAAATAACCCTGGCTTCCCTTTTGACTATAAATTTTTAGATGATAGTTTCAATAGTAAGTTTAAAGCTGAGCTTTTTGTACAGCAACTATCCAGTGTATTTGCACTGATGTCCATCATTATATCCTGCTTAGGTCTATTTGGTTTAGCCGCCTTTGCAACAGAGCAACGCGCAAAAGAAATCAGCATCCGTAAAGTCTTGGGAGCCTCTGTTTCGGGACTTATTCAAATGCTCAACCGTGAATTTGTCATTCTTGTAGCAATATCATGTATCATTGCCTTTCCTATTGCGTGGATGATCATGAGCAAATGGCTAACTAATTATGCACATCATATCGATATTTCCTGGACCATTTTTATCATCAGTGGTCTGACAGCTATTACCATTGCCCTATTGACCATCAGTTCACAGGCCTTTAAAGCAGCGATAGCCAATCCGACGAAGACTTTAAGAGATCAATAAACAATTAAATAAATAGAATTTAATAACAGAAATAATAACTGTTCAAGGCAATATCGCCAAGGACCCAAAACATAAAAACCATGAGTACAAAAAATATGATCAAAATTACCAACCTTCAAAAGTATTACCGCACTGAAGAAGTTGAAACCGTCGCATTAAACAACCTGAATATTCATGTCAAAGAGGGCGAGTTTGTTGCTGTAATGGGGCCTTCGGGCTGTGGGAAATCGACTTTACTCAATATCATTGGCCTCTTGGATGATTTGGACGAAGGAAGCTATCTTTTCAACGAGATTGAAGTTGCCAAATTCAAAGAACGTGGTCGCTCAGATCTTCGCAAACATAACATTGGTTTTGTTATTTCAGAGCTTCAATTTGATTGATGAGCTGACTGTATTTGAAAACGTGGAACTTCCACTGGTTTATACCAATGTTCCAGCTGCAGAACGCAAGAAACGCGTAGAAGAAGTTTTGGAAAAAGTCCAGATCATGCACCGCCGCAATCACTTTCCACAACAGCTTTCCGGAGGTCAGCAACAACGTGTGGCCGTTGCTCGCGCTGTCGTGAATAATCCAAAATTGATCCTTGCCGATGAGCCTACGGGTAACCTCGATTCCAATAACGGTAATGAAGTGATGCAGCTCCTGACTGAATTAAACGAGGCCGGCACAACCATCGTCATGGTAACACACAGTGAGCACGATGCAAAATTTTCTGACCGTGTAATCCGCATGCTAGACGGACAAGTGATTATGGAAACAACATCGGTATAAGACAACTCATACATAACCAAAATATTAATCCTAATAACCTATAGATGATGAGCACGATTAAATTAATTTTCAGACAACTATGGCGCAACCGTCTTTTCACATTTTTAAATGTATTTGGGCTTGCCATCGGAATAAGTGCCTGTTGGCTTATTTTCCGTATCGTCAATTATGAATTTAGTTTTGACCAGCATCATCCAGAAAGTGAGCAGATTTACAAGGTCCATACCTCCTATGAGGAAAAGGATAAATTAGATCATTTCGATGGTGTTCCTGCACCATTACCGGCATATATCAAGGAAAACTTTGTTCATGTTGAACTGACAGTACCCATCTTTAAACAATACTTCGAGCGTATCAGTAATAATGGTGGCGCGCAGAAAATAGAGTTTGAAGATCAGCCCGAAATCATCGGTACCACGGGAGACTATTTCAAAATGACACCTTATGTTTGGTTAGCTGGCGACAAAAGGAATATACTAAAAAATAGCCATGAAGTCATCCTGACAGAATCGCGGGCTAAATTGTACTTCCCAAATACGTCAATGGACCAAATCATAGGACAGACTTTGTCCTATGATAGTACATTATATAATGTCACCGGTATTGTAAAAGATTTAGCGCGTCCAAGCAGCTTTTTGGGCAAAGAATTTATCCGGATTCCAGAAAAGGAATGGAACAGTACAAACTGGAGTAATTCAAATTCAAATTGGCAGCTCTTTATTAAGGTAAAATCATCGGCTTCTCTTCCTAACCTCATAAAGACAGCCGATAAAAAGGCGTATGAGATGACGCATGCCGAATTTGACAAATTCGGATTTAAAATGCATGTAAATACAGTACCCTTAAAAGACTTACATTTTACTTCTTTCGCCCAGAATAGTGTGGATAAGAAAATCATATTTGGACTTATTGGCATTGGTATATTCCTCCTCCTATTGGCCTGTGTCAATTATATCAACCTGGCTACTGCACAAATTCCTCAGCGGGCGAAGGAGATTGGTATTCGTAAAACATTGGGTGAAAGCCAACAGAGGATCAGCAAATCCTTTTTATTGGAAACCTTTTGCATTACGGCTTTTTCGGTACTTTTATCATGGCCTTTACTTATTCTCATTCAAACAGTTTTAGCATCCTATATTCCCGATCAGCTCAAGCTATATCCAGACCCCTTTGGCGTATCGCTATTTTTAGCAACACTTACCATCACGATTACCTTAATTTCCTCAGGTTACCCAATTTTACTGACAAATAAAGTCAAGATTGTTGAAGTCATTAAAATCTCGAATGCGCAAACGCTCAAATTTGGCAATCTTTCTTTTCGAAAAATGCTCATTGTTTTTCAATTTTTGATTGCCCAGCTATTCGTTATTTCAACTTGCATCATTGGTCTACAGTTGAAGCATGCCCTACAGAGTAACTACGGCTTCGATAAGGATGCGATCATTACCCTACGTTTCCCGAGTAAAAGCTATCAGGACAGTAATGTTGATCCTTTTGTTTTCAAACAAGCGATCAAGCAGATCGCAGGCGTAGAGCAGGCTTCCTTGGGGCATCTGCCCATGAGTAGCGAACATTGGGGAAATGCCTTGTTTGCAAAAAGCGATACGGGACAGGTACAAGCCGATGTACAAATGAAGTTTGTCGACCAAGATAACTTTAAGCTCTATAATTTTAAAATGCTTGCTGGCCGCCCGCTGCAATTGGCCGATACGAGCACAGGCATCGTGTTAAACTTAGCCAGCGTTCAAAAATTAGGTTTTAAATCTGCTGAACATGCTGTAGGGAGCTTTGTTACGTATACAGATAAACAGCGTCAGATTGTGGGGGTGACGGACAATTTTCATACAAAAAATCTCCATGCAGCCATTCAACCTGTCGTCATGCTGAGTTCCATTAAAAAATGGGAATTAAGCAGAATAAGTATCAAACTCAACACTAACTCAACTACCTGGCCGGAAACTTTAAAACAGATTGAGAAAGAATGGAAAAAATACTATCCAAAAGCCCCATTTAAATATGATTTCTATGATCAGCAAATCAAAGAACTTTATAGCAGTGATCTAAAATTCTCGAAGATCATCAATCTATTTACGTCGACTACAATTCTCATCAGCTGCCTGGGATTGATCGGTTTGGTTACGATCACCACGGTACAACGTACAAAAGAAATTGGTATTCGAAAAGTGTTGGGAAGTACAGTACTGGGAATTATTGGATTATTATCAAAAGATTACGTCAAACTTATACTCATTTCTATTTTGATTGCTACCCCAATTGCTTGGTGGGCGATGCACAAATGGTTGGATGATTTTGCGTATAGGATAGACCTATCCTGGTGGATGTTTATTATTCCGGCTGCTGCAACCCTACTTATTGCATTTTTTACAATGAGCTACCAATCCATAAAAGCAGCACGTGCAAACCCGGTCGATAGTTTAAGAGATGAGTAAGAAGATAAAGAAGATCAATAAGAATCAATACAACTAATACCCGTCCTTATGATAAAGAATTATTTAATAACCGCAATTAGAGAATTAAAGAAAAGGAAATTCTATACCGCTATTAATATTCTAGGTCTATCAGTCAGTCTTACGGCCGCTATATTAATTATCTTTTGGGTACAGGATGAAAAGAGCTTTGATAAATTCCATCCAGATTTTGAACAGATTTACAAAGTCAATTCTCATTTGGATCCCGAGCACAATGGTTCGATATGGGGGACATCTCCGGGGCCTATAGCAAACTATGCACAAAACGTACCAGAGGTAGATTACGCAACGCGTGTTTCACAGGATTACAATACCACATTGGTCAATGACAAACTAAAACGTCCGGTAACTGATATCAACATCTATTATGTAGATGGTAATTTTTTCAAGATGTTTCATTTTCCATTACGAGAGGGCTCCCTCTCAGGTTTTCAGGAAAATTATAAACAGGCGCTAATAACCCCATCGACAGCCGAAAAACTCTTTAGTACGCAAAAAGTCATTGGAAAAACTTTCCGTTACCAAAAAGATCTCTTCACTGTAGCCGGTATCCTAAACGATATTCCACAAAACTCCTCGATGCAATTTGATGTCGTTATTCCACTGGGGTATCATGCACAGCGTTTTACAAACTGGGGCGGTAACGGTCAATGGAAAACAATCGATGAAGATATGGGTAACTATAGTTTTTCAACGTATATTAAAGTCAAACCTCATGCTTCTGTAGCACTTATCGGAAAATCAGTTACAGACACTTACACCAAAGCCCGCAACGGTGAAAACTCGACTATATTTGTTTTAGACCCACTTAAAACCATGCATTTGATCGCTCCTAACGGAAATAAATCAACACTTCGCATGGTTCAGATTTTTGGGATCATTGCGATACTGCTCCTAATGATCGGTGCGGTAAATTATGTCAATCTAAGTACTGCAAGGGCATTGGACCGGGCAAAAGATGTTGGTATCCGCAAGATAATCGGCGCCAACCGTTTCCATTTATTCCTACAATTTATCACCGAAACTATTGTTGTATTTCTTTGTTCACTATTGATCGCTTTCATCCTTATAGTGATCCTTCATACCGGATATAATCAGATCGCACAAAAATCAATCAGTCTATCTTTCCATAACACGACGATATGGCTATATATTGGGGCAGCAATTATAGGCACATTGGGACTGTCCAGTATATATCCTGCGGTACAGCTTTCGTCATTCAATCCCATTCAGTCGTTAAAAGGAAAATCAGTAAAAGGTGTTTCCTCAAATACCATGCGTAAAATATTGGTGGTTTTCCAGTTTACGCTCTCCGTGACCCTTATTGTATGTACTTTGGTGATCCGAAATCAATTGGCTTTTATCCAGAAGATCAACCTCGGTTATGACAGAGATCATGTACTAACACTTGGTCTTCCTGAGGAGGCTTACAAACATATGGACGCGATACGTGCTGAACTAAAAAGCAATGAAGCGATACAAGGGGTTTCCCTATCAAGTTTATACAACATGACCGATTTTGGAAATGCTACAAGCGATATAGATTGGCCAGGTAAGTCCAAAGACAACAAATTAATTGTTGCTCAAGCCAAAATTGACGAGGATTTTATTCCTTTGATGAACATACAATTCCTCGAAGGAAAGAACTTTAGCGGCATGCCAGTTGATTCCTCCGGCTATATCATCAACGAGACCTTGGCGAAACAAATGGGATTAAAACCGCCTTACGTGGGATCCACTATGAGTTTCCACGATTTCCCTGGACAAATTATTGGTGTTGTGAAAGACTTCCACTTCAAATCCATCAAAGATAAAATAGGTCCAATGGTCTTCTGGACGCGCTGGGGATCGGGCACGCTTTATGTTAAAACAAGTACGAAAAAAGCGTCTGAGGCCATTAAAGCTTTAGAAAAGATCTATAACCGATATCCATCAGATGCTCCTTTTAACTATACCTTTATTGATCAGCAATTTGACAATCTATATAAATCCGAGCAGCGTACAGGTTTGTTGTTCAATATTTTCGCGGGCATCGCCATTTTTATATCTGCGTTAGGGCTGTTTGCATTGGCAACTCACGAAGCGCAAATGAGTGTAAAGGAAATCGGTATTCGTAAAGTTCTTGGCGCTAGCACCTTTGGTGTCGTCCGGCTATTGGGGAAAAATTTTGTGTTGCTCGTCTCGATTTCTATTCTGATTGCCTGCCCTATTGCAGTTTACCTGATGAAACAATGGTTAAGCAATTTTGCCTACAAAACGGATCTAGAGGTGCAAACATTTGTCTTCGGTGGTATCTTGGCCTTGATGATCGCCATTATTACCGTTAGCTACCAAGCTGTCCGGGCAGCTTTATCTAATCCGGTCGATAGTTTAAGAGATGAGTAAAAGCTGGAATATAAGAAACTAATTGATTGTCAAACACACTGCAATTTAAGAAATTGAGCTATGATCAAAAACTATATAAAAATAGCCTGGCGCAATATCTCTAAAAATAAAGGATATTCGACCATAAACATAATTGGATTAGCAATAGGATTAGCCTGCTGCCTATTAATAGCGATTTATGTACAAAATGAATTGTCTTATGACAAATACCATGTGAATAAAGATCGAATTTACCGCATCGTCCATGACTATAAGGGTGTAAGCAGCACCGAGCAGCATCAGATCTGGGGCAATGCACCCGTCGGTGATGCCATCAGGGCTGATTTCCCTGAGATAGAGAAGGTCGTTCAATTTTCAGGGCAAACCTCTATCCTACTCAAAAAAGGCGATAAAAGATTCCAAGAGGAAAATGTATTTTTCATGGATTCAACTGCTTTTGATGTCTTCAGTTGGAAGGTTTTGGCCGGCGACCCTCAGTCAGCCTTAAATAATGCCTATTCTGTTGTATTAACAGAGAGTACAGCCAAAAAATATTTCGGCGATCAAAATCCCATTGGCAAGACGCTTGAGGGAGGTTTAGCCGCGGGCCGTGCTGACGCAGGTCTATACACGGTAACAGCAGTAATGGCCGATGTACCTCCCAACTCGCACTTTACGTTCGATGCACTGCTCTCGATGAGTACCTTCCGAAAAGCTCGGCCAGACGTATTTAACAAAGAAGGCTGGGATTATGTGGACTTCTACACGTACTTTCTCGCTTCAAAAGACTTTGACCCTGTAAAGTTCAACCAAAAAATACCGGAGTTTCTCAAGCGGCATCTCCCTGCAAACGAAAACCGCAACGCAAAATACGATTTCCATATTGAGCCACTTCTGCAGGCTTACATGCACTCGTCTGCGGATCGTCAGCCCGGTCCCAATGGAAGCTATCAGAATTTATACATATTCAGCATTATTGGCGGATTTATATTATTGATCGCCTGTGTGAACTTTATGAATCTGGCTACATCAAGGTCAATGGAAAGAGCAAAAGAAGTCGGCGTCCGAAAAACCATAGGCGCGAGCAAAAGCAATCTGATCTTTCAGTTTATGTCTGAATCATTGGTCCTTGTATTTGTCAGTAGTATTTTGGCTATACTGCTCGTTATGGCCTTTCTCCCCTTTTTGGAAGCATTCTCGGGCAAACACCTCAATTATTCGTCCCTGAAAAATGGGACGACCTGGGCAATATTTCTATTCACTACCATTTTTACGGGACTTCTTGCTGCCAGCTATCCCGCGTTGATTCTAGCAAATTTCAAACCGATTGCAGTACTTAAAGGAAGTTATAGCAACGGCAAAGGGGGTACATTATTACGACGCGTATTAGTTGTTTTCCAATTTTGCCTTTCTATTGCGCTCATTGCAGGTACAGTCGTCGTCTTTTCTCAATTAGATCAATTGCAGCACCGCGATCTTGGATTTCAAAAAGATCAACGACTTGTCATTGATTATAATTTCGATGATAAAGTAAACAATAACCTGGAAGCGATAAAATCGACACTTGCAAAAGATAAAGATGTGCTGTCTGTCACCGCATCACGCACGGTACCGGGAACATTTTTTCCTAATGCAGGAACAGAAATCATGTCAGCCAACGGAACAATGACTTCATTTGCTCCTTTTTTATATGAAGTCGATGTCGACTTTATCCCTAATATCGGTTTACAAATGGCCGCAGGGCGCGCCTATTCCAGAGATTTCCCTGCCGATACAGCTCATTCACTTGTTATCAATGAATCTGCTGCTAAACAATGGGGATACTCCAATCCACAAGATATTATTGGTAAACAATTTCGTCAATGGGGAAGAGAGGGGACAGTTATCGGTGTGGTGAAAGATTTCAACTACCTTTCTCTACACCGTAAGATTGAGCCATTAGCGTTGCGCCTTGATCCAAGCGGCAGCCGATATTTAACCTTGAATATCGAACATGTAAACCAGCCTGAAACCATTGCAAGAATCGGCAAACTGTGGAATGAGCTTGTACCAAACCGTCCATTTTTATATAGCTTTCTTGATGATAGCTTCAATCGGCAATATGAAGCGGATTTTAATTTTAGAAGACTTTTTACAGCCTTCTCTGGGCTGGCACTTTTCATTGCCTGTTTGGGATTATTGGGACTTGTGACGTATACAGCCCAACAGCGTACCAAAGAAATCGGCGTACGGAAAGTTCTCGGTGCATCCATCTATAATTTAATCCTCCTGCTCTCTTCCGACTTCATCAAGTTATTGGCTGTAGCCCTCCTCATTGCCACTCCCCTATCTTGGATGGCGATGAAAAAATGGCTGGACAACTTTGCTTATCACATTGAACCACAATGGTGGATGTTTGCCTTGGCCGGTTTCGCCGCCATTCTGATCGCTTTATTTACGGTAAGCTATCAAACACTTAAAGCGGCCAGAGCAAACCCGGTAGACAGCCTAAGAGATGAATAACTAGCATCAATTTTAGTCAATCACTACGCTTCTGCTATGAACAATCTTTTATTAGAACAGGTCATCAGACAACTTTGCAAACACACACGATCATGATAAAGAACTATATAAAGACAGCTTGGCGAACAATCAGGGCAAACCGATTTTTCAGTATCCTTAATATCAGTGGACTGGCCATAGGTATCTGTGTATCGCTATTGTTATTCGCCTTTATCCGACAGGAACTAAGTTTTGATACTATGTATCCTAAAGCTGAGCATATCTACCGCGTCTACATGAAGCTATCTGCAGCATATAATGAGGAGAAAATGCTTACACTCCCCAATGCGGTGGGACCAACTTTAAAATCCGACATTACCCAGGTGGATAATATGGTGCGTCTGGTAAAAGACGGTTATGGTGCAACGGCTTCCATCGGCACCGGGAATGATAATTTCTCTGAAAAACAATTGTACTTAGCAGATTCGACGCTGTTCTCGATATTTGATTTTCAATTTATTGAAGGAAATGCGCGTACTGCTTTTTCAAATAAAAAAAGCATCGTCCTATCCCAATCGTCGAAAGAAAAACTATTTGGAAAACAGGAAGCCATTGGCAAATTAATCAGTATCAATCAACAAGATACCGTACAGGTCACCGGAGTCTTCAAAGATCTTCCAGCTAATAGCACATTAGATTGTAATATGGTCATGAATATTATGGATTCATGGATGGGTCAAAATGTACACTGGAGCAATGCGAGTTACGAAACTTATATTCTATTGAAAAAGGGCGCAGATCCAGGCTCTATTGCGCAAGAAGCTACTAAATTGATAGACAAGTATGTCGAAAAAGACAACCAATATTATACACAATTTTTCCTACAACCGTTATCAGCAGTACACCTCTATTCAGCAGATCTTACAAGTGGAGTTACTACACGTTCTGGAAATATAACCATCATTAGCACATTATCAGTCCTTGCCCTTCTCGTGATTATAATTGCATGCATCAATTATATGAATCTTGCGACAGCCAAATCACAGAAAAATGCAAAACAAGTTGGAGTCAATAAAGTACTTGGCGCTACCCGTCGGCAGCTCATTATCCGTTTTTTTGTAGAAACGGCAACAATTAGTCTTTCCGCTATGCTTATTGGGCTCGTCCTTGCCATCATACTTATTCCTGCGTTCAATTTGGTCGGTAAGACCGATATGACTATTCAGCATCTGCTGAATTGGAATATGTTAGGAATATTAGCTATAGCATGGCTAGTCATTACGTTGGTTGCAGGTAGCTATCCTGCATTATTCCTTTCAGGCATTAAATCAATCTCTTTAATGAACAAAGGATACAATAAACAGGGGCAAACAATATTAATCCGACAAATATTGGTTGTATGCCAGTTTTCTATTTCGATCGTACTGATTATTGGTATCAGTATTATGCTGACTCAAATGAGCTTTATCCGCAATAAGGATTTAGGATATCAACCTGAAAATGTTGTGTCTATTTCAATTCGCTCTTTAAAAAATCAAGAAAAGTTAAATACCCTTGGCCAACAAGTTCAAAACCTGGCCAATACGGTAGCCACGACTTTCGCACAATCGATACCTGGATTCAATGAAAGTGGTAAATCAACTTATAAATTTACGACTGACAAGCAGGGCTTACCCACACTGAGCTGCTTCACCTATGGCAAGACAATCAATACTTTAGGACTAAAATTACTTGCGGGGACAGATTTACCAAATGTGATCGGGCGTACAGACTCAACGTGTTATGTATTGATCAACGAAAAAGTAATGAAGTTTTTAGGTTATAAAACACCCGAAGAAGCAATAGGGAAACATATCGTTACAGAAATGAGTGCGACTAATTCCATTATATCAGGTGTTGTTCGAGATTTTAATTATGCCAACCTAAAATCTGAGATCGGTGGATATACCTACTATACAATGAATGCTTCTTCTGAATCTCCTCGGAATTTATTGATCCGCTATAAAACAGCAGATCTTCAGTCGTATATGGAGGAGATAAAAAAAATCTACACAGCTATTGCTCCCGATGCTGCATTTGATTTTTTCTTTTTAGACCAGCATGTACAAGATCAATATGATAATGAAATTCGTTCATCCAATGTCATGACTTTGTTTTCATTTTTGACCCTATTTATTGCCTGCCTGGGTTTACTAGGACTAGCTGCCTATACAGCTGAATCAAAAAGTAAAGAGATCGGCATACGTAAAGTTCTTGGTGCAAGTGTCGGTAGTATTATTCATTTGCTGTCCGCAAACTACATCAAATTGATCTGTATAGCATTTCTGATTGCAGGACCAATTGCATACTACTTATCAAATAGCTGGTTAAATGATTTTGTTTATCACATCGATATGCCGTGGTGGGCATACGTAGTCGCTGTCCTGACAGTGACAATTGTCGCATTTATAACAATTGGATTCCAAACTTTTAAAGCTGCATTACTAAATCCTGTCAATAGTTTGCGGGACGAATAGCAACACTAGAATATCAAATTGGTGTTAACAAAAAACGAAATAACAATGATTGTAAATTCACTTAAAACAGCGTATCGTTTCTTAAAAAAACATAAGTTGATCACGTTCATCAATATTACTAGTCTCGCTATTGGGATTACGGCTACGTTGGTTATTTTCCTCATGATTCAATACGACTATAGTTTTGATAAACATGTACCCGGTAAAGAACGAGTGTATCGCGTAGTTAACAATGGGGAATTTAAAAATGCCGGTGTCTACGTCCCATTGGTTCGTACGATGGAAGCAGAACTCCCAAACTTAGAAGCGGTAGCGCCGATCTACCATAGCCATATCCAAAAGCTGAAAGTTTCGCTGGCTAAGGACAAATTCCAGACTTTCCCGAAAGAACAGAAGATGGTATTCACTAACAGTCAATATTTCGATATATTCCCTTCAAAATGGTTGGCTGGCAGTCCTAAGGCTTTGAATGTATCCGGAAATATCATCCTTACGCAGAAAACATCAGAAAAGTTTTATGGAAAAGAATCGCCGGCAAATGTGATTGGCAAAACCATCTTCTACGCGGATAGTATACCGCTTCAGGTCGCTGGAGTGATTGAAAATCCGCAACATAATTCGGACTTCAATTATGAAATCTTCATTGCCGATGCGACAATCCCTATTGACAATAACTTAAAGAACATGTATAACTGGGAAGCTTGGAATAGCATCTCCGACTCCCATCAAGTACTTATCAAAACAAAAGCCCACAGCAATCCGCATCTACTGGAGCACAATATTGCTAATCTCCTTAAAAAATATAAATACAAAGAAGGAGAAAAGATCCGCGATAAGCTGGAATTGCAAACCTTGGCAGATGTACATTTTGATACGCGATTTAATTATGATGCGACCCACCCGGAAGCACTACGCAACCTCATTCTACTGGCATTATTCCTCTTAGCGCTTGGAGCGGTAAATTTTATCAATCTATCCACCGCGCAATCCATCGAAAGAGCGAAAGAAGTGGGTATTCGCAAAACCCTGGGCAGTTCTAAAGCTACATTGATCAAACAATTCTTAATAGAAACATTTCTGATAACCTTATCGGCGACATTACTTGCAGTTTTGTTGCTCCCTTTGTTTTTACATGTCTTCGAAGGATTTATTCCGAAAAACCTGAGCGTAGACCGCTTAGACAAAGCCGTTATTGTTTTGTTCCTATTCGGGCAATTGATCTTAGTCACTTTACTTGCGGGATTCTACCCTGCCTGGGTACTGACAGGATATGCGCCGGTGCTGGCGCTCAAAAATCAGCTTGGGAAAAACACCAATTTATCCCGAAGTGCATGGATACGCAAAGCGCTGACCATCTTTCAGTTTGTCATGGCCCAAGCGTTCCTTATCTGCGTACTTATCGTTGTTCGCCAAATCAATTACGCCACTCATCGAGATATGGGGTTCCAGAAAGACGCCATTGTCAATGTTTACATTCCGGGAGCTTTTCAAAATTCCGCTAAAGGCATCATTCTCAAAAATGAGCTCCAGAAGTTAAAAGATGTCAAAGCAATCAGTTTTGGGAACATCGCTCCTGCAATGAACGGTTGGATGACTACTGCAATCGCTTACGATCAATCGCCCGACAAGGAATCCTTGACTTTTGATAGCCGCTCTGGTGATGAAAACTATTTAGATGTTTATCAGATTCCGCTTTTAGCAGGAAGAAATATACGCCTATTGGATTCAACCAGGGAAATGTTGATCAATAGAAAAGGTCTTGAACTGCTAAATATCAAAAACCCAGAAGATGCCATCGGTAAAACCTTCGAAAATGGAAATAGCATCATTGTGGGGGTAATGGAAGATTTTGACCTTGCTTCAGCGCGACAAGGAGTTAAACCCGTTGTTTATACGGGTAGCAAAGATGGTTATGTACTCCATATTGCATTGGATCAATCGCATCCTGAAAATTGGAAAAATGCTATCGATAAAATAACGTCCAGTTATAAATCGGTCTTCGCTGATGATGAATTGGATCTACGATTTGTGGACGAGGTAATCCAAAATTTCTATACCCAAGAGAAGCAGCTTTCTAAACTTTTATCCTGGGCAGTGGGACTCTCTGTAATCATCGCTGGAATGGGTTTATTTGGACTAGCCATCTTCACGGCAAATCAACGCACAAAGGAAATTGGAATCCGTAAAGTATTGGGGGCAACTGTTTTTCAGATCACATTCCTACTGCTTCGAAATTTGCTATCACTTGTTGCGATAGCCTGTATAATAGCTTTTCCAATTGCCTATTATTTTATGCATAATTGGCTTAATGATTTTGTCTACCGAACGACAATCAGTCCCTGGATTTTTGGGCTATCAGCTGTAGGATTAATTGCTTTTGCAAGTCTTGTACTTTCAACCAAAAGTATATTTGCAGCAAAAGCAAATCCGATAAATAGTTTAAGGGACGAATAGAGCGGTTGATAAATAACGAGTAGCTTATAATTAAATACCAAACAACAGCAATAAAATGATTCAGTTATTTCTAAAAACAGCGCTTAGAAATTTAAAGCGCAGTCCCTTAAATACGACAATAAATATTTTGGGATTAGCACTGGGGTTTACTGTTGCTCTGATCAGTACGTTATGGGTGCTGAAACAATTTTCTTTTGATAAGCATTACCGCAATTATCAACATATTTATCAGGTCATGATGACCGGAACTTTCAACGATGAAAAATCAACTGATCGCTCTACGCCTATTCCTTTGGCCAAAACGATTGTCTCTGATTTTAAAAATGAGATGCCAGATGCCACTTTGGTCACCAATCTAGAAAGCAATAATCTTAAAGTAGGTGATAAAAAATTAAATGCTCCGGGGTTTTACGCCATGGGAAAATTTGCCGAATTATTTTCTCTCGAATCTGTAAAAGGAAATAGTACCACACCGGGCAATCCATCAACCATCATAATTTCAGAATCTTTAGCAAAACGACTGTTTGATAAGGTAGATATCATCGGTAAAACACTTCAATTGAATGGCAAAGAACAGTATACTGTTCAAGGTGTTTATAAAGATATTCCTGAAAACAACACTTTTTATGGCTTAGATTATGTATTGCCGTTTGTCGATTATCTTGCGAAAGACCAAGGCATAGAAGACAGCTGGTCCAGCTGCTTTTTTAGCACTTTCGCCAAAATCGACAATGCTGCCTTTGTTCCCGCGTTGGAAAACAAGCTGACAAATATTATCAACAAAAAACTAACGGATATAAAACCTGAGATCCTCTTACATCCGATGTCGAAATGGCATTTATACGATTCATTCAAAAATGGAAAGAACGTAGGTGGACAAATTCAATATGTATGGATGTTTGGGTGGATCAGTATATTCATTATGTTGCTGGCCAGTATAAACTTTATAAATTTAAGTACTGCAAGAAGTCTAAAAAGAGGAAAAGAAATCGGCGTTTTAAAATCTGTTGGCGTCAATCGACGGCAGCTTATCGCTGGCTTTCTTGTGGAATCCATCCTCGCGGTAGCCTGTGCTTTTTTGATCGCCGTTCTATTGGCTACAGTACTGTTGCCTTGGGTCAATACAATCACTCATACGAACTTACATATACCTTTTACGGATGTTCGATTCTATGGCTACTCCTTAACAGGAATAGGCGTTATAGGTCTTTTAGCAGGTATTTACCCTGCGCTATTTTTATCGGCATTTAATCCTATTCTTGCTCTTAAGGGTAAAATCAACAGCCGAAAAGGCGGATCAAGAAGTAGAAAGGCAATGGTCATCGTGCAATTTGCGATTTCTATTTTCCTGATGATATCCACTTATCTGGTGATTCAGCAACTGCGTTACACAAAGGATCGTCCTATGGGATATAAAAGTTCCAATTTGGTGAATATTACTTCCTCTAGTCCTACAATCATTAAAAACTTTAACGTGCTCCGGAAAGAACTGATCGAGCAGCGATTAATTCAGGATGCGGCACTTTCCTCCAGCTTTGTCAACCGTCTTTCGTTGACCGGAGGTGGATTTAATTGGCAGGGAAATGACAGCAAAGATGGTGCTATTATGGGTATCTTTACCGTTGATGACAATTTTGCGAAGACTGTACAATGGGATTTTATACAGGGCCGTAATTTTTCAAAAGATTTTAAAACAGATTCAACCGCTGTTATTTTGAATGAGGCCGCTGCTCAATTTATGGGCGTGACAGACCTTAACAGTAAACAGCTTTCACGTGCCGGTATTGATTATCATATTGTGGGTATTATCAAGAATACACTTTCCGAATCCCCTTTTAAATCGATTACGCCGACAGCTTATTTCCTCAAATTTTTACCAAAGAACAAGATCACGCTTCAATTGAACGAAGGTCAAGATGGTAAGCAGGACTTAAAAGCTATTGCGGAAAGCTTCAATCGTATAGATCCTGATTTGATTTTTGATTATACCTTTACGGATCAGGAATATGCCAAGCAGTTTCAACAAATGGAAATGATCAAGAGCTTAACAAGTTTATTTACAGGACTGGCCATACTCATTTCCTGTCTCGGTCTATACGCCTTAGTGTCCTTTCTTACGGAGCAACGCGAAAAAGAAATTGGCATTCGTAAAGTATTGGGCGCATCAGAACTTGGCTTGTGGCGACTACTTTCCACCGAATACATTTGGCTCACAGGCATTGGCTTTTTACTCGCAGCCCCTTTAGCCTATCTGCTCATGGAATCATGGCTCGAAGACTATGTCTACCGCATATCAATTACATGGACGGTGTTTGCTATCACAGGCTTAACCGCACTAGTCATTACCCTATTAACCGTTAGTTACCAAGCGATTAAAGCTACTTTAGCAAATCCCGTAAAAACCCTAAGAAGCGAATAATATTAATTTGTTCGGGGACGGACACTGTACTGTCCGTTTCCGAACATTTAAAACCACCACAAAAACACATCAAAAACCTAAAAATCAATACATTATATTTATGGCAGACGAATTGAATTAACTGACTTTGCTATTTGTCGAATAACACAGTCTTCTACTAAAGCGAACTATGTGACAAGAATATAGCCTAATTAACAGTCTAAATACGCATAACCATGGTAAAGAATTATTTTAAAATCGCTTCGCGAAATATTAGAAAAAACAAAGGATTTTCTCTTCTAAATATGTTTGGACTTAGTATAGGAATAACATGTTTTCTATTATTGGCGGCATATATATACCATGAATCGAGCTATGAACGTTTCTTTCCCCACGCTGACCGCCTAGCTTATATTAGCCTCATCTATAAATCACCCAATAGCACCGAAGAAGTAAACTCTGCCGTAACACCAACAGGCTTAGCGCCTACATTGCAGGCTGAATTTCCGGATGTAGAACAAGCAACCAGATTCTACAGCTATTCCAAAGGCGGCAAAATAGAATCCAAAGAAGCACTAATAACTGAAAAAGGCCTGCTGTATGCTGACCAGAATGTTTTTAAAACTTTAGGTTATACTTTTCTCGAAGGTGATTCACAATCAGCCCTGGCAGAACCAAATCAGATTGTCTTGACAAAAAAACTCGCAGAGAAATATTTTCCCAAGCAGTCGGCCATCGGTCAGACACTATCCATTGACAAAGTCAACTGGAAAATCACAGGCATTATCGCAGACTTGCCCACGAATACACAGCTGAACTTCTCCGCACTCCTTTCCAATAAGGGATTAGAACGCTACAAAGAAATAGCATGGTCCTCTGCAAATGATGTAACCATAGCGCTCTTAAAAAATAAAGATCAGTTCGGCTTGATCCAACAGAAATTGGATCAAATGACTAAATCAAAATTCGCCGAAGCGACAAAACAAGGCTATCAATTTCGATTTATCCTGGAAAAGCTGACCGATATCCATCTCCACTCCAAAGCGGCAGGTACAGGAAACATTACTTATATCTATATTTTAATGGCATTAGGTGCTGCGCTTATTATTTTAACCTGTATCAATTTTACAAATTTGGTATTAGCACATGCGCTTGAACGTAAAAAGGAAATCGGTGTCAAGAAAGTACTAGGTGCTGCAAAGAAAACGATATTCTTTCAATTCTTCTTTGAATGTAGTATCATGGTCTTTCTAGCTGTTGGCTTTAGTCTTCTGACAACGGTACTCTTATTACCGGTATTTAGTTCGTTTATGGGCGCTGAGATAAAATTGACGATATGGGCCGATCCCCGCTTTTATGCAGTTTTGGCTGCATTTATAGTGTTAATAACTCTGCTTTCGGGCGGCTGGCCAGCCTATTCCATAGCAAGCTCAAAACCTATTTCGATTTTTAAACGAAAATTGACTGAAAAACAAAATGGTATATCTCTGAGCAGAGTACTCGTTACTTTTCAATTCAGTATCTCTATATTTTTTATTATCTGCACCTTATTCGCCGTTCGGCAGATGGATTTTATCCAGTCTAAAAACACCGGATTGGATCGCTCTGATATGTTGGTCATTGATGGCCGAGGATGGCAAAATAAAGAAAGGCAGCTATTAAAAGAAAAGTTAATGCAGCTCAATAGTGTCCAGGGCGTTACCGCTTCGTATGACAATCCTGTCAATATCCAAGGTGGCTACAGCGTCAGTGAAGTAGAAGGCCAACCCAATGATTTTGATATGGATGTCACGGCAATTCCGATTGAAAAAGATTTTGTTTCTGTTTTTCACATTCAGTCTGTAGCCGGTGAACCGCTATCAGATACGGATATCTTACGTGCACAGGATACAGTCTCACCCGAATATGGTTTCGTTGTAAATACGCTAGCGGCATCCGCTATGGGGTTTACACCCCAACAAGCAATTGGAAAGAAAATCAACCTAAACGGGCGTAAAGGAATGATTAAGCAGGTGGTCGCAAGTTTTAACTTTGCTTCGCTACATAGTGAGGTTAAGCCGATCGTACTCTTTCCAGAATATGATTATTTCGGCAATATTTTTATTCGACTCAATCCGACATCGCCGGTGAAAGATGCTCTTGCGCAGATAAAAGCTGTTATAAAAGATATTGATTCAAAAAACAGTTTTGAGTATCACTTTCTCAATGATGATTATAATAAGTTATATCTCAAAGATCAGCAAACAACACGAGTAATGCAGTTATTTTCCATCATTACCATTGCTATTGCCTGTATGGGACTATTTGCATTATCGGCCTACGCCGTGCAACAACGTTTTAAGGAAATAGGAATACGTAAAGTATTAGGTGCTTCAACAATCAAAATTGTCCAGATATTAAGCCTCGACTTCATGGTTTTAGTCTGCTCTGCCCTGCTAGTTAGTGTACCATTGGGATGGTATGCTATGCATCGCTGGATTGAGAATTTTGCCTATCATATTACGTTGGATTGGTGGGTATTTATATTGGCTGGAATCAGCGCATTGTTTGTATCATTTATAACCATCAGTTTTCAAACTGTAAAAGCTGCGATTCTGAACCCAGTTGATAGCTTAAGAGACGAGTAATTATTAACGTGACTAATTAACTAATACATCCGATAGATAACACCCGAGAGACTCTGTAAATTTCTCTCTTGCTATTTATCGATAATCGAAACAAAAAATGCTTAAGAATTATATCAAAATAGCTTGGCGTAACCTTTGGAAGAATAAAGGTTATTCCGCAATCAATATCATTGGGTTGTCCATCGGCATGACTGCCGTATTGATTATCGGAATATGGATACAAAATCAATTTCAATTTGACAATTTTTATAGCAATAATACCAGTCTTTATAAACTTTGGAACAAATATGAAGACGAGGGAAAAATTAAACTTCAACAAGTTACGTCGGGCCTCGCATCACCAGCACTGGAAGCTGAATATCCAGAGGTAGAACACGCCGCACGAATTTATTGGAGCTCCAATAGATTATTGTCTTTCGATGAGAAAAAAATAAAATCTAAAGGAAACGAAGTTGACCCCGCCTTTATACAAATGTTTGATTTCAAAATCCTTAGGGGAAATAACAACAATGCGTTAGGAGACAATAATAGTATTGTTCTCACGGAGAGCCTGGCAAGAAATATCTTTGGCGATGTCGACCCCTTGGATAAAATAGTTATGCTCGACGATAAAGAGCCTTATAAAGTAACTGCTGTAATCGCGGATTTGCCGAGCAATACAAATTTTGATTTTACCTATTTAATCCCCTTGGCTCAACCGGAGAATTACTCTCCGAATTGGACTTCCAATTCATTTTACACCTTTGTGCAGCTGAAAAAGGGTGTTGATATAGAAGCTTTCAATGAAAAACTGATCGGTTTTATCACAAAAAAAACGAACAATATCTCAAAAGGATCGCTTTTCCTATATCCTTTGTCAAAAATGCATCTTTACTCCAAATTCGAACAGGGAATACCTGTGGGGGGAAAGATAGACCAAGTCAAACTGATTGGTGGTATTGGCCTACTAATTTTGCTGATCGCCTGCATCAATTTTATCAATCTCAGTACGGCAAGAAGTCAGAAAAGAGCAAAAGAGGTTGCGGTTCGCAAAGTGGTGGGCGCCCAACGTTTCAACCTGATTGCCCAATTCCTTACTGAATCGGTCTTATTAGCACTTATTTCTGGACTAATCGCTATTGGTCTGGCCATCGGTATATTGCCCTTATTTAATAAAATATTAGACAGGCCTTTATCATTTTCCTTAACAGATCCAATCATCTGGATATCGTTAGCCGGATTCACATTTTTTACAGGCACATTGGCCGGATTATACCCTGCCTTTGTCCTATCTGCATTTAAGCCCGTTAAAACACTGAAACCGATAAGCCACTCCAAAAAGTTTGTGTTGAATTTTAGAGAACTACTGGTCATTTTCCAATTTGGTATTGCGATCATACTGATTATAGCGACTATGATTGTACGACAGCAAATCAATTATGCTGCGCAACGTGATATCGGTTACAACAGTTCACAGCTGATCGAAATACCAATGGAAGGTAATATGGAAAAAAATTACGAAGCAATTAAATCGGAGCTGATCAGCGCCAACATAGCGCAGTCGGTGACACGCACCGGTTGGTCTATCACACAAAATGCATCGAATACGAGCGGAGGTTTTCTATGGGAGGGTGCTACTCCTGAACAAGGCAATAAAATCGTCTTCAATCTTGGAAAAACAGAAAGTGATTTTGTGAAGACGCTTGGATTAAAACTTATAGCAGGCCGAGATATCGATTATAGTAGAATGCTAGCTGATAGCTCGTCAATATTGCTCAATGAAGCTGCCATTAGAGAAATGAATCTCAAAAATCCGGTTGGCAATTACTTAAAATGGGGCGATAAGACATATACGATTGTTGGTGTTATCAATGATCACATTAGCGGATCTCCCTATAATCCCGTCTCTCCATTGTTAATATCTGCGAACAAAAATTGGCTATTCAACATGGTTATTCGGGTCAATGTTACATCATCGTTTAGCCATCAGTTGAATCAAATTGAAAAGACGCTTAAGAAATTCAATCCAGCTTATCCTTTTGAATACAAATTCGTTGATCAACAGTTCGCTTCAAAATTCGGCGATCAACAACAGACGGCTAAGTTAGCATTTATCTTTTCGCTATTAGCCATATCCATTTCCTGTTTAGGCCTATTTGGACTTGCATCGTATATGGCCGAGTTGAAAACAAAAGAAATTGGTATACGCAAAGTACTTGGTGCATCCGTCTCAGGAATTACAGCAATGTTATCTAGAGATTTTGTCAAACTTGTCGTCATTGCCATTTTAATTGCATCTCCTATTGCGTGGTGGGCTATGAATAAATGGCTTCAGGATTTCTCCTATCGCATTGAAATACAGTGGTGGACATTTAGTTTAGCTGGAGCCTCCGCCATACTGATCGCTCTCATTACTGTCAGCAGCCAAGCAATTAGAGCTGCAAGCAGTAATCCGGTGAAAGCATTAAGAGATGAATAGCGGCTAAGTACAGTTAATAGATAAAATTAGGCTTTTAAATCAACTTTAAAAACAAATAGAGGGAAACTATAATTATGATAAGCAACTACATCAAAATAGCATGGCGCAACCTAATGAAGAATAAATCGTTTTCTATGACTAACATCATCGGGTTGGCAATAGGTATGGCCGGAGCATTGCTTATAGTGCTTTGGTTACAGAACATGTTGACGATGGACCGCTTTCATGAAAAGGGGAATCGCCTCCATGTCTTGAGTAATCGTGATGAATTTAAGGGCGATAAATCGGCCTGGGCATATACACCTAAAATATTAGGGCCCTCATTGGCCGCTGATTTCCCAGATATCGAAGCGTTTACACGATACAATGAGGGACACGAATTTTTAACGACATTTAAAGAAAAGAAGCTTATTGCAAACACAGTTTTTGTCGATCCCGGCTTTTTCAAGATGTTCTCCTTTCCTTTTATGAAAGGCGAACAGAATGTTAAATTTGATCACCCAAAAGGTGTTGTTCTTACTGAAAGCTATGCAAAGTCGCTGTTCGGCGATGAGGATCCAATAGGCAAATCGGTTAGAATAGATTCGGTCAATCAAGTTGATGTACAAGCTGTTATCAAAGATATCCCGAGTAATTCAAGTTTCAGATTTGACATACTTCTTCCTTTTGAATATGCAAAAATAATTGGTTATGTGGATGACAACTGGAGCAATAATTCAATAAGTACTTATGTCTTATTAAAAGATGGTGCTTCTTTAACAGCATTTAATAGTAAGATCAAGACCTATTTAAGGGATCATATCAATGCCAGCAATAAGGCAGAGGGTCGCTTATCAGCGAAAAACACAGGGGAGATTTTTGCTTTTCCTTATCCCGATTCTTTTCTGTATAACAATGGTAAAGGTGGAAATTATACTTCGGGACGGATTGATATTGTCAAGCTTTTTGCGTGGATCGGTGTTTTTATTTTATTAGTAGCCAGCATCAATTTTATGAACCTAAGCACAGCACGTTCTGAGCGTCGCGCAAAAGAGGTTGGTGTCCGTAAGGTAATTGGTGCAAGTAAGGCAAGCCTAATGGCTCAATTTCTCGTTGAGAGCATACTAATTAGTTTAATTGCGATGGTTCTCGCAACTTTACTTGTCTTTATAGTGCTGCCCTTTTTCAATGATCTTGTTGGTAAAAATCTTAGTCTTTCCCTATTGAGCCTACAGACCTGGCTTTTTCTACTCGCATTTGCACTGTTTACAGGGATATTAGCAGGTACTTATCCAGCCTTTTTCCTTTCCTCATTTCAACCGATCAAAACTTTGAAAGGAAAATTTGTTTCGAAGAGTAAAGGGTTTAACATTCGTTCAATACTCGTTGTTATACAGTTCAGCCTCGCTATTATATTGATTATCGCTACAGTCATTGTGGCAAAACAGATCCAGTATACTAAACAGCGCGACCGCGGCTATAATGAAAATGGTTTGCTCTACAGCAGTATTAAAGGTGACTTGGAAAAGAATTATAAAATCCTCCGGGACGAGCTTTTGGCCAGCAATGCTGTTGTCTCTGTATCGAAGAACATGTCGCCAGTAACAGACTTTTATAGCAATGGTTGGGGATTTACGTCCGGTACACCGACCGAAGAGGACAAAAGAATTTCTTACAACCGCTTTAGTACGGACGCTGATGCGGTAAAAAATCTTGGTCTCACTTTGATTCAAGGGCGTGATATCGACATATATAAATTTGCAACAGACAGTACTGCATTAATTTTAAATGAGTCTGCCGTTAAAAGTCTTCATCTTACAAACCCTGTAAATAGCATTGTGGATGGCGATGGCACCAAATGGAAAGTCGTTGGCGTTGTCAAAGATTTTATTATGGGATCGCCTTTTGGGGATAAAAAATCTATGGTTATTTTGGGCCCAAGGGCTTGGTTTACAACGATTCATTATCGTTTAAATACAAACAATAACATCGCAGACAACTTAAAAACAATTGAAACTATCTTTAAAAAATTCAACCCAGATTACCCATTTGAATATCAGTTCATTGACAAAACCTATGAACAAAAGTTTAAGGAAACAAAGGCTATAGGTACATTAGCGCTGGTTTTTGCAGGATTGACGATCTTTATTTCCTGTTTGGGCTTACTGGCACTGATCGCGTACATGGCGGAAACGCGCATGAAAGAAATTGCTGTTCGCAAAGTTCTTGGTGCAAGTGTCACCCAAGTAACTTATTTACTTTCAATTGATTTCATCAAGCTTGTCGTTATCGCTATTTTTATAGCGACGCCTATCGCGTGGTGGGCAATGGACAAGTGGTTGCAAGATTATAGCTATCGAATAGCGATCCATTGGTATTACTTTGCCATTGCTGGATTGATGGCAATTTTAATCAGTATGGCTACTATAAGTTATCAAACGATTAAGGCTGCATTAGGTAATCCTGTCGATAGTTTACGCGATGAGTAGCTAAAAGTTTAACAACATTTTTTTCGAAAGCTTTAAACCATAGAAGACGATGAATTCATTCAAACTTGCCCTTCGCAGCATCACTGTCAACCGACAATATACTTGGATCAATATCTTGGGCCTAAGTATTGGGTTCTCCTTGTGTCTTCTCGTATTTGCTCTTGTCATTGAAGAAAATTCGTACGACAAAAGCTGGAAAAATGCGGATCATCTCTTTCGGATTATCACTATAGATTCAACGGCTGGCCTTGAACGCCAAATGTCCAGAACATTCGTTAATTTAAGTACGGAACTCAAACAAGTACTTCCGGAGATTCAAAATGAGGCTCGGATAGAATCCAGAAAATATTATTTAAAACCGCATGCAAGCTCAGCACAGCCTATAGCCATACAGGTTTTGGAGTCGGAAATAAATATCTTGGATATGTTGAGCATCAAGGTTCTCGAAGGCAATCCCAAACAGCTGGTCCATGGAAAAACAAACTTGCTCATCGGCAAAGAATTCAAAGAAAAGTACTTTAAGAACGAAAATGTCATCGGCAAAGTCATCCAAAGTGCCGACCCCTATACCGATAAGCCATCCGATTATATCATCACGGGTGTTATGGATAATCTTCCTTATAATTCAACGCTCAGAGCTTCCGCCATTGCTTTAGTCCCCAAAATAGCAATGGAATTAAGCAAGGATGGCTCAGGCTACTACACCGAACAATTTGTACAACTAAAACCCGGGACACCAAGAATAGATCTCGAGCAGAAACTAAATCATTGGTATAAAGGATACCTCAGTCCTAACACAAAACATGTGACTTCCTTTCGCCTGCAGCCTATTCAGGATATCTATATGGAGCCATTAGGCAGTGTAGATATCAGCGGCAGCCAAAAAACAACAAACATATTTGTGGGTGTTGCCGTTTTGGTCTTTATTATTTCCTGCATCAATTTTATTAATATTTACGCTGTAAGAACAGTTAAAAAATTAAGAGCACTTCATATACATAAAGTATTGGGGGCCAGCCGAGCCCAGATGATCAGACGAATGCTGTTAGAAACAATCCTACTGTTTTTTATTTCTGCATTATGTAGTTTGGTACTTTTTAGACTTGGATTGTCCCAACTGGAACACTTTATAGGCTATGATCTCGCTTATATTAAATCCATACAGCTCCCTTTGCTATTGGCCTTTATGACGACAGCAATCGCCCTCGGCCTGCTAATTGGTTTTTATCCTGCATGGCTGATCTCTGGTATTAAGAGTTCAGATGCCTTAAAAAATAAGCTATCAAAAATTCCCGATGCGGAAGTCTTTATCAAAAAAATGCTCATCACTACACAGTTTAGCATTGCCATTATCGTCATCATTGGCCTTATAACAATCAAGTCTCAACTCAGTTATATGCAAGCAGCTCCCTTGGGAATGGAAGTCAAAAATGTGCTGAACATCGATTATTTTAACAAGGGTACACAAAATACAAATATAAAAGATCGAATTGGTCAACTTACCGGGGTTGAATCGGTCAGCGTCGCTGCCTGGACGCCGACAATCGGGTCAGGCGACCTTGCCAAGACAATCGTTGACAAGGACGATCCAGGGAAAAATATCCAAGTCAGTTTCATCGGTGGCGATGTCGATTTGCCCAAGACATTGGGAATCCAGTTGGTTAAAGGTCGATTATTGACCCCAGAAGATTATACGCCTATTGAAATGGATCTGGGAGAAGACGAAGGTATCAATAATGCCCTTGTGACGGAAAGTACGGCAAAAAAGCTTAGGATAGAAAAACTCGGTATCCTGTATAAAGACCTTCAAATTATCCCCGTCGGAATCATTAAAGATTTCCATAGTGAGTCTTTTCGTTTCAAGATCGTACCGACGGTGATTTTGGCTAAAGATTTTAATGGAAGTGGCAATATTCTGATAAAAGTGGCGGAAGGAAAAGAACAACAAATCTTTCGATCGGTATCTCAAATTATACAAAATACCTATCCTGATAAACACGTTTCCTTCCATTGGATAGATGAGTTGATTGCACAGCAATATGAAAAAGAGAACAAGCAAGTGCAATTATTTATCCTATTCAGTGCATTGACATTGTTGATCTCCGCCTTAGGAATTACAGGATTGATTATGCAAAATCTCGAACAGCGCACCAAAGAAATTGGCATACGCAAAGTACTAGGCGCAACAGTGCTCGACATATCACGTCTCTTTTCAAAAGATTATCTCATCTTATCCACCTTGGCTATTTTTATTGCCAGTCCAATAGCGGGGTATTTTTCAAAAAAATGGCTTGAAGATTATGCGTACAATGTGGGCGTACAATGGTGGTTCTTTATCCTTGCCGCGCTTGCCATCTTTTTGATCAGCATCATTACTGTCAATTTCCAAACAATACGTGCCGCACTAAACAATCCAGTAGATAGCTTACGAAACGAGTAAATATTCATTTTTAATAACAAAGTGGCCCCTCAATATGATCAAGAATAATTTAAAAATAGCATGGAGAAATTTAACCCGCAATTTCTCTACCTCGGTTTTAGCGATCAAGCCAGGAGTTTGATTCTCAAAACCCAAACAACCGATATGGAGAAGCTCATTCAAAAATTAGCGTCTCTCTATCGTTCCTTTCCAACAGACATTCCATTCAGCTATTCCTTTCTGGATGAGCGATACGCACAGACCTACCAAGCAGAAGTGAAAACGGGTAAGTTACTGAGCATCTTTGCGGGGCTGACCATTTTTGTGGCCTGCCTTGGTTTATTTGGCTTGGCTATTTTCACAGCCAATCAACGTAGAAAAGAAATTGGGATCCGAAAAGTTGTTGGAGCTACAGTGCCCGACATCACACGCATGCTTTCCACGGAGTTCGTCAAACTCGTACTAATTGCCATTATCATTTCTTCACCCCTAGCTTGGTGGATGATGCACAAATGGTTAGAAAATTTTTCATACCGAATTGAGATGCAATGGTGGATGTTTGTACTAGCAGGCGCGCTAGCCGTTTTTATTGCTTTAATTACGGTAAGTTCACAAGCGATACGTGCTGCCCTAACAAAACCTGTCGACAGTCTACGTGATGAATAAAATAGACTCGTCTGTTCAGCTATGGACAAAGCACTGTCCGATATCGAACAGCGAGTAAAAGAATCAGGAATGCAATCCGTTAATGATCAACAGGATAACTACTTGGCCAAACATTTGTATTCTTAATTTTTCAAGTAGAGCACAAGGTATCAGCAGCTCCACGACCAAAATAAATTCATATTTAAGACAATGAACTTTACAAACTTCAAGATTGCTTGGCGAAATATCGAAAAGAAAAAAGTGCAAAATCTGATCAATTTAATCGGATTGACCTGCGGTATTACTTTTCTACTACTTGTGAGCGCCTATGTATGGGATGTACATCAAGTGAATAGCAATATCAAAAATATTGATCGGCAATTTTTGTTGCAAAGCAAGTATAAGAAAGAAGGATTTGGTATTAACTTAACTACATTAGGGGCACTCCCAAAAGCTTTATATGAGGAGTATCCCAATCTGGTCTCTAATTATTATCGGATTGATGGATTGACCGGTATCGTAGCAAACGGTGCGACAGTACATGAAGAAGGCATGTCTCTTGGAGATCCCAGTCTATTGACGATGTTCGGATTTCATATTCTGGCGGGCAATGCCAATACGGCTTTAAATAATCCCTTTTCAGTTGTTATCAGTGACAAAGCAGCCATAAAATATTTCGGTCATGTGGATGTACTCGGCAAATCGCTACAGATAAAAAATTTCAAGGGTGAAAAGCAGGATTTTGAAATTACAGCAATCATCAAATCCGATGTTCAAAATGCCATTATGGATCTCACAAAGAATATGCATGCCGACATATTTTTACCGATCACCAACGAGCAATTCTTTGGCCGATCGATAGACAATTGGAATAACCCTTATATTGCCGGTTACATCGAATTGAAACCAGGTGTAAGCTTGAATCGCGTAGATGCCGCCATTGAAACGTTGGTAAGAAAAAATACCGATAAGGAATTTTCCAGTGAATATAGCCCTGATCTAAAACCATTGAAAACTTATTATTTGGATGACAACCAAGGGGCCGTCCGTAAAATGATACAGACGCTGGTTTGGACTGCCACCTTCATCTTGATCATGGCCATCATCAATTTCGTCAATTTTAGTATCGCTCAGCACATTACGCGATTAAAGGAAATCGGTGTTCGAAAGATGATGGGCTCATCTCGCATGCAGCTTATTAGACAGCTGATGACCGAATATATTCTGATTGTGGCCATAGCAGCATTGATCAGTCTTCCAATTTATTTCATCACAAGTCCAATCTTCGAACATGTCTTGATGCGCAAGCTACCCTCGTTGGTGGAATTACCGATTTACTTTTTTGGTCTACTGGTTATAATGACGTTGTTCATTGGTCTATCAGCGGGGCTCTATCCAGCCATTAAACTTTCCAATGTCGCAATACTTCCGGCAGTCAAAAGCCAGTTTTCGACGCTGGAGGGCAAACAGCTGGTCCGAAAAATTCTTTTGTTTTTTCAATTTGGGGTAGCCTTGCTCCTACTTGTCTGCACCTTAATTATTTCCAAACAAGTGGATCTATTTCTCCATAGCAATCTAGGCTACAACAAAGACTACTTATTAACCGTTCAGGTACCTAGAGATTGGTCCGTAAATGGTGTTCGCAAAATGGAGACCGTACAACAGGAACTCAGCCAACAGCCAGAAGTAAAATCAATAAGCTTATCTTATGAAACTCCCGGATTGCTTGGGTCCAATATGCAGCCTGCCTTCGGGACGACAGATGACAGAGAAATCCAGGTACAACGGATTACAAGTGATAGTCATTTTTTGGAAACGTATGAGATACCACTAGTTGCTGGAACTTTTCTCCCTAAAAACTATGTTGCCAATGCGAATAACAATCCAGTTGTTATCAATAAAAAGGCCATGAATGATTTTGGTTTTAAAAATGCCGAGCAAGCTATTGGTCAGCAAATTGCTCTGGCTGATCCCAGTTACAAAATGACTATTGTGGGCGTTGCAGACAATTTTGTTGCCAATTCACTTCATCAGGCCTCTCCTCCTATCGTCTGGACAGATGTACAGGAAAGCTTACAATATCGATACTTTAGCATCCGTTTACAGCAAGGCTCCCTTTCCAATGCATTACAACAACTCGAAAAAAAGTGGAAAACGTTGTTGCCCGATGCTCCATTCGAATATCAATTTATGGATGAACGTATCAAAAATTTATATGAAACTGAGCTGCAGTTGCATCGCGCTTCCCAGATTGCTACGGTTGTTTCGCTGCTGATTGTTGTATTGGGACTTACCGGATTAATATCGCTTTCCATCCATCTGCGCAATAAAGAAGTCGGCATTCGTAAAGTACTTGGGGCTTCCCTAGCACATTTGATGTTGCTCTTTTCAAAAGAGTACTACGGAATCTTCCTATTTGCGGCATTAACGACAGTTCCATTGAGTTATCTATTGATGCAATACTGGCTGCAAAATTACATTATCAGAATAGAAATCAATGCGTTTACCTACTTGTTACCGTTGGGGACTTTGATTGGTTTGCTGAGTTTATTGGTGGGCATTATTGTATTTCGATCAACTCGGTTTAATCCCGTTGAAAAATTACGAGATGAATAATTAACGAAACCAATACATATAAACCCTATGATAAAGAACCATCTTAAAACCGCCTGGCGGACATTGATGCGCAATCGTATCTATTCGCTATCAAACCTCGTTGGTTTAACGATTGCCCTGCTGGTTTTTATGCTAATCAGTTCGCTTGTCGTTGATGAGCTTTCCTACGACAGACAATGGAGCAACTCCAAAGCGCTCTACAGAATGCGCATTGTGCCCAAAGAAACGCAGAAAGAATTCACAAACAATAATTCGGGAGCTCCTGAAGGTATCTCTGCAACATTAAAAGCTCATTTCCCAGAAGTACTTGGCTATACTTCAATCAATTCATTTTCACCAAAATTAACAATAAACAAGCGCTCAGGGCAATTTACCGAAATCAATACGCTGGAAGTCGACAGCGGCTTTTTCCATCTTTTTGATACAAAAATCATCGCAGGTAATCCGAAACAGGTTATTTCCGGAGCAAAAAATATCACATTGACAGCTTCTGGGGTACAAAAATACTTCGGTGGCAAAGACGTGCTCGGTAGCACATTCTACAATAAACCTCAAGAAGGGGAACCCGAAGCTTATTATGTTAATGCCATTATTGAGGATATGCCCCATAACTCTTCCTTCCAGGCAGAAGCCTTCGTGCTGATGCCTAAGGTGAATGAATTCAATCCCGAAAAAAGTGGTTCGTTACAAACACAAATTCTATTGCTCAAAAGTACAACTGATGTTCAAAGTTTTTCAGACAAGATAAACAAGTGGTATAATACGCAAAAACTAGGTGATTGGATGAAAGAGCACAATCTTTTTATTGAGCCCATCACAGATATACACTTGCGAAGTATTACAGGTTGGGAAAACCCGATGCAAGACATTTATCTGCTAGCAGGAATAGGGATCTTGATCCTTGTGTTGGTCAGTATCAATTACATCAACTTGAGCTTTGCCCATGCACTCAAACGCACACAGCAGATCGGTATACGCAAAGTACTGGGAGCAAGCCGAAAAAATGTGATCCTACAAATGGGCCTAGAGAGTAACATACTCTTTGCCGGCTCTTTTCTGATTGCATTTTTGAGTTACGTGCTTATCAGTCCTGCATTTGAACACTATTTAGAACATCCATTGACCATGAGCTACCAACATTCCCTATTCATGTTTGTTGGATTGCTATCCATGTGGATCATTCTGGGCTGGCTTTGTAGCCTACCTACGGCCTTGTCACTATCAAAAACACGGCCGTCCCTAGAACTTCGGAAACAGCTTTCTTTCTTCAAGCTCCCGCTAAATATGGCATTTACCAAAGTGCTGGTGATTGTACAGTTTGCCATTGCCATCGTCGTAGCGATTTGTATGGTGTCCATGCGGGCACAATTGCATTACCTGTACAACAAAGATCTTGGCTATGCCCCCAAAAATCTCTTGACCATCAATTATACCTCCTGGGACGGAAAAGATCAGGCCTTCAAACAAGAGCTATTAAAACATTCGTACATTTCTTCGGTCAGTCTCACAAGCTGGACGCCCTTTAGTGGCAGTGTAGATTTTAAAACAGTAAAAGACCCTATCAATCCGAACGAAGAACTCCCAGTTGTATTTGTCTATGCGGATTATGATTACATCAAAACAATGGGTATAAAGCTCCTGAATGGCCGGCCTTTAAGTGCGGACTATGCGCTGGATAGGCCATTTACGGATTCGATACAGGCCGGGCAACAGGTCTTTACCAATATGCTCGTTTCCGAACAGACCGCCCAACGGCTGTCTTTAAAACTTAATAAGAGCAATGAGCCTTTAAACAATACACCCGTAGGCATATTTAAAGAGTTCAACGGAGCAAGTCTAAAGTTTCCGATCGGTCCTTTTGCGATTAAAGCGCAAAATGAATGGGAAGGCAGCTGTATGCTTATCCGCGTAGAAGAAGGTAAGAAAAAGGAAGCTTTAGCACTGGTAAACAGCACTTGGAACAACTTTTTCCCTAACCGGATAGCGCAGATCAACTGGCAGGAAGATCAGGTACTTCATCAGTATAACAAAGAGAAAAAGCAGTACCAACAATTGGCACTTTTTACAGGAGCCAGTATGCTGATTGCTATCTTAGGGATCGTAGCCATTGCCATTTATACGTTAGAACGAAGAGTAAAAGAAATTGGTATCCGTAAAGTGCTCGGTGCTTCGGTAAATACGATCACCTATATGATTTCCAAATCATTTATTTTACTCCTGCTGATAGCGATTCTGATTGCTTTCCCCATAGCATGGTGGTTTATACACAAATGGCTGGAAAACTTTTACTACCATATCGATGTTCCGATTGCTCTCTTTGTTTTCACGGGATTGTTTATGGGTTTGACGACATTAACGATTATTGCTATCCGGATATTCCAGACAGCCCGCATCAATCCCGTAGATAGTTTGCGGGATGAATAAGAAAAAATAAGCCGTAGGTGTGCAAATTTAAATCGAGCAAACTGTTATTTAGCTAAAGGGAATGAAAGTTTATAATTGGTGTAAGTTTTTTGAATTTTCGCTGTTTTCATAATTGGTACATTGAAATAATATAGATTTTCGATACAAAAAAATAGAAAATATTTCAAAAACAAAAACATTTGTATAAATAAAAATAACATTATCTATATTTATCTATACAAAAGGACAGATTATTAAAATAAAAGGATGACAAAACTAGGCGAATTT
The DNA here is from genome assembly GCF_030818895.1 of Sphingobacterium zeae. Classification (NCBI taxonomy): domain Bacteria; kingdom Pseudomonadati; phylum Bacteroidota; class Sphingobacteriia; order Sphingobacteriales; family Sphingobacteriaceae; genus Sphingobacterium; species Sphingobacterium zeae. The sequence continues at coordinate 4,890,212 of NZ_JAUTBA010000001.1, forward strand.
CTAGCGAAGAAATCTGTGAATAAATCCCAGATTGCCCGCAAAACAGGATTGAGTAAAGCGAGAATTAATGAATTGACCATGACCGAGACCTCTAAATTACGTTTAGATGAAATGTATTTGATTGCTCTGGCCATTGATACAGATCCGGCCAAAATGATGCTTGAACTTTGCGAACATCTCCAACTGAAAGAGATTAAGGACTAGGATGCCTTCCTAGAGCCCTTTAATAAGATGATCTGTGCGGTATTGGACGAAAAACTGTTCGATATCGTACAGCCTCAAAATCCAACAAACAAGACAAAAAAACTAAAAACCAACAACTTAACAAAATGGCAATACAATTGACTTCAGTCTAATGTCTAGATTAACTGGTCGATTACCGATCGACCAATAAGATCTTAAAAATGTATTGTTATGATAGGAAATAGTCTTAAAATCGCTTGGCGAAACATGGCAAAAAATAAGCTCTATTCTTTTATAAAGATCGGAGGATTTGCTTTTGGTATCGCAATCTGTATGCTCATCGTACTGTATATCAAGCATGAGACCAGTTACAACAAGTTTTATCCAGCAATGGATCGCACCTATCGTCTCGTCGTTCAGCTCCCGATCGAAGGTAAAATTCAACGTTGGGTATCACTCTCGGCTCCCGTTGCCCCGACGCTGAAAGCCGAAATTCCCGCTATCGAGCAAACTGGCCGAATACTCCCTAACCCTTTATTTGGCGCCGGAAGTAACCAGCTCTCCCTGAATGATAATCCACAAAGCTTTTATGATGATGGCTTTGTCTATATTGATCAATCTATTCTTGACATGTTTCCGACACCCATGGTTTCAGGAACTCTTGCCCACGCATTGGATCAACCCAATACACTGGTCATTACAAAAAGTAAAGCAGAAAAATACTTTAAAAATGATCCTATCGGACAGACCATTTATCTGAACAATAACAGATCCAAGCTGTATACCATTACCGGCGTGATCGAAGATATACCCAAAAACTCCACTTTAGCAGGTTATAGCTTTTTCATGTCGCTCGCAGGCGAACCCTTTTATCCCGGCGAACAGAACCAATGGCTCAGCAATAATTATACGGTCTACGTTAAATTAAAGCCGCAATTCAATATCGAACAAACCGAAAAGGAGATTTTAAGAAATTATAAAGCGCACTATTTACCTGAATATAAAAAATCAGGACGTAAACTCAATCCTTTATTCGAACAGGCAAAAATCAACTTACAAAATGCACTTGACATCCATTTGAAATCTTCCGATATCGATGACGATAAAGTCAGTACATTGAATCGGGGAGATGTCCGCATGGTCTGGACTTTTGCCATCGTCGCATTGTTTATTCTTTTGATTGCCTGTATCAATTTTATTAACCTATCGACCGCCAATGCTGCTACAAGGTCCAAAGAAATTGGCATCCGAAAGACAATTGGTTCGACAAGGATATCATTGATCGGACAATTCCTGCTCGAGGCAATTTGTTATAGTGTATTGTCTTTGCTTGTTGGTCTATTGTTGAGTTGGTTTTTGTTGCCCATATTCAACAATCTCGCCAATAAGTCCCTCACCATCCCATGGACATCTCCTTACTTTTTCCCATCTTTATTATTGGCAATATTGATCATCGGCAGCCTGGCCGGAATCTATCCAGCTTTGTATTTATCTCGATTCAAACCGATTGCCGCATTGAAAAACAAAACCACCGGAGCAAAATCTTCATTATTCAGAAATGGCCTTGTCGTCTTTCAGTTTGCTACGTCTATCATCCTTATTGTAAGTGCCTTGGTGACCAATCAACAGATACGTTATATCCTTGAAAAAGATTTAGGTTTCAAAAAGGAACAGGTCATTATCCTACGTGGTATTGGTACATTGGGGAATCAGATCCCAAGCCTTAAAAATGAGTTGAAGTCCATTACAAATGTAAGTTCCGTTTCCTTAGGCGATTTTATTCCAGTTCCCATTGATGGTGCCAAAAGAAACGGCAACCCATTTTGGAATGAGGGCAGACGGGAGATCGATATGGCGACACAGGGACAGTTTTGGGAGATTGACCAGGATTACCTTGAGACCTTCGGATTGCAACTGAACAAAGGTAGAAATTTCGATTCCAACATGGCCACAGACAGCACGGCTGCCATCATCAACCAAAAATTGGCGAATGACCTGGGATTAAAAAATCCCATCGGATCAAAAATAACCAATGGCGATACCTGGACAGTCGTTGGTGTTGTGGACGATTTTATTTTTGAGTCGCTGAAAGGTAAAGGATACGCTGGCTTATGTATGGTATTACGGGGTTATCCCTCACTTTTATCCATTAAAGTTAAACCCGAAAACCTACAGGAGACCCTGAGCGGAATTAACAGTGTATGGAATAAATTTTCACCCAATCAAAAGATCAATTACAGTTTTTTGGATGAGAGCTTTGCTTCCCTTTATCAAGATGTTGAACGGACGAAAAATATATTCAGCTGTTTTGCAATCGTCGCCATTTTTGTGGCCGCCCTCGGTCTCTTTGGACTAGCCACCTATGTGACACAACAACGGACAAAAGAAATCGGTGTGCGGAAGGTGCTTGGCGCAAGTACGATGAGATTACTGAAACTGCTGTCTGGAGACTTTATAAAATTGGTGTTTGTTGCCTTGGTCATTGCCTCACCTGTTGCGTGGTGGGCAATGAACCAATGGCTCAGAGATTTCAACTATAAAATAGATATCAACTGGATGTACTTTTTCTTGGCCGGCATGGGCGCTATCCTCATCGCCTTAGGTACCATTAGTTATCAGACCTGGAAGGCTATCAGGACCAACCCCGTCGATAGTCTAAGAGATGAATAAAGTCAGGAGAACTTAAAAATTGGTGTTTGTTGCCTTGGTAATTGCCATGCCTGTTACGTGTGGGCAATGAACCAGTGGCTTAGGGGGAATGGATGTTCGATTGTGAACGAAAACTGTTCGAAATCGAACATCCAATAACAAAACAAAAATACGATAAGTGATTTATAATAAAAATATTACGACACTGGCAAGGGTATTGTAATTTTAATTGAGTGAATTGGTTCGCATTAGTTTAAACATAATATCCTTTAAAAAATGGCAAAAAATGATTTCAAACTAGCTTGGCGCAAACTCCTAAAAAACAAAGGTTTTACTTTCTTAAATATTCTTGGTCTGACCCTGGGTTTTACAGGTTTTATCCTTTCCTATCAATACATCAATCGGGAAACGAGTTACGATAAATGGAATTCACTTCAGCTGTCCTGGTGGTCGTTTTTGATTCCAATATTTTGCATATTTATGTTGATATTATTTTCCATCAGCTTTCAATCTATAAAAGTCGCCAAAACAAATCCAGTAGATAGCCTGCGCGATGAATAAAAGATAATATGAGCAGTGAGGGACCTTATTCCGCAGTCGAACAGTAATTATGATGACTAAAAAAATATAAATACAAATATCTAAGATCTCAATACTAAGAAATGATACAATTAAAAAATTTATTCAAGTGGTATAATGTAGGTGGTACACGCTCATTCGTCCTTAAAGATGTAAGTCTAGATATCGCTGAAGGCGATTTTATCTCCATCATGGGTCCATCGGGGTCTGGAAAATCGACCCTGCTGAATATTATCGGTATGCTTGATGAACCTGACGAGGGTGGGTATTTTTTTATGGGCGAGAATGTATTGGAAATGAAAGCGAAAAAAAGAACGCAGCTTTACCAGTCCCATATTGGCTATGTATTTCAAGCTTATCATCTCTTGGATGAATTGACTGTATACGAAAATATCGAAACGCCCTTGATCTATAAAGACATTTCAAGCAAAGAAAGAAAAGCCATTGTGGCCGATATGCTCGATCGTTTTGGCATCGTTGGAAAGAAAGACCTATTTCCAGCGCAGTTATCTGGTGGTCAACAACAGATTGTCGGTATTGCACGTGCATTAGCAGGTTCGCCTAAATTATTACTGGCCGATGAACCTACGGGCAATTTAAATTCCAAGCAGGGTGAAGAAATCATGGATTTATTCAAACAGCTCAACGATGACGGTGTGACGATCATACAAGTAACGCATTCGGAAAAGAATGCAGAATACGGCAAAAGAATTGTCAATATGCTGGATGGTCAGCTTAAATAATTGTACGCCAAATTAACCTGAATAATCCCTCCCCGGTTAGTAAATTACTGGGAGGGGGATTTTTGTATAGTATTTCTCGAATCAATTTTTTAACTTCGTTAGGATGAATGAGAGAGAGTTGAAATCGCTAATATCCCTGTTGGACGACACCGACCAACAGATTGTTCAGGAAATTGAACATCAATTAAAAAGTCAAGGCCCTGAGATTGTACCCTATTTGGAAAGATTTTGGGAATCGAGCTTTGATGCCCATATACAAGGACGTCTGGAAAATATCATTCATGAAATTCAGTTTGATCAGATCAAAAACGAGCTACAGATCTGGAGCCTGAGCAACTCATTCAACCTATTGGAAGGATTAATTATCCTCAATAATTATCAATATCCTTCTTATGAAAACCATAAAATTGTTTTGGCGATAGAAGACCTCAAAACTGAGGTATGGCGAGGCCTTCATTACGACATGACTCCACTGGAAAAAGTGAACTTGATGAACCACGTTCTTTTTGGGTCTTTCGGCTTAGCTGGGAATACAAAGGACTATCATCACCCACAGAACTCCTATATTGGTCAGGTGCTTGACACAAAAAAAGGAAATCCCCTAACCTTATCATGCATCTACAGCATCATTGCACAGAAACTGGACATTCCAATCTATGGAATTAATTTGCCAAAGCATTTTGTGTTGGCGTATATGGATATGGACGAAGAAGGGAATGAACAAGTTCTATTTTACATCAATGCATTCAACCGCGGTCAGATAATGCAAAAAAGTGATGTAAATTCGTTTTTGAAGCAACTGAACCTATATCCAGATAGAGCGTTTACCTATCCCTGCGATAATGTTACAATCATTAAACGTGCTTTACGAAATTTGATGTCTGCCTACGAAGAGCATGAAAGTTCAAGCAAGCAACAGGAAATCAGAACACTGTTTGAACTGCTTGCTTAAACTATTTATTAAAAGTTTGTAGTCGAACGACCATCCAAAAAGATATAATTTGGATTTAGACTTCCATACGTTTTCGCTGTGATATTGGGTTGTATGTTGCCTTCTTCTAACAATGGAAAGCGTGAAATTGTACGATTCGTTAGATCAGAAACATAAAAGAATTTTCCTTCGTTGGCCCGATCATCAATCGCTACTCCCCATGGTTTTTCTAAGCCCGTATTTGCGCCACCGACAACATAATCAGGTTCGACATCTGTTTTGTCTGTAGTCCCACTAAACAAAGCGGCAGGATTTTTAAAAAATAATACGTCTTTACCCGATGTTACCGCGAATAAGCCCTTATTGGGTGCATAAGATACGGGACCCAGTTGTGTTCTTCCTTTGATATAGACTTTCATCATTGGCTTGAATTTATCTGATTCAATAATTGTATCACGCGCCTGATTAATCAATTGTTGTTGAAGATTGGCATAAACAGCAAATCCACTTCCCTTACCTGAGCCGTCACTATTAAAACCTATAACTACTAACTTATCATTGTTATCGCTGCCATTGAGCAGGGTCAGCGAACTCGGAACAACAGTTCCCAGATTTATCTGCTTGTCAATAATAGGTGCTCCACCCTTGGAGCCGACCTTCCCAGAAGGTGTACTAATGGCATACAACATGGAGCTACCGGCTCCACGGTTTGTCACGGCTAAAAGAAACGGAATCGTTGTCGCTGAAGTAGCACTATTTTGTTGCGAAAACGTGTAGTAGGCCAAGCCCATGACATTCGTAAAACCACGGTATCCAATTGCGCCTGAATTACCAGGAATCCCATAGATATCATTTGCAAATGGAATAACTTGTAAAAATGTATCCTGCGGTGTAATACTTGCCTGGAAGACGGCCTTAGCATTCGCATCAAAGAGAATCGGCCCGCCCCCTTTAGCCGGAGATAGGTATTGATAGATATTATCCAAATTGTTGGTGTCTGCTGGATCAACAATCATCATATTCTTCAGGGAAGAATTATTCGGATCATAATCCAAAAAAGAAATATACAATCTTGATATCTGCGTGATGCGTCCTTCGTTTGTTGGTTCATCATCCAATTTCTTACAGGAAACAAAACCTATCATACTGATGAATACTATGATAATACAGGCTTGAAACGAAAATTTCATATTTTTTTATTAAAAATAGTGTATTGCGTTAAACATACAAATCTACTAATATATGTAGAATATAAATGAATTTATATGATTCTTTTAAGGGCAACCCCTTCAAAGTAAAACGGAAATATTTGTCAATTCGCTACTTTTTGATTAAAATTGCCTTTGTTTTTGTTAGGATATACGATTATGGAAAATAAGGAATTTGTAAGGGAGAAATTAACGTTACCTGGAGAAGGCAAGAAATTACTTTTACACTCCTGCTGTGCTCCTTGTTCTGGAGAAGTAATGGAAGCACTCATTGCTTCAGATATCGATTTCACGATTTATTTTTACAATCCAAACATTCATCCACGCAAAGAATATGATTTACGCAAAGAGGAGAACATTCGATTTGCCGAAAAACATCATATTCCTTTTATTGATGCAGATTATGACGTAGACCATTGGTTTGATTTAGCCAAGGGGATGGAACAAGAGCCTGAGAGAGGCATTCGCTGCACGATGTGTTTCGATATGCGTTTTGAAAAAACAGCGGAATATGCATCAGCGAATGGCTTTGATGTGATTTCAAGTTCATTGGGCATTTCTCGCTGGAAAAATATGGAGCAAATCAACGATTGCGGTTTACGTGCGGCTTCTCGCCATGAAGGTATGGAATATTGGACCTTCAACTGGCGTAAGAAAGGTGGTTCGGCCCGTATGTTGGAAGTCTCCAAGAAGGAGAAATTCTATATGCAGGAGTATTGCGGCTGCGCTTATTCGCTGCGCGACACGAATAAATGGCGCATGGCAAATGGGCGCGAAAAGATAGAGTTAGGCAAAAATTATTATGAATAAGCCCTATCATTGGTAGTTATAAAGCTTGGTCTTAGAATATTTAAAAAAAATATTTCGATCCTAATGATTTTATACATACCTTTGCAGGCTCAAATGCAAGATTGTGAAACATCTAAAACAATATAGAATTCCCTTTTCGGGGCTCAACGCTGGAAAGCACAATTTTGAGTTTGACATTAATAAAAAGTTCTTTGACTGCTACGAACATTCGATTGTAAAAGATGGCAATCTGAAAGCAGAAGTTGAGTTGCAAAAACAGGAGAACCTGTTGATATTGCATTTTGATATCCAAGGTGAAATTCTGTTGACTTGTGATACCTGCTTAAAAGAGTTTATGTCACCGATTTCAATTCAAGAGCGGATATTAGTCAAATTCACGGATGAAGATTGGACAGATAATACTGAAGAGGTATTGATCTTATCCAAAAGCGACCATGAGTTGGATATAGCTGAGCTATTGTATGAATACATTAATTTAGCTGTTCCCTATATCGTCAAATGTGAAGAGCAGGGAGAAGGCATACAATGTGATCCTGAGATGCTCGCATTATTCACAAGCGAGCCAGAATCAGAGGAACAAAAAGAAGAAGAAATTATCGACCCACGTTGGGAAGCATTGAGAAATATTAAAAATAACTAAAACAAGAATACGAGATGGCACATCCAAAACGTAAGACTTCTAAATCAAGAAGAGACAAAAGAAGAACACATTATAAAGCTGAAGCTCCAAGCTTGACAGTATGTAAAGAAACTGGCGCAGTTCATTTACCTCACCGTGCATATACTGTAGACGGAAATTTGTACTACAACGGTAAATTGATCATTGAAAATACAGCTGTTGTCTAAGGTAAACCTTTCATAACGCCAAAACATCCCAGACAAGCACTATTTTAGGAATTTGCTTTACTTTGGGATGTTTTTTGCGTATTATTGATTTACTAAATAATAACGGATGAAGATTGGTTTAGATATTTTAGGAGGAGATTATGCTCCTAAAGCAACGATAACAGGTGCTATTGAAGCACAAAAGCAGCTTACTGGAGACCAAAAAATAGTCCTTTTTGGTAAAACTGAAGAGACAAAACAATTAATCAATCAAGCCGGAGGGAATTCATCTGACTTTGAATATGTTGAGGCTCCAGAAATCATTGCAATGGGTGAACATCCAACCAAAGCAATAACTCAAAAACCCAACTCAAGTATTGCGAAGGGATTTGACTATTTAAAAAACAAAGAAATCGACTCATTCGCTTCTGCTGGTAACACCGGCGCTATGCTCGTGGGCTCGATGTTCAGCGTTAAAGCTATCCCAGGCGTACTGCGTCCTGCTATAGCATCCATCGTTCCCAAATTGAAATCAGGCTTCGGGATCTTATTGGACGTCGGCGCAAATGCGGACTGTAAACCAGAGATGTTGAACCAATTTGCAATCTTGGGAAGTGTCTTTGCCGAACATGTGTTTAATGTATCCAACCCTAAAGTCGGATTATTAAATATCGGAGAAGAAGAAGAAAAAGGAAACATCCTAACAACCTCTACCTACCCCCTACTAAAAGCCAACGACAAAATTAACTTTATCGGAAATGCAGAAGGTCGCGACCTGTTCAGTGACCATGCAGACGTATATGTCTGTGATGGATTTACAGGAAACGTCGTCTTGAAACTTGCAGAATCATTTTATGTAGTAACGTTGAAAAAGGGTTTTAAAGATGATTTTTTCGACCGATTCAACTACGAACAGTACGGCGGTAGCCCCATCCTGGGAGTGAATGCTCCTGTCATTATTGGCCACGGTATTTCGACACCTGAGGCCATTAAAAATATGGTTTTATTTTCAAGAGATATGATCGAGTCTAAGTTCATTGACAGCATCAGATCTATTTTCAATTAGAATATTTATGTCAAAGATTCACGCCGCAATTACGGCTGTAAATGGTTACGTTCCAGATTACATCCTAACCAACAAAGAATTGGAAACAATGGTCGACACTAACGACGAGTGGATCGTTTCCAGAACGGGAATCAAAGAGCGTCGCATATTAAAAGGCGAAGGGCTTGCTACTTCAGATCTTGCTGTACCTGCGGTTCAAGGTTTATTGAAAAAAAGAGGCATAGCTGCTACAGATATCGATCTTATCATCTTTTGTACCAGTACTCCAGATATGCTGTTCCCTGCCACAGCTAATATCCTTGCCGATAAAATTGGAGCGACCAATGCTTGGGGATTTGATCTTCAGGCTGCATGCTCAGGATTCTTGTTCGGCTTGAATACGGCAACGCAATTTATCATTGCTGGTACACACAAAAAAGTACTCGTTGTCGGTGCAGACAAAATGTCTTCGGTCATCAATTATCAAGACCGCAATACCTGTATCCTATTTGGTGATGGTTGTGGTTGTGTACTACTGGAACCTAATGAAGAAGGGATGGGTATACAAGATGCTATTTTAAAAACCGATGGTTCTGGGGGACAATTTTTGAATATCAAAGGTGGAGGTTCACTTAACCCTGCGTCACATGCAACGGTAGATGCAGGATTGCACTATGCCTATCAGGAAGGCCGTACTGTATTTAAATTTGCGGTAACCAATATGGCAGATGTTGCGCACGAAGTGATGGTCAAAAACAATCTTAAATCGGAAGATATCGCTTGGTTGGTACCTCATCAGGCCAATAAACGTATCATTGATGCTACAGCAGAGCGCGTGGGACTGCCGGATGAGAAGGTCATGGTGAACATTCAAAAATATGGTAACACAACGAGTGGTACAATCCCTTTGTGTTTATGGGAATGGGAATCGCAATTGAAGAAAGGAGATAATCTTATCCTTGCCGCTTTCGGCGGTGGTTTCACTTGGGGATCCATCTATTTAAAATGGGCGTATTAATTGTCCATTTTATGGTATAATTTATTACTTTTGACAGTTAGAATTTTTTAGAAACAAACAAAACCTAGAATACTATGGGTATGGATATCAAACAAATTCAGGACTTGATTAAATTCGTTTCAAAATCAGGTGTGAATGAAGTCTCGATTGAAGAGCAAGATTTTAAAATTACAATAAAAACAAATCAAGAGCCTACGTATGTGACAGCTTCTGTTCCTGCTGTTGCCCCTATCGCTGCTCCTCAAGTTGCGCAAGCGGCGGCACAAGCTCCTGTAGCTAGTCCTGCAGCGCCAGCTACAAATGCAGATGCAAACTTGATTACAATCAAATCACCAATGATCGGTACATTCTACCGTTCTGCAGGACCTGGCAAACCGTCTTTCATCAATGTTGGTGATGATATCAATACAGGTTCTGTATTATGTATCGTTGAAGCAATGAAATTATTCAACGAAATTGAATCTGAAGTTTCAGGTAAAATCGTTAAGATTTTGGTAGAAGATGCTCAACCTGTTGAGTTCGACCAACCATTATTCTTAGTTGAGCCTAAATAATTTACAATTGCGTAAATGAATATATGTAGCCTCCAAAGGGCTACATTTTTTTGCAAACTTCATAATTCAAGACAATGTTCAAAAAAATATTAATTGCTAATAGAGGAGAGATTGCCCTGCGCATTATCCGTACCTGTCGTGAAATGGGTATCAAAAGTGTTGCAGTATATTCTACTGCTGACCGAGATAGCCTACACGTAAGATTTGCGGATGAAGCCGTTTGTATTGGTCCTCCTCCAAGTAGAGATTCTTACTTAAACATTCCGAATATTATTTCTGCTGCCGAACTGACAAATGCTGATGCTATCCATCCAGGATATGGCTTCTTATCCGAAAATGCGCGCTTTTCAGCGATATGTGCAGAGTATGGCATTAAATTTATTGGTGCTACAGCCGAACAGATCGAGAAAATGGGTGATAAATCGCGTGCTAAGGATACCATGAAAAAAGCTGGTGTTCCTACAGTGCCCGGGTCAGAAGGTTTGATCTCAAATGTAAAAGAAGGCATTTCATTAGCCAATGAAATCGGTTATCCTGTTATCATCAAAGCAACTGCTGGTGGCGGTGGTCGTGGGATGCGTATCATTTGGAAAGATGAAGAATTCGAACCGGCTTGGGATTCTGCACGTGTTGAATCAGCGGCAGCTTTCGGTAATGATGGAATCTACCTTGAAAAATATGTGGAAGAACCTCGTCATATTGAATTTCAGATTGTAGGTGATCAATTTGGCACTGTATGCCACCTATCTGAACGTGACTGTTCAATTCAACGCCGGCACCAAAAACTGATCGAAGAATCTCCATCTCCATTTATGACTCCTGAGTTGAGAGCAGAAATGGGTGAAGCTGCTGTGAAAGGTGCCAAAGCGGTGAACTATGAGGGCGCAGGTACGATCGAATTCTTAGTTGACAAACATCGTAACTTCTACTTTATGGAAATGAATACCCGTATCCAGGTAGAACATCCAGTAACGGAAGAAGTCATCAACTTTGATTTGATCAAAGAACAGATTAAAGTGGCAGCGGGAATTCCGATCTCGGGAAAAAATTATGAACCGCAGATGCATGCCATTGAATGTCGTATCAATGCAGAAGATCCTTTTAATAACTTCCGCCCTTCTCCAGGTAAGATCACGAACTTTCACTCACCAGGTGGGCATGGAGTACGTGTAGATACCCATGTATATTCAGGATACACGATTCCGCCTAATTACGATTCGATGATTGCGAAATTAATCACTGTGGCACAAACACGTGAGGAAGCAATCAGCACGATGGAACGAGCACTAAGCGAATTTGTCATCGAAGGGATCAAAACAACCATCCCTTTGCACTTAAGATTGATGCGTGATCCTAACTTTAGAGCAGGTAATTTCACGACGAAGTTTATGGAAACTTTCGATCTAACTGAATATCCTGTAGAAGATTAAATAAAATTATCTTTACACACATAAAAAATACCATTCTTTACAATAAGAATGGTATTTTTGTTTTCAAACAATTTTTATGAGTACACCTAATTCGAAAGATCTTATACAAGCTATTAAAGATAAAGGGAAGAACATAGAAGCAGAGATGTCGTTCTTTGACCACCTTGAGGTTTTAAGATGGCATTTGGTCCGTTCAGCAATTGCGATCTGTATCTTTGCAGGTATTGCTTTTACATTCTATGATTTCGTATTCAACGATATCATCATGGGGCCAAAAAATCTAAATTTTTGGACCTATCGCATGATGTGTAAAGCAGCCGACGCTTTCAATCTGGCAGACTTTTGTGTAAAAAAAATTCCTTTTAATATCATCAATACCGAACTAGCAGGTCAATTTATGCTTCAGATAAACTCCTGTTTATTGATGGCTTTGATGATGGGTTTCCCTTATCTCCTTTTTGAAATTTGGTTATTTGTAAAACCAGCATTAACAGACGTAGAAAGACGGTCTGCCCGTGGGTTTGTATTCTATGCTTCGCTATTGTTTATTTTAGGGGCGCTCTTCGGATACTACATCGTTGTACCATTGTCCATCAACTTTCTAGCAAATGTATCGTTAAGTGATGAAATCGTCAACCAGATTACCATTGATAATTACCTTTCGACCATTTCAACTTTAACGTTGGGCTGTGGTATTGTTTTCCTACTTCCGATACTGGTATTTATTCTCTCTAAAATCGGTATTATGACTCCAGAATTTATGCGAGCCAGCCGTCGTTATGCAACAGTCATTATTTTAGTGATAGCAGCGGTTATAACACCTTCGGCAGATGTGATCACCATGCTCACAGTTGCGGCACCAATGTTCCTATTATATGAAATCAGTATTATGGTTTCTGCGGATGTTAAAAGAAAAAAATTAGCACAAGAAAAATAAAATAACAATAAAAATGAGCAGCGTAAAGAAAATTGCAATTGGAAGTGACCACGCGGGTTTTGAGTACAAAACAGCTTTGGTAAGCTTTTTGAAAGAACTGGGCTATGAAGTAACAGATTTTGGAACAAACTCTCCAGACTCAGTTGACTATCCAGATTTCGCACATCCGGTTGCATCAGCAGTGGAAAATAAAGAAGCAGATGCCGGAGTTTTAATTTGTGGCAGTGCAAATGGAGTTGCGATCACAGCCAATAAGCACCAAAATATTCGCGCTGCTATCTGTTGGTTGGAAGAAATCTCTGCTTTGGCCCGTCAGCATAATGATGCAAACGTAGTGTGTATACCAGCACGTTTTATCGATCTTGAGCTTGCTAAAAAGATTATCAATACATTTATAAACACAGCATTCGAAGGCGGACGTCACGCTAATCGGGTAGACAAAATCGCTTGCAGCTGTTAATAAATTAACATATTTTAAGATGCGGATGAGAGGTAAATGATACTTTTCATCCGCTTTTTTTTTTTATATTGTGCAGATACTGAACATACTCAGATCTATCTGCAAGTTGATAGCGGATGTAGAGCCAACTAAAAACTCAAGATAAAGCTTAAAAACTAGAAACAGTAAAAAATAAACAATGAAAAAAATATACAACCTGCTTTGGATCGCATGCTCGCTGATGAGCTGTGCTAAAGCACAGGACGTAAACAGTAAATATGCGGAGGAAATCACGGTAGAATCTACGCAAAAGCATCTGCGCACTTTAGCTTCTGTCGATTTTGAAGGCAGAGGAACGGGGCAAAAAGGAGGACGCCTAGCTGCGGAATATATAGCCAATGAATTTAAAAAGTATGGCCTTACTGCACCTGTCGATGGATCTTATTTCCAGCCCCTGCAGCTTATTCGAAACAGCTTCAAGGTAAAGCAATTTAGTATTAATGATAGACCTTTTCAACATGGCAAAGATATTTTTGTCATTGGCAACAATGAAAACAAGTTTTTCGAGGGTAATGAAATCGTTTTTATTGGCTATGGTATTGATGATCCCAAATATTCGGATATCGCTGGTATGGATCTCCACAATAAGATCGTTATGCTAATCAACGAGCATGAACCAACAGATGAAAAGGGTAATTCATGGATCAGCAAAACAAAGACTCCATCTAATTGGTCAACAACCAGAAATAAAAAAGTTAAGGAAATCCTTAAACACAATCCTAAGATGATATTGGCTATTAATAGTCAGTTATCTCAACTTTTGGAAGATGCCGGAGACCGAGCTACGGAAGGACGCTACAATTTAGCTATAGATCAACCCGCACCAGAGAAGTCGCCTATGATCCCTGTTGTCAATATTACTGATCATGCGGCCAACTATGTTTTGAATCTAGCGCGAACTAACCTTACCGCTATAGTTTCAAAGATTAATCGATCTGGACAACCAAGTTCTTTTGTTATTCCTACTAATTTTAAAGCGGAGTTTGGTACCAATGCCGCTACTTTGGCTGACCCAAATATTCTTGGTTACCTGGAAGGAACAGATAAAAAAGATGAAGTCGTGGTGATAGGAGGCCACTATGACCACGATGGAATAGATTCCAAAGGAAATATCTTCTTTGGGGCCGATGACAATGCCTCGGGCACAACAGCCGTCCTTGAGTTGGCACGTGTTTTTTCAAAAGCTAAATCCGCTGGAAATGGCCCTAGACGCAGTATTTTGTTCATTACCTACGCGGCAGAGGAAAAAGGACTATTAGGATCCAAATTTTATACCGAAAACCCAGTATTCCCATTGAAAAATACTGTAGCCTGCATAAATATTGACATGATTGGCCGTGTAGACGATAAGCATCTCAAAGGAAATCACAATTACATTCACGCAATTGGTTCAGATAAATTGAGTTCGGAATTGTATCAAATCAATAAGAGTGAGAATGAGACACATACGAAAATGGAGATCGACTACACCTACGACAATCCAAAGGATCCTATGCGCCTCTACTATCGCTCCGATCATTACAACTTTGCCAAGAAAGGTATACCCTCAGTCTTTTACTTTTCGGGCTTGCATCCGGATTATCACACGCCTGCAGATACCTATGACAAGATCGACTTCCCGTTGATGGTTAAACGTGAAAAGCTTGCATTCTACACGGCATGGGAAATTGCCAATCGGGAAAATCGGCTCGCTGTCGACACGAATAAAGAATAAAAGCGAAATATCCGATGTAATTAAAATTATTTTCCTGTATAAAAAAGCAGGTGAACGAAGGTTTACCTGCTTTTTTTTATACCTTAAAATGATCTTCAGAATAAACATTTTATCGGTAATTATTGTTAACTTTAATATAAAAAACAAGTATAATTTATGGCTTTTGTAGATTACTATAAAGTGCTCGGCACTGATAAGACAGCCTCAGCTGATGAGATCAAAAAAGCATATCGAAAACTAGCCCGTAAATACCATCCTGATGTCAACCCTAACGACAATGAGGCCAAACAAAGATTTCAGGAGATTAATGATGCGAATGAGGTGTTATCTGACCCTGAAAAGCGTAAAAAGTATGACCAATATGGTGAGCACTGGCAACACGGGGAAGAATATGAAAAAGCGCAACAGCAATACCGCCAATCCCAGTCGTCCGCAGGCAATCCGTTTGGAGGGAGTGCCAATCCATTTGGTGGAAACAGGGGCTCTCAAGAGTATACCGGAAACTTTGACGACGGCCAATTTTCTGATTTCTTTGAACAGATGTTCGGGAGCAGAAGTGGCGGCGGACGGCAAAGCACATTTCGTGGACAGGATTTTAATGCCGAACTCAGCTTATCTTTACAAGAGGCCTACACCACCCATGCACAAACATTTAATATCAACGGAAAAAATATCCGTATCACAATTCATGCGGGAGTCGAGGATGGCCAAAAAATCAAACTTAAAGGCTATGGAGGCGAGGGTATAAACGGCGGTCCAAAGGGAGATCTTTACATAACGATCAACATCGCGCCCGATGGTCGTTTTAAACGTCAGGGAAGCGACTTGTATACAACACTTGACATCGATCTCTACACTGCTATATTAGGCGGCGAGGCTATGCTAGATACATTCGGTGGAAAAGTGAAATTAAAAATAAAAGCTGAAAGTCAAAATGGTGCAAAAATGCGTCTTAAAGGAAAAGGATTTCCTGTGTATCGAAAAGATGGCGAATTTGGAGATCTATATGTTACATTAAATATACAAATGCCGAGCAATCTGACTGCCGAAGAAAAAACATTGTTTCAACAATTGAAGGATCTAAAGAAATAATATTATGGAAACGACACTCATAAGAGTCATAGACTTCTGCCAGTCCAGAAAGGTTGAAACAACTTTTTTGGAAACGATGGTTGAATATGGTCTCATACACATCGTCATTCAACAGGAAGAACAATATATCGATGAAGACGATCTTCAGAAACTGGAACGTTTTTCAAATCTCTACTACGAGCTTGAAGTGAATCCTGCCGGAATTCAGGTGGCCAGCCATTTATTGGACAAAGTGGAACAGCTTCAAAATGAAATCTTGCATTTAAAGAATAAATTAAAATCCTTGGAATACTGATCCAAGGATTTTAATTTATTCTTTAAAATTCGACATCTCGCTCTGTGTTTACTTTGGTCTGCCAAACAATTTTATCCTGCAAAGTTGTATACAGAATTTCATAATCTCCTTTACAGGTGACAAAGGATCCATAAAAATCATTGGGCTTCATGACGCGATAAACAACCAATTTTCTTTTTCCCTCAACCACACCATAGGCCTTCATTAACATGAAGCCTGTCTTATTTACCTTCTCTTCGGGAATTTTATAATCCAAATGGGAACGGCTAATGCCGTCATCTGGGCATAAAATTTCGGTACGGCTCGGTGTAAACTTATAACGATCGCGGTACATGGCCACATTCGACATGACAATGTCCTTAGCCCATGCGATGTCGGTAAAATCCTCGGGAACGAGAAAAATCAAAGAAACCATTTTTTCCTGCCAAAGTCGGCCGTTAACAGGGATTACAAAATGAAGCAACTTCTGCCTCTTAAACGGTGTGATGTTATAAAAATATCGCCCTTCTTTATGCTGTTCGCGTTGAAAATAACTTAGATTCAGCAGATGGTTTTTGTTTCCTTTTACATTTGGTGAATTGTTCACTATGGCAAGCATATCATAGCTATATTTCCCTTCCAAATGTCCAGAAAATAGCACGCTGTAAGCAGTGTCCGAATACCGCAAGTGGCGTAATACCTTGCGAAACCTACGCGCAACTTTATCGGCATTGATTGGACTACTATTGCCTTGCCAATTTTTGCTCTCCATAATATCATCTCCTATAAATACGGTGAGCTCTTTATTGAGATTAACAAAATATTCGTCTCCCTCAACAGCAAAACCATTAGGAACGACCTGATAAGATTTACATGAAGAGAGCGTCGCAAAGGCGATAATGATATAGAAGACTCGGATGATTATGGTGTGCATCATGTAATACTTGATGTTTTATTTTGCTAGATTAAGACGAATGGGCAATGTATAGGCAACTCGTACTGGTCTACCACCGACGAACGCCGGTTTCCATCGTTTTGCACTTTCCATGAGTTTCAACGTTGCTTCTTTGGTGCCATAACCAAGATCCTTTTTAACATTAATATGGGATAAACTACCATCTATTTCAACAATAAAATTGACTTCAATCATACCACTGACATTATGTTCCACAGCCTGTTTTGGAAACTGAAAATTATTGCCTATCCAAATCATAAATGACTGCATTCCCCCTTCTGGAGCTGGCTTCACTTCGACCCGATCAAAAGAAATAGTATCCAATTGTTCATTGAACTGTAGGTGGCTACGCTTTGTTTGTTTAGGCGGGTAGGTCTGATGATCGAATGCAGCCACCTGCTTAACACCTGACTCAACAGCTAAAACCATTCCTTTTGCCCTGCTCGTATTAAATATCATGGTTGAAGTAAGTACAACCAGGATGATCGGTAAGATAGATACATATAGCAGCTTATATTTACCCGCGGATTTATTCTTAAATAACATCATAATTCTCTTCTTTAAAAATGAATGATTTGAAAACTCATGTGTCAGCGGTAGCTGATCTACCTGTAATGCATGAGCAACCAACATTTCTGCATATGCTACTCTATCTGTCGAACAGATTTCATCTGCGATACATTCGTGCTGGAACTTTAACTCCTTTTGAAAGAAATATAAGATAGGATTAAACCAGTTGAAGATTTTCAATAGTTCTATTAAAAGCAAATCATACGAATGCCGCTGATCCACATGAACACGCTCATGAGATTCGATAGTGCTTCTATTCTTAATCGCTTCGCCAATGAAGACCTTATCGAAAAATGAAAAACTTAAATAGTCATGCTTCTGAGCTAACGTCTTTACCAACATTATTCCTCTCCAAATAAAAAAGCCCGCGCTAAAGGCAACACCAATCCAATACACGCAAGTCAAGATGTATATCAAATAAATAGGTTGCTCTTGCGGACCACCAATGGCGATATCCATATAGGTAATCAAATCTACATGCGGAATCTGATATTCGACCATCTCTATATTTGGCAATTCGATAAAGATTCCTATAGGAGCCAATAAGGAAAACAGGGCCATTCCAATCAAATAAATTCGATTCCATTGAAAAAAAGTCAGCCTTCTAAAAATCAGTTTATAGAGTACAAAACTGATAATCAATGAAATATTGACAATCAATAAATAAATCATAATCAAAAAGTTTATAAAGGTTTTGGTTGTTATTTATTACGTTCAATTATAGACAGGATTTCATCAAGTTCCTGAACGTCTAATCTATTCTCTTCCAAAAAATAAGAAAGCATACTTTTGGGGGAATTATCAAAATAATTGGTTAGTAATTTTCCTGTAATACCTTTCTTATATTCCTCTTTTGAAATCTTAGGTAAATATTGATGGCTTTTTCCAAAAGATTCATGCGTCACAAAACCCTTCGTTTCGAGAATACGAACGATGGTCGACACTGTATTGTAGGCAGGTTTCGGTTCTGGCAATCGATCAACAATCTCTTTGACAAAGCCACGCCCCATGTCCCAGAGCTCTTTCATAATTTGCTCTTCAGCTTTCGTTAATTCTTTAAAATCTTCCATAACTTTTATAGCATAAAAAATACTGTTATAATAACACGTCATCTAAGTTAAAACTAAATATTTAGTTTTACAACTATATTTTTAGTTTTACATTAAAACACTGATAAACAATACTTTTTATTAAAGATTCTAATTTTTTGAATTTATTCCTCGAAGTTCTTCTTGCGTGAAGCTTTCAGTTGAGCTTGTTGCTTTTTTCTGTCTAACCTTTTTAAAATACTTGAATAAGGTATTTTTGTTTTCTTTCTGGCCTTTATTGGTACAAGCGCGGACTCCAAAATGCGCCTGAAGCGATCGACTGCAATTTCTTTATTCCGGACCTGTGATCGATCGATATCACATTCCAGTTGAAATATTCCATATTTATTTATGCGATTTGCCAAAACTGTATAAATCATCGCCTTTTCTTCAACAGAAACAGCTGTGGAAACCTCGACATTCCACTGGAGCAATACTTTGGATGACACCTTGTTTACGTGTTGTCCGCCTGCTCCGCCTGACCTGGAAAACTTAAATGTTAGTTCGCCTATTACTCCTTCTAAATTCATTTTTCTTTAAATGCTTCTTCTATCTTTTCCATCTTTTTTAGCAAAAACCCCAATTTTTCCACTTGATCGCGTTGTACTTCGGCAAGTTCCTGCTCTTTACGGATAATGAGATGATCGATTTTCTCATGCAATTCCCTAATTTCGAGCTCAGCTTTTAGGTTAACCATATAATCATTTCTAGCACGTTCGCGATCCTTATCTTCCTGCCTATTTTGACTCATCATAATAACGGGAGCCTGCAACGCTGCCACACAGGACAGAATCAGGTTAAGTAAAATAAAAGGATAGGGATCAAATCCTTTATTATTTAACCAGTAGATATTGGCTATGATCCAAACGATTAAAAAAAAGATAAAGGAAATAATAAAGACCCAGCTTCCACCAAATTCAGCCACTTTATCTGCAACTTTATCCCCTAAGCTGACCGGTTCATTTGTATCCCCATCCAAACTCGCACTAATGACCTTATTTTCCTTAAAGCTATTAATTACCTGTTGATCCAGTTGACTTAACTGCCCAGACTCATCCTTCAAAAACTCGGATATATAAGCTTCTTTGAACCGTGTCAACTCTGTCGAAGCAATAAATTTATCTTTGCCAAAGCTTGGATACTCCTTTTTTATCAGCTTAAAAATTGGCTGTCGAATTGAAGCCCCCAAAATACGTTGTTCAGAAGGAAATTGCTGTCCTGAAATATCACTTATAAAGTTATCCATATACCGATTAAATGTCTATTTAAAGATAGCGCTTTTTAACCAATCAAAAAATTCACAAAACTATGGCAATTGGTTTTTGTTATTTTACGCATAAATAGTCGAAATTTGCAGCACAAAATTTAGGAGTAATCCTCTTTAAGTTTTCGTGTTGCCATAAAATGATTGTAGAAGACAATCTTCAGATGAAATAGCTTCTTGTTGGTCTGATGAATAAATGTACTATATTGCGATAAACATCGCATTTATTTAGAAGAAAATAGTCGGAATACTAACATGAGGTTCACGGAACCCTTTAAAATAAAATTGAACAGTGCATACTAGTGATGCCGTTAAATATACGCTCAGACATAATTACGCAGATGAAAATAGGAATTGTTTGTTATCCCACCTTTGGTGGAAGTGGTGTAGTTGCAACCGAACTCGGAAAGGCTTTGGCCGCTAATGGACATGAGATCCATTTTATTACCTATCGACAACCTGCACGACTGGATTTCTTCTCTGAAAACCTATACTACCATGAGGTAGCTGTTTCGCAATATCCGCTTTTTGACTTTCTACCCTATGAATCTGCATTAGCCAGCAAACTGGTAGATGTTGTTCGTTTCGAAAAGTTGGATTTGATCCACGTCCACTATGCAATCCCACATGCATCGGCGGCATTTATGGCAAAACAGATCTTGCTTACTACCTATGGCATTACTATTCCAGTAGTAACAACCTTACATGGCACAGATATTACGCTAGTGGGTAAGGACAAAAGTTTTAGTCCCGTTGTTACATTCTCCATCAATCAATCAGATGGCGTAACTGCAGTATCACAGAATCTTAAAGATCAGACGCTGGGATACTTTGACATCACCCGCGACATCAAGGTGATCCCAAACTTTATTGATTTGGACAGGTTCAGCAATAAAGACCGTTCACATTTCAAAAAAGCGATTGCTCCGGGCAATGAACGGATATTGGTTCATACGTCCAACTTCAGAAAGGTTAAAAATACGGAGGATGTCATTCGTATTTTTAAGAAAGTACATGATGTAATCCCTTCGAAGCTTTTAATGGTTGGAGATGGTCCCGAGCGTCGAAATGCCGAAGAGCTTTCGAGAGAACTTAATGTATGCCAAGACATACGTTTCTTGGGTAAACAAGATGCGGTGGAAGAAATACTATCCGTATCGGATCTTTTCCTAATGCCTTCAAGCTCGGAAAGCTTTGGACTTGCAGCACTAGAGGCCATGGCCTGCCAAGTTCCGGTGATTTCTTCTAATACGGGTGGTTTACCTGAACTGAATAAAAATGGTGTCACAGGATTTCTCAGTGCGGTGGGCGATGTGGATGACATGGCAAAAAATGCAATCTATATTCTGGAAGATGGTGAGCGTCTACAGAAATTTAAAGAAGCAGCATTAAATCACGCCAAAGAATTCCAATTGTCTAATATTATGCCTCTTTATGAGCAATATTACCAAAAAGTCATTAATCAAACCATAAAACCACAATAAATATCACTTTAAGTCTTAGGGGATAAAAAAAATATTTTATCTTTGACCTTTGGAAAATTTCCAAAAAAACAATTATGAAATACAAACGTATCTTATTAAAACTTAGCGGTGAATCCTTAATGGGTGACCAAAGCTATGGTATCGATATTAACCGTGTATCGCAATACGCTAATGATATCAAAGAAATTCACGATCAAGGTTTAGAAATTGCAATTGTTATCGGTGGCGGTAATATTTACCGTGGTTTAAGCGCTGAAAAATCAGGAATGGACCGTGTTCAAGCAGACTATATGGGCATGCTTGCCACAGTCATCAACAGCATGGCACTGCAGGATGCGCTTGAGAAAGTTGGGAAAAAGACACGTTTGCTTACTGCGATCAAAATGGAGCAAATATGTGAACCTTTTATTCGTAGAAGAGCCGTTCGCCACTTGGAAAAAGGCCGTATTGTTATTTTCGGAGCTGGTACTGGAAATCCGTATTTCACAACAGATACCGCTGCATCTTTACGTGCGATCGAAATCAATGCAGATGCTGTATTGAAAGGAACACGTGTTGATGGTATTTACACTGCTGATCCGGAAAAAGATCCTAGTGCAACAAAATTTGAGGAAATATCATTCACAGAGGTTTATGAGAAAGGATTAAATGTCATGGACATGACTGCCTTTACCCTTTGTCAAGAAAACAAATTACCGATCATCGTATTTGATATGAATAAACCAGGCAATTTATTAAAACTTGCTAATGGTGAGCATGTTGGAACTGTGGTTAAATAATTAAATCTGTTAAAAACGTAATCTTATATGAACGAACTAATTTCAATTGAATTGGACGATTGTAAAGACAAGATGTCCAAAGCAGTTGCTCACACCGAATCCGAATTAACTAAAATTCGTGCCGGTAAAGCTTCCCCATCTATGTTAGATGGTATTTCAGTAGACTATTATGGTAGCGCCACTCCACTTTCACAAGTGGCAAACATCAATACAACTGATGCACGGACTATTGTCATTCAGCCTTGGGAGAAATCGCTTATCAACGCAATTGAAAAATCTATCACAGACGCTAACCTAGGCATCAACCCGCAGAACGATGGTATCGTTATTCGTCTGAATGTTCCCCCTTTAACAGAAGAAAGGAGACGTGATCTAGTTAAAAAGGTAAAAGAAGAAACTGAAAGAGGCCGTATCGGTATTCGTAACATCCGTAAGGATGTAAATGAGTCCATCAAGAAATTAAAAAATGATGGTGCTTCAGAAGATGAAATTAAAACTGCCGAGGGTGAAGTCCAAAAGTTAACTGACGCATTTATTGTAAAAGTTGATAAATTGGCTGAGCTAAAAGAAAAAGATATCATGACTGTTTAAGTCTTTCTACTTCAATGGAAAAAAGGTCTGAAAGTATTCAGACCTTTTTTTGTAAGGTCATCCGACAGTATTGCCTCCACTAACTCACCAAAGACCATTCCTTATCCTCTTATAAACTATTGTTTACAAATAGTTAGAATTCTAAACTCAACACATCTTTCAAAATATTCCCTGTTGCACCATTGATTTTTAAACAAATAATTGTACATTGTACACTAACAAGTAATCAATTATATGATGAACAATTCTCGCCGTCAATTTTTGAAGCAAGCTGGAATAGGTATTTCGGCAGCTTATCTGGTGCCCAACTTTATATCCTGTCAAAATAAAGCCGGGGCAATCAGCGACAATCCATTACAGAATATAGGCGTACAGCTTTATTCCATTCGTGATTTGATGGATAAAGATCCAAAAGGATCGCTAGAACAAATTGCCAAAATTGGGTACAAACACGTTGAGCTCTATGGTATCGACGCGGCGGCCAAGCAGTTTTGGAAATTGCCCTACAAAGAGCTGAAGAAAATATTAGATGACAATGGTCTAAAAACACATTCAGGTCATTACGACATGGCCAAATACCTGAGTAAAGTCCATACAGACAAAGAGGACATCGCTGTTTATTTCGATGCGGCAAAAGAACTTGGTCAAGAATATGTAATTGCTCCCGTAACACCAATGTTCGATCTTAACGCATTGAAAAAAGATGATTATCTCTATGCTGCGGAGCAGTTGAATAAAGCTGGCGAGCAGGCTAAAAAATTAGGTTTAAAAATTGCTTATCACAACCACTTCTGGGAATTCAGGGACCTTGGAAATAATACAACCGGAGAAGAGGTAATGCTGGCATTTACGGAGCCAGACCTGGTTGATTTTGAGCTAGACCTTTTCTGGGCAGAGAAAGCTGGTAAAAATCCGATAGCGCTCTTCGAAAAGTTTCCAAATCGTTTTAAACTGTGGCATGTCAAAGATATGGACAAAACAAAATCCAACCCTATTGAGTGGCCTAAAGATGGGAATTTGCCTATCGAGCAAATTTTCAATGATATTAAGTATACTGAAGTAGGGACAGGCAGCATCAATTTCCCTGAAATTGTCAAAGAAAAAAACAAATCGGGACTTAAATATGCCTTTGTTGAACAGGATAATATTGATATGCCAAATAAGATGGAGAGCCTTAAAATAAGCTATGACTATGTTCAAGCAAATCTTACTAAATAAAACAAGGGAGCATTGCTCCCTTGTTTTATTTAGTAAGATTTCAACTTAGAATTCTGTATCCTCTACTTGCACAGCTGTCTCAATTACTTTTCTCGCTAACTCTTCTTTATAGTCAATAATATTATTGCCGATTACTTCATTACTTGTACCTAGAATCTGAGCGGCCAATATACCCGCATTCTTCGCTGCATTCAAAGCGACTGTCGCTACAGGAATGCCATTGGGCATTTGAAGGATAGAAAGCACAGAGTCCCATCCATCAATTGAATTGGAAGATTTGACAGGGACACCTATGACCGGCAAGTGTGTAATAGAGGCCACCATTCCTGGTAAGTGCGCGGCTCCGCCCGCACCAGCAATAATAACTTTCAAACCACGAATTGCGGCATTTTTAGCGTAATCAAACATCCGCTGAGGTGTACGGTGCGCTGACACAATCGTTACTTCAAACTCTACACCGAGGACTTTTAGAACATCGATAGCATCCTGCATGACCGGAAGATCAGATTTACTCCCCATGATGATACCAACTTGGGCCTTATTATTTACTGACATAGTATCTTTTAAGCTTTAACTTTTAATATTTCTTGTACTTTTCTCGCATTGGAGATTGCTTTCTCCCGATCGTCATTGATAATACAGACATGTCCCATTTTACGGAAAGGCTTTGTATATTTCTTGCCATAGAGATGGATATATACACCTTCCATAGCAAGTACCTCCTCAACACCTTCATATTTAGCCAGCCCTTCATAGCCCGCTTCACCCAATAGATTAATCATGACCGTATTCGTCCTGCAGCGCGTATCCCCGAGTGGTAGATTAAATATAGCTCTTAGATGTTGTGCAAATTGCGACACATAATTACCCTCGATGGTCTGATGGCCACTATTGTGTGGACGCGGAGCCAATTCGTTAACTAAGATATCGCCATTTTTTGTTAGGAACATCTCTACAGCCAATATTCCGACAATTTGTAGATCTTCTGCGATCTTTTTTGCAATCATCTCGGCTCGCTGTTGTATTTCCACACCATACAAAGAAGGAGCGATCAAGAATTCAACTAAATTTGCTTGTGGATTAAATTCCATTTCCACCATTGGAAAGGTAGAAACTTCTCCTTTATCATTCCGGGCAACAATAACAGCAATTTCCTTTTCAAAATCTACCCATTCTTCAATTAAACTTGGCTCTTCAAAAGCATCTTGAATATCCTGCTGTGTGACAATCTTCTTTACCCCTTTTCCATCATATCCGTCCCGACGTAATTTTTGGATATAAGGGAGGTTCAGCGGAGCGTTCATCATATTATCCTTATTGGATATCAATTGAAATGTAGATGTGGGAATATCATTTTGTTTAAAAAATTGCTTTTGTAAACCTTTATCCTGAATCAGACGAATGATACGCGACTGCGGATAAACGATCACTCCTTCACCTTCCAGCTTTTCCAGCGCATCTACGTTTACCTTCTCAATCTCGATCGTAATCATGTCCAAATCCTTACCGAAATTATAGACCGTTTCAAAATCGCCCAATGATCCACATTCAAATCTATTGCACAACTTGCGACAAGGAGCATTCTTATCGGGATCCAATACATGAACGTTTACATTGTAATTAATGGCTTCCTGGATTAACATTCTTCCCAGTTGTCCACCGCCAAGAATACCTAATTGCAGTTCGCCATAAAAATCTTTTGCCATAATTGATTTAAATCTTATAAATTTTATCTTTTTAAGCTTTCTCTTTGAACAGCTGTTCTCCAATTAAGCTTTCTTTATCTATTTTTTTTTGCAATTCAATAAAAGCTCCGATCAGCGCCTCGGGCCGAGGTGGGCACCCTTGAACATATACATCTACAGGAATAATTTTATCCACTCCTTTGACGACATGATAACCATGTTGCCAATAGGGGCCACCACAATTTGAACATGATCCCATTGAAATAACATATTTTGGATCAGGCATTTGCTCATATAATTTCTTAATGCGGTCTGCCATCTTATAGGTAACGGTTCCGGCGATAATAATCACATCGGATTGCCGAGGAGAAGGTCTCGGAAAGACGCCCATCCGATCCAAATCGTAGGTAGATGCCATTGCTCCCATCATTTCTATGGCACAACAGGCAATACCGAAACTCATCGGCCACATGGACGACAGCCTTGCCCAGTTGAGTAAATCATCTAATTTGGCAACAATAACACCATCATTTTGCAATTGACTATCTAGACTCATGCTTATTCAGGTTTTTTAAATCGCGGTTTAAAAGCTGGTTTAGGAACAGAGACGACTTCGTTTGCCATTACGACTTCTCCAACTACTGTTTCATCTGCTACCACTATATGATCGCGAAGCTGATATGTTTTATTATTTAAGTTCGCATAGGCGCTATCTGGAATATATACAGGAACTTTCGGTAACGATACTTTCGGCTTAACCCATTCCAAATCCCCCCTCTTCCACACAAACACCAATCCTAGAATTAAAACACCAATAAACATGGCCATTTCGATCATGGTAAACCATCCCCATCTTTCATCTGCTGCAATATATTCCGATTGTCCAAATATAGTAGCCCACGGAAAAATAAAGATAAGCTCCACATCAAAAAGTAAAAAAACGAGGGCAATCACATAAAAGCGCGGATTAAACTGAACCCAGGAAGAACCAATTGGTTCCTCTCCACATTCGTACGTACCGGATTTTATTGGATTATTCTTTTTCGGAGCGATTAGACGTGCGAGGAAAATGGTCGCACAAACTAACAGCGCCCCTATCAGAAGAATGATAAGGATTTTGCCGTATTCCGATAATTGCGCGGGGTCATCCATAATGATTACAAATTTAACAAATATTTCGCTTACTCGGGTGAGGAACTTGAAATTACGAATTATTTCTTTAAAAACAGTTCGTTTCCTACAAAATCAAGCAGAAGGATCCTTCCATATCCATCTAATACGACTCGCAATGTAATCATACATTCGAGTAAATGACAGCGTAATCATCCAAAAATTAAAGTATAAAAAAATAGGGCACCGTAGTGATACGATGCCCTCTTATGATGTAACTATTCTCTAAAAATTACATTTTTCCCGGCATTTTGGGCATATTACGCATCAATTTAGCTGCCATCGCTGGATTAGACATCTGTTTCATGACTTTACGCATATCACCAAATTGTTTCAATAATTTATTCACCTCATTAATATCAGTACCTGATCCTTTCGCAATACGAGAACGACGTTTTTGATCAATGACATCTGGATTTTCACGTTCGAAGGGAGTCATAGAATCGATAATTGCTTCAATGGGTTTGAATGCATTATCATCTACTTCAATATCCTTCATTGCTTTACCGACACCAGGAATCATTCCCATAAGGTCTTTCATATTACCCATTTTCTTAATCTGTTGAATTTGGGATTTAAAATCGTTAAAATCGAATTTATTCTTACGGATTTTCTTTTGAAGTTCTGCCGCTTGCTTCTCGTCAAATTGCTGTTGCGCCCGCTCTACTAAAGACACGACATCACCCATCCCCAAAATACGGGAAGCCATACGATCAGGGTGGAATACATCCAGTGCATCCATCTTTTCGCCCGTACCAATAAACTTAATAGGCTTGTTAACAACAGATTTGATAGATAATGCCGCACCACCACGGGTATCTCCATCTAACTTAGTCAGGACTACACCTGTAAAGTCTAAACGGTCATTAAATGTTTTTGCGGTATTAACTGCATCCTGACCAGTCATTGAATCCACAACAAATAGAATCTCATCAGGCTTTGTAGCTTCTTTAACTGCAGTAATCTCTACCATTAAAGGCTCATCTATTGCCAAACGACCCGCTGTATCAATAATTACAACATTGTTCCCATTGCGTTTAGCTTCCTCAACACCAGCCTTTGCAATTGCAATAGGATCGTTAGATTCACGATTCACATAAACTGGTACGCCCACTTGCTCTGCAAGTACTTCCAATTGATCGATAGCAGCGGGACGGTAAACATCACCGGCAACCAACAATGGCTTTTTATTCTTTTTATCTTTAAGATACAACGCCAACTTACCTGAAAACGTTGTTTTACCAGCACCATTCAATCCCGCAATTAAAATAACTGTCGGATTTTTCCCAGTCTCAAGCTCCGTAACGGACCCGCCCATTAAAGCAGTCAACTCATCGTTCATGATCTTTGTCAACAATTGTCCCGGTGATATACTTGTCAGTACATTTTCACCTAAAGCTTTTTGTTTAACATCGTCGGTAAAAGTTTTGGCAGTTTTATAATTCACATCGGCGTCCAATAACGCTTTACGAATTTCTTTCATCGTTTCTGCAACGTTGATCTCGGTAATACTACCTTGTCCTTTTAATACTTTAAAGGCCCTATCTAACTTATCTTGAAGATTTGAAAACATAAAATCTGAATCTTATTCTATATAAACAGCAAAGTTAAAAAAATTGTCTATAGTAACCTCATTAACACCCCATAAAAAAATGCGACTATAAAAAATAATCGCATTTTTTGCAAGTTAAAGTTACAATACCTGTATTTAGTCACTTCTACGACCACCAAATAAAATAGAGGCGTAATATAAAAGAGTCACCAGTGCACTTAATGCCGCTACGACATAGGTCATGGCTGCCCATTTCAAGGCATCTTTTGCCCCCTCGTGCTCTTCGCCATTGTAGGTTACCCCCGCATGGTTTAACCATTCCAATGCACGGTTTGATGCATCAAACTCTACAGGTAACGTGATAAAAGAAAATATAGTCGTAATTGCCAATGCGCCTACACCAACAGCTAAAAGCCACGGATTACCACCTTTGGAAAAAGCAAACAACATAACGCCGAGCATCAATACCCAAGATGTTAGCTTGGAAGCGGCATTTACCATGGGCACCATAGCCGAACGAAATCCCAACCATTTATAAGCTTTAGCATGCTGTACAGCATGACCGCATTCGTGCGCCGCTACTGCTGCAGCCGCAACACTACGACCACTGTAAACTTCGGGACTTAAATTCACGGTCTTATCTGACGGATTATAGTGATCTCCCAAACGATCTGGGATAGATAACACCTTTACATCATATATACCGTTATCATTTAACATTTTTTGCGCAATCTCAGCTCCCGACATCCCATTATTCAATGGCATCTCGGCGTATTTCTTAAATTTGTTTTTGAATCTTGTTTGGACAATCAGGCTCACCACCATTATTCCAATGAATAAAATCAAGTACATAGCTATTTATCGTTTTTATAGTTATTATATGACTATCAAACCTTATTCCAGTTCTTGAAAAAAGGCATTTACATAAACTTCGAAGATAAAAAAACGCTTTGACCTGACAAAAAGAACATATTCTTCTGATCTCCACATGACATATTTACCTTATTACTTTAAATAAATACCATCATATTGGGTTTCAAACGACCTATCCGCGTCTCAACACTACACAAGAAGCCTTTCTTACAGTATGCCTTTCGGAATAGACCAAATCAATTGGAGGGTAGATATCCAACGCGCGCTTTTTTTAAAAAAAACTACCTTTGCGGGCTGGAATTATAAGCGTATAATTGGGAAGTAGATAGAAAAGATGGATCATAAATAAGGGCGTTAACCACCCTTATTTATTACAAATACCCCATCTGTAAGGTAAGATCAGTACCTTCGATCATCTTACGTAAATTACTCAATGCATAACGCATTCTTCCCAAAGCTGTATTGATACTTACTTCGGTGATTTCTGCGATATCTTTAAAGCTCATATCACAGAAGTGCCGCATAATGAGTACTTCTTTTTGATCATCGGGAAGTTTTTGAATCATTTTCTTCAGATCCACATCAACTTGTTTTTTTAGCATTTTTGACTCAGCACTTTCATCGCTAAATTCGAGGACTTCAAAAATATCAAACCCATCAGCGTTTACAATATTTGGGGCCCGTTTTGCCTTTCTAAAAAAGTCGACAATCATATTGTGTGCTATACGAATAGCCCAAGGTAAAAATTTACCTTCTTCATTATATTTACCGGATTTTAATGTGTTGATGATTTTAATGAAAGTCTCCTGGAAAATATCTTCAGCAAGATATTCATCCTTTACTTTCATATATATAGAGGTATAAATTTTCGATTTATATCGATTCAACAATGCTTCTAGGCCGGACTCTTGGCCACCGACATACATTTGGATCAACTCTTGATCGCTTTTACTTTTTAAAAGTCTCATACGTCACTTACTTTTTTAGCAGTTCGCAAATAAATTATCAGTTCTGTGTTAAAATGTAAATGTTTGTCGTATAACCTATCCTTTCTTATTGTAAAACAATTAATTAATCACGAATCAAATTACAGCAAAATAAATGAGTAATCAAATTATTACATTTTATTTTAAGACTTTTTAACATTTAAAATGAGTTTCCTCGCCACATGTCCAAAACGAACGCTCTTGCTGCAATTTTCTATCCTAAAACAAATTAAAACTAACAGGAGTACACGAGAAATACAACAAGGTAACAGGGAATTGTATCATCTGGACTTTAAAGGAGGCTAATAGGGACCTCAATCGGATTAATCCCTATAAGATCCGTTTAGCGTACGATTCAGATGAGTCTATAATTCCTATGATAAGTTAAGTTGATAGGTACTTATACCGTAAATATAATATTGAAAATAGCTTTAAGGAAAAGGAATAAAAAAGCGGAAGCACCGCATCGGTACTTCCGCTTTTTTCATTCGTAGAGGAATATCTTATTTATACAATGGGAACTCAGCCATCATTGCTTTTACTTTACCATGGATCAAATCCAGTTGGGCGTCGTTAGACGCATTTTTTAATGCCTCATCGATCAATTCACCGATTTGAATAATTTCATTCTCTTTAATACCACGTGTAGTGATTGCAGCTGTACCAAAACGCACGCCCGAAGTCACAAAAGGAGAACGTGTATCGAAAGGAACCATATTTTTATTTGTTGTGATACCTGCTTTGCCCAATACAGCTTCTGCTTCTTTACCAGAAATATCTTTGTTACGTAGATCCACCAACATCAAGTGATTGTCTGTACCGCCGGAGATGATCTTGTAATCTCTTTCTACAAAGAATTGTGCCAATGCCGCTGCATTTTTCTTCACCTGAACGATATATTCCATATAATCATCAGATAAAGCCTCACCGTATGCGATCGCTTTCGCAGCAATGGTATGCTCCAAAGGACCACCTTGTGTACCTGGGAATACAGCCAAATCCAATAATTGAGTAATTGTACGGATTTCACCTTTAGGTGTTTTGATACCCCAAGGATTCTCAAAATCTTTACCGACCATAATCATACCGCCCCGTGGACCACGAAGCGTTTTGTGTGTCGTTGTCGTAACGATATGACAATGTGGAAGTGGATCATTCAATAAACCACGCGCGATTAAACCAGCAGGGTGAGAAATATCAGCCATCACGATAGCTCCAATTTCGTCAGCAACTTTACGGATACGTGCATAGTCCCAATCACGAGAATACGCAGATGCACCACAGATGATCATTTTAGGTTTTTCGCGAAGTGCTGTTTCTTCCAATTGCTCATAGTCGATTAAACCAGTATCTTCTTTTACACCATAAAATAATGGTTGATAGATCTTACCAGATAGGTTAGCTGGAGAACCATGTGTCAAGTGACCACCATGAGATAAATCAAGGCCTAAGATTTTGTCGCCAGGTTTGATGGTTGCCAAAAAAACAGCGGCATTTGCCTGTGCACCAGAGTGAGGTTGAACATTTACCCATTCTGCACCAAATAATTGCTTTGCGCGATCAATAGCGATAGTTTCAATCTCATCCACAACTTCACAACCTCCGTAGTAACGTTTTCCTGGGAGGCCTTCTGCATATTTATTTGTCAACACTGAACCAGCAGCTTCCATCACTTGTTTTGAAACAAAGTTTTCTGAAGCAATTAATTCAATACCTTCTTCTTGGCGTTTAAGCTCATCAGCTATTAAATTAAAAATGGCTTGATCTCTTTCCATTGTTTTTAAATGTTGTAAAGTAAATTTTGTAGTTTATTTTAATGCCTCAAAGATAGCATATTCCATAAAGAATATCGACAAAAAGTCCTATTTTATTAAATGTTCTTAGCGAAATCACGTTATTTATGCAAATTATCTAATTAAGCAAGGAGCAGTCCGCGCTAACAATGGACTGAATAAGCATACCGGAAACTGAATGTTTAGAAAATGTCAAAAAATCCCAGCCAAGCAATTTGCCGTTAAAAAAATGTATTTTTGTATTGGATCGGCTAAAAAATTATTATAATGAGTACAGAACATACAGCAGTTGCGCCTGTTTCGTTGACAGAAGGGGCGATCAAGGAACTGAATAAATTAAAGGATCAACAGGAAATCTCTGATGATTTTGGTTTACGCATTGGTGTCGAAGGTGGAGGTTGTTCGGGAATGAGTTATATCTTAGGCTTTGATCAAAAAAAGGATGGTGATAACGAATACGAAATCCAAGGAATTCGCATCTTTATGAACAAAGCTCATGGCTTATATCTTGCAGGCATGGAAATCGACTTTAAGTCAGGGCTCGATGCGCGGGGCTTCACATTCAATAACCCGAATGCCACTAGCACTTGCGGATGCGGAAGCAGCTTCTCAGCATAACAGCATTTATTTACGAATAAAATAACAAAGGGACTGCCGTGGGTAGTCCCTTTGTTGTAGCAGCTACCGCCATCCTGTTCACCATTGAACCAAAGTTAGATCCTATAAAGTTCCCTACAACTTAATGATATTGCCACTACAAAGCCCTCTTTCATTTTCCATCATAAATCACTAAATTAGCGACCTTTAGAAAGAAGCATACAACAGTCTGATGTACAAAGAATATAAGCAGTTAAATTTACCCGAGATAGGTAAAGAGATTTTGACCCGTTGGGAACAGGAAAAAATATTCGAAAAAAGTATCAATAATCGTCCTGAAAGCAAGACCTATACATTTTTTGAAGGTCCTCCTTCTGCAAATGGAATGCCAGGGATTCACCACGTGATGGCACGTACGATTAAGGATATTTTCTGCCGTTACAAGACTTTGAAAGGCTACCAAGTAAAACGAAAAGGCGGCTGGGACACCCATGGCCTGCCTATTGAACTTGCCGTCGAAAAAGCTCTTGGAATCACAAAAGAGGATATCGGCAAAAAGATTACCGTAGAACAATATAATGATGCTTGTCGCACCGAGGTAATGAAATATACCGATGTATGGAATGACCTAACCACCAAAATGGGGTATTGGGTCGACCTTGAACATCCTTATATTACTTACAAGAACGAATACATCGAAACCTTATGGTATTTATTGAAAGAACTTTACAAAAAAGGTCTTTTGTATAAGGGGTACACAATACAGCCATATTCCCCTGCCGCAGGTACTGGACTGAGTTCACATGAACTTAACCAGCCAGGCACCTATAAAGATGTGAAGGATACCACCATCGTTGCCGAATTTAGACTGATCAAAAGTCAGCTTCATCCAGCGATAGAAAAGTTAGTTGAAGATGAAGCCGAAGATGTCGCCTTCATCGCCTGGACAACCACACCATGGACTTTACCATCCAACACCGCTTTGGTTGTAGGCAAAAAAATAAACTATGTTAAGATCCGAACTTTCAATAAATATACTGGTGCTCCAGTATCTGTTATATTGGCGAAAGATTTAATCGGTAAGCATTTTAAAGCAGAAGGAGAAAATGCATCCTTCCAGGAGTATAAATTGGGCGACAAAGTAATTCCTTGGGAACTTGCCGCTGAATTTGTAGGTGAAGAGCTTGTAGGCCTACGCTATGAACAATTGTTGCCTTATATCACCAACGAGGATTTACAAGAAAATGCCTTCCGCGTTATTCCAGGTGATTTTGTTACTACCGAAGACGGTACTGGTATTGTCCACGCTGCTCCTACTTATGGTGCGGATGACTTTCGTGTCGCAAAAGAGCATGGCGTACCGGGCATCTTGGTGAAAGATGAAAATGGAAAAGAGGTACCTACTGTTGACCGTACTGGCCGTTTCGTAAGTGAAATCACAGATTTTGCCGGAAGATTTGTCAAAGAGGAATATTACAGTGCTGAAGAACGTTCGAAAGAAGACTTCAAACCTACGGACGTATTGATCTCTATCAAATTAAAAGAGGACAATAAAGCCTTTGATGTTAAAAAATATGAGCACACCTACCCACACTGTTGGCGTACAGATAAACCTGTTCTATACTATCCATTAGATAGCTGGTTTATCCGCACAACCGCAGTGAAGGAAGATTTGGTTGCCTTAAATAAAACCATCAACTGGAAACCTGAAGCAACTGGTACAGGACGTTTTGGTAACTGGCTGGAAAACTTGGTCGACTGGAACCTTTCACGCTCGCGTTACTGGGGAACTCCACTTCCTATTTGGCGCTCAGAAGACGAAAATGAAGAGGTTTGTATCGGTTCGCTTCCTGAATTAAAGTCTTTATTGGAAGCATCTTTGACTTCAGACGTTTTGTCTGACGATGAAAAAGCGAAGAATAAAGCTTACTTGGATAAATTCGACACCGAGCAATTGGATCTTCATCGTCCTTATGTAGACGATATCGTCTTGGTTTCTGATGCCGGACAAAAGTTATTCCGCGAACCTGACTTGATCGACGTTTGGTTTGATTCGGGTGCAATGCCTTATGCACAATGGGGTTTGGATCACGAAAAATTAGCCAAAGGGGAACAGTTTCCTTTTAAAGCTGGATTCGATCATGCATACCCAGCAGACTTTATAGCTGAAGGAGTTGACCAAACACGTGGCTGGTTTTTCACCTTACATGCGATTTCTACGATGATGTACAAATCGGTTTCCTTCAAAAACGTCGTTTCCAATGGCCTGGTATTGGATAAAAATGGAAATAAGATGTCCAAACGCCTGGGCAACGGTGTGGATCCATTCTCAACGATCGATCAATACAGTGCCGATGCAACACGCTGGTACATGATCAGTAATGCCTCGCCATGGGACAACCTTAAATTCAATATGGAAGGGTTGGATGAAGTCCGTCGTAAATTTTTTGGCACTTTATATAATACCTACGCCTTTTTTGCACTGTATGCCAATATCGATAAATTTTCCTATTCAGAACCTGATATTGCATTGGAAAAACGTCCTGAAATTGATCGTTGGATTATCTCCTTGTTAAATTCGTTGACCAAACAAGTAGACGAATATTTAGCGGATTACGAGCCGACAAAAGCAGCGCGTGCTATTCAAAGCTTTGTTGATGAACATCTCAGCAACTGGTATGTTCGCCTATGCCGCCGTCGTTTCTGGAAAGGAGATTATACAGAAGATAAAATTTCGGCCTATCAAACACTTTATACCTGTCTTGATACGATTGCGAAATTGATGTCGCCAATATCACCTTTCTTCTCGGACAGGTTATTCCTGGATTTGAATTCAGCGACGAATAAGGAACAAGTTGAATCTGTTCACTTGGCGAATTTCCCGGTCTACAATGAAAGTCTAGTCGACAAAGATCTGGAAGAACGTATGGCTTTAGCGCAGGATATCTCATCGCTGACACTTTCGTTACGGAAGAAAACTTCCATCAATGTACGTCAACCATTAAACAAAATTTTGGTTCCGGTACTTGATAGTGCTTTCCAAGAAAAGGTAGAGAAAGTAAAAGATCTGATACTTTCGGAGACCAATATTAAAGATATCGAGTTCATTACAGATACCACTGGTATTATTAAGAAAAAAATAAAACCAAATTTCAAAGCTCTTGGCTCGAAAGTTGGTAAGGATATGAAGTTAGTTTCTTCGTCTATCCAATCGTTGACTATAGATCAAATCAGCACGTTGGAATCAACAGGCGAATTAGCCCTAACAGGTACGCCATATACGATTCTACTGAGCGATGTTGAAATTATAGCTGAAGACGTTGAGGGGTGGCAGGTAGCAAATTTAGGCAAATTGACCGTAGCATTAGATATACATATTACCGAAGAATTGAAAAAAGAAGGTCTATCAAGAGAATTGATTAACCGTCTACAAAATCTAAGGAAAGAAAAGGGATTGGAAGTCACGGACAGAATTAACGTAAAGTTAACAGCTGCTTCAGAAGTCATCAATGCTGCCAACGAAAATTTATCGTATATTTGCACCGAAATTCTGGCCGATTCATTGGTATTCGAAGATTCACTAACTGAAGGAGAGACCATCGAGATCGATGGCAAAGAACTTAAGGCATTAATCCAAAAAAATTAAATTATGGCAAACAACAACGAGAAAACACGCTATAGCGATTCAGAATTACAAGAATTCAAAGATATTATCCTAGACAAGCTTAGAGTAGCAAAAGAAGAGCTTTCCTCGTTGACCGCAACGCTTAATAACAGTAATGCTAATGGTACCGACGATACTGCTGGAACGTACAAAACATTGGAAGACGGTTCAGCTACTTTAGAAAAAGAGCAAACTAATCAATTGGCTGCTCGTCAAAAGAAATTTATCGACAACCTTGAAGCAGCGTTGGTACGCATCGAGAACAAAACCTATGGTATCTGTAGAGAAACAGGAAAACTGATTCAAAAAGAACGTTTGAAAGCTGTTCCACATACAACGTTGAGCATCGAAGCGAAAAACAAACAATATTAATTTTAGGCATTAAATATATGGTCTTTGTTTGGGCAAAGACCATTTTTATAACACAATGAAGGGTTATACGAAACCGATCGCGCTTATTGTCGCGATACTTTTAATAGACCAATTGTCGAAGATCTGGGTTAAGTTATCCATGACAATCGGACAAAGCCACCATGTATTGGGCAAATTTTTCCAGATTCATTTTATTGAAAACAATGGGATGGCCTATGGGATGGAATTTGGCGGTGATTATGGAAAATTATTTTTGACGGTATTTCGTATTTTAGCCGTAGCGGGTATTGGATACGGCCTGCGTTACATGATCAAAAATAAGTACAACCGGGGTTTCATCTTAAATGTTGCCTTAATTCTTGCCGGTGCACTTGGAAATATCATCGATTCTGCTTTTTACGGTGTTATCTTCAGTGAAAGCACCTGGTATGATAAAGCGAGTCTATTTCCGGCAGGAGGTGGATACTCATCCTTTCTTCATGGAAAAGTAGTCGATATGCTTTATTTCCCATTGATTCAAGGTAACTTCCCTTCTTGGGTGCCCTTTTGGGGCGGTGAAGAGTTTCTCTTTTTCCGACCTGTATTCAACATTGCAGACTCGGCGATTTCTGTTGGGGTGGTTTTAATCCTGTTATTTCAAAAACGGTATTTTAAAACAGAGAAGGAAGAGAAATCGAGTATCCACAGTGAAATCGTTGAAGATTAACGAAATATTCCTTAAAAGCCTTGTTAATCGCAAGGCTTTTATTTTTTTTACATATAACCCAATACAACTTCTAAACTCTACTATTCGCATGAAAAACATTAGTCTACTTCTGACACTTTGCTGCCTACTAGGAATCCAAATAGCACAGGCGCAGCAGATCGAAGTTTCCAACTTAAAGAAACATATTTATTACCTCGCTGACGACAAAATGCAAGGACGAGGAACGGGCAGTAAGGAAGTCTTTAAAGCTGCAGATTATATTGAAAAGGAATTCAAAAAATACAAACTTGAGCCTAAAGGTGAAAAAGGGTACCGCCAATCCTTCAAAGCCAAAGTCTGGAAAGTAAAAGTTGCAGACAGCATTCGCAATGCAGATAATATCATTGGATTTCTTGACAATGGCGCCGACTTAACAGTTGTTATAGGCGCACATTACGATCACTTGGGAACAGGTCGTCAAGGAAGCTCAAAGGATTCCCTAGGGGTAGGCAAAATCCATAACGGAGCCGACGATAATGCCTCTGGCACGGCCGGCCTATTGGAACTCGCACGTTACTTCAGTAGCAACAAGGAAAAAGAACCTTACAACCTGTTGTTTATCGCTTTCGGAGCGGAAGAATTGGGATTAGTAGGTTCCAAATATTTTACGGAACACCCCACCCTACCCTTAGAAAAAATTACAGCCATGCTGAATATGGATATGATTGGCCGTTATAATCCCAGCAATGGCCTTGCTGTAATCGGCTATGGAACAAGCAGTCAATGGCCGGCTATTTTCAAAGATGTTCAGGCCCCTATAAAATTTAATCTTAGTAAGGATGGTAATGGCGGGTCTGACCAAACTTCATTCTACAAAAAGAATATACCGGTATTGTTTTTCCATACTGGTGGACACCCAGACTACCATATGCCGACCGATGATGCCGATAAAATTGATTACAATGCTTTAAAATCCATTTTAGATCTAGAAAAAACAGTGGTTGAAAATATCATGAAACAATCCAGTAAAATGGACTTTATATGGACCAACTAAAACAAAAAAAGCGGATTTGTCTTTAACAGCAAGTGATAATCTAGCTTTTTATATGCTCAGATGCTATAACGGAGATTAGTCAACTAGTTTGTAGACATACACGAATAAACTAAACAGCGCACTTGAGATAGCATACATGAGTCTCTATGAACAGGTGCTTGAATATCATTTAATTATTGTTGATGAAAAAAATTCTAGTGACGGGATCCAATGGATTCCTTGGTCAAAAAGTCGTTGATTTACTTGCTAACAATGACGAATATGATGTTGTTGCCATTTCAAAAGGTCCAAATCGCAACCCGAATCAAGTGGATTATACTTTCTATCAAGTTGACTTGTCGGATCGGGAAAAACTGAAAGTTTTTTTAGCTCCACAAACTTTTGATGCAATTGTACATACAGCAGCCATGACAAGTGTGGAAGCTTGTGAAGCAGATCAAGCCGCATGTCAATCGCTTAACGTTGATCTCGTGGCCTATCTTGCCTCCTATTGTACTACACATCAGGCCCAATTGGTGCACTTATCTACGGACTTTGTATTTGATGGCAAAAAAAATGCACCTTATGATGAAACAGATATTCCCAATCCGCAAAGTGAATATGGGAAAAGTAAATATGCTTCCGAACAAGTGCTTGCACAATCGGGCTGTCATTATGCTATCCTTCGCACAATATTAGTCTATGGGATCAATGCTGACCCCAATCGTTCGAATCTCGTATTATGGGCCAAAAGTAAGTTGTCGCAAAATGAGCCCATAAAAGTAGTCAATGACCAATGGAGAATGCCTACCTTTGTGGATGATTTAGCTTATGCTTGCCAACGCGCTATTGATCGAGAAGCGCAGGGAATATTTCATATTTCAGGCGCAGAATTCATGTCAATCAGTGAGGCTGTCTACAAAATTGCAGACTATTGGCAGCTAGATAAAGGATTGATTTCAGAGATCAGCGCTGCCAGCATTGGACAGGCAGAAAACAGGCCAAGGCAGACAGGCTTTGATCTGACTAGATCTTATGCAGAATTGGGTTATGTGCCGACATCATTTATGGATGCTTTGTCACTCATAGATCATCAGATAAAAACGCTTGGACGATAATGACAAATAATGATATGATAGAGAAATTTGCACGAGAGTCATACACTGAGATGAACGAATTGGTATTACCCAACGATACCAATACTTTTGGAAATTTGATGGGTGGCCGTTTATTGTATTGGATGGATATCTGTTCGGCTATTGCTGCTCAAAAGCACTGTAGTAATGTCGTGGTAACAGTATCGGTCGACAATGTATCTTTTAAACGTTCTATTAAACTTGGTGAGGTCGTTACGATACAAGCTCAAGTAACGCGCGCTTTTAATAGTTCTTTGGAAGTACGCATGGAAATTTTTGCGTCTAATTTACCGGAAGGCACCCGTGTAAAAACAAACGAAGCCTATTATACCTTTGTTGCTGTTGATTCGGATAATAATCCTAAAGCCGTACCGTTATTGATTCCAGAAACAGATTCAGAACGCAAAGCGTATGAAGATGCATTACAGCGAAGAGAACTGCGTCTAATTCTTGCAGGGAAATTAAAACCAGAAAATGCAAAAAAATTACAAGCATTGGTCAGTCTCTTTAGCCAAAAGAACTAACACCTAACTTTGATTGTTCACATACTGTTTAAAAAAGTAAAAGGGAAAACGTATTGTTTTCCCTTTTTTGATTATATGCTATATATTGGTCTTGTTCATTGGCGATAGCCTACGCGTTGCCAAGTGCCAAAATTCGATCAAACTCTTCAGGTTTAAGCGGCATAACAGATAAACGTCCTTGTCGAACCAAAGCGATATCCTGTAGCTGCTCATCCGCTTTAATGGCTTCTAACGTGACGGATTTCTTCAGCGTCTCTACAGGTGCCAGATCCACAACGACCCAACGCTCATCATCTGTTGTCGGATCTTGATAAAATTCCTTGACGACTTTCGCCACCCCCACAACTTCTTTTCCTTCATTGCTATGGTAGAATAGAACGAGATCCCCTTCTTTCATAGCTTTGATATTATTCCTAGCTTGATAATTACGAACGCCATCCCAAAATGTACGGCCATCTTTATTAAATTGCTCCCAGCTATATTTAAACGGTTCAGATTTTACTAAGAAGTATTGCATGGTCAAATATTATTAAACGTTATAATCTATTGTTGCGGCATTAAAACTTCCATTTTATCAGCAAAATGCGCACAGTAGTCGCGTAGGTCACCAATAACTTTCTCCGCCATTGGATCACCTCCGGAAGAACGGATAAAAGAGTCCCCCAATGTTTGTAGCGTTTCATAGAAAAAACGTTTCATCTCATCGTAGGGCATATCTTTAGTCCAAAGGTCGATACGCATTGAATTTTTATAATGTGAGTCCCATAAGGCTAGAAACATGGCTTTTGCAGGTAACTCCTCCGCATTATTGCCATCTGTAGACGACCACATGATATTTTCAGGTACGTTGTTTTCATCTAACGCTACCTGTAATTTTATTTCAGCTTTTTTCATTTTAATATTATTGAGCTATATATTTTGAGCTATGTTTTTCGAAACAGGAACTATATCTGC
Organism: Sphingobacterium zeae; assembly: GCF_030818895.1. NCBI lineage: Bacteria > Pseudomonadati > Bacteroidota > Sphingobacteriia > Sphingobacteriales > Sphingobacteriaceae > Sphingobacterium > Sphingobacterium zeae. The sequence continues at coordinate 4,931,676 of NZ_JAUTBA010000001.1, forward strand.
CATCGATTCACAACCTAACTCGTCCTTATTTTTAATTTTTCCTCTTACGCAAAGGTTACTTTAACAATTAAACTGGTCACACAAACAACTACCAAGAAAGCTGATTGCAATAACCACATCTTTTTATTTTGCTTTACAAAGACCCTAAATGCAATATCAATGACGGTCAATATCAACAACAATAGGATAAATGCGCCCCAAGTAAATAAGGCCTTTTCATCATCGGGATTTTCCATAACAAACCAGGCAACAAGGCATGCACTAGCGATATTTAGTGGTGTAAAGCGCACAATAAATTAACGTTTTTTAAAATTACGATTTGTTCCTCCCGATTTTCCGCCTGCAGACTTACTTTTACTTTTTGCTTTTGGTTTAAATCCGGAAGCGCGCTGTGCATCTCGGACCTCTTTCTGTTTGATAACATATTTTTTCTCGTGAAAAGCCCCCTGAAAATCTGGATTGTCTTTTCGCTTCTGGTTGTCAATCTCGCGCGCAATGTCTTGTTTTTCATGAAAAGGTGTTTTCTCTATAAAGACATCTTCTGGGATTGGATATACAGGTATACTTTGCTTGATTAACTTTTCGATTTTACGAACGTAATACTTCTCAGCCTCATTGCAAAACGTAATAGCATCACCTTCGTTAAAAGCTCGTCCAGTGCGTCCAATACGATGCACGTAATCTTCAATCACAATAGGGACTTCAAAATTGATCACATGGCTCACATTCGAAACATCAAGCCCACGTGCTGCGACATCAGTCGCGACCAAAATACGAACATTTCCCTCCTTGAATGCATTGATAGAATTGATACGCGTATTCTGCCCCTTATTGGCATGAATAACACGGACTTCATCTTTACCATATTTACGCTCCAAAAAGTGGAAAACATTGTCCGCGACTTGCTTTGTTTTACAGAAAACAATCAATCGGCTAAAGGCTTCATCATCTTTCAGAAGATGCTGAAGTAAATTCAATTTTGTCTTTTGGTTGGGAACAACATACAATGCCTGACTAACCGTCTTTGCTGGTGTGGCTTGTTCTGATACCTCAATTACAGTCGGAAATGCTAAGAAATCACCGGCTATTTTCCGAACAAGTTCACTCATGGTAGCCGAAAACAATAAGTTTTGACGTTTACGGGGTACAATTTCCAAAACCCGATGGATTTTACTAATAAAGCCCATGTCCATCATTTTATCTGCTTCGTCTAACACCAAAAACTTGAGCGATTTGACAACAATATGCCCCTCGAGATACAGGTCTAAAAATCTACCTGGCGTTGCTACGATGATATCTATTCCTTTTTCAAGCGTCTCTATCTGAGTCTTGGGTCCTAATCCGCCATAGAGAACCACCGAACGCAGATCAAGGTAAGTAGAAAACAGCTTAATATTTTCTTCGATCTGCATGGCTAATTCTCTTGTCGGTGTCAAAATCAACGCACGTGCATCATTTCCTTGCGCATACTTTAGCTTCATCAGCATAGGCAACACAAAGGCCGCCGTCTTTCCAGTTCCCGTTTGAGCGATTCCCATCACATCCTGTCCGGCCAATATCGGTGTAATTGCCTTTTCCTGGATTTCGGTCGGTTGTTGATACCCAGCCTCCGCTATCGCATTTAAGATCTGTTTATTGAATTTGAAATTTTCAAATGATTGCTGCATCTTGCAAAGATAAGGAAAAGAGTCCATTTGGCTTTCCTCGACGATCAATACCACACACATTTACTTTTAATTGACATAAAAATTGGCGAAAAGCACATTATAAAGTCTAATATTTTGGTTTTTAAGAGAATTAAAGCATTTTTGTAGGGTATAAACAAACTTTTTATCAGGTTGATATGAAAAAATTATGGATGTGTTTGTTGTTCATCACAACAGGCTTTACTGCATTTGCCGACGAAGGGATGTGGTTTTTAATGTATTTAAAGCGTCTGAATGAGTCAGATATGCAGAAAAAAGGACTTCGCTTAAGTGCCGAAGAAATCTACAGCATTAACCACTCAAGTCTAAAAGATGCAATTGTACAATTCAACGGCGGATGTACAGCAGAAATCGTTTCGGACCAGGGCTTGGTATTTACCAACCACCACTGTGGATATGGTGCCATTGCCGAACTGTCTACACCAGAAAATGACCATTTGACAAATGGCTTTTGGGCCAAATCCAAATCTGAGGAACTAAAGCCAAAATCTTTGTCGGTTCGCTTTTTTGTCCGCATGGATGATGTTTCCAAGCGAATCTTAGGTTTGGTGAACAACAAAATGTCTGAAGATGAACGTAAAAGTATCATTGCAGCTGAAACGGCTAAAATCCAAAAGGAAAATAGCGAAAACGGCAAGTACGTGGTTGAGGTAAAATCGTTCTACCAAGGCAACGAGTACTATTATTTTGTATACCAAGATTACAATGACGTTCGGTTAGTAGGAACTCCTCCAAATAGCATTGGAAAATTTGGTGGTGATACCGATAACTGGGAATGGCCACGTCATACGGGTGACTTCTCAATTTTCCGCGTCTACGCTGATAAAAATGGTAATCCAGCAGAGTATGCACAAGACAATGTTCCTTTAAAACCTAAGCATTTCCTACCTGTCAGCCTAAAGGGTGTTCAAGAAGGAGATTTTGCGATGATTTTAGGTTACCCAGGTCGTACAAACCGTTGGATGCCTTCAGGAGGGATCAATCAAAATGTAAAATTCGCCTACCCTGCCTGGGTGGAAGCGTCTAAAACCGGTATGGATGCCATGAAAAAATTCATGGATCAAGACCAAGCTGTCAAATTGAATTACGCGTCTAAATACTCTCAAGTAGCGAATTACTGGAAAAACCGTCAAGGAATGATTGACGCTTTGACATTACATAAAACGGCAGCAGCGAAAGCAAAAGAGGAAGCTAAATTTGACAAATGGGCAAATAAGGCTGCAAACAGAGCCGAGTATGGAGATGTCATCAAGACAATCAATGAATTCTATGCAGCAACAAATGAGAAGGCTAGACACGATAACTACTTGATGGGCATGTTGCGTTCCAGTGCTATTGCTGCTCTTCCATATTCAATCGGATCCGGCTTAGAAGTTTATGCTGCTGGAGACGAAGGGAAAAGAAATGCAATCCTTCCACGCTTAAAATCTGCTATAGATGCTAGTTACGAAAAAATGTATATGCCTCTTGAAGAGCAGGTATTGATTGACGAATTGAACCTTTATGCTAAAAAGGCTGGAAATATAGCGCCATATATTGCTGAATTGGCGGCTAGAAACAATGGCGATTTTACGGCGTATGTCAAAGAATCTGTGAAGAACAGCATCTTCGCTTCGGCTGAACGTTTGAACAATTATCTGGCTACCCCTAACGCTGAAATCTTAGCCAATGATCCATTGTATAAACTTTCTTCGGCCCTACTTAACAGATACCGTCAAGTAGATCCTAGCTGGAAAGCACAAGACGACAAATTTGAAGGTGCTTATCGTAAATATGTCGCTGGTGTATTGGCTTCGAATCCAAAAGGTAAATTCTATCCGGATGCGAACAGTACTTTACGTTTAACTTACGGCTCGATCAAAGGCTTACCACAAGACCCGCGTAACGATGCTGACAAGAACTTTTACACGACGTTAAAAGGTACTATTGCAAAATACAAAAAGGGTGACGAAGAGTTTGATTTACCGCAACGTCTGATTGACCTGTACAATAATAAGGACTATGGCCGTTATGCAGACAAAAAGGGATATTTACCAGTAAACTTCCTAAGTGACAACGATATAACAGGTGGAAACTCGGGTTCACCCGTAATAAATGGCAACGGCGAATTAATTGGCCTAGCTTTTGATGGTAATATCGAAGCAATGGCTGGTGATGTTATCTTTGACCATAAGTTGCAACGTACAATTTCAGTTGATATTCGTTATGTATTATTTATCATCGATAAATTTGCTGGAGCGACCAACATTATTGACGAACTAAAGATTGTTGAATAGTTTTTTCAGCTTTTTCGATAAAAAAAAACGAAATTTATTTTCTATTTGATTCGTTTTTGTATATTTAAGGAGTGTTTAGGAAAAACCATAAAAACTAAAATTATAATTATAAAAAAATGGAAAACTACGTAAAATTAAAAGAGTTAGTAGCTTCTATCGAAGCTGATGCAGACAAGTTCTTCAACAATGGTAATTCTGCAGCTGGTACACGTGTACGTAAAGGATTACAAGAAATTAAAACTTTAGCACAAGAAATTCGTAACGAAGTTACTGCTAAGAAAAACGACGGAAAATAGTCTTTTTCGAAGTTAACATAAAAAAGGCCTTTCATATGAAAGGCCTTTTTTTGTTGGATGGTTTGTGAAAAGTTGCATACAGTCTTCTTGTCATAAACTTTGATCTCTCAATAATCTTCAAAAGAAGCCTGCTGTCCATCTAAGGCGTTTTTCCGCCTATGGTTTTACTTTTTATTAACAAACTTTGCTGACAAAAGGATAATAGCACTGTATTCGATATTAGTCGCGAAGATATTTGATGCATGCCGCAAATGGCTGAGTAAAAAATCTTTGGTGATTATCTAATTAAAACAAACAGCTCTTCAAGGGAAGAGCTGTTTATGCTGCTCGTTACGAATACTCATTATATTATTGAAACAGAATTTGCGATGTTTACAAATTACCAAGTTCCATAATAAACTGAACGGTTTCTTTATTCATGTGTTGCGATAGGACACTCGTCATTTGATCTGTCATCGCCTTTCTAGTCATCCGCTTCACCTTTGTATTCTCAAATTTCTTTTTATCTATCACTACCGTGTTACTAAATTCTACTTTCGTTGCAAAATAAGAAACATGCTGACTTGGTACCACTAAGCCTAAAATCATACCAGGGAGACCATTGATAGATTCGGGACCGCCACTGATGGGAATTTCATTGCAATAGTATCCAATAACATAAATAGAGTCAGGTGTAATCCCATTGGCTCTCCTACAATTGTAACCAGCGATTTCACGATACTCATCTGTGATTTTCCATTTGATATGCTTCATAGAATCTTGAACGATGATTTTTTCACCAACGATATCATTGTATCTTAAAAACGATCGGTTCAACATGTTTGAAAGTGTTGCCGCATCGAAGTCTAGCGCAAACATCATAATATACTGCTTTATCTCCGCATCCAGGCTCTCATCTTTTAGCGATTCGAAAAAGGTCTCTGTGGTATTGAATTTCATTGACTTCTTTAACACGGCACTTTCAGGTAGCCTAGGCACTATACGCTCAAAAAACTGTTTAGAATTTTCATCAGCCTTAGCGATGAATTTTTTATTTACGATATTCTTCATGTACATCGTTTTGTCGTAGGAAATAGTCCCAGCTCGTCCAAATAAAACATACTGCGCTTTTAGACCTAGGGCAGAACAACAGAAAAGGAGAAAAAAGATATATTTTAACATTGTATCTTGCTTAATATTTTATAAAAACATTTTTGTAAAATCCCATGAAAGTTTAAGCATATAATATCTGCGTATCGTATCATATCGACGTTGCGTAAAGACTGAAGTCGATGCCGAACGACTAAAGCCTTTGTTTTGATTAAGAACATCGTTGATTGTAAAATCCAGCACCAACGATTCATTTTTAAGGAATTTCTTACTCACACCCGGATGCAACAAAAACTGCTCAAACTTCTCATCAAAAGCTTTGGTCGCTGCCTCATAGGAGTAGGTATAATTCGTGTAAACCTTAAATGTTTTGTTGAAGAAATACTCCACACTTCCGTTGGAAGCGAATACGAAACCATTGCTATTGGTATTGCGTTCCAAACTTGATTTCATCAAACGATATTGTGGACTAAAGTTCAGGTCAAAATTTAAACCTGTCTTGGTATCCCTTTTAAAATTATACGTAAAATTAAAGTTCGTGGTATTTACTTTATTCAATTGGTGATTGAACATATTATAGTTGTCACTCATATTTACGTAAAACTGTGGCGAGTTTGAAAGGCCAAGTTTTTTGCTCAACTTAAAATAAACGCCAGACCACACGTTCAGCGAAGTATTTGTCTTACCATCAACATTATTCCAAGTATATGTATTGATCCCGTTCAATGTATCAATATTTTGTGTTATCGGGTTCTTTTCGGTAGAAATATTACCCCCGACATAGATATAGTTTCCGGTCAGCACGCGAAATGAGTTATAGTTCAGATTTAAGGAATTTTTAAACGAAGGTTTTAGGTTTTCATTCCCCAGATACCGATTAATCTGGTCCGAGTTATCTAATATCGGTTGGATCTGACTCAAGGAAGGCAATTGGTTTTTACCGGTATAGTTCAGCCATACCCCCTTACTTTTCGTAAAAGAATAGCCTGCACTTACATTTGGATTGTACGTAAAGTAACTTCTTGTAATCCCCTCACTTGTATAATTATTGAACTGTTTCAATTTATCATTATTGAAATTATTGGCCACAGTGAACTTAAATTTTTCGCTTGTATGGACTATAGCCAATTTGTACCTGTTACTACTTCTATCGAAATCATAATTATTACTGAAACGACGATCCAGTTGAGTATAATTGCCATCATCATCTTTATTGAATGACTCCACAAGAGAACTACTGTTACTTTGCTCAATTCCTGTTCCAACCACAAGGTTCCAGCTATTGGTTAAGGGTTCAGTATAGGAAATTGAAGCACTTAGCACATTACTTGTATTGTTACGTACTTTACTTTGATCGGTCGTAGAATCTGTTTTTAGGCTATAATTTCTCAGGTCCGACTTTAAATGTCCGGTACCTTTCATCTCATTGCGTTTCCATTGACCATCAAATGTAAAGGAGCGTCCTTTTTTCTTGAACTTATGGGTGAAATAGGTGCTCAAATCAAACTCATTAATGTTATTTTTAACTAATTCACTTGTACTTTCAGCAATGGTCGTATCTGCGTTTTGGCCAAACTGATACGCCTCACGCGTATTATTTGACCAAAGATTTTTTCTTGATGCTCCCCCCCTTATCGTTAAAAGGTTTAACGAATCTAATTTCAGATCATATTTTAGATTGGCACGATGCTGATCATTTTCAGAATCGACATTCTTCACCGATTTGTTATTGATCAAACCCGTCATAATCGTTTCCTCATTTCCATCGCTACTCAATCTTCCATATTTATAGTTTATGTTGACTGTATGTTTATCCTTATCAAATTTATCCGAGAAGTTAACGCCTGAATTTATGGCACGCGGCACACCGATAACTCCTTGTCCAGAAAAAGGGTCCGTAAAATTAGACCAGCTCATCGATCCGTCATCGCCATAGGATACACCTGAATCACCACCATACTTTTGTGCATCCTGCCAGTTCATACTGGTAGTACCATTATTACCAAAAAGACCGTAAACTGATATTTTCTGCGAGCCCTTAAACTTGTTCAACATCAATTGCCCCATATAGTAATCATCGGTTCCTCCACCAATGAGTGCTTTACCGAACATACCATTTTTGGAACCGTCTTTCAGCTTGACGTTGATGGTCTGTTCACGCTGCCCATCATCGACTCCAGTTCGCTCGGCCTGTTCCGATTTTTTCTCATAAACCTGTACTTTATCGACCATATCCGATCGGATATTGCGTGTTACCAACGTCGGATCATCGCCGAAAAATTCCTCTCCGTCTACCAATACTTTTTTTACTGTTTTACCCTGTGCAGTAATTTTTCCAGATGCATCAACCGTGATACCAGGCAATGCTTTCAACAGGTCTTCCACCTTGGCATTCTTCTCCACTTTAAAACTGCCGGCATCATACTCAGTGGTATCCCCTTTAATGGTAATTGGTATACGGCCAGTAACAATAACTTCTTGTAATAATGTGGCTGTATTGGTTAGACCAATAGCCAATTTGGAATAGTCCACACCGGATTGGATCTCCGTGTAAAAATCACCATATTTGGGATAACTCACAATGAGTACATAAGCTCCTGTATCAGGCTTGGTCAATGAAAACAGACCATTTTCATCCGATCGGGTAAAGCCGGTCAATATGGAATCTTTGGCAGTCAATAGCATGACTGTTGCGTCTGATAACTTTAGTTGGTCCTTTACATCACTTATTTTTCCAGCAATCTTGGATTGACCCGAAGCCAAACCAGGGATAGCAAAAATGAAAAACAAGAGCATTTGTAAAACTCTCTTCATAAAATTGTTGGATAGTAAATTAATATCAATATATCATTAGTAGATAAAACTACTGTTTTGTTACAGTAAAATTAATTTTATTTTTAAAAAAAATAATTTTGGCCCACGCCCCCACTATTTGAACGAAATAGAAAGTCGATTTCGCAAAAAAATCAGACTATGCATATTCAACAAAAAAGATCGTTTACTATAATGGAAAATGTTTCTTCTGTTGCATATAGATCAACTGCCACAACTGAAGACAGAAGAAACATATCAATAGGGCAAAAGATAACTGGCAGCCTATTGTGCTATAATTTTTCAGATCGGGGGCTATATCTGCAACTTGAATTTTGGCCATCAGATAATTATTGAGCATCATGCCGCAAATCGTTCCAAGGAGAAAAAATGTAATCGCATACTTTTTATTTAACAGCGCTTTCTTTTTATCTTTCTCAAGCGCTAAGATGCTGCCCATGACCCGTTGTTCAAAATCGTCGAATGGCATTTCTATTTTGCTCATTTGCATAACCCTTCTGAATTTTTCCTGCTGCTTATCCATAATACTCTGCTTTTTTTATTAACTGACTCAAGATGATCTGCATATTTTTACGAGCCCGATGTAAGATCACTTTTGTATTTGCCAATGTCCAACCCATAATTTCCTGGATTTCATCCATAGACTGTTCTTCCAAATAAAATAAACGTAATGCAACAGACTCCCGTGCGGGCAGTATAGTGAGTGCATCGTTGATCATTTCTTTTCTTTCATGCGCGATTATTTCATCCAATACAGAATCCTCATGCGATATGTCATGTTGGGAAAGATCAAAATTGACCAGGTCCAGTTTCTTATGTCGAACGGCATTAAAAGCCACATGCACCACAATCCGGTAAAACCAGGTACTAAATTTAGATTTCCCTTTAAAGGAAGACAGCGATTGATAGCATTTTATAAATGCATCCTGAACGGCATCTTCTGCCAAATGCTCTTCCTTCACAATAGAAAGAGCGACAGAAAATGCCATATCCTTATACGTTTTTATAAAATAACGATAAGACTCCACATCACCTGACAGAACTTTTCGAATATAGATTTCATCCATTGGCGGGTTAAATATCGCGTTTTTTATCCAATCGGTTAGCAATTATCATTGCAACGCCCGCAGAAATAATCAAAATTGCTACGGCAAGAGAATCAGGCAAATCAGTATTCATGTAGTTGTCCAAAATTCCCACAATGAATAATCCTATTCCTATACCAAGCACCAAAATCCCAGGTTTTTGCCAATCCAAAGACTCCTTTTTCCTACTTTCGTTAGGAAGGTGTACCGTAGCGCTTCGATAACGCATAATAAAATATACACACAATGTAATACAAGTAAATAATCCTACGCCCAAGATGGCTGCTACTGATTGCTTTTCCATAATTATTTGAATTCGTTTTTACATTAGTCACAGCCATTCCCGAAAAGGTTACAACAAATTGAGTTAAATGTGTCGATTTGTGTAAATTTGTTTCAAACACAAACAATATGCAAAACATTAAAGAATATGTAGAAGCAAACAAACAACGTTTTTTGGATGAGTTGTTTGATTTATTGCGTTTACCATCAGTAAGTGCCGATCCTAAATTCAAAGGAGATGTCAAAAAAACTGCTGAATTTGTTGCTGAGAAATTGCGTGAAGCCGGAGCCGACAATGTAGAAGTTTGTCCTACTGCTGGTAATCCAATCGTTTATGGAGAAAAAATTATTGATCCGGCACTACCTACTGTATTGACTTATGGTCATTACGACGTACAACCTGCCGACCCATATGAGTTGTGGGATACCCCTCCTTTCGAACCGACGGTCCGTGATGGCAAAATTTATGCGCGTGGTTCTGCCGACGACAAAGGTCAGTTTTATATGCATGTAAAAGCCTTCGAATACATGATTAAAAATAATGCCTTGGCCTGTAACGTCAAATTTATGATTGAAGGTGAAGAGGAAGTTGGCTCAGTCAATTTAGGCACCTTTGTTAAAGAAAATACAGAAAGACTGAAAGCTGATGTTATCGTTATTTCGGATACATCGATGATTAGCATGGAGCAACCTTCCTTAGAAACTGGTTTACGTGGGTTGTCTTATGTCGAAGTGGAAGTTACTGGTCCGAACAGAGATTTACACTCTGGCGTATATGGTGGAGCGGTAGCCAATCCGGCCACCATATTAGCAAAATTGATCGCGTCATTACATGATGAAAACAATCATATCGCTATTCCAGGATTCTATGATGACGTTGTCGAATTAACTGCCGAAGAACGTAAAGCTTTAAATGAAGCGCCTTTTGACATTGAAGCATACAAAGCAGACCTTGGTATTCAAAATGTCTGGGGAGAAAAAGGTTTCACAACATTAGAACGCACCGGTATTCGACCAACCTTGGAGGTAAATGGTATCTGGGGTGGTTATATCGGTGAAGGCGCCAAAACCGTACTTCCATCAAAAGCGAATGCGAAAATCTCCATGCGTCTTGTTCCAAACCAAAACTCTCACCGTATTACGGAGCTTTTCAAAAAACATTTTGAAGCTATTGCACCAGATTATGTAAAGGTAGAGGTCAAGCCTCACCATGGTGGTGAACCAGTTGTGACACCGACTGACAGCGTCGCTTACAAAGCTGCAGAAAAAGCCCTGCATGAAACATTTGGTGTTCAGCCTATCCCTACACGTGGTGGAGGTTCTATTCCAATCGTTGCTCTTTTTGAAGAAGTATTAGGATTAAAAACAGTGCTTTTGGGCTTTGGCTTGGATAGTGACAACCTACACTCGCCAAATGAAAAATATGGTATTGAGAATTACCTCATGGGAATTTCAACAATTCCATTATTTCATAAATATTACGCAGAACTCAGTAAATAATTTAGTTTTTCATTCGATAAAGGGTTATTTTTAAATTTTAGAAATAACCCTTTATCGTTTTATGGATTTCGATTTTCGCTTAATTGTTTTTTATACTGCAGCGCAGCACCTTAATTTCACCAAAACTGCTTCGGCACTCTTCATATCGCAACCGGCAGTAAGCAAAAATATCCAAGAACTGGAAAAGAGACTCGGAATACCGCTATTCGAACGAAAGGGGAATAATCTTAATCTCACTGATGCAGGTCAAATTTTATATAAATATGCCCAACAAATTATAACACTTTATAATCAGGCTGGCCAAGAACTACAGGAATTACAGGAAGGAAGAAAAGGAAATCTGGTTTTAGGAGCCAGTACAACCATATCCCAATATGTTTTACCTGCTCTACTTGCCGATTTTCTATCGCAATATCCCAACAATCGTATCCAATCTTTTCAATCCAATAGCCGCAGCATTGAGGAACAGCTTATTGATAAATCATTGGATTTAGGTATTACGGAGGGATCTACCGACAACCGAGCCCTAAAATACATTCCTTTTATGAAAGATGAACTAGTTCTTGTCACAAATAGCCAAAACCCACTATTATATCGATTAGAAAATCCAACATTACCCGATATCACACGCTTACCCTTGGTATTACGCGAGCAGGGCTCGGGTACACGGAAAATTATTGAAAACGCACTAAAAGATAACCGCATCAATCTATCTGAATTACAAATAGAAATGATCTTGCCTTCAACGGAGAGTATTAAAGGCTACCTTGCCCGTCGCAATAGCTTTGCTTTTTTATCGATCCATACAGTTCAAACAGAAGTATTAAATAAATTATTGACTATTGTCGATATTCCGCAATTGACAATAGAACGCTATTTCTATTTTACCCATTTATATGGAGGGCTCGCTGGTACGCCCCAGCAGTTTCTGCAATTCTGTCTACGGCAAAACCTCAAGTTATAACCAAATGTTATGTCTCATAAACAAACTTCGTTTTAATTCCAGATTAAAGCCGCTTAGATTTGTACAAATGAATTAGCGTAATGGATTATAAGAAACTCACAAATTACTTAAAAGCACTCAGCTGGATCATTGTAGCATTGGTGATTACCTGTACAACCTTATGTGTATTTCCGTTAAAATATGAGGAACACCAAAGGCAAATAGACGCTATTGAAATACACAGCGATTCACTCATTACGCACGTTTCCCAATTTAAGGAAATCGCTTTCAAAGATAGTCCCGAAGGTAAAATGGCCAGCTATGGTGAAAAGCTGATCAGAAATACATACGACTATTTCTATAATGGCGAGGTCAAAATTGGTAACAAGCTAGCCTGCAGTAGCTGCCATCTCAATGGCGGCACAAAATCTTTTGCGGCTCCATATGTTGGGCTCACGAATGTCTTCCCAACGTATATTTCAAGGGAAAATAAGATTGAATCACTCGAAGAACGTATTAATGGTTGTTTTGAGCGAAGCATAAACGGCCGTGCCATCCCAGAAAACGGAAAAGAGATGAGAGCTATCATTACCTATATCAAGAACATCAGCGTGAATACAGTTAATAAAGGTCGGTTGGCAGGCCAAGGATTTATAAAAATGGATATTCCCAACCGTGCGGCGGACTTAAAACATGGTCAGCTGGTTTTTGAGAACAAATGTGCCAGTTGTCATGGAAAGGATGGACAAGGTATTCTTCAAGCGGCTGGAAAAGGATATCAATATCCTCCCTTATGGGGGAAAGACAGCTACAATGATGGCGCTGGGATGGCACGATTGCTTACCGCGGCCCGTTTTATCAAAGCGAATATGCCTTTAGGCGCAACGTATGATGCACCGCAGTTGAAAGACGACGAAGCCTATGATGTGGCGGCATATATCAATTCTTTCGATAGACCTCAAAAAACAGACAAGCAACTGGACTATCCTAATCTAAGCAAAAAACCCAAAGATAGCCCCTATCCACCTTATGCCGATAACGTTAGCATAGAACAACATAAACTCGGACCTTTTAATTTTTAACACGCATACCCCATTACATCAATAATAAATATGAAAAAACAATTTACAATCGCTTGTATTTTATTAGCGATAATGACTATTCAAGCGAAAGCACAGGACAATAAATTGTTGCTCGATAACCATCAATACAGCGGTGCCGTTGCGAAGAAAAAAGCGTATATAGCGATCTATCAACTGGACAGCAATGATCCAAAAACAATTGAAAAAGCAATTCGCAATATTAACAATGTCCTGAAGGACCCACGATTAAAAGGACGTTTACAAATTGAATTGGTTGCATTTTCTGGTGGTACCGAAGCCTTCCTAAAAAAGAACAGCCAATACGAAAAACCCTTGAAAAATCTCGTCGAGAAAGGCGTTATCGTAGCGCAATGCCTAAATACGTTGGAAGAGAGACATATTGCCAAAGAAGAGCTATTTGATTTTATAGGCTATGTTCCTAGCGGAAATGGTGAATTAATCTTACGCGCCAATGAAGGTTGGGTTATCATTAAACCATAGTATAATGAAAAATTTTCTACTGCTTGGTCTAACAATAGCATTATTGGGTGTTCAGGAAATTAAGGCACAAGAACATCGTTTTGACCCACCCTGGAATACTCCACCAGAATCGGCGCTAAATTTTACGGTACCCGGGATAGACAATATTCCAGATTTATATGGTGATATCGAGAATCCGCAGCTTACCGTTTTTTTCGCTGGCAATCAATTTATGGTCGTCGATGATCTACTCGCATCATTCAAAAAAGAATACCCACAATACAAACGTATTTTTGTTGAAACACTGCCACCAGGCATTTTAGCCAAGCAGATTAAAGGCGGTTCAATCACGATAGGCAATCTACGCATTACGCATAAACCCGATATTTACACAGCGAGTAAACGGGCGATCAACGAAATGGCAGATTATTTTAGCCATACGCAGGTGTATTGCTATAACAATATCTGTTTGATGGTTCCAAAAGGAAATCCCGCTAATATCAGCACATTGAATGATCTGGGGAATGACAAAGTTCGTATCAGCATGCCTAATCCCCAATGGGAAGGAATTGGGGAGCAGATCAAAGCATCCTATAGAAAAGCTGGGGGCGAACAACTTGTCAAAAAAATCATGGAAGATAAGGTCAAAGACGGCAGCACTTATCTGACTAAGATCCACCATCGCGAAAGCCCCATGCGTGTATTGTATGGACAAGCTGATGCGGCTCCAGTTTGGGCTTCTGAAGTCGTTTACCAAAAACTAATTGGCCATCCTGTCGAAGGCATTATCATTCCGGATGCACAAAATACAACTGCAACTTACGTTGCTGCAAAACTGAAAAACGCGTCCCATGCACAGGCAGCAGATGACTTCTTAAAATTCATAAACTCTGCAACGGCCATGGATATTTACAAGAAATATGGGTTTACAGTAGACTAAAAAAGAAAATGTATAATTAATTATCCATTTTCTTTCTTTACTTTAGGTCAAAATTAGTCGACTTGTATGATCTTATTGCTCAAAAAACTCCATCGGTATTGGTATTTTATCAGCGTTCTACTTGTTTTTCTTCTGTTTTTCCCTTATATCTATTTTTTAGCACGACGCCCTGAAAAAAATTATGCTCGGATTGCCCGTATGCGGCGCTGGGTATCGATTGGTGGTTCTGCCCTAGCGGGTGTATTTTTCAAGGTTACCTATGAATCAAAAATAGATTGGAATCGTTCCATGGTATTGTGCCCCAATCATACCTCCGTGTTGGATATAACAGCCCTCACCTACTTGTGCCCCGCTCCTTTTTCATTTATTGGAAAAGCTTCTCTGCTTAAAAATCCGGTTACACGCATTTTTTTTAAAACAATAGACATTCCGGTCACAAGAAAAAGTAAAGTATCTTCTTTCAAGGCTTTTCAACGTGCCAATGAACTCGTCCGAAATGGCAGAAGTGTCGTTATCTTTCCAGAAGGAAAAATCGATGATAGTTTCCCTCCACAGATTCACGCATTTAAATCCGGAGCCTTTCGAATCGCTGTTCAGAATGATGTTCCCACAGTGCCCATTATCATAGAAAATGCCTGGGATATCTTTTTCGATGATGGATCAAAAAGGGGCTCCAGACCAGGAGTTGTTAAAATTCATGTGTTCAATCCGATAGAAACAACAAATTTTAACGATGATAATGCATCAGAACTAGAAAAAGTGGTATATGACAAAATGCATTCTTATTGGATTATGAAGAATAAATCGTATTTTCATAACCTAGAGAATCTCCAAAAAATATGTCAGGAAAGATCTTAATCGAAATCAAGGATATTGCCAGAGAATACCAGATTGGCGCTGAAACAATTCATGCCTTAAGCTCCGTAACGCTCAATATCCATAAAGGAGAATTTGTCGCCTTAATGGGGCCCTCGGGCTCAGGAAAATCCACGTTAATGAATATTCTAGGTTGCTTGGATACGCCAAGCCGAGGAGAATACATCCTCAATGGGATTAATGTGAGTGACATGACTGACGATGAACTTGCAGAAGTAAGGAACAAAGAAATTGGTTTTGTCTTTCAAACATTTAACCTATTACCAAAGAATACAGCACTTGAAAATGTTGCGCTTCCCCTAATTTACGCGGGCTATAATAAAAATAGACGTGAGGAAAAAGCCACTGCAGCGTTGGAAAGTGTTGGCTTAGGACACCGTATGGATCATAGACCTAACGAACTCTCAGGCGGACAACGACAACGTGTTGCTGTCGCAAGAGCATTGATCAACGATCCTTCCATTATACTTGCCGATGAGCCAACAGGAAACCTTGACACCAAAACTTCTATTGAAATTATGGGTCTACTGGAAGAAATTCACTCCAAAGGTAATACCATTATTCTAGTTACACACGAAGAAGATATCGCATTACATGCACATCGTATTGTACGTATGCGCGATGGGCTGATTGAAAATGATTATCCTAATCCAGATATAAAATCAGTGTCCCCAAGATTGAATGCTTTAAATGAAAAGGGAAGTGATTTCGAGAATATTTAAAAATATTATATAGCTATAAATCAATAACTTAGACTACAAGCTCAAAAATAACATGCAATTTACTTGCTTAAGTTAAATTAAATCATAGTTTTGCGAAAATAGAGAACTTAAATTGTTTTTATATGTATTGGACATTAGAATTAGCTTCGCATCTAGAAGATGCACCGTGGCCAGCAACAAAAGATGAATTAATCGATTACGCTATTCGTTCGGGTGCACCTGTTGAGGTGATTGAAAACTTACAATCTCTTGAGGATGATGGCGAGCCATATGAAAATATCGAAGAAATTTGGCCCGACTATCCAACAAAAGACGATTTCTTCTTCAATGAAGATGAATACTAAAAAATAGAAAACGCCTTTAAAATAAAGGCGTTTTTTATTTAGGGCTGCTCTTGCCATTCGTAGACAATACAGTGTAGCTTGTATGCGGTATCAAAAGGTTTTTATTTTATAGTTTTAATCCATTATAATAAAGACAAGTCTCATAGGTATGAAGATTAAATTAAAACTATTATTGTTTTTGTTTATAAGCTGTATAGTTATCCAAAGCTCATTTGCACAAGAACAACAAATTGCCAATGAAAATAGTGTTGTTTTAAAAAGGTTCGTCCATCGATTAAATGATCCTACGCTAGCTACCGATGTTATTTTAAGTCAAGACCTAATAACAGCAGAAAAACAAGAGAAAGATATGCAGGAGTACTTATTGGCGAGTATTGATGAAGTCAGGATAAATATACAAAGTAAGGATATTAAAAAATTGGAATATCTAAGCTTTGATCAAGCGGGAAGGAAAGAAACAAGCGACATAGATCTAGAAGGTATTGACCCGCAGCAAGTTTACTTTGTCAAATATCGCAAACGTTTTGTATTTGCTGTAGTCATTCGTGATAAAAAAATTGCATCGCTCACATTAGTCTCCAAAGGCAATAACAAAGCTCATTTTGTTTTTTATTAATTTTCTTTATGCGCCTATTTAACGGACCGTCTATGTGTCCTTCGCTCAAATTTCGCCGTCAGAGCAACATTAATACACTCTTACCAAATTATACTTTACAACATATTTGTGAGCAATATTAAGCTAATGATGCTTTCTTAAAAATTTTTCAATAAAAACACTTGCATTTTATAATTCTATCAACCATATTTGTATTAATAAAAATAACAATGAAAATAACTGTATCAAATAAAGCTTGGTGGTGGCACAACGAATAACGTTGTGGCAAACTCCTATTGCATTATTTGATTAATACATCAAGATATGATGGGCTTGCCTAAATAAGGTAAGCCTTTTTTATTTAAATTACCATGAAAGAAATTTTAGCGCATTTATTTGAATACAAGACATTTTCTCGACAAGAAGCCTACGAGATTCTAACCAATATTGCCATGGGCAAATATGACAGTCACCAAATTGCGGCATTTATGACCGCTTATGGTATGCGCAGCATTCGCGTTGAAGAGCTTGGCGGGTTTAGGGATGCGATGTATGATTTATGCCTCAAGCTGGATTTTAACGGTTATGATTTAATTGACCTTTGCGGTACAGGTGGGGATGGTAAAAATACCTTTAATATCTCGACAATAGCATCTTTTATCACAGCTGGGGCTGGTTACCATGTCGCAAAACACGGTAATATCGGGGTATCTTCGAGCTGTGGTTCTTCCAATGTCATGGAATATTTAGGCTATCAATTCAGCAACGATAAGGCTGAACTACAACGCCAGCTTGATGAAGCCAACATCTGTTTTCTCCATGCACCATTGTTTCACCCTGCAATGAAAACTGTTGCCCCGATACGTCGTGCATTGGGTGTTAAGACTTTCTTTAACATGCTAGGGCCATTGACAAATCCTTCCAATCCTAGATTTCAGTCTGTTGGTGTATTTAGTTTAGAATTGGCAAGACTGTATGGTTATTTATACCAAAACACCAACAAACAATATTCCATTATTCATGCTTTGGACGGTTATGACGAGATATCCATGACCGGTGATTTTAAGTTAATCAACAACCAAGGGGAAAATTACTACAACATGGAAGAGCTTGGTTTTACCCCAGTCTCAGCACAGGAATTGACGGGTGGTGAAACGATAGCAGATGCCGCCCGGACATTCTTATCGATATTGAACAATCAGGGTACAGATGTGCAGAACAATGTTGTTTTGACCAACGCCGCATTTGCAATTAAGACCTTTAACCCCGAAAAAACTTTTGGCGACTGTTTTTATGAAGCAGAAAGTTCATTGATGGAAGGGAAAGCCCTGCGCAGTTTCCAAAAAATAATCAAAAAATAAAATGGCGGTCAAAGTAAAAGTTTGTGGTATGAAATATCCCGATAATATAGCGGCTGTAGCTTCTCTGGGAGTGGACTATATGGGATTTATATTTTATGATCAATCCAAACGTTACGTTGGCGAAAACTCTTCAATATATGTAAGAGAGCTTGAGAACCTAAACAAGGTTGGAGTTTTCGTCAATGCAAGTCTCTCAGAAATTCTTATTAAAAAAACTGAATTTAATTTAAATGCAATTCAGCTACATGGAGACGAATCTGTAGAATTCTGCCGCGAATTGAGAGAAAAATCAAAAGCGACGATCGTCAAAGCTTTCGGAATTGATCAAGATTTTGATTGGATAGCTTTAGATTCTTACGCTAATACTATAGATTACTTTTTATTTGATACGAAAAGCAGTTCTTACGGCGGTACAGGATTACAATTTGACTGGTCCCTCCTGGACCAATACAAACTTACTACCCCCTATTTTCTTAGCGGTGGTTTGGATCCCGAAAATATTAAAACAGCGCTAGAAAGAAATGATCCACGGCTATATGCATTGGATTTAAATTCAAAATTTGAAGTAGAACCCGGCTTAAAAGATATTGAGCTATTAAGCCAAAGTATAAATACTATTAAAAAATGAGTATATATCAAGTCAATGAAAAAGGATATTATGGTCCCTTTGGAGGAGCCTATATCCCTGAGATGCTCTATCCAAATGTGAAAGAGCTACGTGAAGAATATCTCAAAATTATCGAAGAAGAGAGCTTTCAGGAGGAATTTAACCAACTGCTAAGAGATTATGTCGGACGCCCTTCTCCGTTATATCATGCCAAGCGTCTTTCTCAAAAATATGGAACTACGATTTACTTAAAACGGGAGGATCTGAACCATACCGGAGCGCATAAAATTAACAATACCATTGGCCAAATTCTATTAGCGGAACGCCTGGGTAAAAAGCGCATCATCGCGGAGACAGGCGCAGGACAGCATGGCGTTGCCACAGCTACCGTTTGTGCGCTGAAAGGGATACAATGTGCAGTGTACATGGGAGAAGTTGATATTCAGCGTCAAGCTCCAAATGTAGCACGGATGAAAATGATGGGTGCCGAAGTTATTCCTGCGACCTCGGGCTCCAAAACACTAAAGGATGCCACCAATGAAGCGTTAAGGGATTGGATCAACAACCCTGTCGACACCCATTATATCATTGGGTCGGTTGTGGGACCACACCCTTATCCCGATATGGTTGCTCGCTTTCAGTCAATTATTTCTGAAGAAACGAAAAAACAGCTCTTGACAAAAACAGGAAGAGAAAATCCAGATATCGTATTGGCTTGTGTTGGAGGAGGCTCCAATGCGGCAGGGATGTTCTATCATTACTTGGATGAAGAATCGGTTCAATTGTATGCCGTAGAGGCCGCGGGTCACGGTGTTGATTCAGGCGAATCCGCAGCTACAACAGCGTTAGGAAAAGAAGGAGTCTTGCATGGAAGTCGCTCCATCCTCATGCAAACAGCAGATGGTCAGGTCATAGAACCGTATTCCATATCCGCTGGGCTCGACTATCCCGGAATTGGTCCGCAGCACGCCTGGTTATTCAAATCCGGTAGAGGTAGCTACGTCAGTGTGACTGATGACGAAGCCATGCGTGCCGGTCTTGAACTTACACGTTTAGAAGGTATCATACCGGCTATTGAAAGTGCCCATGCGCTTGCTTATTTAGAGAAAATTCCTTTTAAAGGTGATGAGACCGTCGTTATCTGTCTTTCTGGCCGAGGCGATAAGGATCTGGATAATTATATGAAATACTTTGATTTTTAAGTCATGAATACAATTGAAAAAAAAGAAGGCACTCCCCTTTTATCGATATATTTTACAGCTGGGTATCCAACATTGGACAGTACAATAAGTATTGCCAAGAAATTGGAAGAAGCCGGAGCGGACTTTCTGGAAATTGGTTTTCCCTATTCCGATCCGGTAGCGGACGGACCTGTCATTCAGCACAGTTCAGAAATTGCTTTGGAAAACGGTATGACGCTAGAAAAGCTGTTCGACCAATTGAATGACCTCCGTGAACATATCAGCATCCCTGTATTTCTCATGGGATATTTTAATCCTGTGTTACAATTCGGTGTTGAAAAATTTTGTGAAGCATGTAAAAATGTAGGTGTAGCCGGAGCGATTATACCGGATCTACCTATGGATGAATATGAAGACTTCTATAAAGGAACATTCGAGAAAAATGGAGTGGCCAATGTATTTATTGTAACACCCCAGACATCGACGGAACGAATCAGAAAAATAGACAGCCTTTCAAGGAGCTTTATCTATTTACTTTCTTCAAATGCTACAACCGGTAAAACACTCGATGTCGGAGACAATACAGCAGCTTATTTCAAGCGAGTAAATGACCTTCACTTAAAAAACCCTTTGATTGTCGGATTCGGTATTTCTGATAAAACAACCTTTCAAAAGGCTACTAGAGATACTGCAGGAGCTATCATAGGTACTGCATTTGTTAAACGGTTAAAAGATCAGGATTATCTCAACCAAATCCCCGCATTTATTTCGTCCATCAAAGCTTAATCCACAAGCTACGAATTAGCAAAACGTTATTTTTTTAATAAGCGTTCGATCTAAAGTCTTTTTTCTTGAATCGAACGCTTATTTTTAGGACAGTTTTTTAAGATATATTTTTTTCAAAGCGAATAACTATGCTGCCTTGATGCGTCAAAGAATAAACAGCCAGGCAATCAATACTGATATAACCATGGATACGCGACGAGATTTTTTAAAGAAAGCAGCTATGCTTGCGGGGGGAGCATCCCTCTCCCATGTTGTTCCATCCGCTATTGCAAAAGCGATGGCCATAAATCCAGCATTGGGCAGTACATTTTACGATGCTGAGCATGTGGTTTTATTAATGCAGGAAAACCGTTCTTTTGATCATGCCTTTGGGACACTGCGTGGTGTAAGAGGTTTTAATGATCCTCGAGCTATCCGGCAACCCAATCGGAATAAAGTCTGGTTTCAGACGCAAAAATCCGGAGAAACATTTGCTCCTTTTCGGTTGGATATCAAAGATTCAAAAGTTACCTGGATGGGTTGCCTCCCACACAATTGGACCGACCAAACCGACGCAAGGAATAAGGGTAAAATGAACAGATGGCTGGATGTCAAACATTCCGGATTTAAAGAATTTGCCCATCTGCCTTTGACTATGGGGTATTATACCCGTGAAGATATTCCTTTTTACTATTCACTGGCAGACTCTTTTACCATTTGCGATCAGCACTTTTGTTCAAGTATCACCGGTACTAATCCCAATAGACTTTACTTCTGGACTGCTAATATCCGGGAAAATCTGACGGGAAAAGCCTTGGTATGGAATGGTGACTCCGAGTTTAGTGGCAAGGCGACATGGACAACCTTTCCCGAACGCCTTTCTGAATTTGGTGTAGACTGGAAGATCTATCAAAATGAAATTTCTTCAAGCAGTGCCGGATATAGTGGTGAAGCAAACAGCTGGCTAGCTAATTTTGGCTGCAATCCAATGGAGTACTTTCCACAATATCAGGTCAAATATCATCCGCGTTATCGTCAGCTTCTTACTTTAAAAAAAGAAAATCTCGAGCGTAAAATGAAAGAAACGACAGCTGTCGACGCACTTGAAAAACTAAATAAAGATCTCAAGCATATCCAAGAGGAACTACAGTTATATACCGCCGAAAACTTTGAGAAGCTTGACGAGTGGATAAAAGATATTCATCGACGTGCTTTTGTTAACAATAGTGCACAAGCTGACTATATGGAATTGGAAACAATGCATTATCAGGTTGGAGATCATCAGCGGGAGTTGCAGATCCCCAAAGGCGATGTCCTGTACCAATTCCGAAAAGATGTTGAGGAGGGTAAACTTCCTATGGTATCTTGGTTAGCCCCACCGCAACTTTTTTCTGACCATCCCGACTCTCCTTGGTTCGGCGCATGGTATGTCAGCGAAATTATGGACATTCTTACCCAAAATCCAGAAGTTTGGAAAAAGACAATTTTTATACTTACCTATGACGAGAATGATGGTTATTTCGATCACTTTGCACCCTTTACAGCACCAAATCCTGACGATGCAGAAAGCGGAAAAGTATCCGAGGGAATAAACCCTGCGTTGGAATTTGTACGCCGCGATGAGCAATATTATCCTGAAAGCGGCAGAGAAAGCAACATCGGTCTTGGCTATCGTGTACCGATGATTATTGCTTCTCCGTGGACAAGAGGCGGTTGGGTAAATTCACAAGTGTTTGACCATACCTCCAGTTTACAATTCCTAGAGAAGTTTATTAACCACAAAATCAAGAAAGATATAAAAGAAACCAACATCAGCAGTTGGCGGCGTACGGTATGTGGAGACTTAACTTCGGCATTTAGGCCCTATCATGGCGAAACCATTAACAAACCGATTCTATTAGAACGGGAACCTTTTATCCAAGAGATTCACCAAGCCAAGTTCAAAGGCCTTCCCATGGACTTCAAAGCGCTCAGCGCAATGGAGATCAAACAAATAGAGGAAGACCCCAGCAGTTCACCTTATTTCCCAAAACAAGAAAAAGGACTCCGAGATTCGTGTATCCTTCCTTATGAACTTTATGTCCACGGCGAATACCAACCCAAAGGAAATTACTTGGTCACATTTGAGGCTTCGAATAAAATCTTTGGCGAGCATTCAGCAGGTTCGCCTTTTACAGTCTATCATGCGGCTAACTACAAAGGAGAAGTTGGGACCTCCAGAAATTATGCTATTTCTCCTGGAGATCGTGTAACGGACCTTTGGTCACTAAATGACTTCGAAAAAGAAATATATCATCTCGAAATTTACGGTCCAAATGGATTTTATCGCGAATTTAAAGGCGATGTGAATAATCCACATGTAGAGACACGATGCACGTATGAAAAATGTAAAAATGAATCAGCATTTAGTGGCCGTTTATCTTTCTCCTGTACAAATCATGGAAAAACAGCTCAGCAAATTATGTTCGAAGATGTCAGCTATGGTCAGAAAAAAAAGACCGTAAAAATTAAAGCTGGACAAACTATCATCATTCATTTTGATTTGGCTAATCAACACTTTTGGTATGACTTCCGACTCACTTGCGCCGGTTTTCCAAACTTTTTGGAACACTATGCCGGTCGTGTCGAGATTGGAAATTCAGGAAAAAGCGATCCCTTATTCAATCGATAAACAAAGAGGAAGACTGCTCAAAAAGACTGGATAGCCCACGTTTATTTGACGTTGCTGCTGACCCACACAAAATATGCAAATACCTGACTAAACCGCTTTACAGAACGATTAATCTCGAATACAACATACAAGAATCGGTTACCTTCAGCAGAGCTAAAGCACATTCAAGGCATAAAACTACACCAAAAGAAGATCCAATCCTTTATTCCTGTATACGACGAGCGAGATGGTAAAAGCCTTTATATAATAGTACTGCCCCAACAATCAAAAAGCTGGCTAATAAATATGAGCCGACTGAATTGATAAATAATACATACATAACTCTGGTAATTTTTGGTCTTTCATTTGTGTCTACAAGTTATAACATTTATCCAAAATTTTACAAAAAAAAATTGCATATTTTCTCTATTTTTGTTTCGATGAAGAAAATCGCGCTATTTGTCGGCTTATTTTTCTATTTGCTCGCAGCAAGTGGTGCTTCAGTGCATCTTCATTTTTGTCAAGGGGAAACACAAAGTGTATCGTTAACGGAAAGCCATAATATAGCCTGCCCTCTTTGTGCCAAGTCTGCAAAAAAACAGCAAAAACACTGTCATGAAACAGGAAGCTGTAAAGATGTTAAGATCGAAGCACAGAAGGTCGATAAATTCAGCAGAGTAACACAAAATCTTGATTTTGATAATTTTTCTCCTGCAATAATTACGCTTCATTGGATACTTAATTATTATCATTTCTCTGGGGAGGAAGACGATTTTTCTAAACTAAAGTATACTGATTTTGCGAGCTACAATAGACAGAGCCCTCCTGTTTTTATTCTCAATCAAAATTTTAGAATTTAATATCACCTCTTTTCACTGAACGCAGTTCACTTTCTTGAATTGATTTAAGCGCAGTATAATTTTTATATTTTCATTAGAATGGCAGACTGTTATTCCCAACAATCATCTTTCCGTAATGGAACACGGAACAAAAAAAGTGGATTTTAAGTCGTTCAGCAATACATTTTAGAAATAAAAAAAATAAATCCGTACCCCTTGCATATGGTTGCGCGATATCATGGAGGTAAAAATTAAATGCTAGTTGAAGCGAATACTCTTAATTAAAATGATGAATCAAATTTTCAAAAAAATATATACGACAACCATTCTATCTTTATTTTTTCTGGCATTTGTACAGGCACAGACCGACAGTACAAGAACGCTTACCGTAGCTGGGAATTGTGCCATGTGTAAAAAACGTATTGAAACCGCAGCGAAAATGCATGGTGTAGAAACAGCCGTTTGGAATGCGGGAGACAACCTTTTGCAAATCAAGTATAACTCCCAAAAAGTTCAGCTGGAGGAAATCAAGAAAAATATTGCTCAAGTTGGTCATGATGTAGACAACTTAGTTGCCACTGATGAATCCTATGCTAAGCTCCATGAATGTTGTATGTATCCGCGATTGGAAAATGGCAAAATACCCGAAAAGAAAACTATAACAACCGGTAACCATGATCATCCACATACAGTAACCGGGGTTGTAGTTGAAGAAAACCAAAAGGGGGATCTTAAACCCATTGTTGGCGCTAATTTACACTGGGTAAACCTTCCGACCAAAAATACAAGGACAAACGAAAATGGTGTTTTTAAATTAGACCATAAAGAAGGATTCGACCAATTGGTGGTAAGTTACGTTGGAATGAAACCTGATACCATCACCATCAAAGATCTGCATGAAGTAATTATGATTACAGCAAAGGGTAATGTATTGATGGAAGTTGAGGTTAAAGGAATACGACGCTCAAATTACATCGACCGTATGACACCTGCACGACTAGAAGTTCTTACCGGAAAAGAGTTATTCAAAGCGGCATGCTGTGACTTAAGCGAGAGCTTTGAAACTAATGCTTCTGTCGATGTCGTCAGTGCTGACGCTGTCACAGGTAGTAAACAGATTCAAATGCTAGGTCTAAGTGGTATTTACACCCAATTAACTGTGGAAAACTTACCCGGCCCGCGTGGACTGGCTTCTCCATTAGGCTTAAATTCTATTGCAGGAACATGGATTGAATCAATTCAAATCGCGAAAGGTATCGGTTCCGTAGCCAACGGTTTCGAAAACATGGCCGGACAGATCAACGTTGAACTGAAGAAACCTCAAAATTCGGAAAGACTGTTTTTTAATGCCTATGCGAACAACATGGGACGTACAGATGTCAACTTAAATCTTTCTCAAAAAGTTGGTCAACACTGGTCGACAGCACTCCTACTGCACGACAATTTCATGTACAATAAGTCCATGAACTTTAGTCACAACGGGTTTAGAGATATACCTGTAGGCAATTTATTCTCCGGTGTCAACCGCTGGTTTTATGAAAATGGAAAAGGGCTGATGGTACAATTTGGGGTCAAATATCTCAATGATGACCGTACAGGTGGGCAGATTGATTTTAACGAAAAGACAGATAAGGGAACTACAAATCGTTATGGTTTAGGATTTGATATCGAACGCGTAGAAGGTTTTGCCAAAATTGGTTACGTGTTCCCCGAAAATAAGCACCGCAGCATAGGTCTCCAACTCGCAGGATCAAACTATAATCAGAAAAGCTATTTTGGGCTCAATAACTACGATTCGGAGCAACAAAATGGATATGCTAATCTCTTATTTCAAGATATTATCGGGACAGTCGCTCACAAGTATCGCGTTGGTGCCTCCATTAATTATGACAATTACAACGAATGGTATTTAAAAGACAATAACTTCAAACGTAAAGAGGTTGTTTCGGGTGCATTTGCAGAATATACCTATAGTCCATCAGAAAAATTTGATGCCATAATTGGTCTCCGCCAAGACTACAACTCCCTGTATGGATGGTTTACAACACCACGCATCCATTTACGTTATGCTCCGATTTCGGGAACAACAATTCGGGCTAGCTCAGGAAGAGGTCAACGCACGGCAAATATATTTGCAGAGAATACGGCTGTCTTGGCAAGTAGTAGAAAATTGGTTATTCAATCGCCTGATATATACGATAAAGCCTATGGCCTACAACCTGAAGTCTCTTGGAATAGCGGAATAGCGATAGACCAAAGTTTACAAATATTTGGTCGCGAGGCTTCGGCATCCGTTGAATTTTTCCACAACAACTTCTCTAATCAGGTCGTGGTCGATTACGAAAATCCCCGAGAGATCAATTTTTATAATCTGAATGGAAAATCTTTCTCCAATAGTTTGCAAACAGAATTTCGCTTGATGCCAGCTCCTCATTTTGAAACGAGGTTCGCCTATCGCCTACTTGATGTGCAGACTGATTTTGAAAGTGGCAGAAAGACCAAACCGTTATTGGCTAAACACCGCGGCTTTGTCAACCTAGCCTATAACCACCATGCTGGCTGGAGTGTAGATTATACATTGAATGTCGTTGGACAAAAACGCATTCCATCAACAGCAGAGAACCCCGTTGAATATCAAATACCTACAGCATCAAGGGCTTATGCCACAATGAATGCACAGATTAGCAAAACGTTTGGGAAAGAGAAAAACTTTACCGTTTATGTGGGCGGAGAAAATCTATCCAATTATTTCCAACGTATGCCAATCCTTGCCGCAGATCAACCCTTTGGAAACTATTTTGATACGTCGATGCTTTGGGGTCCTTTAACAGGACGAATGTTCTACACTGGTGTTCGTTATTTCATCAAATAACAGCTAAGCTAAAAAAATAAAAGCGTAATAAAAAAGCGGCAAAAGCCGCTTTTTTACATTAACTTTTTCAATTCTTGATAAAGCTTTGCCGTGGGTAATCCAACCACATTATTATATTCCCCTTCTATCTTTTTTATGGCGATTAAGCCGATCCATTCCTGTATTCCATAAGAACCCGCTTTATCTAGTGGCGAAAATTGAGTAACATAATGATCGATTTCATCCAGCTCTAGTTCGTAAAAATAAACAGTTGTTGTTTCGACAAAAGTGCTGATCTTACCCTCCCATGAGATCGCTACGGCAGTCAGCACCACATGTTTCTGACCAGACAAGGTCGCTAGCGTTTCTATAGCTTCCTGTTCATCTTTGGGCTTACCTAAAATTTCGCCCTTATCCGACACCACAATAGTGTCGGCACAGATAACCAAACAATCTTTTTTATCCGCAAATGCCTCCGCTTTACAAGTAGCAATTTGACGAACGACCTCAGTTGCAGACAAATTCGGATCCACATATTCTGCGGTTTCCCGTACGTCGACTTCGAAGGTCAGCCCAAGCCCTGCTAACAGCTGTTTTCTCCGTGGAGACTGAGACCCTAATATAATTGTTTTATTTTTTAGATTTTTCAACATCCCTATATGCTTTTTACAGTTTCATCCTCATACCAGCTGCCTTGTACTTTCATTACCTTTTCGATCAATTCACGTACAACTCCCTTTCCGCCACAAAGACCAGACACATAATGTGAAATTTTCTTGATCTCTTCTACTGCATCTGCCGGAGAAACAGCTATCCCAACGGACTTCATGCAGCTGAAATCAGGAACATCGTCCCCGATGTACATCAACTGATTTAATTCCAACTTGTAAGCATAAGCAAGTTCGGTCATTTTTGAAAGCTTATCACTTACTTTTGAATGCACCTCACTGATACCCAATCCTCTCATACGCTTCTCAACACCAATCGATCCACCTCCGGTAATTATAAAAATCGGGTAACCTCTTTTGATTGCCAACTGCATCGCGTATCCATCCTTAATATTAAAGGTACGCAATTGATGTCCGTCTTCATTTACCTGCACGGTTCCGTCAGTCAACACACCGTCCACATCCAATACAAAAGCCTTTATCGATTTAAATTCGGTCAATATCATAAAAATATATTTTTGTAAATGTAAAGCATTTCTAATAAATAATTCGAGTAATGACGGCAATCCAATGAACAAGCCTGTCAAATAATTATCCAAATTAGTCGAAATATCATTTGTGTGTCACAACATAGTTGTATTAGCAACTTATTAGAAAAAATATTTGGAGGCTACTGCATATTTACTGTATCTTTGTTGAAGATAATTAAAGGTTATCTCACTATGAAACACTAATAGCAACTAATCAAAGACGTTATTCACGTTTTGATTGCAAAAGATAAAAAAACAATCATTTTAGTTTTCATAGTAAAAAAAACGGCAACTAATTTAGTTTAGCGGCCTTTAAAGAGTCTTTTCATAATTTAGGTTTATAATTGGTTAGTAACGAACCCTGGTGCCCATCACCAGGGTTTTGTTTTTACACGCATTTCTTCCTGTCCAGATTGACTGAATTATTGGCTCAGTACACAGGTTTTGAAATTGATTCATTATCACCTTAGTCCAAACTTTTTTATATGATGTTATTTTTCCCCTTATATCAATAACCGTCGTGATAATCAAATTGTATGCAACTTGATACCAAGTTACCCCTAATCTCATTATTCGGCCAATTTTTAGACAGTGATCGGTCATTGCTTTTTCAGTAGCGACTGAGTAATCAGTGAAGAAGTACTGAACGAGCACTGAACAAGCAATGTTAAAAGGACGGATTTGGACGCCGCTTGATCTGCGTATGATGGAACTAAAAAATAAGACGCAAACATACCATGCTACACATCGGTAAGAAAAAACGGCTGTCGTGTTGGCATTGATGCATTTGGTATGCCTCTGGAATTTCTATAGCGCTGTTTCTATTCCAGCTTTTGATTAATAGCAAGTTTTTTTGTTATTTTACATATATCTTTTTCCCCAGGTACAATCAAAAAACATTACCTACAGAAAAGTAAAACGATAAACTCATTCTCACATGAATCGAAAAAACTATAGAAAGCAAATTACCCTAGGAGTGATCATTTCTTTTTTGCTTATATTCCTTTCAGCCCTATATTTTTTCATATCGCTGCATCATAACTTAAATAACGAGCGAACTATCGTTCAAATCGCCGAAAATAGATTTAATACTATTAATGAAATTAAATCAAATGTAGACGAAGTAAATGATGTCAAACTTGATTACCTGAATAAGAAAGATGCTTCGTTATTTATTCCCTACAAATTGGAATTAAGAAAAACCGATGAACTGCTCCGTTCATTAATTCTTAAAGATGATTTCTATCATTTCCAATTGAACAAAATTGAAATATTACGTAAAGAAATTTCAGCATTTTATAACTTTGAGCAAGATATTGCAGATACAAGAGCAATTCAATTTAGATCCAATCACATTCACGAACAAAAAGCCTCTATATTGGGCCAGATTAATCTAATATCAAAAGATTTATTGGATCAACGAGCAGATCTTTTAGAAAAATCTAGAAACGACCTGCAAATAGCCCAATACATTACCTACCTGTTCATTGCTATAGGTTTAAGTGGATTCTTCTATATCCTTTCCAAGATTTCTTCTATCTCAAGATTTCTAAGGGCGACCGTGAAAAGTCAACAGGAGTCTAACAGCAGTCTTCAACTATTGCAGGAACAAACAAATAATGATAATTGGATTTTGAATGCAATCAGTAGCATCGATGAACAGTTACGTGGAGATTATACAGACAAGAAAATTGCTGAAATAAGTCTACACGCTATTGCCTCGTCGACTAGAGCACTAGGCGGAACAGTTTATATTTTCGACGACAATTATCAGGAATATCAGCTTTGCCACAAAATCGGCATTTCCGCAAAACAATATATCAAACAAACATTTAAAGAAAATGACGGTATATTAGGCGAAGTTGCAAACAATCATGAAGTTGTTAAAATTAAAGATATCAACAACAAGCACCTTTTATTAGAAACCTCATTGGCAGATCGGGTAGACACTGAGATTTATATTATTCCTTTTTCTTATGAAAAACATTGTGTCGGTATCATGGAGATATGCTGCCCCGTTATAAATAAGAAAGACGAAAAACTGCGGTTTAGCTTTTTAAATAAAGTAAAAGATAACATTGCCGTTATTATTAAAGTAGCCCAAACGCATGGAAAGCTTGCGGATCTTTATGAGGAGCTTCAACAACAAACCGAAGAACTGGAGACTCAACAGGAAGAGTTGAGAACAACGAATGAAGAGCTAATACATAAAACACATTTGTTAGAAGCCTCAGAAGAAGAACTTAGAGTGCAGCAAGAAGAACTTATCCAAACGAATAATGAGTTGGATGAGAAAGCGAAATTACTCTTCGCCCAAAACGAAGATCTGGAAAAAGCCCGTCAGGCGATAGCGCAAAAAATAGAGGAAGTAGAGCTATCTAGCAAGTATAAATCTGAATTTATGGCCAATATGAGCCATGAACTGCGGACACCCCTTAATAGTATTCTCATTCTGGCCAAATTACTTCAGGATAACAAAAAGAAAAACCTCAATGAGGATCAAATAAAATATGCTTCTGTTATTCATAGTGCAGGTTCAGATCTACTACATTTAATCAATGAATTGTTGGATCTGGCAAAAATTGAATCCGGTAAAGTTGAAGTCCAAAAAGAACGTATCAGCACCAACGATCTCGTAAATTATATTAAAGATTTTTTCAACGATACCGCAGCATCAAAAAGTATCCACTTCCTACTTGACGTAGACTCAAATGCTCCACAAGAATTTGTTGGTGATGAGCATCGTATACAACAGGTCATTAAGAATTTGTTATCGAATGCATTTAAGTTTACAGGTGAAAGAGGAGAAGTTTTTTTTGGAATAAAAGCTGACACACAAAATCTTATTTTTACCGTCAGAGATAACGGTATTGGAATCGCCCCGGAAAAACAAGAGCTTATCTTCGATGCTTTTAAACAGGAAGATGGTTCAACAAGCCGTAAATATGGTGGCACTGGTTTAGGTTTATCGATCTGTCGGGAAATCGCCAATTTATTGAAAGGGAAAATAACCTTATCCAGCAAAATCGGTGAGGGTAGCGTCTTCACTTTTAGCATTCCGCTAGAACAGGAAATCCAAACCCCGTTAGTAAAAGTATCATCTATCGACAAGGAAAATAATTATCTGCCGCCAATGCGGAATGAAACTCCTGTCACTGCAAAAATTCAAAGGATAGAAAACGATGGAAAAAACAATAAATTGCTGATTATTGAGGACGACTTTATTTTTGCAGATATTTTAAAAGACTACGCCGAGCAAAATGGCTATGATGTCTACATCAGCTATGATGGAAAAGATGGCTTACAAAAAGCTGAAAATTTACTACCTGCTGCAGTAATACTAGATATTATGTTGCCCAAAATGGATGGTTGGGAAGTACTTCGTAACCTCAAAAAAAATGATAATACCAAGGATATTCCAGTACACATGATGTCGGCAGGAACATTTTTACATGATGAACCTATTTCTGCTGGAGCCATCGGCTTTATGTCCAAACCAGTGTCAGAAGAATCACTGGCCGAAACTTTCTTAAAAATAAAGGCATCAACAAGTCATCCATTGAAAAAAATTCTTCTGGTGGAAGATCAAGAAATCCAAAGCGATTTTATCAAACAATCTTTGGAAGAACAACATATTCAAATCTTTCAGGCCTTCAATGCAGGACAAGCGCTCGATTTATTGAATCAGGAGAAATCATTTGATTGTATCATTATGGACTTAAATCTCCCAGACCGATCAGGGATTGAACTCCTGAACGAAATCAAATCGAACAATCAATTTAAGAATCTACCGATTATCATCAATACGGCAATGGAACTTAGTACAGAGCAGACTTCTGAAATACTCCACCATAGCCAAGCCATGGTTCTCAAGTCGGCTAAGTCAAACAACCGTCTGATTGATGAGGTAAATTTATTCTTAAATAAAATTCGTAGCAACAATCACGAATACACCATGTTCAACAACGCTGGAAGCTCTGTAATTGCTGAGAACAATTTAGCTTCCAAAACAGTACTACTAGCAGATGACGATATGCGGAATATTTTTGCCCTAAGTACAGCGTTTGAAAGTTATGATATGAAGATTGAGATTGCCAACAATGGTCAGGAGGCATTGGATATTCTTGAACGAAATGACCAGATCGATCTTGTGTTAATGGACATTATGATGCCTGTCATGGATGGTTACGAGGCTATTGGAAAAATAAGAGCTAACAAAAAATTTGCGAATCTTCCTATTATTGCTGTAACAGCAAAAGCAATGAAAGGTGATCGCGAAAAGACAATTGCTGTTGGCGCAAACGATTATATTAGTAAACCGGTTGACGTAGACAAATTAATATCCTTAATGCGTGTATGGCTGAGTTAACCGTTAAAAATGTGACAATGATCAATTTTGAAGAGTTAGAAGAAATTATTGATGTAGTCAAAAATCTCCACGGGTATGATGTATCTGGCTATACCAGAGCATCTCTCAAACGACGTGTAACCAGAATTATGGAACTCAATAAATTTAATCTACAGGAATTGAAATCCAATTTGATCAACCAACCCGGATTCAGCACCTATTTTCTCCAGGAAATCACCGTAAATGTCACAGAAATGTTTAGGGATCCAGATTTTTATAAAGCTGTCAAAACGGAGGTGTTCCCCTATCTTGCAACTTATCCCCATATTAAAATTTGGAGCGCAGGTTGTTCGACGGGTGAAGAAGTCTATTCGCTAGCCATATTGTTGGAAGAAGCAACTCTTTACCAACGGGCATTCATCTATGGTACTGATATTAATGGGAAAGTGCTAGAAAAAGCAAAACGCGGTATTTATTCTCTTGGAAAAGTGAAAGAATACTCTGAGAACTTTATCAAAACAGAGCCCAAAAACTCATTGTCGGATTACTATACAGCCATGTACAATGCCGCGACAATTAATAATAGTCTCAAAAGAAATATCCTTTTCTCTATACATAGTTTAGTATCCGATGGAGTTTTTAATGAATTTCAGATGATTACCTGTCGCAATGTATTGATTTATTTTGATACTGCGTTGCAAAATAAAGTCTTGGATTTATTCTATTATTCACTCTGTCACCTAGGTTTTCTCTGTTTGGGGGCGAAGGAATCTCTGATCAACTATAAAGATGCTTCCAAATTTAAGATCGTAAACAAAAAACACAATATTTACCAAAAAATTGGGTAATAGGAAATGGAAAGAAAGATTCTTTTGTTAGCAGGCTCTGCAGGTGGCTTTAGTGTGATTCTAAACATTCTTAAATCATTGGAACACCCTATACGCATACCCGTTATTGTCATTGTACACAGAAATCCTAAATACGCTTCTACTATCGAAGAAACACTCTCCAAAGCGCTCGCTCAAAAAATAAAGACTGCTGATGATAAAGAAGCAATAGAAAATGGCACCATTTACTTTGCACCTGCTGGTTATCATCTATTAGTTGAACCAGATTATAGTTTTTCTTTGGATATATCTGAACCTGTTCAATACTCAAGACCTTCTATTGATGTAACTTTTGAGTCTGTAGCTGAAGTATATAGAGAAAACTGCATTGCTATATTGTTCTCGGGAGCGAATCAAGATGGCGCACAAGGATTGCTCATGATAAAACGATACGGAGGAAAAACTTTTGTACAAGATCCTACAACTGCTGAAGTTCCCGTCATGCCCGAAGCAGCTATTCAACTTGGAGCACAAGAAGGTATTTTGACCATTCAAGAAATTAAAGATTACATCAAGCAGTTGACATAAATTGTATTTAGATTTGCTGTAATGAAGAAGATAAATATATTGATTGTTGATGATAAAATTGAAAACATTATCAGTCTAACAGCCCTGTTGGAAGATATAGAAAATATAAATATAGTATCAAGTACAGATCCCAACGACGCTTTAAAAATTTGTTGGAAGGAGCAAATTGATTTAGCGCTCGTGGACGTTCAGATGCCGGACATCAATGGTTTTGAATTTGTTTCCTTTCTAAAGAATAATCCGAAAACTAACCATATCATCACAATTATGGTAACGGCTATTTCTAAAGAAGATAAATACCTCATACAGGGGCTCAATAGCGGAGCTGTAGATTATCTGTATAAGCCTCTTAATCCAGAAGCCACTATAGCAAAAGTAAAATCTTTCGTTCAGCAACTCCTGATCCAGCAAGAAATTAAAGAAAAAAACATTGCTTTAGAGGAATCTAAGCAAACTATTCTTAAAGCGAAAGAGGAGGCCGACCTTGCCAGGAAATCTAAGGAAACATTTTTAGCCAATATGAGCCATGAGATTCGTACTCCTATTAATGGTATTATGGGGATTACACAGATGCTAAAAAACTCCCAGCTTACCTTAGAGCAAGAAAATTGGATCAATAAACTGGACTCTGCATCGCAAAATTTGCTGAATATCATCAACGACATACTAGACCTTTCCAAGGTTGACTCAGGAATGATGAAGCTAAATATGGAATCCACATCAGTGCATGATATCACAGACGACCTAAACAATCTCTTTATTGATAAAGCCAATTACAAAGGACTGAATTTTTCAATTGATGTCGACGATCGCATTACAAGTTATTTTCTGACAGATCCATTGCGATTGAAACAAATATTGACGAATTTCATTTCCAACAGTTTCAAATTTACCGCTGAAGGCGCTGTCCTCTTAAAAATCCAGCTCCTATCGGAAGACACCCACAATATTTGCTTACGGTTTCAGGTGATCGATACAGGAATTGGCATTGCAGAAGATGCCCTTGAAAAAATATTTATTGCTTTTGAACAGGGCGAGGATAGCATAACCAAAAAATTTGGAGGTACAGGATTAGGGCTCGCCATCGTAAAACGGATTGCAGCACTGCTTAACGGTCAAGTCTTCGCCTCAAGTGAATACGGGAAGGGTAGCGTGTTTTCATTTGAATGTAATTTTGACAAAATCAAAGATAAGCCTGTAAAGAAAGAAACCCAAGTACTCTACACAGAATTACCGAAGTTCAATTTCCCAATGGTTCTAATTGCTGAAGACAACGAATTGAACAGTTTCATGCTGGCGAATATCCTCAAAAGCTGGAATTGCAATATTACTTTAGCAACCAACGGTCTTATTGCCCTAGAAGAGATTAATAAGAAAAAAATCGACCTGGTATTTATGGATGCACATATGCCATTGATGAGCGGTTTTGAAGCAATTAAGGAAATACGTCGAAACACAAATCCGGTAATAGCCAATATGCCCATCATTTCGATTTCGGCTTCTGTGCTGCAAGCCGAACAACAGGAAGCTCTTGATGCTGGAGCAAATGAAGTTGTTGGAAAGCCATTCGATCCGATCAAGCTATATAAAACAATTGATACTTTATTGTCAAAAATGAAATGATAGTTTCAATTTATCAATGAATTGATTACTTTTAGAACATAAACAATATGTATTGATGTTGTTTGTCATGAACGTATATCCAGAAAGGGGTCAAAGTTTATACTAACTTCATCACTAAACCGCTGAAGGCAGTGGAAATGCCTATAACAAATAGAAGATAAACAAACAATCATTCAAATGAAAAAACTTTTTATGATACCAGCAGTTGCAGTTGCTTTATCAATTGCCTCTTGCGGTGGAAACAGTGACAAGTCTGAAAAATCAACAAGTACAGAAGCGGCAACTTCGACAGAAAGCCAAGCAACAGAAACAGTACCTGGTATTGAAAACGTTGCTATTTCCAACAGCCTATCTTTAGAAGGTAATGATCAAATGAAATTTGACAAGGATTTATTCCGTGTGAAAGCTGGCGAACCCGTTGAATTATCTTTCAAAAATGCGGGTACAATGCCTAAAGAGTCTATGGGGCACAATGTAGTTATCCTAAAACCAGGAGTTGATCTGCCCACTTTTGGTGCTGAAGCTGCTGCAGCTGCTGCAGACGAATATATCCCAAAATCGGCTTTATCGTCAATTGTAGCCCACACCAAATTGCTGGGACCTGGAGAAACTGATAAAATCACGTTTACACTCGAAAAAGGAGTCTATACCTTTATCTGTAGCTTCCCTGGTCACTATGGTGTCATGCAAGGTAAAATTGTTGCAGAATAATCACCAGATAAGAAAAGGTATTCAAAAGATGAATACCTTTTTTTATTTATCTTCCCTCCCGAAAGCCTATCATTTCCGTTATGGTGTATAATTTCTCTCTGTTTATCAAATAAATGTAAAGTAAGGCGCTTTAGTCACAAATCGTAAGTTTTGATTTCCTATCCCGTTAATAATCATTAAATTTGTGGTACAAAAAAATAAAACGTAATCAATGCAATACGACGTAATTGTAATCGGAAGTGGTCCAGGTGGATATGTAGGAGCTATCCGTTGTGCCCAATTAGGATTAAAAACAGCTGTTATCGAAAAATATAGCACATTTGGTGGTACTTGTCTTAACGTTGGATGTATTCCTTCTAAAGCGCTTTTAGATGCTTCGGAGCATTACCACAATGCTGCGCACAATTTTGATACATTCGGCATCAGTTTGAATGACCTGAAAGTAGATATGGAAAAGATGATTGCTCGTAAAGACGATGTCATTGCACAAAATACTGCCGGTATTACCTTCCTATTCAAAAAGAATAAAATTGACAGTTTTCAGGGTGTAGGTTCATTTGTGGACAAAAACACGATCAAAATAACAAAAGCAGATGGTTCTACAGAACAGATCACTGGTAAAAATGTAATTATTGCGACCGGATCGAAACCAACTTCATTGCCTTTTTTGCCAGTTGACAAAAAAAGGATCATTACTTCTACAGAAGCACTTAATCTAAAAGAGATACCGAAGCACCTTATTGTCATCGGTGGAGGTGTGATTGGTCTTGAATTGGGATCAGTTTATGCCCGTTTAGGTTCAAAAGTTTCTGTTGTTGAATTTGCAAAATCCATTATCGGCACAATGGATGCTGGCTTAGGGAAAGAACTTCAGCGTGTTTTGAAAAAATCATTGGGAATGGAGTTCTATTTGGGGCATAAAGTGACAGGAGCTTCCGCTAATGGCGATGTCGTCAAAGTAACTGCAGAGGATCCGAAGGGACAAGAAATTACTTTAGAGGGCGACTATTGCATCGTAGCGGTTGGTCGTACCGCATATTCAGAAGGGTTAGGATTAGAAAATATTGGCATTACTGTAGAAGAAAGAGGTAAAAAAATACCTGTTAATGCACACCTTGAAACAGCCGTGCAAGGCGTCTTCGCTATCGGGGATGTAATCACTGGAGCGATGTTGGCCCATAAAGCTGAAGACGAAGGTGTATACGTCGCCGAATACATCGCAGGTCAAAAACCGCATATTGATTATAATTTGATTCCGGGCGTCGTTTATACGTGGCCAGAAGTTGCATCTGTCGGAAAAACCGAAGAACAACTTAAAGATGCTGGTATTAAGTACAAAGCAGGATCATTCTCTTTCAAAGCCTCTGGCCGTGCAAAAGCGTCTGGCGATACTGATGGTTTTGTAAAAGTACTCGCAGATGCCACTACTGACGAAGTATTAGGCATTCATATGATTGGTCCACGAGCCGCAGATATAATTGCTGAGGCTACGGTAGCCATGGAATACCGCGCATCTGCAGAAGATATCGCACGTATTTGCCATGCGCACCCAACCTATACAGAAGCACTCAAAGAAGCTGCGCTAGCAGCTACAGCAAATCGAGCAATACACGCTTAGGCGTCAATATAAAATACTCAAGGGGAAAAGGAAACTTTTCCCCTTTGCCTTAAATAGCTATACACAATGAATTTTTACACAAGAAAATGGGTCAAACCCGAAGACCTAAATCCTAACGGAACATTATTTGGAGGAACATTGCTGCGATGGATAGATGAAGAAGCGGTCATCTATGCTATCGTTCAACTTGGGAACCCAAAAGTAGTTACAAAATTTATTTCAGAAATAAACTTTGTAAGCTCAGCAAAACAAGGTGATATTCTAGAACTCGGCATTGAAGCTATCAATTTTGGAACAACATCCTTAACGATGCGCTGTGAAGTCCGAAATAAAATATCTAAAAAGACAATTCTATCGATCGAAAAACTGGTATTTGTAAATTTAGATGAGGATGGCAATCCCGCAGCTCATGGCAGGAATAGCATTACTTACGCTTACATGGGTATTGAGAAAACAGGAAGAGATGATTAAACATCTCCCTGTTGCTCTTAAATCTGTATTTCTTTTCAATAATTTTTAAAACTACTGTTCGACTTATAGATAGGCTTTTCTTCATTTCTATTTTCGATCGCACTCGCCAAGAAAATTCAGGCATCAATATACTGTATCACAAAAAGGCTAAGACTTTTGTCTTTTTCCTTCAATTTCCTTTTTTAGATCCAATTCTACCCAAAAGCCAAAAATAGGAATCAAAGAAGCCAAGAAATATTTAATAGCCTTTAAAATAGGCCACTTGTATTCTACGGTAGACATAATTAGCATAACGACAAAAATAACAACAAAAAAGCCATGAATGGATCCTGCTATTTTGACTGCTTCGGGTATTCCTGCGAGATATTTCAGCGGCATAGCAATGAAAAACAAGCAAATTGTGGAAATAGCTTCCCACAGTGCAATCTGTCTAAATATTCTTAACATAATGATAAACTGTCTATTGTGAATTCCAAAAATAAGACTCTAAATAAAGATTAGCTATTATTTTTACCCCTTTGACTAAGATGTGACATATACCTACAAACAGCGACAGTGTTTTATCAGATACGGCCAATTTTACAATAAATTGTTCAGTTTCATCAGAAAAAATGCGTACTTTTGAATGAATATAGGCTTCACATATTTTGGTATTTGAAGCTATAACACTCAACTACAGAATATTTATTTATATGAATTACGACATCATTGTAATCGGTAGTGGTCCAGGCGGGTATGTTGCTGCCATTAGAGCCGCTCAGTTAGGGTTCAAAACAGCGATTATTGAACGCGAATCATTAGGCGGAATCTGTCTAAACTGGGGCTGTATCCCTACAAAAGCATTATTGAAAAGTGCTCAGGTATTTGAATATTTAAACCATGCCGCTGATTACGGCATCAATGTTCAAGGTGGTGAGGCCGATTTTGAAGCTATCGTCAAAAGAAGTCGCGGAGTTGCTGAAGGAATGAGTAAAGGTATACAGTTTTTGATGAAAAAGAATAAAATCGACGTTATCAATGGTACTGCAAAAATTAAAAAAGGTGGTAAAATCGATGTTAAAGGAGCAGACGGTTCTACTAAAGAATATTCGGCAAAACATACTATCCTTGCGACTGGTGCACGTTCGCGTGAATTGCCTAATTTACCTCAAGATGGTAAAAAGATAATCGGTTACCGTCAGGCAATGACACTACCTAAACAACCAAAATCTATGGTTGTTGTAGGGTCTGGTGCTATCGGTGTCGAATTTGCTTATTTCTATAACGCTATTGGAACGAAAGTGACTATCGTCGAATTTATGGATAGAATAGTTCCTGTTGAAGATGAAGAAATTTCAAAACAATTAGAGAAAAGTTTAAAGAAACAAGGCATCTCTGTTTTAACAAAGTCTGAAGTTCAATCTGTTGATACATCAGGTGAGTTGAGCAAAGTTTCAATCAAAACCGAAAAAGGTGTAGAAGTGATCGAAGCTGAGGTGGTATTATCGGCTGTTGGTATTGCCCCAAATATTGAAAATATAGGATTAGAAGAAGTTGGTGTAAAAACAGATCGTGGACGTGTTGTAGTAGATGATTACTACAAAACCAACATCGAAGGCGTATATGCTATCGGAGATATCGTTAAAGGTCAAGCCTTGGCTCACGTTGCATCAGCAGAAGGGATTACTTGTGTTGAAAAAATCAAAGGGCTACATGTTGAACCGATCGATTACAACAACATCCCCGGCTGTACGTATTGTTCACCAGAAATTGCATCTGTAGGTTATACCGAAAAAGCTGCCAAAGAAGCTGGTTATGAAATTAAAGTTGGTAAGTTCCCTTTCTCAGCTTCTGGAAAAGCTTCCGCTGCAGGTGCGAAAGATGGCTTTGTAAAAGTTATTTTTGACGCTAAATATGGTGAATTCCTAGGTGCACACCTCATTGGAGCTAATGTAACAGAAATGATTGCGGAAGTTGTTGTTGCCCGTAAATTGGAAACAACAGGTCACGAAATGATTAAAACGATCCATCCTCACCCAACAATGAGTGAAGCGATCATGGAAGCTTGTGCTGATGCTTACGGTGAGGTAATTCACTTATAATATTTGCAACAACTTCATAAAACTAAAAAGGGGAAGATCAGTAGATTTTCCCCTTTTTAGTTTTATGAATTAACAAATAAATGTGATTACATAACTAGCCTCGACTTAAAGACGATCTGTTGGTTTGGGGCTTCGGGATTATCTATCCGATCGAATAGGATTTCTGCTGCTTTGCGCGCTTGCATTCCCGGAAATTGTTCAATACGCCCCATTGGTGGATTTTCCATATATTGCCATAACGGATAATTTGCATAGCTGATGAAAAAGATATCCTGGTTCAATACAAGACCTTTCTGCCGCGCCGCTTTCATCAAGTCAAGTGTTACAAAATCGTTAAAAGATATTATCGCTGAAGGTCGCTCAGGCATCGCAAATATACTCTCCATAGCGCTTTCATTTCCTTCCGTACTCAAATCCGTTTCGATGATATTCTTATCAACAATATCCATACCGTTTCTCTTCATAGCAGATAGATAGGCCACTTTTCTGTCTTCACTCGCGGGCAATGTTTTCGGTCCATTTACAAGGGCAATAATTTTGTGACCACAAGCTACGAATGCATCGACAGCCTCGTTCATACCAGTAGAAAGGTCACTTTGTACTTTATTGATATGAGGCAAACTAGGTACACAGTCAAAGAAGACAACCGGAATGTCCGAAGCACCCAATTTTTCGATAAACTCCAAATTAGTCGTCTTTTTACCAATAGACATTAAAATTCCATCGACACGATGGTTTTTAAATGTTTTTAAGATCTGCTCTTCACGATCAGGATCATCCAATGATTGTCCCATTAGAACAGTGTATCGGTGCTCAGATGCAACATTTTCAATTTCACTGATAGCAAAAGAAAAAAAAGGTTCAGACAAACTCGGCAAGATGACAGCGATAGTAAATGTTTTGCGCTGTTTGAAGAATATGGCTGTTTGATTGGGTTCGTAATTCAATTCTTCGGCCATCTTTTTTACCCGCATTGTTGTTACCAATCCAATACTCGGATGATCATTCAATGCTCTAGAAACTGTTGAAGGACTGATTTTCAGCTTCTTGGCAATTTCTTTTATCGTGGCAGGCTTGTTCACTTTATTCATAAATCCAAGGGCTTTATATAAAAATAGGGCTTTTTAATCCCTAATCATAATTTTTTTCAACAATATTGACTACGATTATACTGACAATATCGTCTTGGTAGACTAAACAAATATACTTACTGTAAACTTAGTCTACAAATTGAATTGCGCTTGGTTCAACAGTAAACTCATCCGCAAGGAAGTCCAAAGGCACGATCCCCCTAAAAATAAGTTCATCCAAAAAGTAAACTTTTACCTCATTCTCATATTCGCCCCAGTCCACAAATTTCACTTTATTGAGCTGTTCGAGCGGATTTCCTTTTGTTAAGATACAGATATGCTTACCCTCAGCTTTTAACGCTCTAAAAAGTATATTAATGTGATCAAACAACTGTAATCGCACTGGCAAA
This sequence comes from Sphingobacterium zeae, assembly GCF_030818895.1. NCBI lineage: Bacteria > Pseudomonadati > Bacteroidota > Sphingobacteriia > Sphingobacteriales > Sphingobacteriaceae > Sphingobacterium > Sphingobacterium zeae. The sequence continues at coordinate 4,973,923 of NZ_JAUTBA010000001.1, forward strand.
ATAGCATTCACATGAAGCCGCTCAAAATTCTCCTTATATTTTTGGTCCAGTCCGAAGGCTTGTTGTGCACATTCAAACAATAAATCTTCTCCTTGGCGCTCGAGATGATCTTTCATAAATTGAATCAAATCTGCTTGAGCTGGAACCGTCTCAGTAAATTCAATAAAACTAGCGAAAAGGTAATAGACTTGGAGTAGGTAATCTTTTTTAGAGAAAATAACATCATCTAATTCAAAAACATAAACCTTTTTTTCTTCTGGAAACATCATCTATTAAAACTTAAAATTATGGATAGCGCCTACACCGATTAAACAAAACAATAGCATCGGCAACGGAAAATAAGATGCTACTTGGATACACATATTAGTGCTAATTCCTCTCCAGAATCAGAGGCGGCAAACAAGCCGTCTAATGATCTCTCGAAAGTTGTTGAGTCCAATAAATCTTTACCTTTGGAAAGAATTCTATAAGGCAGGTCTGCTGGAGGGTTTTCCATAACAGGTATTGTTTCGAGCATATCCTTATCCGGAACAAGAACTGAGATCTGATATTCCTCAAATAAAACTTTGGCGGTGGACAATGGTTCCAGCTCAAAACCACCCAAAGGCAACACATAATCAACCTCTTGGTCTAAACTTAATTTAAGTATCTCATGAGCAAAAGTAGGAAGGAGACCTTTTGGAACTTTAGCATATTTCCCTGAGGCTAAAAGCAATTCGGGAATATCTTCTGAACTTGCATATAATATTTCGAAATCAGCCCCAAGTCTTTTAGCGATACGCATCGCCAAAGGTCTGGTCCCGAAAGTTATGAGTATTTTCTTCATTAAAATATAGTTATAATCCCCAATGCTTCAGGGTATTTTAATATTTAAGCGTATTTAGATCTGTTACACGACTAACCCATCACGCATATGAATCGTTCGATCCGAAATGCGAGCAAGTTCTTCATTGTGCGTAACGATAATAAATGTTTGCTGAAATTTATCTCTAAGATCAAAAAACAATTGATGTAAAGCGGCTGCATTTTCAGAGTCTAGATTACCTGAAGGTTCATCTGCCAAAATGATAGAAGGATCATTGATCAGCGCACGAGCCACAGAGACACGTTGCTGTTCACCACCAGACATTTCAGCAGGCTTATGGTCAATACGATGAGAAACCCCTAATAACGCCAACAATTTCTTCGCCTTTTCTTCCGCCTCGAGTCTTCCCTTTCCATGAATAAAAGCAGGAATACATACATTTTCTAAAGCAGTGAATTCAGGCAGCAGATGATGAAATTGAAATACAAAACCGATATGTTCGTTTCGAAAAGCACTTAATTTTTTAGCACTCAGTTTTTGGACATCGACACCATTGATCAAAACCGACCCCTGTTCGGGTCTATCTAAAGTACCGATGATGTGCAGCAACGTACTTTTTCCAGCCCCCGATGCACCTACAATACTAACGATTTCGCCCTTTTCGACAGCGATATCAACACCTTTCAAAATCGGTAATGACCCATAAGCTTTGTGAATTCCTTTGGCATGTAACATCATAGGACAAAGATAAATAAATTTACGATACAACGAGTTTGAATAAATAAGCTGTTATTTCTCAATTCCAGCCATTTTATTTTGTCTAAATGTCAAAAAATAGATAAAAGAGCAACTTATCCCTTGTCTTATCCCCCAAAAAATTATATTTTTACGCCAAATATTTTTGCAAATGAACATTCACGAATATCAAGGAAAGCAAATACTAAAGAGCTTTGGTGTGCGCGTACAGGAAGGTATCGTAGCAGATACTCCAGAGCAAGCTGTGGAAGCGGCCAAAAAAATGAAAGAAGACTACAACTCTGATTGGGTTGTTGTCAAAGCTCAAATTCACGCTGGTGGCCGTGGTAAAGGTGGTGGTGTCAAGTTAGCTAAGAACTTAGATGAAGTCAAACAAAGAGCAACTGACATCATTGGTATGCAATTAGTAACGCCTCAAACTGGACCTGAAGGTAAAAAAGTAAACAAAGTTTTGGTAGCTCAAGACGTTTACTATCCAGGTGAGAGCGAAACAAAAGAATTCTACATGTCCGTATTATTGGACCGTGCTAAAGGACGTAACATTGTTATGTACTCTACAGAAGGTGGTATGGATATCGAAGAAGTAGCAGAAAAAACACCGCACTTGATTTTCAAAGAAGAAATCGATCCAAAAGTAGGCTTACAAGGATTCCAAGCACGCAAAATTGCTTTCAATCTTGGTCTTTCTGGTGCTGCCCACAAAGAAATGGTAAAATTTGTTGCTGCCCTTTACAAAGCATACGATTCTACAGATTCTTCCATGTTTGAGATCAATCCTGTATTGAAAACTTCTGACGATAAGATCTTAGCAGTTGATGCTAAAGTAAATCTTGATGAGAACGCTTTATACCGTCACGCAGATTACGCAGCTATGCGCGACGTAACTGAGGAGGATCCAACAGAAGTGGAAGCTGGTGAGTCAAACCTAAACTACGTTAAATTAGATGGTAACGTAGGTTGTATGGTAAATGGTGCTGGCCTGGCAATGGCTACCATGGATATCATTAAAATAGCTGGCGGTGAACCTGCCAACTTCTTAGATGTAGGTGGTACGGCAAATGCTGAAACTGTGAAAGCTGGTTTCAATATCATCTTAAAAGACCCTAATGTAAAAGCGATCTTAATTAATATCTTCGGTGGTATTGTTCGTTGTGACCGCGTAGCTCAAGGTGTAATTGATGCGTATAGCGAAATTGGCAACATTCCAGTTCCTATTATTGTTCGCCTTCAAGGTACTAATGCTGAAGAAGCGAAAAAATTAATTGATGAATCCGGTTTACAAGTCTATTCGGCAATCTTATTGAAAGAAGCTGCTGAATTAGTAACGAAAGTATTGAAAGGATAATTCCTTGAATCATCATAACAAAAAGCGCGAATTACAAATAATTCGCGCTTTTTGTTATTACACCTCATCTTATGAAGCCCCTCTTATCAAAGTTATGTCTCCTATAGAAATAGGACATATTTCACTCCCTAATCTTGCAATTTCCACCTGTCTTGATTTCTATAAAATATTTGCCCCATGACCTATAATGCCCCGTCGTGAATTGAATTAAATCAACATTTATAGCCAATAAACCAACAGAATAGCGTATTTTTGTATTGCTTTTTTAACAAAGCATCTTTTACAAGTCAATCTCCAAAAATTAAGATGGAACACACAAGAATAAAGGAACTATTGAATGCCACAGAATTTGGCAAAGAGGTCGTTGTTAAAGGTTGGGTTAGAACTTTCCGTAACAATCAGTTTATAGCAATCAATGACGGTTCGTCAATCAATAATATTCAAGCAGTTGTCGATTTTGAAAATACACCTGAGGATATCTTAAAACGTATCACCACTGGAGCAGCAGTTCGCGTAAAAGGTCAGTTGATAGCATCGCTGGGTAAAGGTCAAAAAGTTGAGGTTAAAGCTACTGAGGTAAGCATTATTGGTGATTCTGACCCCGAAAAATATCCATTACAACCCAAAAAGCATAGCTTAGAATTTTTACGTGAAATTGCGCATTTACGTTTCCGTACCGGTACTTTCAATGCTGTATTTAAAGTGCGTAATGCTTTGGCATTTGCTGTACATAAGTTTTTTCAGGAAAACGATTTTGTCTACATGCACACACCGATCATCACAGGTTCGGATGCGGAAGGTGCTGGAGAAATGTTTCAGGTTACAACCCTGGATTTAAAAAACCCGCCACGCAAAGAAAATGGAGATATTGATTTCAAGGAAGACTTCTTTGGAAAATCGACGAACCTTACGGTATCGGGCCAATTGGAAGGTGAGCTTGGTGCCATGGCATTTGGAAACATCTATACGTTCGGTCCGACATTTAGAGCTGAAAACTCCAATACAACACGTCACTTAGCCGAATTTTGGATGATCGAACCCGAAATGGCTTTCTATGAATTAGAGGACAATATGGACTTGGCCGAAGCTTTGCTGAAATATGTGATTAAATATGCATTGGAAACCTGCCCAGAAGAAATTGAGTTCTTAACCAATCGTTTGTTGGAGGAAGAGAAATCTAAGCCTGCTACAGAACGCTCAGAATTAAATCTTATTGAGAAATTAAACTTCGTATTAACAAACGATTTTGAACGCGTTACCTATACCGATGCTGTTGAAATATTAAAGCGTAGCAAACCAAACCAGAAGAAACAATTCAAATATTTAATTGATGATTGGGGTGCTGATTTACAATCGGAACACGAACGCTATTTGGTTGAAAAACACTTCAAGAAACCTGTTATCTTAACAGACTATCCACGCGAAATCAAGTCCTTCTATATGAAGCAAAATGAGCCGGATGCGCAAGGAAGAAACACCGTCCGTGCCATGGATATTCTTTTCCCAGGTATTGGTGAAATGGTCGGTGGTTCGCAGCGTGAAGAAAATCTTGATCGTTTACTTGATCGTATGGCTGAAGTCGGTATTCCCGCAGAAGAAATGGAGTGGTTCTTGGATACACGCCGTTTTGGATCGGTACCGCATTCTGGATTTGGCGTAGGTTTTGAACGCCTCGTTTTATTCACGACAGGAATGACCAATATCCGCGACGTCATTCCATTCCCACGTACGCCGAAAAACGCAGAATTTTAATATAAAGAACAACAGCCAAAACAAAATATTTTGGCTGTTGTTCTTTTAGATATAGCGTATCTGAATGCAGCTAATAACCATCGCTCTATCGACATCCTACAACAGGGACTAAGATTTAACCTAATTCAGGTACTTAACAAAAATAGAAAATGCTAATTAAGATATATAACGACAATCCCAACCCCAAGGCAATAGAACAGGTGGTTGATATTCTTCGACGTGGTGGTGTAATCATCTACCCTACCGACACCGTATATGGTATTGGCTGTGATATCACGCAACAAAAAGCCATAGAACGAGTATGTGAAATAAGAGGACTAAAGCCTGAAAAAGCAAATCTATCATTTATATGCTATGATTTAACAGATATTTCGCAATACACAAAATCCTTCGATACCTCCGTTTTCCGTGTATTAAAAAAAGCCTTACCTGGACCTTTTACTTTTATTTTTAATGCAACAACTAAAGTACCTAAGCTCCTAAGTTCCAAAAAGAAGACTGTGGGTATCCGTGTTCCAGACAATAATATTGTTCGTGAAATTGTCAAACAATTAGGCAACCCTATTGTGACAGCCTCCATTCACGATGAAGATGAAATTATTGAATACTCTACTGATCCTGAATTAATTCACGAGAAATACGAAGATCTAGTTGATGCTGTTATAGATGGCGGTTATGGCGATAATGTCGCATCTACCGTGGTCGATGTTACCGAAGGAACTTTTGATGTTATTCGTGAAGGAAAAGGTGATTTGGAGCAATTCCTATAAAAACCAACTTTCAATAGAAACTCCCCTTATTAACCTATTTGCAAAATTCCCGACAGCAGCATTGTTGGTAATTTGTTCATAAACTACTCCCACAAGCATACTTATCAACAAAACAAGCTACTTATTAACATAAGGAATGTTAATAAGTAGCTTGTCAACATAGAGGTATTAACATAAAATGTGCATAACTAGTCATTTATCAACACACAATTGTTAATAAAACAACCCGAAAGAATTCGAAATAGTAACAAAATGTGTAAAACTAGGGGTTATACACATAAAAATGTGTAAAACTAGGGGTTATACACATAAAAATGTGTATAAGATAACATTCATCGACAAATTCGTTAAATATCGTGTTTATAAATAAACTATATTAACAGATCTCTGTGGAAAGTTAAGATCGATACTCCACCCGCCTTTTTATCGCTATGTTGAAAAGTTCAAATCCGCGCTTCGTTTCTGTCAGTAGTTTTCCCAGAAAAGGAACCAACAATCCAGAAAATAATTCGCCTTGGACAAATCTAACTTGTGAAGCTCCCACTTGTTCTAACCTAAAATAATGCTCGCCATCAAAAATACCTGGAAAGAATAAATCTCCTTTCCAGCGCAGTTCGCTATGCTGTTAATAGACAGGAATTTTGGATTCATTTTGATCTTGAATCCGTTTGGTTGTTGTAAAAGCACTTTGCAGCGTTCTCCGACTACCGGTTGCTTTTCAAACTGTTTGATTGTTGGGCTCCACTGGGAATAAGCCTTAAATTCACTTAATACCTGCCAAACCTCTTCTATTGTTGCATCAATGAGAATACTCGTTTCAATCTTTTTCATTTTGTTCTTTTTATCGCTGAAACCGCAAAATAGCTCAAGCTTCTTCACCTGTCTGTAAATAACGATAAAGCGTATGTGACGCTATTCGAGTTTCGTCTTAATATCAATTATTACAGCTGCAAACAAACTATCCCAAGCTTATTATGAGCCGTATAAATACACAAAATTTTGCTTACGTGTTTCATTAAGCAAGCTGTTCGTTAACAGCTACAAGACAAAACTAGAAAAAGACAGGCAGCTCGCTCTTGACTTTTATCAAGAACTTATTTTCGTTCGAATACGACTCAAGGTTTCTGGGCTCATACCCAACACGGAGGCGATATATTGAAGAGGAACTTGATGGAATAATGATTTATGCTGTTCAAAGTATTGGACATATCTTTCTTCCGCTGTTAGACAAATAAAATCCGAGATTCGCTGCTCCATGTTACAAAAGCATTTTGCTAAAAAAGCCTTCTCAAATTTATTCCATTCCACAATTTCGGATTCCATTCGCTGGTAATCGGACTTTGACAAACGGTATACCGTACAATCGCTAATACATTGGAAATTCCATATGGAAGCCCTGTCAAAGATGAAAGAAGCAAGATCTGTCACAAAATGATTTCTTGTACCTATCCATTGTGTAAACTCTCCTTTTTTTGACCAAGCATACTGACGGATCAATCCGGATTCTATCACAAACAGATTGGAAGAATAATCCCCTGCCTTGATAAGATATTCGCCTCGTTTTAATTCAATACGCTCGAAGTTTGAGAAAAGTTTTAAGGCACTAGCCTCAGAAATAGGAAAAAAATCTTGAAAGAGTTGATCTAACATGAAGGGAGGTTTTATAAAATCACGACTTCTTCAATAATCACGTGACCTACATATTCATTTACCGTTCCTAGAATTTGTCTTCGCATAAGCGCCAATTCATTCTTAATTACAGCGGACTCTACACGTACGAACAGTTTTTTATCACGAACATATAGCTGCTGTGTGCGATTAGCGATAGCTTTACCGATCAATTGAGGCCAAACGGAAGCTATCGATGTTTCGTCAAATTTCCTGCGCAGTTTATAAGCCTCAAGAAGACGTTCAACTCCCTCCTTTATCGTTATATCATCGCTTGACCGAATAAATTCCAGGCTTTTCTTAGCTTGCTTCTTATACATTGACTTGTCCTCCTACAATATCAAATATACGAACAGGACGGTTGATTTCATCAAATATTCGCTCAATTCTTTTTGAATCTGTATCGGTTAGGAAAATCTGTCCAAAATCATCTTCAGAAACCATTTGCATCAATTTGTGTGTTCTACGATCATCTAGTTTATCGAAGATATCATCCAGAAGAAGCAGAGGTTTAAAGCCCTTTTTATGTTGCAAATAAGAATACTGAGCAAGTTTTAGCGCAATTAGGAAAGATTTCTGTTGCCCTTGAGAACCAAATTTTTTCAAAGGCATTCCACCGTGAATTGTAAATATCAGATCATCTTTATGTATACCCTGCGTGGTACGTTCTAACATACGGTCACGCTCCAAGTTCTTTTCCAAAATATGTAAAAAAGAATCAATCATTAAAGGCGATTCATAATGTAATTGTACGGACTCCGCGTCATCAGTGAGGAACTGATAGTGTCGGTCAAACTCCGGCTGAAACTCCTCCATAAAAGACCTTCTTTTTTGAAAAATAATATTTCCAACTTCTTCAAGTTGAAAATTAAGAATTTCAATTAGACCAAGATCAAGTACACTGGTTTGACGCGCTTGTTTAAGAAGGCTGTTACGCTGGGCTAAAAACTTATTATAAATAATCAGGGTATCTAAATATTTATTATCTGTCTGGGAAATCACATTATCCACAAACTTTCTACGCTCTTCACTCCCATCTGTGA